>JBEOKN010000070.1:0-24533 GCA_040275885.1 Azonexus sp. | reverse complement strand
AATCCTCGTCCACTGCGCACGATTCGCGTAGCTGACGTTCATTGCTAATCAAGATGGTATTTGGATCAGCCATCATTCCTCCGCCGTTGCAATGCTGACACTTGTGATTCGGGAGTGGATCGGGAGATTGTCATCATGGTGTTCTTTTTGCCTCGTCGATGGGGCGCAAATATAGCGCAAGTTTTTCCGGGGCCTAGCATTTTTTTGCATTATCGCTTTGACATTCAGCAAAAATGTTACACGCCCCGTCGATGATTTTGCCGTTCCTCAACACCGGCGGCAGAGCGCGCCGGCCCTGTCAGCGCGGCCATTTCCGCTCGCTGCTCAACAGCCCTTGCCTTCGGGAATCCGCGAGAAACCGAAGCCGCCGTTCCCGAATAGCGTGGGCTGGATACAGATGACCATGTTCAGCGACTTCGCCGAACGGCGCAGGTCGGAGGGGAAGGGCGCGAAGGGCACGGACTGCTCGACCACCGATCTGACGAAGGCGATCTGGTCCTGCTGATCGCCGGCGTTGAGAATCTTGAAACTCTGCAATGAGCCGTCGGGGTTGAGGCGCACCCGTACCGCGGCGTTCTTCATTCCGCGGGTGCGCGGGTCATTGCGCACGAAACCGGCGCTGCGGTTGAGCTTCTTGACCAGCGCATCGAGATACATCTCCAGGCTGAACGGGTCGGGCGGTTCGCTGTTCGGCAGACGTTCGAGAATCTCGCTGCCTTCCTGTTCCTGGCGCGCCTGCTGGCGGCCGTATTCACGAGCCATGGCCAGCGAGCGCTGGGCGAGGCTGGGACGCGGCCCGGCCTGCGCTTCGAGTTCGCGCACGAAGCTGTTCATTTCCTCCTTCTGCGCGATCGTCCATTTCGGGGCCGCGCTGGATGCCGCAGGCGCCCTGGACTTGTCGATGGCGATCACCGGTCGCCGTGCCGGCGGCCTGGCGGGGCTGGCCGGCTTGATCGCGGCCGGAGCCGGGGGCGGTTTGGCCACCGGCGCTTGCGGGGTCGGTACGGCGAGCGATGCTTCGAGGCGGGTGGCGACGCGTTCGGCCTTCGGCGGCTGGCGCGGGATCAGCAGGACCAGTCCGTGCAGCACCAGGGAAGCAACGATGGCCAGGAGCAGGGAGCGCTGCGTACGGGACGTTTCTTCTGCCAGTTGACGCTTCAACTCGGCAATCTCGAGAAGCAGGGCGTGCTGTGAACGGGGTGTTTCCTGGAGGACCATCGGCCCGATTCTAAACGCTCCCGCATTGTGCGGTCGATCACGGCGCGGAAGTGGGGAAATCTTGAATTCGCCGCACATTTCAATTATTATGAAAACGTGGAACCAGATCCGTCCGTGAGTGCCCGGTGAGCGGCCTCTCCTTGTTTGCCGGGGGCGTTCCGGCTGCTGACCGGCGGATTCGGCGACTTTCAGGAGTCCTGTACCACGCAAGGCGGACCATGAAGACATTCAACGTTCTGGTGATATGTACCCACAATTCGGCCCGCTCGATTCCTGGCGAGGCTTGCACGGTGTGGCCCGTTCATCCGGCGACCGCGCACTGGGGAGTTGCCGAGCTGGCGCAGATCGAGCCGCCGGACGTGCGGCGTGCCGCCTTCGGCGCGGCGTATAACCAGCTCGCAAGGCGCATCGCGGCTTTCCTGAAATTGCCACGCGAAACGATGTCGACCGCGGCAATCGCCGCTACAGCGCGGGAAATCCACGACCAGGCCGGGCAATGAGCGAACTGACCGGAAAACTCTCGTTTCTCGATCGCTATCTTACCGTCTGGATTTTCGCGGCGATGGGGCTGGGCATCGGGCTGGGCTACTTCCTGCCCGGGGTCGAGGACTTCATCAATTCCTTCCAGCTCGGGACGACCAACATCCCGATTGCGCTGGGGCTGATCCTGATGATGTATCCGCCCTTCGCCAAGGTGCGCTACGAGGAACTGCCCGACGTCTTTGCCGACCGTAAGGTACTCGGCCTGTCGCTGGTCCAGAACTGGATACTCGGGCCGATCCTGATGTTTGCGCTGGCCATCATCTTCCTGCCGGACAAGCCCGAGTACATGGTCGGCCTGATCCTGATCGGCCTTGCCCGCTGCATCGCCATGGTCATCGTCTGGAACGAGATCGCCAAGGGCTCGACCGAGTACGCGGCCGGCCTGGTCGCCTTCAACTCGATCTTCCAGGTGCTGTTCTTCAGCGTCTATGCCTGGTTCTTCGTCACCGTGCTGCCGCCGCTGTTCGGGCTGAGCGGCATGGTGGTGGATATCTCGATTGGCCAGATTGCCGAGAGCGTCTTCATCTACCTCGGCATCCCCTGTGTCGCCGGCATCCTGACCCGCGTCATAATGCTGCGCTACGTCAGCAAAGACTGGTATCACATGCACTTCGTGCCGAAGATCGGTCCGATCACGCTGATCGCGCTGCTGTTTACCATCGTCGTCATGTTCAGCCTGAAGGGCCAACTGATCGTTAACATTCCGCTCGACGTCGTGCGCATTGCCATACCGCTGCTGATCTACTTCGGGCTCATGTTCCTGTTCTCCTTCTACATGAGCAGGAAGATCGGAGCCAACTACAAGAAATGCGCCACGCTGTCGTTTACCGCAGCCAGCAACAATTTCGAGCTGGCCATAGCCGTGGCGATCGCGGTCTATGGGATCAACTCCGGCGCGGCTTTCGCCGCGGTCATCGGGCCGCTGGTCGAAGTGCCGGTGATGATCGGGCTGGTGGCGGTGTCGCTGTGGTTCAGGAGACGCTTCTTTGCGGCCGGGGCTGATGCATGAATGCGCCGGCTGCAAGATCCCCGCAGGCCGGAACCGGATGCGGAGGTGGAGCTTGCTCGCAGGCGTCAATTGTCCGTTGCCGACTGCCGGTTGCAACAATCGCGACCTTGGGGGGCATCCATCAAGAAAGAGCCTCGTAGAAGTTGTGCCATGCCGTCCAGTCTGGCACGCCCAGCGGCCCTACAATGTGCGTGTGATGGCCACTTTTCGACCGCCGGTGCGCCTGCCGGTAATGCTGATCACGGTCGAACACGACGGGACTGCGGCACTTGAGGGCGTCGTGGAATGTGCGTGGTCTGATTTGGAGGTATCCGGTGAAACGACAAGTGCTGAAATCGGTCCTCGCCGCCATTGGTCTGCTTCTGGCGGCTGAGGCCGGAGCGCGCGGCCCGTGGCGGGCCAGCGCGGAAAACACCCGGGGCTGGCAGTTCATGACGCCTGAAGAACGCATCGAGCATCAAAGCCGCGTCCGTGGCTTCACCACGCTGGAGGAATGCCGGGCCTATCAGCGCGGGCACCACAAACTGATGGAAGACCGGGCGCGCGAGCGCGGCGAGGCCATCCACTCCGATGGTCGGGATATTTGCGGGCACCTGAAGCACGCCGCGGGTGCCGACCGACGCGGACAAGACTGAAATGGCGGTGTGAGCATGCACCCCTGGCGCTTGCTGTCGATTCCCCTCCTGGTCGGCCTGTTCGTCGCCCTGCCGGTCTATTGGGCCTATCCCGACGACTTGTCCTTCTGGCGGGCAGCTGGAATTGTGTTGGGTTGGGTGGGAAGCGGACTGCTGCTCGCCTCCTTGCTGCTGATGCTGCGCGAAGTGCGCCTGGCTTCGTGGCTGGGCGGCATCGAGCGAATGACTTGCTGGCACCACTGGACCGGGCTGGCCGGCTACCTGCTGTTGCTGATGCATCCACTGGCCCTGGCCGCTGCCGCCTGGACCGAGTCGCCCCCGCTGGCCTGGCAATTGTTGTCACCCGTTGCCCAGAACTGGCCCGTCTGGGTCGCCTGGGCAGCGCTGATCTTCCTCATGGGCGGGCTAATCACCACGTTCGCGTCCCGGTTGCGCTACCCGCTGTGGCGCTGGTTGCACGGCCTCTTGGGCATCGGTGTGCTGGTGGGGTTCGTGCATGTGCTCCTGCTCGGGATCGATGCCGGGACGGTGTTCGCCATTCTGGCCGCCTTGCTGATGCTCGTCTGGCGATTGATCCGCGTCGATGCCGGTGCGGCGGCCAAACCCTATGTTGTCCGCAGCGTGCGGCGAGTGGCCGAGACGATGGTTGAAATCACCCTGGCACCGCTCGTCCGCGGCATGCCAGCCGAAGCCGGACAGTTTGTCCTCGTCGCCTTTTTCCGGGGGCCGCGTTATCGGGGGTGCGGGGAATACCATCCCTTTACGATCAGTGCGATCGACAGGGATCAACAGTTCCGCATCGGCGTCAAGGCGCTCGGTGACTGCACCCGCCGGATGCAGGCGCTTGAACCGGGAGTCGAGGCAAGGGTGCAGGGGCCGTTCGGCGATTTTTTGCTGGAACGGCCAGCGAAACCGCAGTTGTGGGTCGCCGGGGGGATCGGCATCACGCCCTTTCTGGCCTGCCTGCGCAACGCCCGGGTCGAACACGCGACGCGGCTGCTCTACCTGTATCGCAGCGAGGCCGATGCAGCGTTCCGCGACGAACTGGAAACCTTGGCCGCGACCCATACCGGTTTCAGTCTGGAAGCCCGTGCGACCGGCGATGCCATCCCTGATCTGGCGGCGATTCTGCCCGGTGCCGACGAGTTGACCGGGCATGAATGCTACCTGTGCGGACCGCCGGGCTTGCTCGATGCCGTGGGACACGTTCTGCAATCGCGTGGCGTGCCGGCAGCGCAGATCCATTGCGAGCGGTTCGATTTCCGATGACGCGCAAACTGTTCATTTATTCGACCCTCGTCTTCTGGATCATGGTCGCCGGATTTGGCATGACGCAGGTTTTCTGGGCTCCGGATGATGCGGGTGTGGTTCAGGCCAGGGAGACGATCATCACCCCGGCCGAGCTGGCGGGACACGCCACCCCGGAAGATTGCTGGATGGCGATCCGCGGCGTGGTCCATGACGTCAGCGCCTACCTGCCCGAACATCCTTCCCGTCCGGATATCGTGCTGCCCTGGTGTGGCAAGGAGTCGACCGAGGCTTACGAGACGAAAATGAAAGGGCGTCCGCATACGCCTTATGCGGACGAACTGCTGGCAAAATACCGCATAGGAATGCTTGGCAAAGCTCCCTGATCATGAGTCAAGGCGAATCGCCGTTCCGTCGCTCGATTTCTCCTGCAACGCCCGGTATTGCCGGTCGAGGCTTGCGTCGGCTTCTTACCTTATTCTTGCTGTGGGCGGCTGGCTTGACCTGGACCGGCCCGGCTTTGGCTGGAAGTGCGAGCTGGATCGAACAGGGCAGTGATGGCGAAGCGCGCGTCCATCTCTACTTTTTCTGGTCGGAGACATGTCCGCATTGCCTCGAGGCCCACCCGTTTGTCGAGGCAATTCCTGTGGAACGTCCTTGGGTGAAACTGCATGCGCTGGAAGTCTCGCGCAATCGCGACAACGCCCGGCGCTTCGAGGCGATGGCAGAGGGCGTCGGTGAGCCTATTGAAGGCGTGCCGACGCTGTTCTTCTGTGGCCGGATGGAAGTTGGCTGGCAGGATGCCGCCACGACAGGAACAGCATTGCTGGCGGCTCTCGACGCCTGCCGTGCCGGCGGGAAGGTGCAGATGCAGACCGAGGCGGCGCCGATCGCATTGCCTTTCATAGGTGCGCTTGATCCGGCGACGCTGTCGCTGCCGATAATCACCGTGATCCTCGCCGGGCTCGATGCGTTCAATCCCTGCGCTTTCTTCGTCCTGCTGTTTCTGCTGAGCCTGCTGGCCCACCAGAGGGACCGCCGCCGCATGTTGCTGGTGGGCGGCATTTTCATCGCGACTTCCGGGCTGATGTACTTTGCCTTCATGGCCGCCTGGCTCAACGTCTTTCAACTGCTCGGTGCTCTGGGCGGGATCACGCTGGCGGCGGGGCTCCTGGCGGTCTTCGTCGGCGTGATCAACATCAAGGATTTCTTCGCATTCGAAAAAAGCATCACGCTGTCGATACCGGAAGCGGCCAAGCCCGGCATCTACCGACGGGCCCGGGGCGGCATCCTCCAGTCCGGGAATTCGCCCGCGATGCTCGGCGCCACGGTGTTTCTGGCCATCGTCGCCAATTTCTACGAACTGCTCTGCACCGCCGGTTTTCCGATGGATTACACGCGAATCCTGACGTTGACCGTGGCATCGCCCGGCGCCCGCTATGCCTGGCTGGCGCTCTACAATGCCATTTACATTGTGCCCTTGTTGCTGATCGTGCTGGCCTTCGTCGGCACGCTCTCGGCGCACAAGCTGAGCGAGCGCGAAGGGCGCTTGCTCAAGCTGATGTCCGGTGTAATGATGTTTCAGTTGGGTTTGGTGCTGACCTTTGTTCCGGCCTGGCTGAACGACCTGTGGGTGACGGCGGGACTGCTCGTCGGGGCTCTGGCCAGCACCGGGATCGCGTGGCATCTGACGCGGGGGGCAATTGATGAATGACTGTGCAGCACCCGCCTGTTATCAGGACACGGTTTTCAGCTGCCCGGTGGCCGAGGGGCCGGCGCTCGGCGTGATCCTCGAGGTCCAGGGGCCGGTGATCGACATCCTGTGCTCCCGCCTGCCACCCCTGCATCGCGCCATCTACGTCTGCCTTAACGGCGAACGCTATACCTTCGAGGTGCATCGCCATCTCGACGAGCAGCGGGTGCGGGCCATCGCCCTGCACCGGACCAGCGGCCTCAGGCGGCAGATGCCGGTGTTCGACAGTGGCGACGGCTTGCAGATTCCGGTGACGCCCGACTGTCTGGGTCGCCTGCTCGACATGTTCGGGCAGCCGCTCGATGGCGGTTTGCCCCTGGTTGCGGAATCCTTCCGCCCGATTGTCGCCCCACCGGTCCCCCTGTCGGAAGCGGCGGGCGCCGGCGACATCCTGCTGACGGGCATCAAGGTCATCGACCTCCTTTGCCCATTCGTGCGCGGCGGCAAGACCGGGCTGTTCGGCGGGGCCGGGGTGGGCAAGACGGTGCTCATCATGGAATTCATGAACGCCATCGTCCGGCTGCATCAGGGCGTCTCGGTCTTTGCCGGTGTCGGCGAACGCATCCGCGAGGGGCATGAACTCTGGCACGACATGCGGGACGCCGGCGTGATGCCGCGCACACTGATGGTTTTCGGCCAGATGGACGAGTCGCCCGGAGTCCGTTTCCGCATCGGTCTGGCAGCGCTGACCTACGCCGAATACCTGCGCGACACGGTGGCCAGGGAGGTCCTGTTCCTGATGGACAACGCCTTCCGCTTTGTCCAGGCGGGCAGCGAATTGTCGGGCTTGCTGGGCCGCATGCCGGCGACGGTCGGCTATCAGCCGACCCTGCTTTCCGAAGTGGCCGAGTTGCAGGAGCGCATCCTCTCGACCAGGACCGGAAACATCACGGCAGTCGAAGCCGTCTATGTCCCGGCCGACGACATGACCGATCCAGCGGTCGGGGCGATCCTGGCCCACCTTGATACCATGGTGATCCTTTCGCGCAATCAGGCGGCCAAGGGCATCTACCCCGCGGTCGACCCGCTGCTCTCGAGCAGCAGCGCCATGGACCGCAGCATCATCGGCGATCGTCACTACCGCGTCGCCCAGGCGGTCCGTGAAGCGCTCGCCCGCTACCGGGAACTCGAAGACATCATCGCCATGCTCGGGCTGGAAGCGCTCTCCGAGTCCGACCGGCGCATCGTGCATCGTGCCCGGCGGCTGGAGCGCTACCTGAGCCAGCCGTTCTTCGTGGTTGCCGAGCATACCGGCATCGCCGGCGTGTCGGTGCCGTTGGCCAGCACGCTGGGCGATTGCGAGGCCTTGCTGCGCGGCGACTACGACGCCCTGCCCGAGGAGGCCTGCTACATGCGCGGCAGAATGGCCGGTGGCGGAGGGCAGGCATGAGCCAGGGCTTCACCCTGCACCTGCAAAGCGCCGCCCGGTACGAGCTGATCGAAGCGGTGGCCAGTTTTGTCGGGCAGGATGCCAGCGGCGGGTTCGGCATTCAGCCGGGGCGAGCCGATTTCATGACCGTGCTCGACTACGGTCTGGCGCGCTTTCGCCTGGCCGAAGGCGGCTGGCAATACCTGGCTTGCCCGGGGGCGGTGCTGTCCTTTGCAGACAATCAGCTCTTCCTCAATACCCGGCGCTATCTTCGGGATGACGACTACGAGCGGGTTGCGAGCCTGCTGACCGGGCAACTGGCCGCAGAAGAACTGGCCCTGAAGGCGGTCAAGGACAATTTGCAGCGGCTGGAACAGGAGTTGTTCCGTCGCCTGCACCAACTCGACCGGTGGCCGGCATGAATGACGAAAAATGGCGCAACGAGGTGGGACGCGATGCCGCCAGGCTCCGGGTCGCCGAGCGCGAGCGCCGTTCGCTGCTCGCGCAGTCGGTTTATCTTGGTACCCTGTCGGCGATCTTCCTCGTGCCGTTGATCGGCGGCGCCTACCTGGGTCGCTGGCTGGATGGCTTGAGCGAGGGATATTCGGTGCGCTGGACCATCAACCTGATCATTCTCGGCCTGGCGTTCGGCGCGGTAAATGTCTACGTCTTCGTGCGGAAGTACTGGTAGTGGAAACGCTCAGCGTCCTTTTCAGCATCGGCCCCTTCGGCATCACCCGCACGGTCGTGACGACCTGGGGCATCATGCTGGTGCTCGGTCTGGGAAGCTGGCTGGGAACGCGGCGCCTTTCCGTGGACCAGCCGGGTTTGCTGCAGAGCGCCGTGGAAGGGGCCGTGCAGGCCGTTGAAGCGGCCATCGCGGTGGTCCTGCCCGAGCGTGCCGGACTGCTGCTTCCCTTCGTCGGCACCTTGTGGCTGTTCATCGCCGTGGCCAATCTGACCGGCCTCATCCCCGGCCTGCATGGTCCGACCGGCGATCTGTCCACCACCACCGCCCTGGCGATCCTGGTCTTCTTTTCAGTGCATTGGTACGGCATCCGCAGCGCCGGGCCTGGCCAGTACCTGCGCCACTACGTCGCCCCCAGCCCGATCCTGCTGCCCTTCCATCTGCTTGGCGAACTGTCGCGCACCCTGGCCCTTGCCGTGCGCCTGTTCGGCAACATCATGAGCCTGGAAATGGCCGCCCTGCTGGTCCTGTTGGTGGCCGGACTGCTCGTCCCGGTGCCGCTGCTGATGCTCCACGTCGTGGAAGCGCTGGTTCAGGCCTACATCTTCGGCATGCTCGCGCTGATTTACATCGCTGGCGGCATGCAGTCCCACGCTGCACAAGAATCCCCTGCTGAGCAAGAGAAAGGAAGCACAACATGAGCGACATGAACTGGTTTGTCCTGATTTCAACGGTGGCAGCGGCGCTGGCCATTGCACTGGGTGTGATGTTCCCGGCACTCGCCATGGGCAAGGCCATCGTCCAGGCCCTGGAATCGCTGGCCCGCCAGCCTGAGGCGGAAAAAGCCATTACCCGCACGCTGTTCATCGGCCTGGCGATGATCGAATCCCTGGCCATCTATGTTCTGGTGATCGTCCTGATCATCCTCTTCCGCAATCCGCTCCTCGAATACCTGCTCAAGTAGGGCCTGTCATGCAGATCGACTGGACCACCTTCGCCCTCGAGATCATCAATTTCCTGGTGCTGGTCTGGATACTGAAGCGCTTTCTCTACCGGCCGGTGCTGGATACCCTGGCGCGGCGCCGGGCCGGCGTCGAGCGCGTACTGGCGGAAGCGCGGGAGACCGAGGCCAGTGCGAGGGCGCTGCAAGACCAGTACGCAAGCCGGCTGGCTGACTGGGAAGAGGAAAAGGGCCGCGCGCGGGGACAATTGGACGCCGAGCTGACGGTGGAGCGATCGCGCCAGATGCAGGCTCTTGGCGAGACTCTGGCCGAAGAGCGGCAGCGCAATGCTGCGGTCGACGCCCATAAACAGCAGGAAATCGAGCGCGCCCACGAAATCAGCGCCATGGCCCAGGCCCAGCGGTTTACCGCAACCCTGCTGACGCGACTGGCCAGTCCGGCGATCGAAGCGCGCCTGGTAGACTTGCTGCTCGAGGATTGGGCGGGTCTGCCGGAATCACAATTCGCGGTCTTGCGTAGCGCAGGCGAAGCGGAGGGCGCCGGGGTTGTCGTGACCAGTGCCTTCGCCCTGGCTCCGGAACAGCAACGGCGCATTTCGGAAGCAGTGGCCGCCCGGCTGCAGCCGCCGCTTGCCGTGAGCTTCCGCGAAGACCCGCAACTGCTCTCGGGCCTGCGGCTCTCCCTCGGCCCCTGGCACCTGAACCTGAACTTCGCCGATGAGCTGGCCGGGTTTGCCGCGGCAGCGAATCATGTCGACCGATAGCCAATCGTTCTCGCCGCTATCGCGTCAGGCTGACTGGCTGGACAGCTTCGAATTCCGCCTGCGCCTGGCCGAGCAGGGCCGGGTGATTTCGGTCGGCGACGGCATCGCCTGGATCGAGGGCCTGCCCTCAGCGGCGATGGACGAAGTGTTGCGCTTCGAGGATGGCAGCCGCGGGTTGGTCTTTCACCTGGGTCGTGAGCGCATCGGTGCGATCCTGCTCAGTCAGGGCAGTGGGCAACAGGGGCTGACGGCGGGCACGGCAGCGTTCCTGAGCAGCCGGCATCTGGATATCGGTGTCGGCGACGGCTACCTCGGTCGCGTTATCGATCCGACGGGCCATCCCCTCGATGCCGGGCCACCGATTCAGACCACTGCCCGCCGGCCGTTGGAGCCTGCCTCACCGCCGATCATTGCGCGCGACTTCGTCGATCGTCCGCTGGTTGCCGGCAGCAAGATGGTCGATACGATGATTCCGATCGGCAAGGGACAGCGCCAGTTGATCATCGGTGATGCCGGCACGGGGAAAAGCGCGCTGGCCCTCGATGCGATCATCGCCCAGAAGGGCCGCGACGTCCTTTGCGTCTATGTCCTGATCAGCCAGAAGCGCTCGGCCGTCGTCGCCACCATCGACACGCTGCGCCGCACGGGCGCCCTGGCGTTCACCTGTGTCGTTGTCGCCGAGGCGACAGCCATGCCGGGTCTGAAATATCTCGCGCCTTTTGCCGGTTGTGCCCTGGCGGAAGGCTGGATGTGGGCGGGAAGAGATGTGCTGGTGGTCTACGACGATCTGACCACCCACGCCCGGGCCTACCGCGAACTTTCCCTGCTGCTGCGCCGGCCACCGGGGCGGGAAGCCTATCCAGGCGATATCTTCTTCCTCCACTCCCGCCTGCTCGAGCGTTCCACCTGTCTGGCGGCGGCGAGCGGTGGCGGCAGCATGACGGCGCTACCACTGGTCGAAACCGAACAGGGCGAGATCGCCGCCTATATCCCGACCAACCTGATCTCGATCACAGACGGCCAGGTCTATCTCGACCCGCGCCTCTTCGCCGCCGGCTTTCTGCCCGCCATCGACGTCACCCGCTCGGTTTCGCGCATCGGCGGCAAGGCTCAGCATCCGGCAATCAAGGGCGAGGCCGGCCGGATGAAGCTGGACTACCTGCAGTTTCAGGAGCTGGAGATCTTTACCCGCTTTGGCTCACGTCTGGAAGCCAGCGTCGAAGCAAAAATTCGGCGCGGCCGCCTGCTGCGCGACCTGCTCAAGCAGGATCGCCTCGCGCCGCTGGCTCCGGAGCAGCACATGGCCTGGCTGGTGGCCTACAACGAAGGCCTGTTCGACGGCCTCGACAGCGTGCAACTTGCCGAGAGCGTGGCGACCCTGTTCAAGGCGCTGGCCAGGCGGCCGCTGACTCTCGACGACCCGCGGGAAAGCTGGCTGGCGGCTGTCCGGCTCGCCCTCGAAGGCACAGGCGATGAGCCGGCGGCGTGAGCTTTCCCGGCGCCTGGCGTCGCTGACCGATATTGCCGGCATCATGTCGGCAATGAAGGGCCTGGCTCTGATGGAAACCCGCGTCCTCCAGGATTTTCTCGCCACCCAGCGGCGCATGGTCAGCAGCATCGAAGCCGCTGCCGCCCAGTTTCTTGCCTGGAACGGTGAACTCGCCATGACCCCGCCGGAGAGCGAACTCTGTATTCTCGTTGGCTCCGAGCAGGGTTTTTGCGGTGATTTCAACGAAGCCATACTGAAACGCCGGGAGAACCTCGGTGTCGCGAACCAGGCGACGGGAAACTGGCTTGTTATCGGGCATCGGCTGGCCAGTCGTATTGATTCCGCTCAGCCGCCAGCGCAATTGCCCGGAGCCAGCGTGGCGGACGAAGTGCCCACGGTATTGCTGCGGTTGACCCGCGAATTGAGCCATTTCCTGACTGCCAACGAGCCGCGCGGCACGGGCGTTTCCGTCCTTTACCACTGTGACGCGACCGGCGACATCCGCTTGCGCCGCCTGCTGCCCATGCGCGATCTGCCGCCCCCGGCCCGGCGGTCCTACCCCCCGGATTTCAACTTGCCAGCCGAGGAATTCCTCGCCGGGCTGACCCGGCATTACCTCTATGCCGTCCTCAACGAAGTGCTCTACAGCTCCCTGATGGCCGAAAACCGGCAGCGTCATTCCCACATGGACAGCGCCCTGAGCAAGCTGGACGAAGACCGTGCGCGCCTGCGCCTGGCCTACAATGCCCAGCGTCAGGAAGACATCACCGAGGAAATCGAGGTCATTCTGTTATCGGCCGGCATGTTGGAGCAGGAGCAGGACATGCCGAAACGAAAGACAGGCTGAACTTTCCGCATTCTTCCTGCTGGATCTGCGTCTTCATGGCCGCAGGACCACACATTCTCACCGAACTCACCAATGACCACTTCACCCATTGCAAAAGACGATGCACCCGGCGCCATCACCTGGCTGATCGGCCTGGCCGTCGCCAGCGCGCTCTGGTTTGCCGTCTACGGCCACCTGACCGAGTTTGCCGATGCGGTGATCGCCGCCCTCGGCCTCGCCCATGGCACGGCGATCGGCGAGGCGGTGCATTTCTTCTTCTACGACACGCCCAAGGTATTGCTGCTGTTGACCGGAATTGTCTTTCTGATGGGCATCATCCAGACCTTCTTCTCGCCGGAACGCACCCGGGCCATGCTCTCCGGCAAGCGGGTCGGCGTCGGCAATGTGCTGGCGGCCAGTCTTGGCGTCGTCACCCCGTTCTGTTCCTGCTCGGCGGTGCCGCTGTTCATCGGCTTCCTCTCGGCGGGCGTGCCGCTCGGCGTGACCTTCTCCTTCCTTATCTCGGCGCCGATGGTGAATGAGGTGGCGCTGGTGCTGCTCTTCGGCATGTTCGGCTGGAAGGTGGCGGCGCTTTACCTCGGACTGGGACTGGCCGTCGCCATCATCGCCGGTCTGGTGATCGGCAGGCTGAAGATGGAGCGCCACCTCGAAGACTGGGTGCAGGTCATCCTGGCCGGCGCGGCGCCGGAGTTCCAGGGCGAGCGCCTGACCTGGGTCGATCGCTTCCAGGCCGGCTGGCGTCACGTCAGGGAGATCGTTGGCAAGGTCTGGCCTTACATCTTTGCCGGGATCGCCATCGGTGCCGCCATCCACGGCTATGTGCCGGAAGATTTCATGGCGTCGATCATGGGCAAGGATGCGCCGTGGTGGTCGCTGCCGCTGGCCGTGCTGCTCGGGGTACCGATGTACACCAACGCGGCCGGCATCATCCCGGTTGTCGAGGCGTTGATCGGCAAGGGCGCCGCCCTCGGCACCGTGCTCGCCTTCATGATGAGCGTGATTGCGCTGTCGCTGCCGGAGATGATCATCCTGCGCAAGGTGCTGAAGATTCCGCTGATCGCCGCCTTCGCCGGCGTCGTAGCCTGCGGCATACTGCTCGTCGGCTATGTCTTCAATCTGGTGCTGTAACGCCGACACAATTTTCTCAACATGAGGAGGGATTCATGAAAGACATCAAGGTGCTCGGCACTGGTTGCGCCAACTGCCGCAATACCATCAAGCTGATCGAGGAAGTCGCGGCCGAAAAAGGGGTAAGCATTGCGCTATCCAAGGTGGAAGACCTGCCGCAAATCATGAAGTACGGCGTGATGTCGACACCCGGCGTGGTCGTCGATGGCAAGGTGGTGCACGCCGGCGGCGTTCCCGATCGTGCCAAGGTGGCCGGCTGGCTGTAGGCAAGGCCTAGCCGGCAAAACTCTCCGGCATCTGCAGGGCGACGACCTCGCCGCGCGCGGTGGCGACGCCCTCGGCATAAACGGTCGCTTCGACGACGACCTTGCGCCCCTTGATCTCCTTCACCCGTCCGCGAATTTCCAGCACCGGGCCGAGCGGCGTTGGTTTCAGATAGCTGACCTGCAGCGCGCCGGTAACGAAGCGGAAGGCCGGCAGGCTGTCCAGCGACCTGTTCTCGGTGCGGTACATCGCCGCTGCCGCCGTGCCGGTGCAATGGCAGTCGATCAGCGACGCGAGCAGGCCACCATAGACGAAGCCGGGAATCGCCGTGTGCTCCGCCCTGGGCTGGAAACGGGTGACGCTCTCATCGCCCTCCCAACGGGTCTTGATCTGGTGGCCATGCTCGTTCAGCCGGCCACAGCCGTGGCAATGGGCGACGTTCTCCGGGTAGAAGTCCTGAAAGGCTTGCATTTTGTCTCCCTGCTGTTCGTCTGCTGAGTGTGCTCCGTGGGTGCGGAAATCAGCGTTGTTTTGGAAACTTCTGGAATGGCTGCGTTCGACCCAAACGAGACGTTCGATCCTGCGTTGTCTCAATGGCCGGTAGCCGGGGCTGAACGGCCGGCCCGGCAAATCCCTCATTTATCAGAGAAATCCGCTTATGCCCCAACCTGTTATAGCGCACGTGCAACAGGGAGAGGTTCCCGGATTACGATCCATCTGGCCACCCGGTATGTGGCGACACTTTCGATAGCTAAATCTCCAAGTAAGAGTACTCCAGACACTGAACGGAGTGTTGGTCGAGCACGAAGCGGACATTCCGTTGCCTTGGGTTCTTCCGCTTCGTGCCTGCGTTTCGCTCAGTCTCGCGCCCCCTTCTGCTGCGATCCCTGTTCCAGGCGCTTGATGTCGGCGGGTGAAAGTTGCGGACGATTGACCTTGATGTTCAGCTTCCCGATCTTGCCGGTGAAGGCAAACGGCACCTGGTAGTCGCGGTCGTTCACCCCGGTGCCGGTGTCGGACCCGATATCGAAGGTTTCATCCCACTGGAGAATGAACGGAATCGTACGCTCCATCTTCAGGGTTGCCACGGTCTTGCCATCCACTGTGAGTGCCCCGGTACCACCTTGGGCGATGCCGCTCACGTTGTTGAAGGCCAGGGTACCAGCGCCGAGACCGTCGTACTTGAAATCGAACACCAGCGTATGCTTGCCTGGAGCGAGCGCCTCCGGTCCTTCCCAGCGAGGCCATTGCAAGCCGACAAGATTCCACGTAAAGACCGGCTTGCCTTTAAGCAGGTAAAAACCCCAGCCGCCAAAGCGACCGCCTTGAGTCATCAACATGCCCTCAGCGCCGCTGGCGGGCACCTCAATCGCGGCAGTCATGGTGTATGACGTGTTCAGGAGGTTCGGGGCGTCGCCCAGCGGAATGCCCGTGACAGGAACGGAGTAGTTGAACTCTGTCATGCCCGCAGTGATGCTTGGCCGCGGTGCAACGAAGCGCGACACCGCCGAAGCATCAAGCGGCAGAACCTGATATTTCTTGGCTTCCACCATGAACAGGTTTTGTAGCTCTTTCAGCTTTTTCGGGTTGGCTGCGGCCATATCCTGGTTCTGGGTCCAGTCCCTGCTCAGATCGAACAGCTCCCATTTGAAACCGCTGGCCGGATCCGGCATTGCCGAACCGCCAAGAACCCAAGGCGGACGCACCGGTATGGTGGTTGCCACCCAGCCCTCGTGATAGATCGCATGGACGCCCATCATTTCAAAATATTGCGTCTTGTGGGTGGACGGCTTTTTGGCACCCGCTGCGTCGAATGTGTAGGCTAGGCTCACGCCTTCAATCGGCTTTTGCTTTATGCCATTGACCACCTCGGGCGCCTTGATGCCGGTCGCTTCAAGAATCGTTGGAACGATGTCGATCACATGGTGGAACTGCGGGCGGATGCCACCGGTTTCCTTGATATGGCCAGGCCAGGAAATTGCCATGCCTTGACGGGTGCCGCCGAAGTACGCGGCGACCTGCTTGGTCCACTTGAACGGTGTCGTGAGCGCCCAGGACCACGGCACGGCAAAGTGCGGGAAGGTCTGTGCGCTGCCCCAGCTATCGTAGAAATTCTTCAGTTGTGCTTCGACGGGAATGTCAACACCATTGAATGAAGCAATTTCGTTCGGGGTGCCCAAGAGCGTGCCTTCGGAACTCGCACCGTTGTCGCCGCTGATGTAGATGATCAGCGTGTTGTCGAGTTTGCCAAGGTCTTCGACGGCCTGGATGACGCGGCCGATCTCGTAATCGGTGTAGGCGAGATAGGCAGCATAGACCTCCATCTGCCGGGCATACAGCTTCTTCTGGTCGGGCGTCAGCGAGTCCCATCTTGGCAGCTTTGCGCCACCGAATTCGGCCTGCCCATCAGGCCAGGGGGTGAGTTGGGCTTCGGCGGGAATCACGCCGAGTCGCTTCTGGTTGGCGAAGATTTCTTCGCGCAACTTCTCCCAACCCGTGTCGAACTTGCCCTTGAATTTCGCGATCCACTCGGGCGTCGGGTGATGCGGTGCATGAGTGCCACCGGGGACGTAGTAGACGAGGAACGGCTTGCTCGGCGCGATCGAGTTGAGCTGATTCATCCAGCCGATGGCGTCGTCAGCCATCGCCGTGGTCAGGTTCCACTTGGGATTATTGAGGTACGGATAGATCGCCGTCGTGTTGCGGAACAGGTTTGGCTGCCACTGGCTGGTGTCACCACCGACGAAGCCATAGAAGTACTCGAAGCCCATGCCGGTCGGCCACTGATCGAACGGCCCGGCCTGGCTGGCAACGAACGACGGTGTATTGTGGTTCTTGCCGAACCACGACGTCGCGTAGCCGTTTTCCTTGAGGATTTCGCCTATCGTGGCCACGTCTTTCGGAATGATGCTGTTGTAGCCGGGGAAGCTCACTCATACGGAGCCATTTTCCGCATTGGGAAAGACCGCTCGTGGCCGGACTGAGACAAGCGGAATTTCAGTGCTTGTCAAATACACGCCATAATTCCCCTGCGTTATGCCATCCTCACCGTTATCCTCGATTCCCAACCGCGTCGAAACGCTCCGCGTGCTTCGGCTGATGGGCGATTACGACCCGATCCTGATGCTGGTCGGCAGCGACGACGGTTATGGCACGCGGTGGACGCTCGGCGGGCAGCAGGTGCAGCCGGCGATTGCGCGCTATCTGATGGACGCGGGCTACGTTGCCGAGAACGGCAAGACGGAGTTTGGGGCGAGAACGCTGGCCTTGACGGCCGATGGAGGGGATTTCCGGCGGCGCGGCATGGCTTGGTGGGCCAGCTTGAGCGTTTTCGAGAAACTGAAGGTCACGGTCTTCGGTTGAGTCGCCACGCCGGCTGGCTGGTTCGAGTTCAAGCGCAGTAGTGACGCCGTGTCCTTGCCGGCCAGCCTGGCACCATCGGGGTGTTTGGCCGCTGGCCGATGGTTGCGGTCAACCGCCATGAAGTGCCCGATTTGCGTGCAACGTCGCGGGAGGCTAGTGGATTGCCCGGTCCGATGACGGCCGGCGGCAATGTGTCACGATCAAACGGAAGTGTGAATGCCTCGGTTGCGCGCGCGGGGCAGGCGTAAAGGGTTGGGGACGCGGTGCCGGACGTGGCACACTGGCAGCGTGTCCCGCCCCGGCCCGCAGTGCCTCGGCGGAGCGTGCCACGCAGAACGACATCGACATCACCGATCGCAGGCAATCATGACAGTCCGCAACCTCGAATTCCTCTTTCGCCCCGCTTCGGTGGCGGTGGTCGCCGAACCTGAAGAGCCGAGCCGTTACGCCGAGGTCGTACTGGCCAATCTCGCGGCCGGCGGATTCAAAGGTCCGGTCGTTTCGGTCAGCGCAAGAAAGCGCTCGCTATTCTTCATGGGCAACGATGTGCGCGTCGGCGAACTCGACTTGGTGCCTGATCTGGCGATCATCTGCGCTTCACTGGACCGGGTGCCGTCGATCATCGAGCAGCTTGGCGTTCGCGGGACACGCGCGGTGATTGTCGGGCCGTGGATGTGGCACAAGATGCGCAGTGGCGCGATAGCGAAGGCGGGCAAGGCGATCCTCAAGGCGGCCCGGCCGCATCTGATGCGCATTTTGGGGCCGGGAAGCGGCGGTCTCGTCGTGCCCGCCAGAGGTCTTAACGCCAGCGCTGCCCCGGTCCCGGTCGCGGCGGGCAAGATTGCCCTGGTCGCGCAGTCAACGGCCGTGACGGCGGCGGTCCTCGATCGTGCCGCGAGCAAGGGAATCGGTTTTTCGACGGTGCTGCACCTGGGTGCCGGCCTTGATGTCGATCTTGCCGATGTCCTCGACTGGCTGGCTGCCGACCCCGATACCAAATCGATCGTGGTTCAGTTCGACGCGATTGCCGCCGGGCGCAAGTTCATGTCGGCGGCGCGTGCCGCTGCGCGCAACAAGCCCGTGGTTACCATCCATGGCGATCCGGCGCACGGCAGGCGTCAGGGGGATGTGCCATTCTCCAGTGCCGACGTTTACGAAGCTGCCCTGAGTCGTGCCGGCTGGGTGCATATCGACACGCTCGGGGATCTGTTCGAAGCCATCGAGGGGATGGCGCGGGTACGTCCGTTGCGCGGCGAGAGTCTGACCATCCTGGCCAACGGTCATGGCCTGGGACGGATTGCCTGCGACACCCTGTTGCGTTCTGGCGGGCGGCTGGCGACGCTGTCGGCAGAAACCGCCAAGCGCCTTGAGGGACTGTTGCAGACCCGTTCAGCGCTCTCCAATCCACTGGCGCTGCCGGCGGACGTCACGGCGACAAGCTGGGGAACGGCGTTGACGACGCTGCTCGCCGACCGCAATACGGAGAACGTCCTGACCGTCTGTTCGCCGTCCCCGTTTGCCCCGAGCGCCGAGGTTGCTGCCGGGATCTGCAAGGCGTCCCGGGAAACCGAGCACAACGTCTTCACCTGCTGGGTCGGCGGTGTGGCGATGCTTGAGGCGCAAAGGATAGCGGCGGCGCAAGGCGTGTTGAGCCATGAGTCGCCGGAGAAGGCGATCGCGGTCTTTCTCGGTGCCGTCAATTACCGGCGCAATCGCGAGTTGCTGACGCAGATGCCGCCGTCGCTTGCCGAAGGCTTCTCGCCCGATGCCGAAGCGGCCCGCAGCGCGCTCCGCGAAGCGACTGTTGCTGGTGCGCGGACGCTGTCGGCACGCCAGGCAAGGCGCCTGTTGCAGGCCTACGGCCTGGCCGTTGGCGAGTATCCGTGGGTGGGCAGCATCGACAAGGCGATCGCCAGCGCCGATGGAATCGGCTATCCGGTCGATCTCTTTCTCGTGCTGGCCAATGGAACGGAGCTTTCAGAACGCGTGCCGGGACTCCGTTCGCCGGCAGAGATTGGCATCGCCGCGCGCGGTCTGCGCAGCCGTGCCCGGACAAGCCACCCTGGCGAGCGGGTCAGCGGTTACCGGCTGCGCCCGAGCGCGGCCCGCAGTGGCGCTCCCGCACTGCGTCTGGGGGTTGCCGACGATCCCGTATTCGGGCCGGTGATCTTCCTTGGTCCGGCATCGGTCACAAGCGTCCGCGAAGGCCGCCTAGTCGTCGCGCTGCCGCCGCTCAATCCGCTGCTGGCCGGTGATCTGGTGGCACGCAGCGGCTTCGCCGAGGGTCTCCCGGAAAACGATCGGCCGACGCTGCAGGCGGCAGCGAGCAATGCGCTGGTGCGTTTTTCGCAACTGCTCACGGATATCGATGAAGTGGCAGGCGTGGAACTTGGTCCGGTGCACGTCGAGGCGTCGGGCGTGGTCGTGCTGGGCGCACGCATCAGCATCGAGCAGCGGGAACGAAAAAAGGGCTTCCGCCGCTTCGCGATTCGTCCCTACCCGAAGGAACTGGAGCGGCAAGTGGATTGGGAGGGGCGCACGCTTCTGATCCGCCCGATTCGGCCCGAGGACGAGATCCTGCTCGGCGAACTGCTCAATTCTCTTACTCCCGAGGATTCCCGCATGCGTTTCTTCGATTCGACCAGGAGCCTGCCACGGACCCGCCTCGCCCGCTTTTCCCAGATCGACTACGATCGCGAAATGGCGCTGGTGGCCATCGAGCGCGGGAACGATGGGGTCGAGCAGGCGCTGGGCGAGGTTCGGGCCGTTGCCGATCCCGACAGCGCTTTCGCCGACTTTGCGATTGTTGTCGCCTCTGGAATCAAGGGCCGGGGACTCGGGCAGGTGTTGCTGCAGAGCCTGGTCAGCTACTGCCGTAACTGCGGCATCGGCGAGCTGCGCGGCGAAACGCTGGACGGCAACCTGCGCATGCAGCATCTTGCGCGGCGCCTCGGCTTCACGGTAACAACCGGAGCCGACCGCGGCACGATGGACCTTCGCCTTGCGTTGAATCCGCCCGCGAAGCGGTGACGAGTCCCTTGGATCACTGACGATGCCGACAGAAAAGTCGCCGCGTTCTCCAGGCTGAGGGTGCCGGTCGCCTGCCGACCCGCTTATTCGAGTTCGAGCACGCGCAACAGCGAGGCCGTGTCGTCGCGGCCCCAGCCCTGAGCCATCAGTGCGTTGAGCTGCTGGGCGACGGTTGCGGTCAACGGCATTGAAACCCCCACTTTGCGGGCTGCTTCGAGCACCAGCCCGAAATCCTTGTGATGCAGGCGGGCTTCGATACCGGCGGCGAAGTCGCGGCTGACCATGCGCGCGCCCATTACGTCGAGCACCCGACTGGCGGCCGAACCGCCGGCGAGCGCCTGTTTCACCTTTCCACAATCGACGCCGGAAGCCGCTGCGAGGCGCATGGCCTCCGCGGCGGCCTCGATTGCGGCGACCATGATCATCTGGTTGCAGGCCTTGGCCACCTGCCCGGCGCCGCCGGGGCCGACATGGACGATGCGCTGGCCGAGGCATTCGAGCAGCGGGCGAACGCGTTCGAGCACTGCGCCATCGCCGCCGGCCATGATTGCCAGCGTGGCGTCGATGGCGCCCTGGGCGCCGCCGGAAACCGGTGCGTCGACCATGTCGATGCCTTTTTCACTGAGCCTGGCAGAGATATGGCGCGCAACATCGGGGGCGATGGTCGAGCAATCGACCAGCACGGAGCCCGGCACCATCCCTTCGCCAAGGCCATCCTTGCCGAGGGCGACGGCCTCGACATCGGCGCTCGAGTTGATGACGGTGAACACCACCTCGCAACAGCGCCCGAGTTCGGCCGCTGTGACAGCGACGGAGGCCGGCAACCCGGCAACGCTTTCCGGTCGCCGCGCCCAGACGAACAGTTCATGCCCGGCGCGCTGCAGGTGCAGCGCCATCGGGCGCCCCATGGTCCCCAGCCCGATGAAGCCGACCTTCATTCCTGGCCGGAAAGCTTTTCGAGCAGTTTGAGCACGGCGATCGAGTCTTCCTCGCCCATACCGGAGCCGACCATGGCGTTGAACATCTGCGCGGTGGCCGCCGAGCCGGGCAGGCAGAGGCCGAGTTCGTGTGCGGTCTGCATGACGATGTTGAGGTCCTTCTCGTGCATCCAGCTCTTGAAACCCGGCTTGAAGTTGCGGTCGAGCATGCGCTGGCCGTGGTTCTCGAGGATCTTCGAGTAGGCGAAGCCGCCGAGCAGCGCCTCGCGCACCTTGCTGCGGTCGACCCCGTTTTTTGCCGCAAAAGCAAAGGCCTCGGCGACCGCCAGCACGCCCATGCCGGTGACGATCTGGTTGGCCGCCTTGGCCACCTGGCCGGCGCCGGAAGCGCCGACATGCACGATGTTCTTGCCCATGCATTCGAAGGCGGGCAGGGCTTTGGCAAAACCTGTATCAGAACCGCCGGCCATGATCGACAGCGTGCCGGCGATGGCGCCGACCTCGCCGCCCGACACCGGGGCATCGATGAAATCGACTCCGGCGGCAGCGAGATCGATGCCGATCTGGCGCGCGGCGGCGGGGGCAATGGTGCTCATGTCGACGGCGACGAGGCCGGGTGCCGCGCCTTGCGCGACGCCGCGCATCACTTCGGCGACATCCGGCGCATCGGCGACCATCGAGATCACCAGTTCGTTGCCGCGGGATGCTTCGGCCGGGCTGGCGGCGCCCTGTGCGCCGGCTTCGAGCAGCGTCCGCATCGATTCGGCGCGGCGCGCCCAGACGGTGATGGCATGGCCGCCCTTGACGAGATTGAGCGCCATCGGGCGCCCCATGATGCCGAGGCCGATAAAGGCAATTTTCATGCTGGTCTCCATGAGGTTGAAGCGCCGATTCTAGCCGAAGCGGCCGCTGCCGAGAGTTCTTGCCGGCCGGAACAAGGTTCGTGATTGTGCCGGGAGAGCGGCCGATCACCCGGCCTGGGCTGTCATTCGAGTCGCGAGTGTCTGCCTGATCGTTCTCCGTGCGGGTTGATCCGTCAAGCCAGCGTTGGTCTGATGTCTTCTTGGAGGATGCGCTGGTCGCATCAAAAGCGTAAGATCCGCGGTTGAGCTTGCACGGTGAGTCCGAGAGTTTCACCGAGGGTCCAGGGGGGGTCATGCCAGCATCAGCAGTCAATTCGAGTGGTTTTTCGGCACGGCGCTTTCGTTGCAGGTATGTTGTCGCGCTTTCGTTGATCGCGTTGCTGACACTGCTCTCCCAGTGGGTGATTCAGTCCTCCATTGCCGACCAGGAGCATGATTCAAGGATCGTCAACCTGGCTGGCCGTCAGCGAATGCTGAGCCAGAAGATTGCCAAGATCAGCTTCTACCTGGCAGGGGAGGAGAATCCTTCGTGGCGGAAGGAGTATCTCGCCAAACTGGAAGAGGCGCTGGCGCTATGGGAGCGCTCTCACGCCGGTTTGCAGCACGGTGATGCGGATCTCGGTCTTCCAGGGCAGAACAGTACAGAGGTGGTGACGCTCTTCCGGTCCATCGAGTCCGCGCATCTTGCCATGGTCGCTGCCGCGAGACACATACTTTCGGCGCCCGATGACATGGCCGGTCTCCAGCAGGCGGCGCAGCGGATCAGGGATGCCGAGCCGAGCTTTCTCGCCGGGATGGATGAAATTGTGTTTCGCTTCGATGCTGAAGCGAAGTCGCGGGTCAAGTTCGTCAGGCACCTGGAAACGGGACTGACCGTCTTGATCCTGCTGGTGCTGGCGCTTGAAGCGCAATTCATCTTTGCGCCTGCCGTCCGTCGCCTGCGGCTGGACATGCGCACCTTGGAAGTCCACGATGCGGAAATGGAAACCCTGTTTTCAGCAAGCCCGACAGCCATGTTCCTCGTCGATGAAGCGGCCCTGACGATCATTCGTTGCAACAGGAAGGCCGAGCAACTTCTCGGCTGTGGTCCCGAATATCTCCAGCAACGGCCGTTCAGTGACTTGCTCGATTGCCGGCACGAGGTCAACAGACTTTTCCTGGACAAGATCCGTACCGGTGATGTCCTCGAGGACTATGAAGTAATCCTGATTGACTCCAAGAACGCCATCGTGGAAGCGCTGGCGTCGTCGAACCTGGTGAGTCTTGGCGCCCTTCGGGCGCTTGTGCTCGGTGTCACCAACATTGGCGAGCTGAAGAGAGCGCAGCAGACCCTTGAGTACTATGCGACCTTTGACGAAATGACCGGGCTGGTCAATCGGCGAAGCGGTTTGATGATGCTCGACAAGGCGGTGGAGCGCGCCAAGCGCGACGCCACGCCACTTGCCGTTTGTTACGCTGATCTTGACGGGCTCAAGAAAGCCAACGACAACTATGGCCACAAAGAGGGCGACTGGATGATCAGAACGGCGTCAACGGTGCTGACGGACTCGGTGCGCAAAGGCGACCTGGCGATCAGACTCGGGGGCGATGAATTCATGCTGGTGTTGCACGGATGCCCTGAGCCGGACGCGCGCATGCTGGTCGGGCGGATCGAGAAGCGGCTCGAGGAAATATCCGCTACCGCAGGCAAACCATTTGTCGTGGCGATGAGTTCCGGACTGGCCCTCTATGACCCGAGCCAGCACGCCGATGTTGCGGCGCTGATAGCAGAAGCTGACGGAAAGATGTACGAAGCAAAACGGGCAAGGAAGTCGGCGAGCTAGCAGTTCGCCATGCGTCTTGTGCCGCACAAACCTGCCTCAGGAACGCGCCTGGCGACCGGGCGAGTCAGTCGGCAGGGCGGCGCGCTGCATCGGCCCAGCAGTTGGGCGTTTCATAGAGACGGATGCGCTCCAGCTGCAGGTGGTTGCCGTAGGTGTCGCGGTAGACGGCGTTCAGGCGGTCAAAAGCGATACGGGCCAGATTCTCTGCCGTCGGCACGCGGTCGAGGAGAACCGTCTTGTGGCCGGAAAGGGAGTTGAGGAAATCAACAACGGCGGTATCGCCGGAAAAGGCAAGGAAGGCATGGTCCCAACCGTCGACCAGATGTTCCCGCGCCAGATGCTTGACCTGGGAGAAATCCATGACCATGCCGTTGGCCGCATCGCCGGCCTTGTCGATGATATTTCCCGACAAGGTGATCTCGATGACGTAGCGGTGGCCATGCAGGTGACGGCACTGGCTGCGGTGGTCGGGGATGCGGTGGCCCGCATCGAATTCGAGGCGGCGGGTAATCAGCATGGCGGATTCGTCTCTTGAGTGGTCGCGGATTATACAATGGGCGCATGCTGACGATCGAAGACCACCGCCGCGACAGTGCCGGA
>JBEOKN010000069.1:0-42532 GCA_040275885.1 Azonexus sp. | reverse complement strand
AGACGCCCATCTTCTCCGAGCCGTAGAAGGCGATCGGGCGCAGGTAGCCGGCTTCCAGGTTGTTGGCACGCAGCACTTCCTTGTGGGCTTCGTTGATCGTCTCGCGATCGTAGGGCATCGCCATCTGGAAGATGTGCGCCGAGTTGAACAGGCGATCGGTGTGGTCTTCCAGACGGAAAATGGCGGTGCCGCGTTCGGTCTTGTAGGCTCGGACGCCCTCGAATACGCTCATGCCGTAATGCAGCGAGTGCGTGAGGACATGGGTGGTGGCCTCGCGCCAGGGCACAAGCCTGCCATCTTGCCAGATAAAACCGTCGCGATCCGCCATCGACATGGTCGATTCTCCATGATGCTCTTCAAAGCGGGCCATTTTAGCCCAAATCAGCAGGTAAAATAGCGGTTTTGCCGTTTGAGCCATCCATGATCTGGAAACCCAATGCCACCGTCGCTGCCGTTGTGCAGCGTGATGGAAAGTTCCTGCTGGTCGAGGAAGAAACCGCGGCTGGCCGGGCTTTCAATCAGCCGGCGGGCCATCTCGAGGACGGCGAAGCGCTGGTCGATGCGGTCGCGCGCGAGGCGCTGGAGGAAACCGCCTACCGCTTCAAGCCGACGCACCTGATCGGCATCTACAGCTGGAAGCATCCGCACAAGAATATTACCTACCTGCGCTTCGCCTTTGGTGGTGAATTGCGCGGTTTTGAAGCCGGGCGCCCGCTCGATGAAGGCATCATCCGCGCGCGCTGGCTGACCCTCGATGAAGTGCGGGCAATTCAGCCTCGCCATCGCAGCCCGCTGGTCCTGCGTTGCATCGAGGATATGGTCGCCGGCAAGTGCTACCCGCTCGATCTGCTCGTGCATTACGCCTGATGTTCCGCCGTCTCGTCCTTGCTTTGCTGGTTGCCTGGTGGGGTTCGTCGACGGCCGATGAGATTGTCCCGATCTGCTACGGCTACGGGTGCATTGCCGAGGCGTCAGTGCAGTTCAGCGAAGAACGCTTGCGGGAGATCAATCAGCAACTGGTGGTTGCGGTCGACCCCGATGAAGAGCGCAAAATGCTCGCCATCGCCATCGGGCGGATGTACGGCTGGGCGGGCGAGCAATCGGACATCCGGAATGACCGGGGCGGCAACTATGCTGACGGCCATGCGCCCGGGAAAATGGATTGCATTGATCATTCGACGTCGACGACGCGCCTGTTGCGCCTCCTCGAAGCGCGTGGCAGCCTGCGCTGGCATCGCGTTCTGGATCCGGAAGTGCGCAACTGGGCGCTGATCTTTCCAGCGCACTGGTCGGCGGTGATCGCGGAGAACTCGGGAGGCGACGCGCACCGTTTCGTCGTCGATAGCTGGTTTGTCGACAATGGCGAGCCGGCGGTGATCCTGCCACTCGATGAATGGAAGAAGGGGGCGGGGCCCGATGTCTGAAAAAACTGTGGTGGTCGGCTTGTCCGGCGGGGTCGATTCGTCGGTGGCGGCCTTGTTGCTCAAGCGCCAGGGCTGGAAGGTGATTGGGCTGTTCATGAAGAACTGGGAAGACGACGACAGCGAGGAATACTGTTCGTCACGCCAGGATCTGGTCGACGTGATGAGCGTCGCCGACCGCATTGGCATCGATGTCGAGGTGGTCAACTTCGCCAGCGAATACCGCGACCGCGTCTTCGCCGAGTTCCTGCGCGAGTATCAGGCTGGCCGCACACCGAACCCGGACGTACTGTGCAACTCGGAAATCAAGTTCAAGGCCTTTCTCGACCACGCCCTGCAACTCGGCGCCGAGAAGATCGCCACCGGCCACTATGCCGGCGTGCGCGAGTTCGACGGCGAATTCCAGTTGCTCAAGGGCGAGGACGGGAACAAGGACCAGAGTTATTTTCTCTACCGGTTGAATCAGATGCAACTGTCGAAGACCGTCTTTCCGCTGGCCGATCTCTACAAGCGCGAGGTGCGCAAGATTGCCGAGGCCGAGGGTCTGCACGTGGCGGCAAAGAAGGATTCGACCGGCATCTGCTTCATCGGCGAGCGGCCGTTCAAGGATTTTCTCGCCCGCTACCTGCCGCCCAGGCAGGGCGAGATCCGCCGCCTCGATGACGGCAAGGTGCTCGGTGAGCACGACGGCCTGATGTTCCATACCCTGGGTCAGCGCAAGGGCCTCCACATAGGTGGCATCAGGGAGCCGGGCGCACCCGGTGGTGGTGACCACGATGCCTGGTTCGTCGCCGGCAAGGACATGGAGAAGAACGTTCTCCATGTCGTGCAGGGGCACGATCATCCTGCACTCTTCAGGGACTCGCTGGTCGCCGAGCAGCTTTCCTGGGTATCGGGTCGGGCGCCGCATACGCACTGGGTGTACACCGCCAAACCGCGCTACCGCACGGCCGACCAACCTTGCGAGGTCGAGCGGGTCGACGGCGAAAGCTGCGAAGTCCGCTTTGCCGAGCCGCAATGGGCGCTGACGCCGGGGCAATCGGTGGTGCTCTACGAGAGCCGCGTCTGCCTTGGCGGCGGGGTCATCCGCTGATTGCCGGGAGCCCGGCAATCCAGCTTGCAACATTTCCCCAGGAAACCTCGTGTCCGATCGTCTCGCAGTCCTGCCGCAATACCTGATCCCCAAGCAGGCCCTGACCGTGCTCGCCGGCAAGCTTGCCAGCGCGCGAGCGGGAGGGGTCACGACCCGCTTCATTCGCTGGTTCGTCGGGCGCTACGGCGTCGACATGGCCGAGGCGGCCAATCCGGATATCGCCGGCTATGCCAGCTTCAACGAGTTCTTCACGCGCCCGTTGCGCGCCGGCGCGCGGCCGCTGGCGCCAGCTGACTTCATCTGCCCGGTCGACGGGGCGATCAGCCAGTTCGGGGCGATCGAGCGCGACCAGATCTACCAGGCCAAGGGCCATCATTATTCGACCACCGCGCTGGTCGGCGGTGACGCCGAACTTGCCGGCCGTTTCGCGGACGGCGCCTTCGCGACCCTCTACCTCAGCCCGCGCGACTATCACCGCATCCACATGCCGTGCGCCGGTCGTCTGACGCGGATGATCCATGTGCCCGGCGCGCTGTTTTCGGTCAATCCGACGACGGCGCGTGGCGTTCCCGGCCTGTTTGCGCGCAATGAGCGGGTCGTCTGCGTCTTCGATTCAACGCAGGGGCCATTCGTCCTGGCGCTGGTCGGCGCGACGATTGTCGGCAGCATGGCGACGGTCTGGCACGGGGTGGTCAACCCGCCGCGTCCGGGGCATATCCGTGAATGGGACTACAGCGACCGGCAACTGGACTTTCGCCAGGGCGACGAGATGGGCCGCTTCCTGCTCGGGTCGACGGTAGTGATGCTGTTCCCGCCGGGTGTCGTGCAGTTCAACCGCGACTGGACGCCAGCGCGGCCGGTCAGGCTCGGCGAGGCGATGGGGTCGGCACCCCTCCAATAGGCAAGGGCGCCGCCGGCGCCCTTCGGTGTTTTCCCGTCGTGGTGCGTCAGTCGTGCGGCGTGGTGTCCACAAACGACGGGCGCTTCATCAGCTTGGCGTAGAGCCTGGCGAGACCGGGGTGGGATTCCTGCCAGGCGATGTCGGGGAAGCGGAAGCAAAGATAGCCCAGAGCGCTTCCGACGGCGATGTCGCCCAGCGAGAAATGGGTGCCCATGCAGTAGCTGCTTTCGCCCAGTTCGGCTGCCATGAAATCGAGGCTGCGCTTGATCTTTTCACGCTGCCGCGCAATCCAGTCATCGCTTCTCTGCGTCTCGGGGCGCTTGGCTTCGAGGAAAGCGGTGGTGGCGGCGTCGCACATGCCATCGGCGACGGCTTCCCAGCGCTTGACCTCGGTGCGCTCGCGATTGGACGAAGGCAAGAGCTTGTTGTTTGGGGTCACGCTGTCGATGTATTCAGCGATGACCCGGGAGTCAAACAGCGGTGTGTCATCGTCCAGGATCAGTGCCGGAATCTTGCCCAGTGGATTGACGTTGGGCACCGCAGTGCCGGCAAGCCAGGGCGAGTCAATGACGAAATCGTAGTCGATTTTCTTTTCCGCCAGCACGATGCGCACCTTGCGCACGTAAGGGCTAGTATGGGAGCCGATCAGGTTCATCGCATGCTCTGAAATTTTTGGGTGGCCGATTATAGCGTATGGCGCAGCCCTGCGCCGCGCGGGTAAAATTGCAGGCTTGACGAAAAGGACGGCTCCATGAACTGCGATCCCCTGACCGCGCTCTCCCCGCTTGACGGCCGCTATGCTGGCAAGGTCGATGCGCTGCGTGCGCATTTTTCCGAGTCTGGCCTGATTCGTTGCCGCCTGCGGGTGGAAATCGAATGGCTGAAGGCTTTGGCCGGCGAGCCGCATTTTGCGGAAATTCCGGCTTTTTCGGCGTCGACCGCAGCCGAGCTCGATGGGCTGGTCGCCAGCTTCGGGCCGCAGCAGGCGGCGGAGGTCAAGGCCATAGAAGCAGTGACCAACCATGACGTCAAGGCCCTCGAGTACTGGATCAAGGAGCGCACCAAGGCTAATGCCGAAGTGGTCAAGGTCAGCGAATTCATTCACTTTGCCTGCACCTCCGAAGACATCAACAATCTGTCGCATGCACTGATGTGCCAGGGCGCGCGCGAGCAGGCCATGCTGCCGATGCTGGACAGGCTGGTCGAGCGTCTGCGCGAACTGGCCCACGTCAACGCCGACGTGCCGATGATGAGCCGTACGCACGGCCAGCCGGCAACGCCGACGACGCTCGGCAAGGAAATGGCCAACGTCGCCTGGCGCCTGCAGCGCGCCCGCGCCCGCATCGCCGCCGTCGAACTGCTTGGCAAGATCAACGGCGCGGTCGGCAACTACAACGCCCACCTCGCCGCCTACCCGGGTTACGACTGGGAAGGCTTTGCCAGGCGTTTCGTCGAGTCGCTGGGCCTGACCTTCAACCCCTACACGATCCAGATCGAACCGCACGATGCGCTGGCCGAACTGTTCGATGCCTTCGCGCGTGCCAACAGCATCCTGATCGACCTCGACCGCGACATCTGGGGCTACATTTCCCTCGGCTTCTTCAAGCAGAAGGTCAAGGCCGGTGAGATCGGCTCGTCGACCATGCCGCACAAGGTCAATCCGATCGACTTCGAGAATTCCGAAGGTAACCTCGGCCTGGCCAACGCGGTGCTCAGGCATCTCGCCGAAAAGCTGCCGATCTCGCGCTGGCAGCGCGACCTGACCGACTCCACCGTGCTGCGCAACATGGGCGTCGGCCTTGGCTACACCCTGCTGGCTTACGATTCGCTGTTGAAAGGCATGAGCAAGCTGGAAGTCAACGCCGACCTGATGATGGCCGACCTCGGCGCCAACTGGGAACTGCTCGCCGAGCCGATCCAGACAGTCATGCGCCGCTACGCAGTGCCGAACGCCTACGAGAAGCTCAAGGAACTGACCCGCGGCACCCGCGTCTCGCGCGAGGGCATGCAGGCTTTCGTGGCGACGCTGGAAATTCCGGAAACCGCCAAGGCCGAACTCCTGAAGCTGACGCCGTGGGACTACACCGGCAAGGCAGCCGAGCTGGCCAGGCGTATCTGAGAGGCCGGAGCGATGGCGCGCAGGAGGCGTGTGCCACCGGTTCCAGTTGCGCCTGCGGGCTGGCCTCGCCGGCGGCTCATCCTCGGCCTGCTACGGGCGATCCGGTTGCTGACGCCGACCGAAGAAGCGCTTTCGCCATTCCGGTCAAATCCTTCTTGGTCGGCTTCGTTGCCGGCCTGATCTTCACCAAACGGGAAATGAGTTAAATGTCTTTTGCTGAAAACCTGAAGAAACTCCCGGGCACCTCCCACCTCGCCGCCATCAACCTGTTCGCCGCCGACGGCAATGTCGTCGCCACCATCGAGAACAAGCCGGGCAGTCAGGGTTCGCTGGCGGTGTACAACCATCTGGCGCAAACCTACGGCTCGATCAATCACGAAGCCGCAAGAAAGGGGCTGGAGATCTTTGCCGAGCATACCGACGATGCCCGCAGCTATCCCGGCAAGCACCCCAATATCGACCGCCTGATCGCCATCGAACAGGGCGGGCCGGCGCTACGCGTCAAGCACCTTTTCGAGGTTTGAACCCGGACGGCAATCAGCGACCTTTGGCCGGAAAGACCCGCTGCCGGTAGTTGATCGACAGCGCGCTGACCAGGGGATGCTTGGTCAGTTGCCGGCAGATATCGTGTTCGGCCCGGCTCACGGCGGCAGCATTCTCGAGCGTTTCGCGCGGCAGGTAGACCTCGGCCTCGATCCGGTCGTCGAGATAGTGCAGCAGGATGCGCTGCGGTTCCGGCAGGCCGGCGAGCAGGGGCGCGAGGGCCTGGGTCAGCTCCTCGCGATCGGGCATGCCCTGACTCTTGACATCGTGTTCCGGATCTTCCTCGACGTCGACATGAACAAGCACATCGGAAACCGACTCGTGGCTGTCGAGTATCCGCTTGCGGGTCAACTCGGCAATATGATGACCTTCCGATACGCTGATCCGCGGATCCACACAGACATGGGCATCGACCAGTGAGCGATGGGCCATGCGGCGGGTACGCAGTTCATGCAGGCTGGTGACCCCCGGCGTATCGATGATGACCTGGCGGATGCTGTCCACTTCCTCGATCGAGAGTCCGGTATCGATCAGTTCCTGGACCGCCTCCCAGGCGAAGACCGCGCCCATGCGCACGATCATGAAACCGACGATCACAGCGGCGACCGAGTCGGCGAAGTTGTAGCCCATCATGTTGCCGACGATCCCCACCGCGACCACCAGCGACGAAGCGGCATCCGAGCGCGCATGCCAGGCATTGGCGATAAGCATCGGCGAGCGCAGCCGTTCACCGACATGCAGCATGTAGCGGAACAGCCCTTCCTTGGCGATCAGCGCGAGCCCCGCTGTCCACAGCGCCAGCGGCGCCACCGGCGGCAGATTGTCGAGGTCCTGCAGCTTGATCCCGGCGCTCCAGATGATCCCGGCGCCGGTCACTGCCAGGATTGCCCCGAGGGCGAACGAGGCCGCGGTCTCGATCCGGGCATGGCCATAGGGGTGGCTTTCGTCGGCCGGGTCCTTGCTGTGATGGGCGGCGAAGAGCACCAGAAAGTCGCAGACGAGATCGGAAAGCGAATGCAGGCCGTCGGCGATCAGGCCCTGAGAATGGGCGATGATGCCGGCAACGACCTGGGCAGCGGTCAGGAAGACATTGACCACCACGCTGATCCATGTGACCCGCTGGGTCATGCCGTGGCGGGCGGGGTCGTCGAAGGAGATCTCGGGAGAAGCCTTTTGAGTGCTCATGGCTAAGATGTTGCCTTGAAGAAGATGTTGACAAGCACAGGAATTTGTTATCTGAGAAATTAACTGTCCAGTATCCTACAGTCTGGCGGTCACTGTCAAAAGTCATTGCCAGCGAAGTCCTTAAGACACTGTCCGCGAAGGGGTTGTGCTTGCCACCGCAAGGCATTTTGCCTCGGCGAGGCGGCTGTAGCGGGGGCAAGCGCAGTTTCGGCTCACACAGCATCTCATGGCCGCGGGAGCGGCAGTGCGATGCAAAACAGGCCGCTTCGACGGCCGACTTTCTCGGTTGTTCCAGTCCATTCCATTCCAGCCACGGAGACTCAGCATGAAACGTACGTCAGGACCCAAGGTATTCTCGCTTCTCCCCGCTGTCGCTTTTTGCGCGACGCTTGCTTTCAGCCCTGTCGCCGTCGGCGCCTCGGCGGTAATCAAGATTGACGGCTCGAGCACCGTCTATCCGATTACCGAAGCTGCCGCCCAGGAATTCCAGACCGCCAAGCTGCATGAGGTCCACGTCAATGTCGGTGTTTCCGGAACCAGTGCCGGGTTCACCAAGTTCTGTGCCGGCGAAACGGACATCACGAATGCCTCGCGACCGATCCTCACGAAGGAAATGGACGAGTGCGCCAAGACCGGCGTCCGCTTCTACGAGATGCCGCTTGCCTACGATGCATTGACGGTCGTGGTCAATCCGCAAAATACCTTTGTCAGCAGCATGAGCGTGGCCGAGTTGAGAAAGCTCTGGGAGCCGAAGGCGCAGGGCAAGATCAATACCTGGAAGGATCTCAACCCGGCATGGCCCGCCCAGAAGATCAATCTCTATGCGCCAGGCGCCAATTCGGGCACCTTCGAGTCGTTCACCGAAGTGGTTGTCGGCACCTTCAGGTCCAGCCGCAGCGACGTGAGCAGGACGGAAGACCACGGTGTTCTGGCGCAGCGCATCGCTGAAGACAAGGATGCCATAGGCTATCTGAGCCTCGACTACTACATTGAAAACCAGAAGAGGCTGAAGGCGGTGGCGATCAGTGACGGGAAGGGGGCGGTCCTGCCGACGGCCGAGCACATTCGCGATGGCAGTTATCAGCCGCTGTCGCGTCCGGTCTTCATGTATGTCAATGAGAAGTCGCTCGAAAAACCCGCAGTCAAGGAATTTGTCGAGTACTTCATGAAGAACGGCGCCCGTCTGGTCCAGGAGGCGAACTACCTGCCGCTACCGGCCAAGGCCTATGTCAGCAATCTCGAACGGATGAACGCCAGGAAAGTGGGCACGGTGCACGGCGGCGAGAACAGGGCCCGCCCGCGTACCGGTGAAATGATGAAGCTCCTCGACACGATGACGTTCTGACGCGAGAAACGATCAGCCACGAGAAACCGCCCGGAGGAGGGCGGTTTTTTTGTGGCGAGCCGGGTCAGACGACTGCACCGTCCTCGTTGGCGCCTTCGATGACCTTTGTCTGCCGGATGAACTGCTCGCGCGAAACGCCCAGCCACATGACCAGCGGGCTGGCGACCAGCACCGACGAGTAGATGCCGAAGCAGATGCCGATGGTCAGCGCCATGGCGAAGTAGTGCAGGGTTTCGCCGCCGAAGACCAGCATCGACAGGACCATCAACTGGGTACAGCCGTGGGTGATGATTGTCCGGCTGATCGTGCTGGTGATGGCATGGTCGAGCACCTGCGGGGTGGTCAGCCCGCGCACCTTTCTGAAGGTTTCACGTACGCGGTCGAAGACGACCACCGATTCATTGACCGAGTACCCCAAAACGGCGAGCACGGCGGCCAGTACCGACAGCGAAAATTCCCACTGGAAAAAGGCGAAGAACCCGAGGATGATCACCACGTCGTGCAGGTTGGCGATGATCGCCGATACCGAGAAACGCCATTCGAAGCGGAAGGCGAGGTAGATGACGATGCCGATGACGACCAGCAGCAGGGCCATGGCGCCATTTTCGGCGAGTTCCTTGCCGACTTGCGGGCCGACGAACTCGACCCGGCGCAATTGGGCTCCAGGCGCTTCGGCTTCCAGCGACTTCATGACCGATTCGCCAAGCTGCGATGTGTTCTGGTCGCTCTTGAGTGGCAGGCGGATCATGACGTCCCGCGACGATCCGAAATTCTGCACCGAGTAGTCGTTGAAACCGGACTTGCCGAGCGCGCCGCGAATCTTCTCGAGATCGGCCGCCTGCTGGTAGGCGACCTCGATCAGTGTGCCGCCGGTGAATTCCACCGACAGGTGAAGGCCCTTGGTGAACAGAAAAGCCACTGCGAGCAGGAAGGTGAGCAGCGAAATGATGTTGAACTTCAGCGCATGGCGCATGAAGGGGATGTCTTTGTGGATCCGGAAGAATTCCATGACCGTTTTTCCTTATTTCTGGCCGTTGACCGCAGCCGTGTCGGTGCTGCTGCCTGGTTTCCAGATCTGCCCGATGGCGACCTTGGTCAGCTTTCTCTGGCGGCCGTAGATCAGGTTCACCAGCGAGCGCGAGACGACCACAGACGAAAAGATCGAGGTCAGGATGCCGAGGCAGTGCACCACGGCAAAGCCGCGGATCGGCCCGGAGCCGAAGATCAGCAGGGCGAGGCCGGCGATCAGCGTCGTGATGTTGGAGTCGAGAATCGTCCCGAAGGCGCGCTCGTAGCCTTCCGAGATCGCCGCCTGCGGCGGCATGCCGGCGCGCAGTTCCTCACGGATGCGCTCGTTGATCAGCACATTGGCGTCGATCGCCATGCCGAGCGTCAGGGCGATGGCGGCGATTCCGGGCAGCGTGAGCGTGGCCTGGAGCAGCGACAGGATGGCGACGAGGAAGAGCAGGTTGGAGGCCAGCGCCAGCACCGACACGACGCCGAACATCTGGTAGTAGAGAATCATGAACAGGGCGATGGCGGCAAAGCCCCACATCGTCGAGTGGAAACCCTTCCTGATGTTGTCGGCGCCGAGGCTGGGGCCGATGGTGCGTTCCTCGATGATGTCCATCGGCGCCGCCAGCGAACCGGCGCGCAGCAGCAGCGCGGTGTCGTTGGCTTCCATGCTGCTCATGCGGCCGGAAATCTGGACGCGGCCGCCACCGATCTCGGTGCGGATGACCGGTGCGGTGACGACTTCACCCTTGCCCTTCTCGATCAGCAGGATGGCCATGCGCTTGCCGACATTGTCGCGGGTGATGTCCTTGAAGATGCGGGCGCCGGCCGAGTCGAGGGTCAGGTGGACGGCCGGCTCCTGGGTCTGGTTGTCGAAGCCGGGCTGCGCGTCGGTCAGGCGGTCGCCGGTCAGGACGACCTGCTTCTTGACCAGCAGCGGCTGGCCGCCACGCTCGTTGTAAACCTCGGTGCCGAACGGCGGGGTGCCGCCCAGTGCGGCTTCGAGCGCGCCCGGGGAATCGTCGACCATGCGGATTTCGAGGGTCGCGGTGCGGCCAAGAATGTCCTTGGCCTTGGCGGTGTCCTGCACGCCCGGCAACTGGACGACGATGCGGTCGGAGCCTTGCTGCTGAATGACCGGTTCGGCGACGCCGAGTTCGTTGATCCGGTTGTGCAGTGTCGTGATGTTCTGCTTGAGCGCGAATTCGCCGATCTTCTTCTGGGCCTCCGGTTTCAGCGTGGCGACCAGCCTGAGGTCGCTGCCTTCGCCCTGCTCGGTGACGATCAGATCGGGTTGGCTGTCGCCGATCACGTTGCGCGCCTTGTCGCGGATATCGACCTCGCGGAACTTGATGACCAGGCGATCGCCCTCGCGGCCGATGCCGGCATGGCGCAGGTTCTTGTCGCGCAGGACAGTGCGGAGATCGGCTGACAGGGAGTCGAGACGCTTGGTCAGCGCGCCTTTCATGTCGACTTGCAGCAGGAAGTGCACGCCGCCGCGCAGGTCGAGGCCCAAGTACATTGGCAAGGCGCGCAACGCGGTCAACCACTGCGGCGAGGCGGAAAGCAGGTTCAGGGCGACGACATACTGCGGGTCGGCGGGATCCGGATTGAAGGTCTTCTCGAGGACGTCCTTCGCCTGCAGCTGGGTATCGGTGTCGGTAAGCCGGGTCTTGACCCCGTTGAAGTCGAGCTGGATTCCGTTGTTCGTGATGCCGGCCGTTTTCAGGGCTTCCTCGACGCGGGCTCGGGCCTTGTCGTCGACCTTGATCGTGGCCTTGGCGCTGGAGACCTGTACCGCCGGCGACTCGCCGAAGAAATTGGGCAGGGTGTAGATGAAGCCCAGCACCAGCGCGACGGCGACGGTAATGTACTTCCAGAGGGGGTAGCGATTCATGGCGGCTTCAAGGCAAAAAAGGCGGCCAGCGGCCGCCTTCCGGGGTGATTACAGTGACTTCAGCGTACCCTTGGGCAGAACCAGGCCGATCGAAGGCTTCTGCACGATCACTTCCGTGCCTGCGGCGATTTCAACGGTCACATAGCTTTCGTCAACCTTGGTGATCCGGCCGAGAATCCCACCTTGGGTGACCACTTCGTCGCCCTTGGCCAGCGCGGACAGCAGTGCCTTGTGCTCCTTGGCCTTCTTCATTTGTGGGCGGACCATCAGGAACCACAGCACGGCGAACATCAGGATCATTGGCAGAAACTGCATCAGGCTGCCGGTCGGATCGGCGGAGGCTCCTGCAGCTTGGGCGTGGGCAAGACTAATCATGATCAGAACTCCAGATAGCTGAGAATAAAAACGCGTGATTCTATCACTGCCCGGACGTTCGATCATGCGCAAAGCGCGCTGTCCAAATGTCGAGGCTGCCTGCCATGATTCCGGCACGCATTTCAGCCATCATCGTCTGGTAAAAATGCAGGTTGTGGATGGTGTTGAGCATGCTGCCGAGAATTTCGCGGGCGCGGAACAGGTGGTGCAGGTAGGCGCGGCTGAAATGCGTACAGGTATAGCAGGTGCAGCTCGGGTCGAGCGGGCCGGTGTCGGTCTTGTGCCGGGCGTTCTTGATCTTGATGTCGCCGAAGCGGGTGAACAGGTGGCCGTTGCGCGCGTTGCGCGTCGGCATCACGCAGTCGAACATGTCGATGCCGGCCTTGACCGCCTGCACCAAGTCTTCCGGCGTGCCGACGCCCATCAGGTAGCGCGGCCTGTCGACCGGCAGTTTCGGGGCGACGTGGGTGAGGATGCGCGCCATCTCGTCCTTCGGTTCACCGACCGAGAGGCCGCCGATGGCCATGCCGTCGAAGCCGATGGCGTCGAGCGCGGCCAGTGACTCGTCGCGCAGATCCTCGTACATGCCGCCCTGGACGATGCCGAAGAGGGCGTTCGTGGCTTCCAGCCGGTTGTGCTCGTCGTGGCTCCGTTGCGCCCAGCGCAGCGACAGGCGCATCGAATTCGCGACCTCGTCGCGCGTCGCCGGGTAGGGCGTGCATTCGTCGAAGATCATGACGATGTCGGAGTTCAGCACGTGTTGAATCCGCATCGAGATTTCCGGTGTCAGAAAGAGCTTCGCGCCGTCGATCGGCGAACTGAAATTGACGCCTTCCTCGCTGATCTTGCGCATTGCGCCGAGGGAAAAGACCTGGAAGCCGCCGGAATCGGTGAGGATCGGCTTGTGCCAGCCCATGAAGTCGTGCAGGCCGTTGTGTGCGCGGACGACGTCCAGCCCCGGGCGCAGCCAGAGGTGGAAGGTGTTGCCGAGGCAGATCTGCGCGCCGATGTCGTCAAGCGCCTGTGGCGTCATCGCCTTGACCGTGCCGTAGGTGCCGACCGGCATGAAGACCGGCGTCTGGACAGTGCCGTGGGCCAGCGTCAACGTTCCGCGGCGGGCGGCGCCGTCGGTGGTGATGAGTTCAAACTGCATCGGATCTTTCCAGGAGCATCGCATCGCCGTAGCTGAAGAAGCGGTAGCGCTCGGCGACCGCATGGGTGTAGGCGGCACGGATGGCATCGTAACCGGCGAAGGCCGACACCAGCATCAGCAGCGTCGATTTCGGCAGGTGGAAGTTGGTAAGGAGGCGGTCGACGACCTTGAAGCAATAGCCGGGCGTGATGAAGATGGCGGTCTCGGCCGGGCCGGGGCGCACGCTGCCATCGATCAAGGCGGCCGACTCGAGCGCGCGCAGGCTGGTCGTGCCGACGGCAACGACGCGCCCGCCGGCGACTCGGGTGGCGGCAATGGCGTCAGCGGTGGCGGGCGGGATGTCAAAGCGCTCGCTGTGCATCCGGTGGTCGGCGATCTTGTCGACGCGTACCGGCTGGTAGGTCCCGGCGCCGACGTGCAGGGTCAGGAAGGCGGTGGTGACGCCTTGCGTCCGCAGCGTGTCCAGCATCGCCTCGTCGAAATGCAGGCCGGCGGTGGGGGCGGCGACGGCGCCCGGCGCGCGGGCATAGACCGTCTGGTAACGCGTTTCGTCGGCATTGTCGGCCGGGTGTTCGATGTAGGGGGGCAGCGGCAGCTTGCCGTACTGCTCGGCCAGGTCCCAAAGGCTGTTGTAGCCCAAGGGCACCTCATTCGGGGCGCGGTCGACCAGTTCCAGGGCGAAGAATTCGCCGCTCGCCCCGGCCCGCCCGGTGACGACGACCTCAAAGGCGTCGGCAAGTTTCAGGCGCGTTCCCGGTTTCGGCGACTTGCTGGCGCGGATCTGGGCGATGCCATGGGTCGTATCGACGATGCGTTCGAGCATGACCTCTACCTGGCCGCCGCTGTCCTTTTGCCCGAAGAACCGCGCCTTGATGACGCGCGTATCGTTGAAGACCAGCAGGTCGCCGGCACGCAACAGTCCGGGCAGGTCAGCGAATTTGCGGTCAACACACTGTCGACCGCAGACATGCAGCAACCGGCTGCCGGTGCGCTCGGGCGCCGGGTGTTGGGCTATCAGTTCGGGCGGAAGAGGAAAGTCGAAGTCGTCGACCGTCAGCGACATGGGCAGGGATAAGCTTGGGGAAACAAAATCGGCTTTCCACAGGGAAAGCCGATTTGTCGTTACTGGTGCCCCGAGCCAGACTCGAACTGGCACACCTTGCGGCGGCGGATTTTGAATCCGCTGCGTCTACCGATTCCGCCACCGGGGCAAGTGGAGGCCGGATTATCTCCGAATCACTTGCGCGGTTCAAGCAACTCGGTGCACGGGAAGGTGCGCGAGAGCGCGGCAGCGACCAGCGTGGCCGTGCTGCCTTCCGGGTTGGGCGGCTGCCGGTCCAGGTGCGCCAGGACCGAACGCACCAGGCGGCTGGTGAGATCGCGGCTCTTTGGCAGGCAGAACGCATTCAGCTTTACTCCCACCGTTTCGGCCAGGTGGTCGCTGATGGCGTAGCCATCGACGAAGCCTTCCAGGTAGCCGAGACAGCGCGCCCCCCGCGAAGGCTGATCGGGTTCGGGGCTGGCGGCGAGGTTGCCTTCGGCCGCCAGGCAGTCCGCGCGGAGTTCCTTGCCGGAATAGGCGTGGGCCGGGAGGATGAAGAGTAAGGCGAGGAGCGCGATGAGTTTCATTTCTGTTCGAACCAGTTGAGTTTGGCATGCAGGTTGACCACGCTGCCGACGACAATCAGCGCCGGCGGCTTGATGCGGGTTTCGGCGATGCGCTCTGCCAAGGTGCCTAGCGTTGCGAGGAGCGTTCGCTGGGTCGGGGAGGTCCCGTTGCAGACGACCGCGGCCGGGGTCAGCGAGGACAGGCCATGATTGATCATCTGCTGGGCAATCTCGCCGGCGGCGCCCAGGCCCATGTAGAAGACGACCGTTTGGCCCGGCCGGGCGAGTGCCGGCCAGTCGAGATTTACGGTGCCGTCCTTGAGGTGGCCAGTCACGAAGGTGACGGCCTGGGCATGGTCGCGATGGGTCAGCGGGAATCCCGAATAGGCGGCACAACCGGTTGCGGCGGTGATCCCGGGAACGACCTCAAAAGGTGTGCCGGATGCGGCAAGGGTTTCCAGTTCCTCGCCACCGCGCCCGAAAATAAACGGGTCGCCACCCTTGAGGCGGATCACGGAGAGACCTTCGCGCGCCAAGTCGACCAGCAAGTGGTTGATCGATTGCTGGGGCAGAGCGTGATTGGAGGCCTCCTTGCCGGCATAGATGCGGCGCGCGTCCGGGCGCGCCAGATCCATGATGCCTTTACCGACGAGGTGGTCGAACACGAGCGCATCGGCATGGGCAATCAGGCGCGCCGCCTTGATGGTGAGCAGGTCCGGGTCCCCCGGGCCGGCGCCGACCAGCCAGACCTTGCCGGCTTCGAGTTTGTCGTCTTTTTTCATCACGATATCGGAATCAATTGGGTGGCCATCCTAATGCCGGACGGGGCGTCTGCCAATAGGAAAGGGGCGCGGATCGCAGTCCCCTGTGCGAAGTATGAGCGACCCGGTTGGCGATGGCCAGAAGCATTGTCAAATTCGAGATTGCTTATAAAAACAAAATTGATTGGGATCAAGGATGCGAAGTGGCGGGTGGTTCAATCTAGCGGCTATTGCGTTCGCGGATGGGCGCGGCTATGTTTTATTTCCAGGAGAGGAAGATGAAAAAAACCGTAGTGGGGATGCTTGCAATGTCGGCCATGGCGTTTGCCATGGGTACCGCCTTTGCCCAGGATGCTGCCAAGGCGGCTCCGGCGTTGACGGCAGCCGAGAAGGAACAAGCCAAGAAGACTTACTTCGAGCGTTGCGCCGGTTGTCACGGCGTGCTGCGCAAGGGCGCAACCGGCAAGAACCTCGAGCCGCACTGGACCAAGAAGGACAAGGACGGCAACGTCACCGAGGGTGGCACGCTCAAGCTCGGCCAGACGCGTCTGGAAAAGATCATTGGTTACGGTACCGATGGTGGCATGGTGAACTTCGACGACATCCTGACCAAGGATGACATCGCCCTGATGGCCAAGTACATCCAGAACACCCCGGACGTGCCGCCCGAGTACAGCTTCAAGGACACGATGGATTCCTGGAAGGTGATCGTCCCGGTCGACCAGCGTCCGAAGAAGCAGATGAACAAGCTCAATCTGAAGAACCTGTTCTCGGTCACCCTGCGTGACACCGGCGAAGTGGCGCTGATCGACGGCGACACCAAGGACATCGTCAGCATCGTCAAGACCGGCTATGCGGTCCACATCTCCCGCCTCTCCGCTTCCGGTCGTTATGTTTATGTCATCGGTCGCGACGGTCGCCTGAGCCTGATCGACCTCTGGATGGAAAAGCCGTCCGTCGTGGCTGAAGTCAAGATCGGCTTCGATGCCCGTTCGGTCGATACCTCCAAGTTCAAGGGCTTTGAAGACAAGTACGCGATTGCCGGTTCCTACTGGCCGCCCCAGTTCGTCATCATGGATGGCGATACGCTGAAGCCGCGCAAGGTGGTTTCGACCCGTGGCATGACGGTCGATGGCGAGTACCATCCGGAACCGCGCGTCGCTTCCATCGTGGCTTCGTTCATCAAGCCGGAATGGGTCGTCAATATCAAGGAGACTGGTCAGATCCTGCTGGTCAATTACGCCGACATCGAAAACCTGACGGTCACCACGATCGCTTCCGCCAAGTTCCTGCATGACGGCGGCTGGGATGCCTCCAAGCGCTACTTCCTGGTGGCTGCCAATGCCTCGAACAAGATCGCCGCGGTCGACACCAAGACCGGCAAGCTGGCCGCACTGGTCGATACCGCCAAGATCCCGCACCCGGGACGCGGCGCCAACTTCACCCATCCCAAGTTCGGTCCGGTGTGGACGACCGGTCACCTCGGTGCCGATGTTCTGACCCTGATCTCGACCCCGTCGGACACTCCGAAGAACGCCCAGTACAAGCAATACAACTGGAAGGTCGTTCAGGAAGTCAAGCACGTTCCGGGCAACCTGTTCGTCAAGACGCATCCGAAGTCCAAGCACCTGTGGGCAGACTCGCCACAGAACCCGGACAAGACACTGGCTGAATCGGTCGCCGTCTGGGACATGGCTGACCTTTCCAAGCCGAAGGCCGTGTTGAATGTTGCCAAGGATTCGGGTATGCCGGAAACCAAGGCAACCAAGCGCGCGGTCCATCCGGAATACTCGGCCGACGGCAAGGAAGTCTGGATCTCCCTGTGGGGCGGCAAGACCGACCAATCCGCCATCGTGGTTTATGACGACGCGACGCTGAAGGTCAAGAAGGTGATCACCGATCCGAAGATGATCACGCCGACCGGCAAGTTCAATGTCTACAACACGCAGCACGACATTTACTGATCCGGGTCAAGCCTTGATTTGATGGAACTCAACGGGGGCGGAAGCCCCCGTCGTTTATGAAATGGAGATGAAGATGAACCAGAAATTGAGCTCGCTGTTCGTGTTCGGTGCCCTGATGGCCCTCGGATCCCCGATTGCCCAGGCTGCTCCGGACTGGAGCAAGGTGCCAACCAAGAATATCCCGGTCATTCATCCGGGTGTGTCGCCGGTTGAATGGGTACAGAGCCGCGACCATAGCGGCGCCAGTGGTTTGAAGAAGGGCGAAACCTGCGCCGGTTGCCACAATGATGGTGGCAAACTGGACATCGACCTGAAGCGCTTGGCCGGCAAGGAAATGGAGCCGAAGGGCGCACCGAAGACGATGACCTATCCGGTCGGCGTTCAGGCCGCCTACGACGCGACCAACCTCTACCTGCGCCTGACCTTCAAGGCTCCGGCTGGTGGCTTCGACCATTCCGACAAGGACAATGAACTCAAGGCAACGGTCATGTTCCCCAACGACAAGGTGCCGCTGAGCGAACAAGCCGGCTGCTGGGGTGCCTGCCACAAGGACGCGCGCACGATGCCGGGCGCCGACGACAAGAAGACCAAGTACGCCACGCCGGGGGCGATGGACCTGATGCAGTGGAAGAGCGGCGGTGGCGGCAAGGCGGTTGACGGCACGGTCACCGACAAGCGCAACATGGAAGGCGGCAAGGCCGGCGTGATGGCGGAAGGCGCCAAGTCGGGTGACACCTACACGGTGACCTTCACCCGCAAGCTGGACGGCGGCGTCAAGCTCGCCCCCGGCAAGGCGGTTCCGTTCGGCGTGGCGATTCACGCCGACAACGCCGGTGGCCGCTTCCACCACGTTTCCTTCAACCACACCATCGGCCTCGGCGTCGACGGTGATGTGAAGGCGGCGAAGCAGTAATTTCGTCCGCTTTCCGGGATCATGATGTTTGCCGGAAGGCTGATTGCGAAGGGAGCGCCGGTCCTGCTGGCGCTTCTTTCGTTTTCTGCCATGGCCCAGACGATGGCGGATGTGCGCATCGAGGGCTACAAGTTCGTCCCGCCGGAGGTGACGATCCGCAGCGGCGAATCCGTGCGCTGGGTCAATGGCGAGAAACGGACCAGTCACTCGGTACTGTTCCCGGCCGAAGGCGGCCGGGAATCGGAACGCATGTTTCCCGACGAGAGCTGGGAGCGCCAATTCACGAAGCCGGGGCGCTACGAGTACACCTGCGGGCCGCATCCCGAAATGAAAGGCGTCGTGATTGTTGTCGACTAGGCTGGTTTTCGCCCTCTTTCTGGGGTCGACCGCAGCACTGGCCGCCGGGCCGGATGCGGCCCGACAGCAGCAGTTGGTGCATCTGGTCCGCCAGGATTGCGGCTCGTGCCACGGGATGACGCTCAACGGCGGCCTCGGTCCGGCCCTGCTGCCGGAAACGCTCAAGGACAAGCCGCCCGCAGGCCTCGCCGCGACGATCTACTACGGCCGCCCGGGCACGCCAATGCCGCCGTGGAAGCGATTCATCTCGGAAGACGAAGCGGCGTGGATCGTGCAAGAATTGATGACTGGTTTCCCGCAATGAGGGCGCGATGCGAATCTTCCTGAGCCTGCTCCTGGCTTTTCTGCTGGCTGCCTGTGCCGGCCAGCAATTACGCGGCACCGGCGATCTCGGCCTGGTCATCGAGCGTGCCAGCGGCCGCGTCACGCTGGTCAACACGACATCGCGCCAGCCCTATGCGCGCATCGACGGACTGGGCGACCTTTCGCACGCCTCTGCCGTCTATTCACGCGACGGTCGCTACGCCTTCGTCTTCGGGCGCGATGGCGGGCTGACCAAGATCGACATGCTGGAAGGGCGCATCGTCAAGCGCGTCATGCAGTCGGGCAACGCCATCGGCGGTTCGATCTCGCAGGATGGCCGTATCGTCGTTGCCCAGAACTACACGCCGGGCGGCATCAAGGCCTTCGATGCCGAAACCCTCGAACTGCTCTCCGAGGTGCCGGCCGAGTACGCGCCCGGCAGATTCTCCAAGGTCGTCGGCCTCGCGGATTCCTCCGGCAACAGGTTCGCCTATACCCTGTTCGAGGGCGGCGAAATCTGGGTCAGCGATTTCAGTAACCCGAAACAACCGAAGACGCAGCGCTTTCCCGCCGGTATCCAGCCCTACGACGGTCTGGTGACACCCGACGGGCGCTATTTCCTGGCCGGCCTGTTTGGCGAGGACGGCGTCGCCATGGTCGACCTGTGGCAGCCGGAAAAGGGGGCGCGCAAGATTCTCGAAAACTACGGCCGCGGCCAAGAGAAGCTGCCGGTGTTCAAGATGCCGCACCTGCGCGGCTGGTCGGTCGCGCAGGGCAGAGCCTACCTGCCGGCGATCGGCCGCCACGAGGTGCTGGTCGTCGATGTCGCGACATGGAAGGAAGTCGGGCGCATCCCGGTGCGCGGCCAGCCGGTGTTCGTCATGGCGCGTCCTGATGGTCGCCAGGTCTGGGTCAACTTCGCCTTTCCGGACAACGGCAAGATGGATGTCATCGATACGCTGGCGGGCAGGGTTGTGCATGCCTTCGAGCCGGGCAAGGGCATCCTGCACATGGAGTTTTCACCGCGCGGCGAGAATGTCTGGCTCTCGGCGCGTGACGACAACAAGGTATTGATCTACGATACCGCGACCTTCACCCGGCTCGGGGAAATCGCCGCCGACAGCCCATCCGGCATCTTCTTCACCGCCCGCGCCAACCGGATCGGCTTCTGATGGACAGCGCCCTCGAGTTCCGCCTGCTCAACGAGTTCCAGCGTGATTTCCCGCTGTGTCCGGCACCCTTTGCCGAGCTCGCGGCTCGCCTCGGCGTCGGCGAGCGAACAGTCCTCACCGGCCTCGAAAAGCTGCGCCGCGAGGGCAAGATTTCGCGCGTCGGGGCGGTGTTCGCGCCGAAGCGGATCGGCGCTTCGACGCTGGCCGCGATGGCGGTGCCGGCACAACAACTCGAAGCGGTGGCTGCCGCGGTCAACCGCTTCCCCGAGGTCAATCACAACTACGAGCGCGAGCATCGCTACAACCTGTGGTTTGTCGTCACTGCGGCCAGCGAAGGCCGCCTGCAGGCAACGCTGGGGGCGATCGAAAAGGCGGCCGGCCATCCCTTGCTGGCGCTGCCGCTTCTCGAGGAGTTTCACATCGATCTCGGCTTTCCGCTGCAGGGCGATTCTCCCCGGACCCGCGCCACTGCACACAAGGTGCAACCTGTTTCGCCGATCGGCGAGGCCGAGCGCCGCCTGGTATCGGTACTGCAGGAGGGGTTGCCGCTGTTCATGCGCCCGTTCGCCCTCATCGCCGAGCGCATCGGCGCCTCGGAAAACGAAGTGCTGGCGCGCATCGGCAACTGGCTCGAAGACGGTGCCATCAAGCGTTTCGGGATCGTCGTCAGGCACCGCGAACTGGGCTACACGGCCAATGCGATGCTGGTCCATGACATACTCGACGAGCGTGTCGGCGAGCTCGGTCGGGCGCTGGCCGAGGAGCCGGCGGTAACCCTCTGCTATCGTCGGCCGCGCATGCTGCCCGACTGGCCCTACAACCTGTTCTGCATGATCCACGGCCGCGAACGCGGCGAAGTCGAAGGTATCATCGCCGGCCTGCGCGAGCGCCATGGCATCGCCGACCGCGCGCACGACGTGCTCTTCTCGTTGACCCGGTTCAAGCAGAACGGCGCCCGCTATGCCTGAGCTTGATGCGGTCGACCGGAAAATAATCGACAAACTTCAGGGTGACTTTCCGCTCTGCGACCAGCCGTATGCGGCGGCGGCCGTGCAACTCGGCATCTCCGGTGACGAGTTGTTGGAGCGCCTGCAGCGCCTGCTCGCCGCCCGGGTGCTGACCCGTTTCGGCCCGCTGGTGCACATCGAACGCATGGGCGGCGCCTTCGTTCTGGCGGCCCTGCAGGTGCCTGAAGAGCGCTACGACGAAGTGGCCGACCGGGTCAACGCGCTGCCCGAGGTGGCCCACAACTACCGGCGCGAGCACGCGCTGAACATGTGGTTCGTGCTGGCGACCGAGACCCAGGATGGCATCGGCGCGGCCATGGCCCGCATCGAGGCGGCGACAGGCCTGCCGGTTCATGCTTTTCCCAAGGAGCGTGAGTACTTCGTCGAAATGAAGCTCACGGCACGCGCATGAGCGACGCGGCGAAGCTCGATGCCATCGACCGCGCACTGATTGTCGCCACGCAGGGCGGCTTGCCGCTGGTGGCCCGCCCCTACCAGCTGGTCGGCGAGCAGGTCGGTGTTACCGGCGAGGAAGTCATGGCGCGGCTGCAGGCCATGCTCGACGCCGGCATCATCCGGCGCATCGGCGCCGTTCCCAACCATTATGCGATCGGCTGGACCGCGAACGGCATGACCGTCTGGGATGTGGCGGACGAGCGGGTCGACGAACTCGGCGGCCGCGTCGGCAGCCTCGATTTCGTCACCCATTGCTACCGCCGGCCACGCGCGCTGCCGGGCTGGCCCTACAACCTTTTCGCCATGGTCCACGGCAATTCCCGGGACGAGGTCCGGGACAAGGCAGCGCGCATAGCCGCGTTGCTTGGTGACGCCTGCCGTGGAAGTGATATCCTCTTCTCCACACGAATCCTCAAGAAGACCGGATTGCGCATCTGACACCGGCGGTCGTTTCCCGCGACAGCTGGGCGTGCTGATGTAAGACAACCGGCACTCCGTGCGGTGGTTTATCTTTTGCCTGTTGTTGCAGCATCGCGGAGCCGCATGCTGCTGAACTGGATCAAGACCGACAATGCGGAAAGCCGCCATGATTCATCTCAGCGCCGTCCTGGCAATATTGATGCTGGGGGTGGCTGTCGCCGAAACGATAGGTCCGGTCGCCGGATTGATGCCGGATGTCCGCCCGCCCGGGGCCCCCGTTATCGTTAGCGTCGAGCGAACTGCCAATTGGCAGGCGCAAGCGTTGAAAGGTATCTCGGCGCCGCAGACCGGGCTGGAGTTCCTGAGGGATCAGGGCGCATGGTACACGCCCTTCAATCAGCCCAACATGAGCGGCCGCTATGATATTCGCGGCCTCTACACTGGCGCTACCGGCAAGGACTGAGAATGGAAAGTCCCAGGGTCGGCATCACGATTCTTGCCCTGATCGCCTGCGCGAGCGTCGTCGGCGGCTTCGCCGGCTGGCGGATGCGCCAGCACGCTCCGGCGCCGTCTGGCCCGACAGCGAGCCCGACCCCGCCTGCCGTGAGTGCCAGCAAGGACATCCTGCGCGCCACCTACGACCCCATCCATTTCAAGCCGGCCATCGAAACGGCGCGCGATGATCAGTGCCTCTCCTGCCATCGCGAGGTTCTCGAGGACAAGGTTGGCGAAGCGTCGCCGGCGGGTCTCAAGGCGGCCACCAGCAAGGCCTGGTACCAGCGACTGAGCACCTACAGTGGCGAGCAGGAGACGTTTCACCGGCGGCACCTGGCGACGGCGATGGCGAAGGAACTGATGAGGCTCAGTTGCAATACCTGCCATCAGGGGCACGATCCGCGTGACGAGGCGCAGCAGACTTCGGCCACCGGGGCCCTCCAGAGCGATAACGGCTTTACCTTGCGCAAGGTGGTCAATGTGGAAACGACCTGCCTCAAGTGTCATGGCCAGATGAACTCGAAAGTCATGGGACTTCCCCGTCCGTGGCCGGAGAGCAGGGAAATGTTCGGTGGTTCCTGCCTCACCTGCCATGCGGCGATCCGCACCACCCGGCATCGGGTCACCTATCTCAAGGCAGCCGAAATCGAGGCCGCCGGACAGAAGAACGCCGATGTCTGCTACGCCTGTCACGGCGGTCTGGCCTGGTATCGCATTGGCTATCGGTATCCGCGTCATTTCTGGGAGGGCATGCCGTTGGAAACTCCCGACTGGGCCAAGGATCGCCCAACCGTCAGCGAAGCCCGCTTTGCTCTGCCGGCGAGCGTCCAGCGCGGGTATTGAGAGGCGATCATGGACAGCAAACGCAACTGGCTGGATATTCTGAACCCGCGGCGCCGCAGCTTTCTGAAGACGGTGAGTGCCGGCGCCGCCGTCGCCACCACCAGTGGCCTGGTCGAACTCGCGACGGGCGAGCAGGAGGCGAAGGCCTTTGCCTATGAACCTTACGCCACTGACGACCAGCTCACCACCGTCGTCACCTCCTGCGACCACAACTGCGGTTCGCGCCACATGTTGGTCGCCCACAAGAAGGGCGACGTCATCGTCCGCCTGTCGACCGATGACGGGCGCTATCAGGAGGGCGGAAAATTCGGTGACGACAGCGAGCAGGTGCCGCAACTGCGCGCCTGCCTGCGCGGCCGCTCCTACCGCTCACGTCTTTACTCGCCGGAACGCCTGCTCCACCCGATGCTTCGGGTGGGCGAGCGCGGCGAAGGCAAGTTCAAGCGCGTCAGCTGGGACGAAGCGCTCGACCATGTCGCGAAGAAAATGGTCGAGATCAAGCAGAAGTACGGTCCGACGGCGATTCTCGATCAAGCCTACGCGGGCGGTTCGTACGGTGTACTGCACAAGTCAGACCAGATCGAAGGCTTGCTCGCCCGTTTCCTTGGCATGTTCGGCTGCCGCACCAACTCCTGGTCGGTGCCCAGCTACCAGGGGACGACCTTCAGTGCGCGCACGACCTTCGGCACGATCAGCGACGGCAATGAGGACGATGCCTTCGCGCACAGCAAGCTGATCATCATGTGGGGCTGGAATCCCGCCTACACGTTCCACGGCGGCAACACCTTCTACTACATGCGGCTGGCCAAGCAGCGCGGCTGCAGGTTCGTCGTCGTCGATCCGCAATACACCGACAGCGCCGCCAGTTACGACGCGTGGTGGATCCCGATCAGGCCCAATACCGACGCCTCCATGCTCGCCGGCATGGCGCATCACATCTTTGCCAACAACTGGCAGGATCAAAAATTCATCGACAAGTTCTGCCAGGGGATGGACAGCGGGACGACGCCGAGGCAGTTCAAGGACAAGGAAAATTTCAGGGACTACATCCTCGGCAAGTATGACAATACCCCGAAGACGCCCGAGTGGGCCGAGGGGATTTGCGGAGTTGCCGCGGTCGACATCAAGAAACTGGCCGAAATGTACGCCAGGACCAAGCCGGCAGCCCTGAAAGCGTCGTGGGCTCCGGGCCGCGCCTCCTACGGCGAGCAATACAGTCGGATGGCTGCCGCCCTGCAGGCGATGACCGGCAATGTTGGCATCCTCGGCGGCTGTGCCGAAGGTGTCGGCAAGGGTTGGCATGCCGAGACCATCGCCTACCCCTATGACGAGTATGCCAATGTCTGGTATGCCTCGATCAAGTCCGACCGCTGGGCGCATTGCGTGCTCAACTACCCCAATGTCAAGCGCGAGGAGATCGGCTGCTGGCCCCGCGACGACGAACTCGACGGCCGGATACCCAACATCAAGGCGATTTTCTGGCAAGGCTCGGACTGGTTCAACCAATTGACCAACGTCAACAAGGAGATCCAGGCGATCAGGAAACTCGAACTGGTAGTCTGCATGGATTCGACCATCACGCCGTCCGGGCTGTGGGCGGATGTGCTCTTGCCGATTGCCACACACTTCGAGCGCCACGATGTGGCTTTGCCCTGGTACAAGGGGCACTATTACATTCACCGGCCGAAGGTCATCGAGCCGCTTGGCGAATCCAGGACGGATTTTCAGGTGTTCACCGAACTCGCCTATCGTATCGAACAGATCGATCACGCGGTCAGGGACTTCGGCAAGCGCTACAACCCCAAAGCCGAGCGCGACTATTTCCAGAAGAACGATGTCGCCGATGAGGCCTATCTGAGCGACTGGTGGAAGAACCGGGTGCAGGCCCACCAGGGCGTCAAGATGTCGTGGGACGATTTCAAGAAGCACGGGGTCTACAAATTCGTTCTGGCCAGACCGCTCGTTGCCTTCGAGGAGCAGATCAGCAAGGGTGTGCCCTTCGCAACGCCATCGGGGAAGATCGAAATCCTGTCCACGACACTGGCCAAAGTCAGGGACTGGACCCGCACCCAATACGGCTATGCGATCCCCTACATCCCGAAATGGATCGAACCCTTTGAGTCGCTCAACCACGAGAAAGCCGGGAAATTCCCCTTCCACATGGTGACGCCGCATCCGCGCTGGCGTACCCACTCGATCTTCCACAACATTGCCTGGTTGCGTGAGACCTACCAGCAGGAGGTGACGATCAGCGCCCGGGATGCCGAAAGGCTGGGGGTCAAGACCGGCGACATCGTCGAGGTCTGGAACGAGCGTGGCAAGGTTGTCGTTCCCGCCTATGTCACCGAGCGCTGCATGCCGAGTGTCGTCGTGCTCCATGAAGGCGCCTGGATGGATCTGGCCAAGGACGGGACCGACCGCGCCGGCAACCCGGATTTCCTGACGCTGGATCAGCCGAGTCCGGCCGGCGCCTTTGCCTACAACACCATCCTCGTCGATCTGAAGAAGTCGCCACTCGAACACCGACCCGGCTGGGACGTTCAGGCGACCTCGCGCTCGATGATCTTCAGACGGGACAAGTGAGGCCAATCATGGTCACCAAGGTCGACAAGAAAGAGCTCGAGCAGGCCATCCGCCGCAAGGTCGCGCAGACCTACGATCCGGTGAAGGCAAAACGGCAACTCGGGTTCGTTCATCACAATGTCGATTGCATTGGATGCCGCGCCTGTGAAATCGCCTGCAAGGACAAGAACGGGCTGCCGCCGGGGCCGCGTCTCAGGCGTGTGATGACCATCGAGGGCGGAAGATTCCCGGAGGTCTTTGCCTACAAGGTCAATATGTCGTGCAACCACTGTGCCGAACCGGCGTGCCTGCCGACCTGCCCGACCGGTGCGATCTGGAAGCGGGCCGACAATGGCGTGGTCGACATCGACTCGACGCTGTGTATCGGCTGCCGCAAATGCGAGGCGGCCTGCCCTTATGGCGCGCCGCAGTGGGATCTGCAGGAGCGGGTGGTCAAGAAGTGCAACCTGTGCGTCGACGAACTCGAGTCCGGCCGCAAGCCCTACTGCGTGCAGGCGTGCATGATGCGCGTTCTCGACATTGGGCCAATCGAGGATATCTGGAAGGGCACGTTCAAATCCAAGGCCATCGGTCCCAACGACAAGGTGGTCAAGCAGGTCAGGAACATGGCCAACCCGGAGCTGACGCGTCCCTCGATTGCCTTCATTCCGCACAGCAAAGGCAAGGTCAATGGAAGCTGAACTGCGCGCAGCAATCGCCGAGGATCTCGATCAGCTGATCCGCCTGCATGACCGTGAACTCGACGCCGAAACGCTGATTGCCCTCAAGCAGGCCAACTTTCCCCACGGCCTGGCCATGCCACCCGGTGGCCAGGCTGGCGCGGCAGCCTATGCCAACATGGACGCTGCCTTGCGCGAAGACGTAACGCTCGACGACCTTGCCGCCGATTATGCCGCCATCTACCTCAACAACAGTCTGGGTGCCTCGCCCTGCGAATCTGTCTGGCTATCCGACGACCATCTCGCGTGTGCCGCCCCGATGTTCGAGCTGCGCGAACTCTACGCGGCCGCTGGACTCAAGGTGGCCGACTGGCGCAGCCGCTTCGACGACCATCTGGTATTGCAATTGCAGTATGTTCGGCACGCCATGGCGAATGTTGGCTCTGCACTCGCTACGGTCGCGGTCGACCCCGAAAAGATGGCAAAATTCATCGACGAACACATCGGCTACTGGTTCCCTGATTTCGCCCAGCGGGTTTCCATGAAATGCGACACGCGCTTCTATGCCGCGCTGGCTGAACTGACCCATGTCTGGTTAGTGCACTTTCGCGAGCTGCTTGATGAGATGTACAGCCTGCCAGTGCCGTCGCGCGAACAAACAGGCCAGTGCATCAGCCGGAAGCTGGCTTTGGGCAAGGCTGACGTGGCGCCGATCAAGTTCATGCCCGGGGCGCAGGGTGCCAGCTGGTAAGCTGGTTCTTGTCGCTTTAGCGAATCATCTCCCGGCACTGCTGCATGACGGCCTCCAGCAAGTCGTTGCGTGACTGCTCGGATGCCATGGCGCGGGCAATCATGACCGCACCCGCGATCTGCGAGAGCATGACCCACGCCGCGTCGTCACCCGCCAAATGCGCGCTCAGTTCATCCTTGATGCGAATTATCATGCGCTCGAAGATCTCTCTGGTTTCCACGCTCGAGCGGGCGACTTCGGTGCTCAATGTCGTGATGGCACAGCCCCGCGCCGGCTGGTTGATGTGACCGGCGCTCAGATACGATTCGAGGACGGCGACCAGTTGTTCATCGGCTTTGCCCGCCAACAAATCCAGCGAGCGGCCCAGTTCGCTTTCAACGATGGCTTCGAGCAGCTCCGATTTGGAGCGGAAGTGCGAATAAAACGCACCTGACGTGAGACCGACGGCGGCCATCAGTCCATCTACGCCGGTACTCGCGAAGCCGTCTTTCTTGGCCAGGGCGCCACCCGCTTCCAGCAGACGGGCGCGCGTGCTTTCCTTGTGGTCCGGCGAGTAGCGCATGGCTTGATCCTGACGAAAGTCTTTCAAAAACTCTCATTGTATTATTGCATAACGAACGTTAGTATAACGATCGATATGTTAAAGATGGAGACAAATGGTGACTTCCGAAGCTAACAAGAGCGCCGAGAAAACAGCCTGCATCCTCTGTTCGCGCAATTGCGGACTGGCAGTCACCATAGAAAATGGGAAGTTCACGCGCATTCGCGGCGACGAGGAACATCCGGTATCCAGGGGGTACATCTGCCAGAAAGCGGCCCGTCTGGAACACTATCAGCATCATGAGGATCGCCTGCGGCACCCCTTGCAACGTCAGCCCGACGGCAGCTTCGTTCGCGTCAGCTGGGACGAGGCGCTGGACCAAATTGCAGGGCGCCTGACGGCAATCCGCCAGCAGCATGGCGGACCGGCCTTTGCCTTTTACGGTGGCGGTGGCCAGGGCAACCATCTGGGTGGCATGTACAGCCAGCAACTGCACAAGGCGATGAAGAGCCGCTTCGTCTATTCGTCGCTGGCGCAGGAAAAGACCGGCGACTTCTGGGTCAACGGTCGCCTCTTTGGTCACCAGACCTGCCATACCACCGAAGATGTCGAACACGCCGACTACGTGCTGTTCATCGGCACCAATCCGTATCAGGCGCATGGCATCCCCAACGCCCGCGATACCCTGCGCGACCTGCAAAGAAACCCCGCACGCACCATGGTCGTGGTCGACCCGCGCCGCTCCGAAACTGCCAGACAGGCGGACCTTCATTTGCAGATCAAGCCGGGCGCCGATGCCTTCCTGATACTTGCCATGTTGGCCATCATCATCCGCGAAGGCCTGCACGACCGCGAATTCCTCGCGCGACGTTGCACCGGTTTTGACGAACTGGAAAGCGAACTGCTGGCCGTCCCGATCGCCGATTACGTGCAGCGCACGGAACTGGCGGCGGCCGATGTCGAGCGCGTGGCGCATGGCTTCGCCACCGCCAAGAACGCCTGCGTCCGCATCGATCTGGGCATCCAGCAAACGCTGCATACCACCCTCAACGGCTATCTCGAGAAGTTGCTCTATCTGGTCACCGGAAACTTCGGCAAGCGCGGCGGCAACAACCTTCATACCTTCCTGCTTCCCCTGATCGGCCATAGTGACGAGCGCAATCCCAAATACCCGCGGACGGCGCGGCACCGGATGTTCCCGATCTCCGGCCTCTATCCACCCAACATCCTGCCCGACGAGATCGAACACGAAGGCGAGGACCGGGTGCGGGCGCTGTTTGTCGATAGCGCCAATCCGGCACTGACAGCGGCGGATACCCGGGCCTATGAACGATCATTCGGCAAGCTCGAACTGCTGGTGGTGGTCGATGTGGCGATGACCGAAACCGCTCGTCTGGCCCATTATGTTCTGCCGGCGGCATCGCAATTCGAAAAATGGGAGGCCACCGGATTCAATCTGGAATTTCCGGAAAACACCTTCCACCTCCGCCATCCCTTGTTCGCCCCGCTCGGCGAAAGTCTGCCCGAAGCGGAAATCTACACGCGGCTACTGCAAAAAATGGGCGAGATCCCTTCGCGCTTCCCGTTGTTCGAGCGGGTTGCCCGACTGGAGCCAGGTTTCACCGGGCATGCCGCATTCCTCGCCGCCCTGGCCGCAACGCTGCGCCGCAAGCCACGCTGGCAGCCCTATGCCGCATCGATCATGTATCGGACCCTGGGGCAATCCTTGCCGGACGATGCTTCGGCTGCGGCTCCGCTGCTCGGGCTGACCACCGCCTACGCCAAACGTCACGCTGCCGCCGTTCGCCGCGCCGGGCATCAAGGCAACAGCCTGACGCTCGGCGCTTCGTTGTTCCGCGCCATTCTCGAACGACGTGCCGGCACGCTGATGAGCATCCACACCTTCGATGATACGTGGTCCCTGATCCGTCATCCGGACCGGCGCATCCACCTGGCGATTCCCGAAATGCTGGCGGAAATGCGCGCACTGGGCTCGGAATCGTTGCCCGGGGCCGATTACCCCTTCATTCTGATGGCAGGGGAGCGTCGTGCCTACAACGCCAACCAGATCTACCGCGATCCGGCCTGGCGCAAGGTGGACCGCGACGGGGCCTTGCGTCTACACCCGGCCGACGCGCAACATCTGGGTCTGGCCGATGGTGGGCTGGCGAAATGTCGCTCGGCAACAGGCGAACTGCAATTGCTTGTCGAGCTCGATGACAACCTGAGGCGTGGCACCGCTACGCTGCCGCACGGCTATGGTCAGTGCTACACGGGGAAAGGGCCGTTCGGGCCGCAGATCAACCGGCTGACAGCCAGCGCCCATTGTGACCCCCTGACGCGCACGCCGTTCCATAAGTATGTTCCGGTACATATCGAACCGGTCTTGAACTGAATCCATCGAAAAAGGCCCTTCTGGGGTCGGGCCAGGAGCCTATCCGATTTCGGCGATCCGGCTGGCGATGTGATCCAGGGCGTCTTCCACCTGGTCGATCAGGATCAGGCAGAGGTCGCCAGGCTGCAGGCGGGCGAGAGCTGTGTCGATGGCCAGGAATTCACCGGTGATGGCATCGATTTGCCGGGCACGGCTGGCATTCGCCAGGCCGTCGCGGAGCAGGCCGATGACCTCTCCGTCCTCGCGCCCGCGCTGGCAGGCATCCTGATAGAGGACCACGTCGTCGAAGGCATCGCCGAGGATCTCGGTCTGCTGGCGGATATCGTCGTCGCGCCGGTCGCCGGCGCCGCTGATGACCACCGAACGGCGTTTGCTCGGCAAGTTGGCGATGGCATCGACCAGCGCCTGGATGGCGTCCGGGTTGTGGCCATAGTCGGCAATCAGGGTGGCGCCCTTGTAATCGAAGACGTTGAAGCGGCCGGGTGCCGTCTGTGCATCGTTCACGAAACCGGCCAGCGCGCGTTCGATGACTTCCCAGGCGATGCCCAGCGCCCAGCCAGTGGCGATGGCCGCCATCGCGTTCTCGACCTGGAAGCCGATGGCGCCATTGCGGGTGATCGGAATGTTGGCGAGCGGGATGCTGTGTACCCGGCGGCCTTCGCAACAGACGATGGCATCACGTTTGACATGGACGACGCGCTTACCCTGCGCGCGCTGCGTCGCCAGCACCGGGTTCGCGCGATCCTGGGCAAAGAAGATGACCGAGCCATGACAATGCTGCGCCATGGCGACGACGATCGGGTCGGCGGCGTTGAGGACTGCGGCGCCCCCAGGTGCGACATTCTCGACGATGACCCGCTTGACGACGGCGAGTTCGTCGACGGTGGTAATGAAATTGAGACCGAGGTGGTCGCCGATGCCGATGTTGGTGATGACCGCGACGTCGCACATGTCGAAGCCCAGTCCCTCCCGCAGCACGCCGCCGCGCGCGGTCTCGAAGACGGCGGCATCGACGTCCGGGTGCAGCAGGACGTTGCGGGCGCTGCGTGGGCCGCTGCAATCGCCGTCGTCGATGCGCTTTCCCTGGATGTAGAGGCCGTCGGTGCTGGTCATTCCCACCCGCTGCCCGTTGCTTTCGAAGATGCGCCCGATCAGCCGGCTGGTGGTGGTCTTGCCGTTGGTGCCGGCGATGGCGACGACCGGGATGCGGGCATTGTCGCCGGGCGGAAACATCATGTTGACGATTGCCTCGCCAACCGCGCGCCCCTTGCCGAACGACGGGTCGAGGTGCATGCGCAGGCCCGGCGCGGCATTGATTTCGACGACGCCGCCGCTCTGTTCCTCGAGCGGCTTGAGCATCGTGTCGCAGACGATGTCGATGCCGCAGATGTCGAGGCCGACGGTCTGGGCCGCCGCGACCGCGCTGGCGGCAAGTTCCGGGTGCACATCGTCGGTGACGTCGGTCGCCGTGCCGCCGGTGGACAGGTTGGCATTGTTGCGCAGGATCACGCGCGTGCCGCGCGGCGGCACGGAGTCAGCCGTGTAACCCTGCAGGGCGAGACGGGCGATGGCCACGTCGTCGAAGCGGATCTTGGTCAGCGAGGTGGCATGGCCATCGCTGCGCCGGGGATCGCGGTTGACCTGGTCCACGAGCTGGCGAACATTGTGGCTGCCGTCGCCGATGATCAGCGGCGGGTCGCGGCGGGCAGCGGCGATCAGCTTGTCGCCGATCACCAGCAGCCGGTAATCGTGGCCCGGAAGGTATCTCTCGACCAGAATGTCGTCGCGAAAATCGATCGCAACGCGGTAGGCATGGCGCACCTGCTCCTCGCTCGTCAGGTTGACCGAAATGCCTTTGCCCTGGTTGCCGTCGCGCGGCTTGACCACGACCGGAAGGCCGATCTCCCTGGCGGCGGTCCAGGCATCATCCTCGTCAGCGACCGGGCGGCCTTTCGGCACGGCGACCCCGGCGGCGTCGAGAAGCCTCTTGGTCAGCTCCTTGTCCTGCGCGATCGATTCGGCAATGGCGCTGGTAAAGCTGGTTTCGGCTGCCTGGATGCGCCTCTGCTTGCTGCCCCATCCGAACTGCACGAGGCTGCCCTGCGTCAGGCGGCGGTAGGGAATGCCGCGCGCGAGCGCCGCGGAAACGATGGCGCCGGTGGACGGCCCGAGACGGATGTCCTCGTCCAGCTCGCGCAACTGTCCGAGCGCGCCGTCGAGATCGAAGGGCTGGTCGTTCAGCGCCGCATTGCACAGTTGTTCGGCAAGATCGAAGGCCAGACGGCCGACGTCTTCCTCGGTGTATTCGACAACCACCTGGTAGATGCCCGTCTCGACAGCCTGCGCCGAGCGGCTGAAGGTCACCGGACAACCGGCCTGCGCCTGTAGTCCGAGGGCGGCGAATTCCAGCGCATGCGCCATCGAAACGGTGTCGAGATGGTCGGCGGGGATCAGGTCGCCCAGTTCGGGGAAGCGGTCGCGCAGGCGGGCTTCGAAGCCGGGCAGGTCGGCGATCGCACATTCGGCGCCCTCGCAGGTGACGATGGCCTGGATCGCCGTGTGCCGGCTCCACAGATTGGGCCCGCGCAGGGCACGAATACGGGAAACGTCCATTAAAGCTCTTCCTTGCTTTGCTAACTAGTTCCGGGATGCCGCCGGGGGCGAGCGTCTGGCGCCCTGCGGCAACAGGGTGGCGGGGTCAGGCAGTTCGAGACCGAAGGTCTTGGCCCCGGTAGCGATCACTTCCTTGGTCAGTCCCAGCGCCCAGCCGGCGGCGACGGCGGCGAGTACATTGGCGATCGTGGCGGGATCCTTCTGCCTGCCGATCACCGGCACGTCGCCGAGGCGGCAGAGACGGATTTCCTCGCTACCGGTAGCCAGCGTTATGCGGCCGTCGCGCACGAACACGCCGCGTTTGCCGGCTCCAATGTGTTCCGCCATGAACGGGCAGGCCGGGTCGGCGGCGAAGAAGATGACCTCGCCGTCAGAGAGTTCAGCCAGGCTGGCGACAATCTCGTCGCCAGCATTCAACACTGCACAGCCATTGCGCAACACCACATCGATCTGCGTCCTGTAAGTGTTGCGGTAAGTCGTGAAGTACTCCCCGCCACTCGGGTGGACATCCCAGCGTGCGAGATTTTCCGCCGTTGGGTCGATATTGGTGACGATACCCACCTGACAGCGGTCGTAGGCCAGTCCTTCGCCAAGGATGGTGCGACCGCCGTTCTCTATCACCGCCGCCTCGACGGCCGGGTTGAGCAACAGACGATGGCCCGATGCCCAGTTGGCACTGTCGGACTTCTGGACCTGACGTCGGTCGATATGCAGGCCGTCGCTACAGGCCAGTCCGACGCGCCGGCCGGAGAGGTAGATCAGATGGGCCAGCAGTTTGGCGACGGCGGTCTTGCCATGCGTTCCGCTAATGCCGATTACAGGAATGCGGCCACTTTCGCCTTCGGCAAACAGGCTGTCGACAATCGCCTTGCCGACCGGGCGTGGCTTGCCGACGCCGGGGCGCAGGTGCATCAACAGGCTGGGGCCGGCATTTACCTCGACGACTGCGCCGCCCTGTTCGCCGAGAGGTCTTGAAATGTCCTGGCAGACGAGGTCGATGCCCGCGATATCGAGACCGACGACGCGCGCGGCCAACGCGGCCAGCGCGGCAGTCTCCGGATGAACCTCGTCGGTGACGTCGAACGCATGGTTGGCGTTGCGCTGGATCAGGACATTGCGGTCCTTTGCCGGAACGGAATCGGGTTCGAGGCCCTGGCGCGAGAGTTCCATGCGCGCCGCCGAGTCGATGTGGATTATCGACAGCGGATGCAGTTCGGAGTGACCACGGCGCGGGTCCGTGTTGATCTGGATGGCGATCAGTTCATTGACAGTGGACGTGCCATCCCCGGTCACCGTGATCATGTCGCCGCGATTGGCGGCCGCCAGTTTGCCGCCGATCACCAGCAGGCGATGTTCGGTGCCGGGAATCGAGCGTTCGACGAGGACCGCCGTGCCTTCATCGATGGCCACGGCGTACGCCTTCTCGACTTCTTCGCGGGTCTTTACATCGATGAAGACGCCCCGGCCATGATTGCCATCGCGCGGCTTGACGCACACAGGCAGCCCGATCTCCTCGGCGGCCTCCCAGGCATCGGCGGCACTCGTGACTTCGCGGCCTTCGGGAATCGGCACGCCGCAGGAGGAGATGAGTTCCTTGGTCAGATCCTTGTCGCGCGAGATCGTCTCGGCGATGGCACTGGTGCGGTCGGTTTCGGCTGTCCAGATGCGCCGCATCGCGGCACCGTAGCCGATCTGGACCAGGTTGCCGTCGGCGAGCAGGCGGATGGTCGGAATGTCACGGTCGTCGGCGGCATCGACGATGCTCGCGGTCGACGGCCCAAGACACTTGGAATCGACCATGTCGCTCAGTTCCTCGATGGTGCCGGCGACGTCGAACGGCCTGTCCTCGATGGCTGCCATGATCAGGTCGCGGGCCATGTGCAGCGCGGTGTGGGTGACCTCCTCGTGCCAGGCGCGGACGACGACCTTGTAGACTCCGTATTCCGAAGTTTCCCGGGCCTTGCCGAAGCCACCGGGGAGTCCGGCGAGATTCTGCAGTTCGAGCGTCACGTGTTCGAGGATATGTCCGGCCCAGGTGCCTTCTTTGACCCGGCGCAGGAAGCCGCCATGCTCGCCGTAGTTGCAGCGATGCTCGACCAGCGAGGGAAGCCAGGAGGAAAGACGCTCGTAGAAGCCGGGAATCTTGTTCGACGGATACTCTTCCAGTTCCCCGAGTTCGACCCAGGCTTCGAGCACCGGCCGGTAGGTCCACATGTTCGGACCGCGCAGGGGAATGATGTCCCTGATGATGATGTCTTTCTTTTTCATGTCTGGTCCGTCTCGCAGCTAGGGTTTGTTGAGGCAACTGACGATTATTAACGTTTTCACCGGGGCACAGGCTGACGCCTGTCAAAAAAATGTCATGTCCGGGCAAGACTTGTTACACACCGGGGCTACAGGAAGCGATCGAGCAGCTTGCGGCTATGCCGGTCGAGCATGCCAATGTCGCGCACCAGGAAATGGATGCCATGGGTATCGGCGATCAGCAGGCGGGTCTGCGAGAGGCGCCGGATGTCTTCCTCACCCTTGAGAATCAGGATCGCCTCGCCACGATTGGTGCCAACCTGCCAGGTACTCGGACAGGCAAAGCTGGACACTTCGAGAATTTTCTCGATTTCCGGCATGAATTCGCGGGTCGCCAGTTCTTCCTCGACCAGCCTGCCGAGGTCCGGCGGCAGGTCGGCGATGCGGTCCACCCAGCCGACTTCATGGCCTTCGAGATTGACCAGCGCGATACCATCGTCGGGGGCGCCGATCGGGAATGCGCGGACGGGAACGACACCTGCGTGCTCCTCCCCATTTTGGCCAGTCACTACGAGTCGACCGTAACTGTCACGTCGCAGGTGAAATGCGGGGGTTGTCTGGGTCATTTTCTGGACTCTCTCAAGCGCTCAGTTCTCGGGGAAGCAGCGGAGCGTTCGGTTCGGCGGCTTCGGTATCGACATTGCGCGCCTGCGCCTGATAGAGACGGTAGTAATGGCCTTCGGCGGCCATCAATTCGTCGTGGTTGCCGAGTTCGACGAGCTGGCCGCGGTCCATGACGACCAGCCGGTCAGCCTTGCGCAGCGTGGACAGGCGGTGGGCGATGGCGATCGTGGTGCGGCCGCGGACCAGGTTGTCGAGCGCCTTCTGAATTTCCTTCTCGGTCTCGGTGTCGACCGACGACGTTGCTTCGTCGAGGATCAGGATCTTCGGGTCGATCAGCAGGGCGCGGGCGATCGAGATGCGTTGGCGCTCGCCGCCGGACAGCCCCTGGCCGCGTTCGCCGACCAGCGAATCGTAGCCGTGCGCCAGGCGCAGGATGAATTCGTGGGCATGGGCGGCGCGGGCGGCGGCAATGACTTCCGCGCGCGAAGCATCGGGCTTGCCGTAGGCGATGTTCTCGGCGATGGTGCCGAAGAAAAGGAAGGGTTCCTGGAGCACCAGGCCGATGTGGCGCCGGAACTCGGCGACCGGTACCGAACGGACATCGACGCCGTCGATGAAGACGGCACCTTCGGTGACATCGTAGAAGCGGCACATCAGGTTGACCAGCGTGCTCTTGCCCGAACCGCTGTGTCCGACGAGACCGATCATCTCGCCCGGCTCGATGACCAGATCGACGTCGCGGGTCACCGCGCGGGTGCCGTAACGGAAGCTGGCCTTGCGCAACTCGAGGCGGCCGGTAACGTTGCTCAAATGGACCGGGTGGGTCGGGTCGGGGACGCTGGAGACGTGGTCGAGGATGTCGAAGATACGCTTGGCGCCGGCAGCGGCCTTCTGCGTAGCCGAGACGATCCGGCTCATCGAGTCGAGCCGGGTATAGAAGCGGCTGATGTAGGCGAGAAAGGCGGTCAGCACGCCGACCGTGATGTCGCCCTTGGAAATCTGCCAGATGCCGAAGGCCCAGACGACGAGCAGGCCGATTTCGGTGAGCAGCGTGACGGTCGGCGAAAACAGCGACCAGGTCTTGTTCAGGCGGTCGTTGATCGCGAGGTTGTGGCGATTGGCTTCGTGGAAGCGCTCAGCCTCGCGCTTTTCCTGGGCGAAGGCCTTGACCACGCGGATTCCCGGGATGGTGTCGGCGAGCACGTTGGTCACCTCCGCCCAGACGCGGTCGACCTTCTCGAAGCCGGTGCGCAGTTTGTCGCGGACGACGTGAATCATCCAGGCGATGAAAGGCAACGGCAACAGGGTAACGATGGCCAGCCAGTGGTTGATCGAGAACAGGATGACCGCCGTCATGCCGATCATCAACACATCGGTGGCGAAGTCGAGCAGGTGCAGCGACAGGAAGACGTTGATGCGGTCGGTTTCGGAACCGATGCGCGCCATCAGGTCGCCGGTGCGCTTGCCGCCGAAGTATTCGAGCGACAGGCCGAGCAGGTGCTCATAGGTCGCGGTACGCAGATCGCGGCCGATGCGCTCGGACACCAGGGCCAGGATGTAGCCGCGTAGCCAGCCGAGCAACCAGGCGAATATCGACGAACCAAGCAGGCCACCGAGGTAGAGCATCACCAGATCCCAGTCGATCGGCTTGCCGTTCTGGAAGGGGATCAGCACATTGTCCATCAACGGCATGGTCAGGTAGGGGGCCACCAAGGTCGCTGCGGTCGACGCCAGGGCCAGCAGAAATCCGGCCAGCAGTTGCCACTTGTAAGGCTTGGCGAAGCGCCAGAGGCGGAACAGCGTCCACGTTGACGGTGGTGTAGAAGTCTCCTGGGTACAGATCGGGCATTCGTCCACGCCCGGTTCGAGTGGCGCCTTGCACTTGGGGCAGAAATCCTCGAGCGAACGTTCGACCGGCCGGCCGGTGGCCAGGCTTTTCAGTCGCAGGTCGAATTCGGTGATGACGCGCAGAGCCGCCAGATTGTTGCCGAGCGTGTAGCGCCAGCTGGCGAGGCGACCCTGCGCGTCGACCAGTTCCAGCGCGCCGACGCCGGCATGGTCGGCATGGTTGAGCTTCAGGCCGGCGCGCAACGGCCAGTCGCTCCATTGCGCCGCACCCGGAGAGCGGGCCAGCAGGCGCTTGTCGGTGACGATAACCAAGCCGTCCGCGAAATGCAGGCGCGTATCGAGGTCGATTTCGACCCAGGCCTGAGTCGCTTCGCCGGCCAGTAGCAGGGACTCGACCTCGGCAGCCCAGCGGCTGGACAGTACCGGTTCGTTGCCGGCGACGTTTTGGGCAATCTGAGTCATCATGCGAGTATAGCGCAAGGGCAGCGCAGCCAGCATCGCCGTGCATCCTTCGGGATTGACTCACGTCAAGGCGTCCGCGGGCTGCTTGCCGTTGAATACGCCGACGTCTCAAACAAGGAAATCCATGTTCCGAATTTCTCAGTACATGCAGGAAATCGCCGCGCCGACACCGTCCGGTCCCAAGCGGAATCCGCCCGGCCCGGTGGTCATCTGGAACCTGATCCGGCGCTGCAACCTGACCTGCAAGCACTGCTACTCCATCTCGGCCGACACCAATTTTCCCGGCGAGTTGAGCACCGAGCAGGTTTACGCGGTGATGGACGACCTCAAGGATTTCCGCGTCCCGGTACTCATCCTGTCGGGTGGCGAACCGTTGCTGCGCCCCGACATTTTCGATATCGCCAAGCGGGCCAAGGCCAGGGGCTTTTACGTCGGCCTGTCGTCGAACGGTACGCTGATCGACGAGAACAACATCGACAAGATCGCCGAGTGCGACTTCGACTACGTCGGCGTTTCGCTCGATGGTATCCGCGAGACGCACGACAAGTTTCGCCGCCTGGACGGCGCTTTCGCGGCCTCGCTCAAGGGCATCCGCCTGTGCCGCGAACTCGGCCTGAAGATTGGCGTGCGCTTCACGATGACGCAGGACAACGCCCACGACCTGCCCGAATTGCTCAAGCTGGTCGAGGACGAAGGCATCGATCGCTTCTACTTCTCGCACCTCAATTATGCCGGGCGCGGCAACAAGAACCGCAAGGATGATGCGCAGCACCAGTTGACGCGCTGGGCGATGGACCTGCTCTTCGATACCTGCTGGGAATACAACCAGCGCGGCCTGCACAAGGAATTCACCACCGGCAACAACGACGCCGACGGCGTCTACTTCCTGCACTGGGTGCGCCGTCGTTTCCCGGACTCGGCCCCGCACGTCGAGGCCAAACTCCGGCAGTGGGGCGGCAATTCGTCGGGCGTCAATGTCGCCAACATCGACAATCTCGGCAACGTGCACCCCGACACCATGTGGTGGCACTACAACCTGGGCAATGTCAAGGAGCGGCCGTTCTCGCAGATCTGGCCGGACACCTCGGATGCGCTGATGGCGGGTCTCAAACAGCACCCGCGGGCGGTCAAGGGGCGTTGCGGGGCCTGCGCCTACCTTGCGATCTGCAACGGCAACACCCGTGTGCGGGCGCAACAGACGACCGGCGACGCCTGGGCCGAAGATCCGGGCTGCTATCTCAGTGACGAGGAAATCGGAGTATGAGCTTGAGTTGGAGAATCCTGATCCCGGCCGGCTTTGCCGTCTGGTTCCTGATCGGCATGGCGCAACTGGCCGAAGCGGCCGATGTGCCTGCCACCTACCAGCAGCACTGCGCCGCCTGCCACGGCGCCGACCGCCTCGGCGGCATCGGCCCGGCCCTGCTCCCGGAAAACCTCGCCCGGCTGCGCAAGGTGGAAGCAGAAAAGGTCATCCGCGAGGGCCGCACGGCGACGCAGATGCTCGGTTTCGGTCAACAGTTGAACGACGCCGAAATCAAGGCGCTGGTCGACTACGCCTACACGCCGATCACGCCGATGCCGGTCTGGGGCGAAAAGGAAATCACCGCCTCGCGCATTGTCAATTTCGCGCCAGGCAGCCTGCCCGACCAGCCGGCGTTCAAGGCCGACCCGCTCAACCTGTTCATCGTCGTTGAAAGCGGCGATCACCATGTCTCCATCCTCGACGGCGACAAACTGGAACCGATCCACCGCTTCCAGTCGCGCTTCGCCCTGCACGGCGGGCCGAAATTCACGCCGGACGGCCGCTACGTGTTCTTCGCCTCGCGCGACGGCTGGATCACCAAGTTCGATATGTGGAACCTCAAGGTCGTCGCCGAAGTGCGCGCCGGCATCAACACGCGCAACGCGGCGGTTTCCGGCGACGGCAAGTGGGTCGCGGTGGCCAACTACCTGCCGCACAGCCTGGTCATCCTCGACGCCGACCTCAACCTGAAGAAGATCCTGCCGGTGACCGACAAGGACGGCAAGGTGACTTCGCGGGTTTCCGCCGTCTACGACGCCTCGCCCAGGCAAAGCTTCGTCGCCGCCCTGAAGGACGTCAAGGAGGTCTGGGAGGTTTCGTACAACCCGAAGGCCCCGGAAATCCCTGCCGGCATGATCCACGACTTCAGGTACCGCGAAGGCAAGTTCATTCCCGGCTTCCTGAATCCGCAGCGCAGTTTCCTCGACGACTACCTCGACGATTTCTACTTCACCCAGGACTACCACGAAATCATGGGCGCTTCGCGCAACGACGCCAAGAGTGCGGTCAGCGGCCAGGTCGTCAATCTCGACGTGCGCAAGAAGATTGCCGATCTCGAACTGCCGGGCATGCCCCACCTCGGTTCCGGCATCAGTTGGCAATGGCAGGGGCGGACGGTCATGGCGACGCCCAACCTCAACGAGGGTGTGATCAGCATCATCGACATGAAGACGTGGAAGACGATCAAGCAGATCCGGACGCGTGGCCCCGGCTTTTTCATGCGCAGCCATGAAAACAGCCGCTATGCGTGGACAGATTCGATGATGAGCAAGGAGTTCAAGGACACGATGCAGATCCTCGACAAGGAAACGCTGGAAATCGTCGCCGAACTCAAGCCCGAGCCGGGCAAGACCTTCGCCCACGTCGAGTTCACGAAAGACGGCAAGTACGTGCTCGCCAGCCTGTGGGAAATGGACGGCGCGCTGATCATCTACGACGCGGCGACGCTGAAGGAAGTGAAGCGCCTGCCGATGAAGAAGCCGGTCGGCAAGTACAACGTGTGGAACAAGATCAACAAGTCGGAAGGGACGAGCCACTGATGGGGGTCAGGCGGATTTCGATTTTTTGTTGCGTTTCCGGTTGACCGTTGGGGCGTGTCGTCGGGATGGCAGGTTGTCGGCCTTTGCTGACCTTCAGCCCCGCACAAGACACCGACTGCTTTGAGAAGCAAACCAGTCCGATGAAGTGTTACGAATTATCGAGGCGACTCACATCTCCCAAACAGCCAAATACACCGGTCCTAAGAGCTAGGCCCCCGTTAGCTGTTCAAGTTGAAGGCAAACCGGGGACACGAGGGTTATGATTACGTCTTTTTCGGCAGGGGCTATTGAACCGGAATGGTTGCGAAATAACGCATCCTACGGAAGGCCTTAAAACTTTTTCCGAAACGAAACAGACGACCGCTAATTCCATGGGCCTCATTTTCTCATTTCTCAGTAATAGCCTTCCGACATCGTTATGGAAGGGAAATTTTTTATACCTGCCATTACCCCTTGCAAAGGCACATAGAGACTTCCTAACGAGGAACAGTTGGTTTTCTGAGTACAACCCGGCATCTGCTGGTGGTGTTGGGGGGGATGCACCGGAAGAGGCGCGTGAACATGTAATTAATCGCTTCCTTAATTCAGCAGCACGGATGCAATATGTATGTTGCGACCCCTTGGATGAGCAGCCCGAGGTCCGTCAGATGGTGTTGGACCAACTGGCGGATGGGCATATCTATTTACTGGATATTGCTGCTGGCAATGGAGCTGGAACGCTAGCCATACTTTCCATGATTGCTGATTTAAGGGAAAACGATTCGCTCCCAACATTTCCAGTAAATCTCAATATTACTGGTGTTGACTATTCACCAGAGGCACTGAACTACTATGCGGAGCTTCTTGCCGAAATCGATCCATGGCTAAAGTCAAAAGGCATCGTAGTTGACCTAACACTTTCCGTCTGCGATCTAACAATTAGCGGCGATTTTAGTGAGGCCTTGGAAATCTTTATCGACGACGCAAAAGCCAGCAAAGTCAAGAGATTCCTATGCGTTATATCAGCCCTTTCTGGTGCAAAGAAAGAAGGGCTTAATGCAATGCACGACTCACTAAAAATAGCTGCCGCTGGTTTAAGCAGCAAGAAGCGAAACACTTCGTGGTTATGGGTTGAGCCTCACGTAGGAAAAAGCTGGATAACTAAGGCTATCGACTCAGTGCGTCTAACCCTACAAAAAGTAGCTCATAAATTTTTTCCAAAGGGTGACAGCTACGATATCCATGTCTCCCCTGATGTGCCACTTCTCGAAGAACCCATGAAACGTTCTTTTAAGTGGCATGACCCGCACTTGGAAAAGGTTGCTTCGAGCCACGTGTTCGTGATGGCCTTCAAAAATGAGTAAGGTAGCATTCGGCATCGACCAGACACTTTTGGTCAGATCGCTAAATTCGATGAGGCAGAATTACTTTCCAACTTACATTGGTCTCAGATTAATTGGACATCGACTTCCTTCTGAACATAACCAATATCTTAAAAACCTATTAGAACGGCGCTTAAAATCTGGAGACGCTTGGCGTTTTACCAAATTCGAGCTATATAAAGGCTCGCAATATCTGGATAATGGTATCCAACACGTTTATCGTGATTGCTTAGCCCCAAGCCCGCTAACAGCTTTGGCTGAATCA
>JBEOKN010000068.1:0-90942 GCA_040275885.1 Azonexus sp. | reverse complement strand
GTCAGCCGCCCTTCCTTGACGTCGCTGAAGAAGTTGTAGGTGTAGCCCTTGGCCACCTTGCCGCCCTCGCCAACGTCCTCGCAGACCAGCGTGACTGCCCAGCGCCCGTCGAAGGCTGAGGATGATCCCGCAGCGAACCCGGCGTGTGGCGGCGCAGCGGGTGGTGTGGCGGCCGGTGCCCGCTGGTCGGCCCTGAGTTTTTTGAGCCGGTTTTCGGCCAGCGCCTTGTAGCTGCCGTTCGGGTATTTCTGCAGGTAGGCTTCGAAGTCCGCGGCATCGTTGCTGCGCTCGATGCTGGTCCAGAAGGTCTTCTCGATTTCACCGCGACCGGGTTCGACGGTGACCTGAAAATGGAAGTTCTTCTGCAGCGTTTTCGGACCATTGACATAGGGCGTCTGGGTTTGCCCACTGGCTTTTTCGACTTCGGCGCTGGCGGCCGTCAGGACGCCGTCCAGGGTCAAGTCCTTGCCCTTGAAGGCGGTCAGCAGCCCGGCCGTGAATAGCCCGTTGCGCCCGGAGCCGTCGGAGGCGACGTTGCCGGGGTCGGTGGCATAGACGATCACGGTGCCCTTCGGGGCGCTGCCGGGGCTGGCCAGCCCGCGCGTCTGGCCGGAGCGGAACTTGCCGGTGATCGGATTGTTGCGGCAGGCATCGAGCATCACGATGTTGGCGCCGCTCTTGCCGTTGTCCATCTCGTCGAGAACCTGATTGAGGTTGACGCCCTGATACGGTACCGAGGCTTCGCTTTCGATCCGGGCATTGACCGGGATCAGGTAGTTTTGGTTCTTGACCTGAATGCCGTGCCCGGCATAGTAGAAGAGCGCGGCTTCGCTGCCGCCGATCTTGCTGCCGAACTCGGCGATGGCCTGGTTCATTCCTTCGAGCGTCTGGTTCTTGCGCTCGATGACTTCGAAGCCGAAACCGCGCAGCGCCCTGGCGATGTCTTCGGCATCGTTGGTCGGGTTCGCCAGTTTCGGCAGGTCAGGCTGCTGATAATTCCCGTTGCCAATCACCAGGGCTATGCGCTGTCCCCGGGCGCTGGCGGCAGTGGCGATCGCGACGCAGACCAGTGCCATGGCGAGTGCCCGCAGCAGGCGCGAAGATAAGGCTGAGACAACGGTGGAGGGCATGGTATCCGAATATTATGCTTGTCATGCCGCTGCTGCAATTGGCATTGACTGGCCGATCGGGCGGCAACAGAAGAATTGTCGTCTATCCCCGGTTACACTTGGGGGGAGACGCTGAGCGACGGGCGACATCCAGCCGTCCCCCCTTCTGGCAGCCCACTGGCGAACGGGGTCTCAAAAAAGGTGGTCTGACACTGTTTTCTGAGGCATGCTTGAGTCGGCCGGTCGATGATTGTGTTTTCTGAACTCCAACCGGCATGCCGCCGGACTTGACATCCCTGAGCCAAAATCCGCAAAGGAGACTCGAGATGGCCCATCGCCCCGCCCGCCCGCCGCTGTTGCCGAAGAGCTGCAGTCCCGCCCTCGCTGGTGGTGGGATCCGGTGCCTGACTGGGTGCTGGATCACATCAACACGGCTGCCACCCGCAACAACCGCAGCAATAGGAGGCAGTGCGAGATCCATTCCAGAAAAAATCACCTTCGCTGATCCACGATCTGTCGATCGGGGACGCCGCGTTTTTCTGCGCATGAACTGGCAATAGTCTGCCCCGGCGTCCACGCGACGAAGAGCCCCCAAAGCCCATGGCAACCCATCGCGAGAGCCGCGCCATTGCGCGGCCAGCTGAAGAGATCTTCGACATCGTCGCCGATGTCGAGCGCTATCCCGAGTTCGTGCCGCTGATCCGCGAGGCGAGGATCTTCAACCGTGTCGAAGATACGTACGAAACCGAGCAGAGCCTGGCGCTGGGTCTGCTGACCCATCGCTTCCGCACGCGGACCGAACTCGTTCGCCCACACGGCATCACCGTCGTTTCCGACGATCAGGCGTTTTGTCGTTTCGATATACGCTGGCAGTTCGCACCGCTCGGCGAGGATAGCTGCCACGTCGACTTCACGCTCGACTGTGAGTCACGTTCATTCTTGCTGATGCCGGTCATCCAGTTGCTGGTCTTGCCGATGGCCACCAGCATGGTCGATGCTTTCGAGGCGCGAGTGCACGCGCTGGCTGGCGACGCAGGGCGCCCGGAGGCGCCGCACGAGTCGTGAGCCCGGGCGCGAACGCCGCGGAACCCCGCCGGACCGCGCCCCTTTCCTGCCGGATCAGCCGAACGGCCGTACCCCGATCCAGGCCGAGTGCAGATAGAAAGCGAAAGCCGCCCACGCGCCGATGCCAACTGCAACGGCGATGACCGTGGGCGTTGCGCCATCCGAGGGATACGTGGCGCCGGCGGCCCGGTCACGGCCTTTGGCGGCTCGAAAGCACAGGGTCGCCCAGACCAGAAATCCGCCGAACAAAAGCACGTCGGCGACATTGCCGTTCGCCAGCAGATGCGCGGCGGCCCAGAGCTTGGTGCCGAGCAGCATCGGGTGCCCGAGCCTGGCCTTGATGGCGTTGCGTGGGACGTAGGCGGCGGCGAGCAGGATGAACGCGGGCAGGGTCAGGAGCGCGGCGGCGTGGCGCGTCCAGACCGGCGGAGTCCACAGCACGAGCGGCGCGGTCCGCGCCTCGCCGTAGCCGTAGACCACCAGCACGAAGCCGACGATGGAGAGGACTGCGTAAATGCCCTTCCATGTCTTCTCGCCGTGCGCGGCGATGAAAGCGGAGCGGGCGTCGTCCGCAAACACGCGTGACGAATGCACCCCGAGAAACAGCACCAGTCCGGCAATCAGCATCAACATATTCACACCTCGCAAAGTTTCGGATGCCCCGGATGCTACGCGCAAACGGGAGGGAACGTTGAGTACGAGGCAATGCAGAGCCCCGGCTGCGAAACTCGCGTCAACAAAACGCTCGAAATTCCATCGGGCTGGAATAAAATAATCGTTCCCTGATCAACCAATGAGTCCGTCATGAAAGCGCTCCTCCCGATCACCCTGTTGCTCGTTGCCCTGCCCACTTTGGCGCAGGATGTCGCTGCCCTGACCGCCGACACCAAGAAAACGGTGCTGCCGGTCGTTCCCAAGGTGGTCAATGCCATGCAGGAGGCGGTGGCCGCCAAGGGCGTCGCCGGGGCCATCCCGGTCTGCAAGGAGCAGGCACCGGCACTGATCGAGGAAAAGCGCGTGGAAACGGGCTGGGATATCCGCCGTGTCAGCCTGAAGACGCGCAACGCCGAGCGGGGAACCCCCGATCTCTGGGAAGCCCGTCAACTGGCCGATTTCGACATCCGCGCCGGCAACGGGGAGAAACCGGAGACGCTCGAGAAGAGTGAGGTCGTCACCATCGATGGTAAGCGGGTCTTCCGCTACATGAAGGCGCTGCCGGTCAGCGATGTCTGCCTCAATTGCCACGGCCCGGTCGACGGACTCGATGCCGGCCTGAAGGCCGAGCTCGCCAAGACCTATCCGCTCGATCAGGCCACTGGCTACGACAGGGGGCAGATTCGCGGCGCGTTGACGGTCAAGCGGCCGCTGTAGGCTTCAGCAGGGCGGCCGAGGCGGCGAAGGCATCTGCCGGCGAGAGTCACAGGGGTCGACCCTTCCGCGGCCCCGTGTTACCTTGGGTTCCGTTCCATTTGAACCGGGGCCGTCCATGAGCGCACGCATCTTCATCAGCTATCGCACCGCTGACGGGGTCGACAAGGCCACGGCGCTGGCCCGCGAACTGGGAGTGGTATTTGGCGACGAGGCGGTGTTTCTCGACAAGGACGACCTGCGCGGCGGCTCCGCCTGGCGCAACGAGATTCACCGCGCGCTCGATGCCCGGCCAGTCTTGCTGCTGCTGGTGACCCCACAATTGATTTCGGCGGTCGATAGCCATGGCCTGCCCCGGCTCGCGGACGTCGACGATCCGGTGCGCCGGGAACTGGAGATTGCGCTGGAGGCTGGCGCCCGGGTTATCCCCGTTCTCTGTGACGGCTTGAACGAACCGCCCGATGCGAGCAGCCTGCCGCCCCCGTTTGACTGCATCGGTGAACTGACCTGGCGGCACCTGCGGGCCTACGACTGGGAACACGACATCGAGTGCCTGATTGACGACCTGAAGGCCCTTGGCGTATCGCCTCGCGCCGCCACCGGCGAGAATGTGGCATCGTCCCGGCCTCCCGCGGCAACTGCGACGGAAGGCCGATTCCGCAGGATATTCTGGGCCATCGGGCTCGTCGCCATCGGCGTGGCGTTGTGGTTGTTCGCGCGAGGCGGGGCGACAAAGGGCGTCGCCGGGAACTGGCAGGCACAGCTCTGGCAAGGCGAGCAGGTGATGCTGGTGCTGAGCGAGCAGGGCGATACGGTGGCGCTGGCCAGCGAGCCGGTCGCCATCGCCGAGCGAACCGACTGGGCCGACTCCCGCCGCTTCTGGCGGGAACGTGGTAGTGGTGAGCTGAACGCCATCATGTATCGGGGCGAGGGCCGGCGCATCGACGCACCGGGTGTCGGACCCGCACTGGACATCGCCCTCCAGGTGCTGGCCAGCCCGGATGGCGGCGGTCCCGCGATCGACAGCGGCAACCTCAGCCTTCGTCTCTCCGCCGACGGCAAGACGCTGACCGGCCGCATCTGGCTCAACAGTGCCCAGGCCGACCAGGCTGCCGTGCTGACGCGCCAGCGCTAGCGGGATCGAAGCGTGGGCAGCCGCTGCCGGCACGACCAGATGCTGGACCAACCTTGATCACCCCGGGAACGGCTTTGGAGAAATCGAATGCTTACGGCGCAAGCCTGGCCCTGCTGGCGGCGCTCGGTTTCTCGCTCAAGGCCATCTTCGTCAAGCTGGCCTACCCCTATGGCGTCGACGCCATCACCCTGCTCGCCCTGCGCATGGGGTTTTCGCTGCCGGTGTTTCTGTGGGTCGGGCTGGCCCACCAGCGTGCGGGAGCAAGTCTGGCGGGCGGCGACTGGGGGCGGCTGTTCGTGCTTGGCTGCCTCGGCTATTACGGTGCCAGCATTCTTGACTTCTGGGGGCTGCAGTTCATCTCCGCCGGGCTGGAACGATTGATCCTGTTCACCTATCCGACGCTGACCATCCTGATCGGCGTGCTCTTTCAGGGCAAGCCTTTCTCGAAGCGTGAAGGTGTTGCCGTGGCGCTCTGCTATATCGGCATCGGCTTCGCGTTCATGCACGATCTCGGCCAGGGCGATTCGCGAAGCGTGTGGATCGGCAGCGCCCTGGTCTTCGCTTCCAGCGTCTCCTACGCGCTCTACCTTTCGGGCAGTGGGCCGATGATCGCCCGCCTCGGCGCCATGCGCTTTTCAGCGCTGGCGATGTTGATGTCCTCCGGGGTCACGCTGCTGCATTTTGCCGCTTCGCAGCCGTTGACCGCATTCATCCAGCCCCTGCCCGTCTATGGCTGGGGGCTGGCGATGGCCTTGTTCGCCACCGTCGTCCCGGTCTTTGCCCAGTCTGCGGCGATTCGCAGCCTGGGCGCCGGGCGCACCTCGCTGTTCGGCATGGTCGGGCCGCTGCTGACCATCGGCTTCGGCTGGTGGCTGCTCGAAGAGTCGATCTCACTCGCCCAGATGGCCGGCGCCGCGCTGGTGCTGTTCGGCATCCTCCTGGTTTCACGACGCTGAACGCCAAGCGGGCGCTTACTTCACCTTGATTTCTGTCCACAGGCGGGACATCAGCCGGCGCTGTTTCGGTTCGAGGTCATGCAGCATTTCCAGGCGCCGCAGGGTTTCCGGCGGCGGGAAAATGGCCGCTTCGCCGGCAACTTCCGGACGGATCGCAGGTAATGCTGCCCGGTTGGGGTTGCCGGCGCCGATCAGGTTGGAAACGTCGGCGGCGTTTTCTCCCTGCAGCATGAAGTCGATGAAGCGATGCGCGAGATCGGGGCGGCGGGCCGCCTTGTGGATGACGAAGTTGTCCACCGCCAGCACTGCCCCCTCCTTGGGGATGGCGAAGCCGATGACGAACGGTCGGCCAGCCGCCCTGGCATCCTCGCGGGCGCGAAACATGTCGTTGGAGTAGCCGTGGGCGACCCAGATGTTGCCGATCGCCAGATCCTTGATGTAGGTGCTGTTGGAGAAGGTTGCCCAGTACGGCTTGGCGCGGAGGATCAGATCGCGCGCCGCCTGCCAGTGTTCGGGGTCGGTGTCGCCGATCGAATGGCCGAGGTAGCGCAGCGCCGCCGCCATAAGTTCGCGCTGGCTGTTGAGGACGGTGACCTTGCCCTTCAGCTTCCTCAGGTATTCCGGCTCGAAGATGAGCGCCCAGGTGTCGGTCGGCAGCCCGAGTTCGGCAATCCGCGTCGCGTTGTAGCCGAGCAGCGTGACCGTCGTCGCATACGGAACGGCGTAGCGCTGGCCGGGGTCGTACCAGGGATTGGCGAAGGCGGGATCGAGATTGGCCAGATGCGGCAGGCGCTGATGGTCGAGCGCCAGCAGTTCGCGCTTGCGGATCAGCGTCTGCACCGCGTTGCCGGTCGGCACCAGCAGGTCGTAGCCCGTAGCTCCGGCTTCCAGCTTGGCCAGCATTTCCTCGTTGTCCGAGTAATAGTCCTGCTGCAGCCGGCAGCCGCACCAGACCTCGAAGCGGGCAGCGGTGTCAGCGGAGATGTAGTTGTTCCAGTTGTAGAGGTAAAGCGTGTCGCCGGCCACGGCGAGACGGGCCAGCGCCAGCAGCAGGACGACAAGTGCGGTCTTCATGCGGCCTTCCGCAGCGTATCCGGGGCGAAGCGCGAGGCGAGCGCGATCAGTGTCAGGGTCAACGCCATCAGCAGGGTCGAAATGGCGTTGACCTCGGGGGTCACGGCGACCTTGATCATCGAATAGATCTGCAGCGGCAGGGTTGTCACGCCGACGCCGGCGACAAAGAAGGTGATGACGAAATCGTCGATCGACAGCGTGAAGCTCATCAGGAAACCGGCGACGATCCCCGGCACGATCAGCGGGAAGGTCACCCGGGTGAAGGTGTGCCACGGCGTCGCGCCGAGGTCGCGCGCCGCCTCGAAGATGCTCTCGTCCATGCCGGCCAGTCGGGCGCGGACGATGATGGCGACGAAGCCGATCGAAAAGGTGATGTGCGCGACGAGGATGGAAAAGAGGCCGAGCGTCAGGTCGAGCACCTGACGGAAGAACAGCAGCAGCGAGACGCCGAGCAGGATTTCCGGCATCGCCACCGGCGTCAGCACCAGGAACGGCAGGAAGCGCGGACGCCAGCGATGCAACGAAATGCCAGCCATTGTGCCAAGAACGGTGGCGATCGTGCTTGATATGATGGCGATCAGCAGTGAATTGGCGGCGGCCTGGAGCATGCCGGTGTCGCCCAGCAGCTTGCCGTACCAGCGCGTCGTGAAGCCGACCCAGGAGGCGTTCAGTTCGGAGTCGTTGAACGAGAACAGAACCACAACGGCGAGCGGCAGGTAGAGAAAGGCGTAGGTCACCAGTGTTGCCGTCCATAGCCAGAATCCCCGTTTCATGTCTGCCCCCGGTTGCGCGTCAGTGCCGCGGAAAGCCCGGCGACGGCCAGCACCGCCAGCGTCAGCAGCATCGACAGCGCGGCGCCGAGTGGCCAGTCGCGGTTGTCGAGGAACTGCTCCTTGATCAGGTTTCCCATCAGCAGGTCGCCAGTCCCGCCGAGCAGTTCGGGCACCGCGAACATGCCGAGGACCGGGATGAAAACCAGCGACGAGCCGGACAGCACGCCGGGCAGCGACAGCGGCCAGGTGACCCGCCAGAAACCAGCCCATTTCCCGGCGCCAAGATCCTGCGCCGCCTCGAGCAACGCCGGGTCGTGCTTTTCGAGATTGGTGTACAGTGGCAGGATCATGAACGGCAGGTGTACGTAGACCATGCCGACGACTACCGCAACCGGGCTGTAGAGGAGGTCGAGCGGGCCGAGGATGATCATCCAGGCATAGATGCGGATCAGGAAGTTGCTGGCGAAGGGCAGGATGACCAGCAGGATGAAGACGTCGCGCTGCCGCTTCGGGCTGCGCACGATGAGCATGGCCAGCGGATACGCGAACAGCAGGCAGATCACGGTGGTCAGGCCGGCGATGGCGAACGACTTGGCGAGGATCCACGCGTAGATGACATCGTCGAGAATGAAGCGATAGGCGTCGAGGCTCGGACCGCTTTCGGCGAGAGGGGCCAGGCCGCCGAATTCGCCGGGCTCGCGGAAGCTGGCGCCGGCCATGATCAGGGCCGGGATCAGGAAAAAGATGACGAGGAAGACGGCCGGTGGCGCCGTCACCAGCCAGCGCGTCAGGCGTGCGCTGCGGTCAGTGGTCGAGGAAGACACCGGCATCATGCCTCCATTCGATGCTGACACGATCCCCGATTTCGTGGAAGCGCGCCCGTCCCGGCCCGGCGTTGGTCGCCAGCGCTTCAAGCAGCAGGCCGTTGTCGAGGCGGACCTTGTACACCGTCACGTCGCCGCGATAGAGCGACTCGCCGACGGTCCCCGAAAAATGATTCTTGAGTCCGATGCGCTCGGCGTGACCCGCAATGCGGAGGTGCTCCGGGCGGACTGCCAATGCCCCGCGCATTCCGGCAACAGCCGACGCAAGCGGCGGCGCGGCGATCTCGCCTAGGCCAGCGGCGTCCAGACGCAGCCCGTGCCGGTCAGCTTCGAGTACTTCGGCCGAAATCAGGTTGATGGTGCCGATGAAGTCGGCGACGAAACGGCTTTTCGGAGTGCAATAAAGCGCCTCGGGAACGTCCAGTTGTTCGATGCGCCCTTCGTTCATGACGGCAATGCGGTGCGACAGGGCCAGAGCCTCCTGCTGGGCGTGCGTGACGAAAACGAAGGTGACTCCGACTTCGCGCTGCAGTGCGATCAGTTCGCCCTGCATGCGCTCGCGCAGCTTGGCATCGAGCGCGCCGAGCGGCTCGTCGAGCAGCAGCAGGCGCGGCTTGTTGACCAGTCCGCGCGCCAGCGCCACACGCTGTTTCTGGCCTCCCGACAATTCGTGCGGAAAGGCGTCGCCCTTGTCTTCCAGATGCACGAGCGCGAGCGCCTCGCCGGTCCGCCGCCTGATCTCGTCGCGCGAGCGGCCGGCCATTTCGAGCGGGAAAGCGATGTTGCCGGACACGGTCAGATGCGGAAACAGCGCGTAGCTCTGGAACACCGTATGCACCGGCCGCCTTTCCGGCGGAATGTCGGCCAGCGGCTGGCCGTCGAGATAGAGCTCGCCTTCGTCCGGCTGGTCGAAGCCGGCGATCATGCGTAGGATGGTCGTCTTGCCACAGCCCGAGGGGCCGAGCAAGGTGAAAAATTGCCCGGATTCGATGTCGAGCGACACATTCTTCACCGCTTCCAGTTTGCCAAAGCGGCGGGTGATGCTCCGGATTTCGAGAAGGGCCACGATCACCGCCTGAAGCTGCCGAGCCAGAGATCATTATAAGCATTGCCGGGCGCGGCGGATTCGGGCGCCTGCACGATGTCTACTGCCGGTGCTCTGGGTTAGAATCCCGACATGATCGGTATACTCCTCATTACCCATGGCAGCTTTGGCGAGGCGCTGGTGCAGAATGCCTGCCATGTCCTCAACAAACGCCCCGTCCACGTGAACCAGCTCGGTGTTTCGGCCCAGGATGACCCGCTCGACCTGCTGCCGCTGGCCCTTCAGATGCTCGAATTGGTCGACAACGGCGATGGTGTGCTGGTCCTCACCGACATCTTCGGCGCCAGCCCCGCCAACCTGGCGATCAAGCTCCTAAAACCGGGACGCGTCGAGGGCCTGACCGGCGTCAATCTGCCGATGCTGCTGCGTGCATTGACCTATCGTGACAAGGGAATGGAAATTTTGCTGCAACGTGCCCGCGACGGTGGTCGCGAAGGCGTTTTCAACATGCTGGAGCATTGACTATGCTGAGCAAGGAAACTGAAATCATCAACAAACTGGGATTGCATGCGCGTGCTTCCGCCAAGCTCACCCAACTGGCCGGCAAGTACAAGAGCGAGGTGTGGATGGCCAAGGGGCCGCGCCGGATCAACGCCAAGAGCATCATGGGCGTGATGATGCTGGCCGCCGGCAAGGGTTCGAAGGTCACGCTGGAAACCGACGGTCCGGACGAACAGGAAGCGATGGATGCCCTGCTGGCCTTGATCGCTGACCATTTCGGTGAAGGGGAATGAGCGCATGAGCTTCATCCTGCACGGCCTTGGAGTCTCCGGCGGCATCGCCATCGGGCGGGCCATGCTCATGTCGCACGCGACACTGGAGGTGTCGCACTTGACCATTGCGCCGCGCATGGTCGACAAGGAGATTGCCCGTCTCGATGCTGCGATCAAGACCGTCAAGCGTGACCTGCAGTTGGTGAAAGAGACGACCGAAAACGCGCCGGCCGAGTTGGCCGCCTTCATTGACATTCACACCATGTTCCTTGACGACCCGGAACTGGTTGACAAGCCACACGCAATCATCCGCGAGCGGCGCTGCAATGCCGAGTGGGCGCTGGTGCAGCAGATGGAACGGCTCGTTGGGGAGTTTGAAAAGTTCGACGATCCCTACCTGCGTGAGCGCCGGTTCGATGTCGTGCAGGTCGTCGAGCGGGTAATCAAGGAGCTGCTCGGTCATACCGGGCGGCCGGTGATGAAACTTGCCAAGGGCGTCAAGGAAGAAACACTGATCCTCGTCGCCCATGACCTGTCGCCAGCGGATGTCATTACCTTCAAGGAGCACCGCTTCGCATCGTTCATCACCGATGTCGGCGGGGCCACCTCGCACACGGCGATCCTGGCACGCGCCCTGGCCATCCCTTCGGTGGTGGGGATGGAGAATGCCCGGTCGCTGATTCGTGACGGTGAGCAACTGATCGTCGATGGAGCGCGTGGCGTTGTCATCGTCAATCCGGATCAGCGTGTCCTGGAAGAGTACCAGCTCCGCAAGAACCAGATCGCGCTGGAAAACTCCAAGCTCAAGCGGCTGAAAACGGCCAGGTCGCAGACGATCGACGGGGTCGACATCCAGTTGTTCGCCAATATCGAGCTGCCAGGTGACGTGCCGGGCGCGCTGGAAGGCGGGGCTGAAGGCATTGGTCTGTTCCGGACAGAGTTTCTCTTCCTTAACCGCGGCGACATGCCCGACGAGGAGGAGCAGTACGAGGCTTACAAGAAGGTCGTCAAGGGTATGGGCGGCCGGCCGGTCACCATCCGCACCTTCGATCTCGGCAACGACAAGGATATCGTGCCGCAAGGCATGGCCGCCGATCGTGTCAAACCCAATCCGGCGCTCGGGCGCCGTGCCATCAGGCTGTCGCTGGCCGAGCCAAGGATGTTCCATACCCAGTTGCGCGCCATCCTGCGGGCCTCCAAGTACGGCCCGATAAAGTTGCTGATTCCGATGCTGGCGCATGCTCATGAAATCGACCAGACCCTGGCCGCACTCGAAATGGCCAAGTCGAGCCTGCGCGGCGAAAAGGCGGTATTCGACGAAGAGATCGAAGTCGGCGGAATGATCGAAATTCCAGCGGCGGCGCTGGCGGTTGGGCTATTCCTGCGACGGCTCGATTTTCTCTCGATCGGCACCAATGACCTGATCCAGTACACACTCGCTATCGACCGTACCGACGAGCAGGTTTCCAATCTTTACGATCCGCTGCACCCGGCGGTGCTGATGCTGATAGCCCACACGCTGGCCAGTGCCGAGAAGGTCGAGATCCCGGTATCCGTATGCGGGGAAATGGCTGGCGACCCGAAGCTGACCCGTCTGCTGCTCGGCATGGGACTGCGCATCTTCTCGATGCATCCCTCGCAGATTCTCAAGGTCAAGAGTCGTGTGTTGAAGGCCGATATCAACGAACTCGCGCCCACCGTGCGCCGTATGTTGCGCCTGGATGAACCGGCGAAACTGCGTGATGCGCTGGAACGGCTCAACGCCGCTCCGGTTTCCAGCTAAAGCCCCGGAAGATTTCATTTTCGTTCCCGCTTCTGCCGGGGATGGCATGTCTTGGGGACGAAGAGCGGTCCACGCTGGAAGACGGCAAGAAACGGACAAGCCGCTCACCCGCTGACACCGTTTTTCGCTTGGGCAAGTTACCCCGCGGCAATATGCCACATTCCCCCAAAGCGTTCTGGCGTCGACAATTGCGCGCCAATTCGAACCAAGAACGTCTTCAGGGGGTTTCATGACTATCCGCTACCGCCCGATCGCCATCGCGATCGGCACTGCCCTTTTCTGCCCGGCCTTCACTCTGGCGCAAACGCCGGTCATGGACGAGGTGCTTGTTTCCGCAACCCGCATGGAACTGGCGTATCCGCTGGGCAGCATGACGGTCGGCGGCGATGGTATTGTCCGCCAGCGGCCCTATACAAGTGATAGCGCCGGGCTGCTCAAGGATGTCCCGGGTTTCAGTTCGTATGCCGGAGGTGGCGTGTCGAGCCTGCCGGCGATTCGCAGCTTCGCCGATGACCGGCTACGCGTCGAGATTGACGGCATGGGCCTGCACTCCGCTTGCGGCAATCACATGAATCCGCCGATGTCGTACATCGATCCGGGCAATGTCGGGCAGATCAAGGTGCAATCGGGCATTACCCCGGTCAGTTCGGGCGGCGACAGCATCGGCGGGACAGTCATGATCGATTCGACGGTGCCGAAATTTGCCGGTGCTGGACAGGATTCGCTCCTCGGCGGCAGCATTTCCGGCTTTGTGCGCAGCAACGGTAGCGCCAACGGCGGCAACATCTCGGCCTTTGCGGCGACCGAGAGCCTCAGCATTTCGGCGACGGCCGCCTATTCCAAGTCGGACAACTACAAATCCGGTGGTGGACAGGAGATCAAATCGACGCTATACGATGCGCAGAATCAGGCGATCAGTCTCGCCCTGCGCGGTGATTCCAATCTGTTCGTCTTCAATGTCGGCCATCAGAACATCCCTTACCAAGGCTTCGTCAATGCCCGGATGGATATGGTGGGCAATGAGAGCACTTACGGCAACGCGCGCTACCTCGGTACCTTCGGCTGGGGAGTTCTGGATGTCCGTGCCTACTACCAGCACATCACCCACGAAATGAATTTCCTGTCCGACAAGGGCGGGGACATGCCGATGAACACGGAGGGAAACAATTACGGCTACTCGATCAAGGCGGAAATTCCGCTGAACGAGCGCAACATCCTGCGCATCGGCAACGAATACAACCGCCTGAATCTCGACGACTGGTGGCCACCGGTCGCCGGCAGCATGATGATGGGCCCGGGCACCTACGACAATATCAACAATGGCAAGCGCGAGCGTCTCGGCACTTTTGTCGAGTGGGAAGCGAAATGGGGTCAGCAATGGACCACCCTGCTCGGCGCCCGCTACGACTACGTGACCATGAACACCGGCAATGTCCAGCCATACGACTGGCGCAATCCGATTCCCATGGCCGGCATGGGGATGGGTGTGGCCAATCCCGATGCCAACGCGGCCAGAGCGTTTAACGCGCAGGACCGCAAGCGGACCGACAATAACTTCGACCTGACCGCCCTGCTCCGCTACACGGCGGATGAAGCCAGCGCCTATGAACTGGGTTACGCGCGCAAGAGCCGCTCGCCCAACCTGTATGAGCGCTATGCGTGGGGCACCGGTGCGATGGCGATGAGCATGACCGGCTGGTTCGGCGACGGCAACGGCTATGTCGGCAATCTCGACCTCAAGCCGGAAGTCGCGCATACCGCCAATGCGTCGGCTATCTGGCGCAGCGCCAGCAACAGTGCCGAGTTGCGCGTGACACCCTATTACACTTATGTCGAGGACTACATCGATGTCAATCGCTGCGCGCCGTCCGTTGGCGGTGCCTGCGCCTCGATGGGCAATCAGACGACGACCAACAATTTCGTCTATCTCCAGTTCGCCAACCACGATGCCCGTCTCTACGGGATCGATATTTCCGGCCGCCTGCCGCTGGGCGAAGCGACCGCGGTCGGTGAGTTTTCGATGCGCGGCCAGCTCGGCTACGTCAATGGCAAGAATCTCGATACCAACGATAACCTGTATCACGTGATGCCGATCAACGCCAAGATGGCAGTGGATCATCGCCTCGCCAACTGGTCGAACACGCTGGAACTGCAACTGGTCGCCGCCAAGAATGACGTGCAGCAAGTACGCAATGAACTGAAGACCGCCGGCTATGGACTGGTGAACCTGCGTACCAGCTATCAATGGACCACGTTCCGCATCGATGCCGGCGTCGAAAACCTGTTCGACAAGAACTACTACCTGCCGCTGGGAGGCGCCTATCTGGGTGAACGGCCGATGGTCTATGGGACGTCGGTGGCCGGCATGGGCCGCTCGTTCTATCTCGGCGGAACGCTGCAGTTCTGAGCACAAGCGCCTGAAATCAGGCGCTTGTTGCCGGTTGACCGCCGCTATAATTCTGTTCGGAACGTGACCTGATAGGAAGCCACCATGGAAAGACGCGACATCCTGAAGAGCGCCGGCGTAGTTGCGCTGGCGGCAATGGCCGGAGCCGCCAGCGCGGCTCATGACGAGCATGCGCATCACGGGGCTGCGGCAAGGAAATTCGCCGCGCTGATTGCTTCCAGCGGCGACTGCGTTGTCACCGGGGAAGCCTGCCTGGCGCATTGTCTGGTGCTGCTCGGCAAAGGTGACAAGGAAATGGCGGCCTGTGCGCAGTCGGTCAATCAGTTGCTTGCCGTCTGCGCGGCGCTCCAGAAACTTGCCGGCCAGGATTCACGATATACCCCAGGCTTTGCCCGGCTGGCCGCCGAAGTTTGTGCCGACTGCGAGAAGGAATGCCGCAAGCACGAAAACAAGCACGCCGAATGCAAGGCCTGTGCCGATTCTTGCGCCGCCTGTGTGCTCGAATGCCGGACGCTAGCCGCCTGACAGCTGGTTTACCTTTCCACCCCAGCCGGAAAATCCGGTTTCGGCGCGAAACCGGATTCGTGATGACGCCGCCAGTTCTGCTGGAGGCAGCACCGGAGGTGTCCGAATGGCGCCATTGCGGCCCGTTTCTGCTGCTTGCGATCGGGGTGCACGTCCTGGTTTTGCTCGTCCCTTTGCGCAGCGTCGATGGCAAGCCGGTGGACGTCGCTGCAATGCCGATCACGGCGCGACTGGTGGAGCAGGCTCCTGTCATCCCGGAAGTCCGCCAGCCGGCTCCCGAGCCGACGGCGCAATCGGCGCGTCGGGAGCGCAGCACACCGACGCCCAGACCTGTCCTCGCCGTTCCGGCGCGGGCCGTGGTTGCACCGGTGGCGTTTGCGGTTTCTCCGCAGATTGCCGTGCCGGCTCTCGCTGCCGAAGACCTTGCGGGCGCAAGCACAGCGTCAGCTGCCGTTACCGTCGCACGCTTCGACGCCAACTATCTGCACAATCCGCGTCCTGCCTATCCGCCGTTGTCGCGTCGGCTTGGTGAAGAGGGCAAGGTGCTGCTCAGGGTTCGCGTCAGCAAGGAAGGCCTGGCTGATGCGGTCAACCTCGAAAAAAGCAGCAATTTCGAGCGGTTGGACGAAGCCGCCCGTGCGGTCGTTGCACGCTGGCGCTTTGTGCCGGCCAGACGTGGAGACGAAGCCATCGAGGCAACGGTGATCGTGCCGATCGTGTTCAGGCTGGAAAGTTGAGTCGGCGGGAGAAGGCCGGTCCGGAATTGACGATGGGGACCGAAGTCCCCACCGGCTGTCTTTGGTAACAAGGCTTCAGCAGCCCCGGCTAGCCGTTTTTAGGCGGCAATAGCAAAATGCTCATCATTGGCATTTATGGATTTGCTTCATTAACGTCGATCGCCTGACGAGTTGCCTGCGCACCTTTGCCCGCCCTGTCGAAACCGGTACATCCCCACCTAAACGTATCCGGATACGCTTAGGTGGAGATGAGGGGAGTCGAACCCCTGTCCAGAACGCCTCGAGATTGCCGGAATTACAACTATGCCTTGATGGTACAGCAGCGGATGACGCCATTCAATCCACTCGGCGCGCCAATTTGTTGTCGCTTTGTAACTGCCTGCGGATCCTCTGCCCCGTCTCCGCGGCAAGTCGTGAAGGTCGGCTCACCGTTTCAACTGGGCCAGCGCGGCCTGCAGAGGCTCCACCGAAACATGCAGGAGACCACCGAAGGGGGAATCCATCTCGAGGATCAGGAATATCGCGCACGCCATCGACAATGCGCACAGCATCGTGACCCCAAGAACCGTCCGGTTGGGTGCGCCGATCACGTTCCATCCGGCCGCGATCCCCGCCAGCCACAAGAGCAGGACAACGAGCAACGGCACAGTGATCGCGCTGCCACCGCTGGCGATCGCGAAATAGCGGAATTGCTCCAGTTGCTCGACCTCCTGCGCTGCCTTGCCGGCGATTCCGCTCAACGCCGGATCGCTTGCACTGATCCTCGCCAGCGCATGCTGGACACCCACGGCGACGCTGGCGCCGGAAGGATCGATCTGCGGCATGTGCGAGAGCAGCTCCTGGCTACCGCTCATACGCGCAACCTGACCGGAAATCAGTTGAAGCACTTGATTCCTGATTGGTTCGGCCGGCGGGCCAAGCCTCCGGAGATTGCTGTCCAGTTGCAGTATCTGGACCGCCACATTGCGGATCAGCTCACCCTTGGCATCGAAGGAAGACTTCGCCGACGAGACCAGCAACCCCAGGACGAGCGCCGCCAGGGTCGCCAGAAAACCGATGCCCATTTTGATCGTGTCGGTCGTGCTGGAATCCAGATGATGGTCCGGCAGGCGGACGCGGATCAGCCTCCCGGCAAACCCGCCCGCGACAACCACAATAAAGGCGATGATTGAAACATTGATCGGGCTCATGGCTCACTCCTGGGGTTCTAGCCGTCGACCGCACCCCGAAGAGAGTTCCCTTGGCGAGCGACAGAGGCCTCGCGGACCCGTTGAAGCACGACGCACATGCTTCTCTTCCAGAGATAAATCAACAAGGGCACCGCGAAACTGACGGGCGTCGGCTTGGCCGACGCCGCCACTTAACGACAGACGCGCCGTCCGTCAACCATGCGACATTCGGGTGTCACACGCACCTCGGCCTCACGGGCTGCGGGAAGCTCCTTGGCAGGGGCCACTTCAACCCCCCGAGCGGGTGCCACTTCAACCCCGCGTGCCGGAACCGGCTCAACCGGCTTGCGGACCGCCACAGCGCCTCTCGATGTCTCGCACCCGGCGCGACGAACGCCATCTACGCACTCCACCGCGTAAGCACTGGATGCAAGAGTTATGGCCGCAATTGCAGCGGATACCGTAAGTGCTGAAGCTTTCAAAGTCTCATCCTCCAATTCAACTTTCAGGTTGCTGCATTGCACCCGCTCCGGGAAGCGGGATGGGCCGCCCTCTCAGGGAGTTGGCACCACACGGTAATAGACGCCGTTGGCGCCGTACATCGGCTTGAACCAGGTATTGCCGCTGATGTAATACGTAACGCCCGCAACATTCGCGGGCGACGCCCCAGGCGGCAGCCCCGCGTAGTTGACGCCCATCGCGTAACCCTGCGGCGCGCTGGCGGCACCCGCCGCGACGCCGGCAGCGTAAGCGTTTGACGTGGCTGCCGCCGTATTGGCCGAAGCCACTGCTGCCCCGGCCGCCATGCCGACTACCGCCCCGGCTGCCGCGGCACAGCCGTAGCAGCCCGACGAATAAGCCGGCACCGCGACCGGCGGATGGTAGACCGGATACGCCGGGTAGGCCGGCACCGGCGGCCGGTATGCGGTCGCCCCGCCCGGATAGGTGTGTGCGGCACCGTAGCCGGCGGCGCCGTAGGTCGTGCCGCCGTAGGTATTGGTATGCTCGGTGCCGCCACCCCAAGCGTGAGCCGTACTGCCGCCGTAGGCGTTGGTATGCTCACTGCCCTCGCCATAAGCATGTTCCGAACTTCCGCCGTAGCGGTTGGTGTGCTCGGTAGAGCCGTAGCTATGCTCGGTCGAACCGCCGAAGCGGTTGGCGCTGGCCCAAGCCATGGCGTGTGACGAACACAGCGCACCGGCCAGCAGGAGTGATATTCCAAGTAGTGATCTGTTCATCTTCGCCTCCGTGTTCATTGGGACTTGCTTGCGGGCTTGGGCGATTTCGCGACGGGCTTGACGCCCCGCGGAAGCGCGGAAGCGGCCGGGTGGGCGAAGTCCATACGTTGGGCGTCCTTCGCCTTGGCCGTGGCGAAGGACTCGGCGGCGATCGCCGGATCGAGCTGCCAGTTGCTGAGTTCCATGTCGTGGCGCAGGCGCAGCGGGTCGGCGCGGAAGACGGCGCGGATGCGGCGCGGCAGCTTGTCGTCGGCGCCCACCCACATCTGCATGAAGACGTCGTCGTTGGCCCAGGCAATCATGTCGGTCTTGACCCCGCCAACCAGTCCGGACGGGCCGATGTAAAATGCCAGCTTGGTGCCGCTGGCGATCGCGGCGTAGGGGTCGGGAAGCAGCAGGTCGGTGAACGGGAAGTAAATCGCCGCCTTTTCAAAAGCCATTTTCAGCGCCGCCTCCAGGGTCGGCGGTGCCTCGGCGATGGCGACGAGGTTCTCGGCCGGCGCGAAGGCCACCATCGTCTTGCCGTCGAGATAGAACTCGGAAGCAGGGCCGTCACCCAGGTTGATGACCCGGAGCTTTTCCGGACGCTGCATCACAACGTCGTAGCGCGACGTGAATACGAGGGGCGGGCCGAGCCGGCTCGGATACTCGTAGCTGACCGTGGCAGTGAAGGACATCGCCTTGGCCGCCGCCAGTCGGGAACTGGTGGTCTTGAGCAGGTCGACCGCACGCGCCTCCAGCGCTGGCTTGTCGACCGCCGCCGCCGGCTTCTTGACCGCCGGCTTGGCCGGTTTGGCGCCGGCTGCCGCCGTCTGTGCGCTGGCGCCGGTCACGGCCAGAATGCTCAGGGCCATGGCGAGGCCGGTCTTGCGAAGGAAATGGCTGGTCACAAGGTTCATGGAATCATCCCGCATTCGAACATCTTGTTGACGATCGGGGCCGCGACCTGGTTGAAGAAGGCCTGACGCATTTGCGGGTCCTGCTGCAGAGCATGGATGGCGCGTTGTTCCATCTCCGGTTTCGGCTGGCCCTGCCCTTGTGCTTTTTCCTGCCATAGCTGCTGGCAGGTCGAGGTCTGGTACTTCTCGATCACCTTGCTGGCGACGCGATCCATGATCGGGTATTGCGCTTGGGCGATACCCGAAACCGTTGTTGCTGCAAGTGCAGCCACTACCCAAAACTGCCTTTTCATGGTCTTCTCCTTGAAATAAAAGTGCAACTGGCAAGCCAGCTATTTGGCTCGTGTGAAATAGACGTCAAACTTCTGCTGTGCCACCGCCTGGAAATAGACGCCCTTGAGAATGTCGTTCGCGGGGTCGTAGGTCAGCGTGTAGGTTGATCCGTTGTAACCGCCAGCGCGCAGTTCGAAAAACAGCCTGGTGGTCTTGCCATCGCGCGTCGCCTCGGCGCGGGCGAAGGGCAGCGGGTTGGGATTCGCATAGCTGGCATCGAGCCTGCCGCCGGCGTCGGTACCCTTGATGTCGATGACGTAGCCGCCGTCAGGCCGCACCCAGCGCCCCGCCAGGACAGAAAAGACACCATTGGCCTGCGCCGCGGGCGCCTCTCCCCTGACCTGCGCCTGCGCTGGCAGCGGAATCAGGCTGATGGAGAGTGCTGCGGTCGACAGCAAAAAAGCGGTCTTTTTCATCATCGATACATCAGCCTCCTTGAGTGCATGGCTGGCGCCGGCAAGGCGCCAGCCATGTCGCTTCAGTCAATCCTTGGTCGTCATCGCGGCTTTCAACTTCTGGATGTCCGCGGGCGACAACTGCGGCCGGTCGACCTTGATCGTCAGCTTGTTGAGCCTGGCGGTCAGCGGGAACGGCGGCTTGTAGTCGGCATCGTTCACGCCGGTCAGCGTGTCCGAACCGATGTCGAAGCTCTCGTCCCACTGCAGGATCATCGGCAGCGTTTTCTCCATCGTGATCGTCTGCACCACCTTGCCGTCAACCTTCAGGACGCCGGTGCCGGGCCGGCCGAGGCCGCTCATGTTGTTGAACGCCAGCGTCCCGACGCCGAGGCCGTCATACTTGAAATCGAACTCCAGCGTGTGCTGGCCCGGGGTGAGCGCATCGGTGCCTTCCCACTTGATGCGCTTGAGGTCGACCAGGTTCCACAGGAATACCGGCTTGCCCTTGATCAGGTAGAAGCCATAACCCCCGAAGCGTCCGCCGGACGTGAGGATCATGCCTTCGGCGCCACCCTGCGGCACGGTGATGTCGGCGGTGATCGTGTACGATGCGTTCAGAAGGAAGGGCGAGTCGCCTTGCGGCAGGCCGACCATTGGCCGCGTATAGACGAATTCCGTCCGTCCGGCGGTGATGTTCGGGCGCGGCGCAACGATACGGGCCGCGACCGAGGCATCCATCGGGAAGACCTGGTACTTCTTCGCTTCGGCGACAAACTTCTGACGCATTTCCTTGACCTTCTGCGGGTACTTCGCGGCAATGTCGTCGGCCTGGTTCCAACTCTCTTTCAGGTTGTAGAGCTGGAACACCTGGTTGTTCAACGGGTCGGTGTTGGCCGCACCGAAGGCTTCCCACGGCGCGCGATTGACCTTGGTGCTGAGCAACCAGCCGTCGTCATAGAGCGCCCACTGGCCCATCATCTCGAAGTACTGGATCTTGTGCCGCGAGGCGGTCTTGGCGTTGGCCGCGTCGAAGGTGTAGGCGAAGCTCGTGCCCTCGATTGGCGCCTGCTTGATGCCATCTACCATTTCCGGCGCCTTGATGCCGGCCGCTTCGAGGATGGTCGGCACGACGTCGATGACGTGGATGAACTGCTCGCGCAGAGCACCCTTGTCCTTGATGCGTGCCGGCCACGACACCACCATGTTCTGGTTGATGCCACCGAGCCGGGAGGCGTTCTGCTTGAACCAGTCGAACGGCGTATCGAAGGCCCATGACCAGCCAGCCGACATGTGGTTGTAGGTCTGCTCGGTGCCCCAGACGTCGTAAAACTTCATTTGTACGTCAACCGGCAACTGGTTCAGCCCGTTGAAGAACGCCACTTCGTTGGGCGTGCCCAGCGGGCCGCCCTCGGCGCTCGTCCCGTTGTCGCCGTTGATGTAGATGACGAGCGTGTTGTCGAGCTTGCCCAGATCCTGGAAGGCCTGGATCACGCGCCCCATCTCGTGGTCGTTGTAGGCGGCGTAGGCGGCAAAGACCTCGACCTGGCGGATGAACAGCTTCTTTTCCTCCGGGCTCAACTGGTCCCACGGCTTCAGAACCTCATTGGGCCACGGCGGCAGCTGCGCATCGTTGGGGATCACGCCGAGCTTCTTCTGGTTCGCGAAGATCGTCTCGCGCAGCTTCTCGTAGCCGCCGTCAAACAGCTTCATCGCGCTGATCTTGTCGACCCACTCCTTGGTCGGGTGGTGCGGCGCGTGCGTGGCGCCAGGGGCGTACTTGATGAAGATCGGCTTGCTCGGGTCGGTCTGGTGGATGCGCGTCATGTAGTCGATCGCGTCGTCGGCCATTCCGGTAACCAGATTCCAGCCCGGCTTGCCTTCGAACGGATAGATCTGCGTCGTGTTGCGGAACAGGTTCGGCTGCCACTGGTTGGCGTCGCCGCCGACGAAGCCGTAGAAGTACTCGAAGCCCATTCCGGTCGGCCACAGGTCGAAGGGCCCGGCCTGGCTGGCCGCGAACGCCGGCGTGTTGTGGTCCTTGCCGAACCACGCAGTCGAGTAGCCGTTATCGAGCAGCATGCGGCCGATGGTGGCCTTGTCCTTGCCGATGATGCTGTTGTAGCCGGGGAAGCCCGTGGACTGCTCGGAAATGACGCCGAAGCCCGCCGAGTGGTGGTTGCGCCCGGTGATCAGCGCGGCGCGCGTCGGCGAGCACAGCGCGGTGGAGAATACCCGGTTGTAGCGCAGGCCTTCGTTGGCGATGCGATCCATCGTCGCCGTCGGGATGACGCCGCCGAAGGTGCTCGGCACGCCGAAGCCGGCGTCGTCGGTGATGATCAGCAGCACATTGGGCGCGCCCTTCGGCGGCACGATACGTGGCGCCCACCACGCCTTCGAGTTTAGCGCGTCGTTCTTGATGGTGCCGCCGAATTTGGGATCAGGTGCCGGCAACTGCTTGTTGCTGACCGTGGTCGTCGCGCTCGGCGAGCCGAGCACGCCGGTGACCTGTTGCGCCTTGACCGGCCCAACCACTGCCAGCGCCAGGGCAAGCACTCCCGCTGCTTTGAATGCTGATCGAGAAATCATCCTAGCCTCCGATTACGAAAACCAACTATCGACGAACATCAAACGCTGGCGACGTCACACGGCTAACGTCGGACTGCCTTCAAAACACGAAATTCAACCCCATGGCGAGACCGCCCATGTCGAGACCCTGAATCAGCGTGTCGCCATTCCGGTCAAACGACATGTAACGATAATCGAGCCGGACGTCGCCCCAGGAATAGGCATAGCCGATCCCCGCCGCGGCCTGCCAGGTGGTCACCGAATCGCCGCCCCCGACATCGACGTAGAAGGGAACGAACCAGTTGCTTTCGCCAAGCTTGACCCGCCCCTTGGCGCCAACGATGCCGGCGGTCACGTTGCCGGATTCACTGACACTGCCCGAGCGCGGCAAGATGACCGCATTGCCGTTCGGCCCGGTTACCGCGGCATTCAGGCTCCAGTTGCTGTTGGCCTTCAAGCTCAGATAACGGACGCCGGCAATCAGATCCACGCTGGCCGCCGGTGTGGAAACGACCGCATAACCGCCCACTATGGACCAGATAGTGGTCTTCAGCGAGGTGTCCGAGCCGGTGTCCACTATCTGCACAGGCCCCGGACCGAAGTTGTGCGTGTTGGTATGGCTACTGACGTTTCCCAGATTCAGATAGAGGTAGTCGCCGGCTATCAACCATTTTCCGTAACGCGCTTCCCCGGCAAGCAGGAACGCCATATCCATATGTGGCAGCCAGTCGTTCGGCGCGACGGAAATCTCGCTGTCCAAACGGGAAGCGGCCACGGAACCAAAGCTCAAGGTGGTCTTGATGGTCGGCAGCCAGACGTAGGGCATCAGCGAGAACTTCCAGCCCTCCGCCGATTCCTGGGCGGTGGCCGCCATCGGTACGGCCAGGCTGGCCGCGGTCGTTGCCGCAGCGACGGCAATCTTGAAAGCAGACTTCCTCATGGGCTTGACTCCTCCTTAATTGTTGAACCTTGTCCAGTGTTCGGTGACGCGGCCAATCGATCGTGGTGCGAATGTACGGTTCATGATAGCGAGATTTGCGGATAGTTGCCTGACATTTCGCGAAAAGATGACATGCAAGCAACAATCCCGGCTCCGGGTCCCAGTGCCGGATGACTTTACTGCTATATTGCGGGCGAACCACTACAACGGAGTAATCATGAATCTGAAAATTTCCTTTTTTGTCGCCGCCTTTGCCGGCATTCTCGGCGCCTGCCAGAACTCCCCGATGTCGCAGGGAGCAAGCCTGACGCAGGAACAGATCACCGAAAAGCGTGACAAGGTTCTGAACATGGCGGACAGGGCGTTGGCCAAGCTTTACGCCCAGAATCCGGGCGTGCGCAAGGAAATTGAACAGGCTGCCGGCTACGGTGTATTTGACGTCACCGCCATCAATGCGGTGCTGTTGGTCGGCTCCAGAGGCCCTGGCGTGATTTTCGACAACAAGACGAAGAAGCACACCTTCATGCAATCGATGCGTGCGGGAACCGGGCCGGGCTTGGGCTATCAGGAGCTCTACCAGATCTTCGTCTTCAAGTCGAAGGAAGCGCTTGACCAGTTCAAGGTTGGCGACAAGGTCGGTGGTGACCTGATGGCATCGACGACTGTCGGCACCACGGCCGTACAGATTTCGGCCAATCCGTACATCAACGTCTATCAGCTCAGCGAAAAAGGCTATGCCCTCCAGGCCAATTATGGCGGAGCGGTCTACGTCGTCGATCCGGACCTGAACTGAAGGGCGATATCGGAATTGGCGATGCCTCCAATAACGAAAGGCCCCGCAAGGGGCCTTCTTCATCTGCGCGAAACTGCGGTTGCTTACTCTGTCTGGTTGCCGCAAGGGGGCGGTGGAACAAACATGGTCATGCTTTCAGGATAGCTCTGCGTCGTACGAACCCGCTTCGTCGTGCCGTCGAACAGTACATCGAACCGCGAAGGCTCGTTCCAGGCATTGCAGAAGCGCCATTCCCAGACCAGTTCATTGCGGCGGTCGAAAAAGACCGTCCACTGCGGTGTCGAGGGACCGAGTATGCGGAGAACCTGTTCCTCGGTCATGCCTTCGCGGATCAGGGCGAAGTGTTTCGTGTTGAGGACAGCTTGCAGACTTGACATCAAACCATTGCCGGCGATCGTCACCATGTAGGTGTTGAAACCAGCCGGGCCGCGCGGAAAGGCGAGTAACTGGCCGCCACCCGGCTCCTGCCAGCGCATCGCGGGTTCCCCCATCAACTGGATGACATCTTCGCGGCTGCTGACACCGGGCGTGAGTCCGCGTCCGTCATAAGAGGCGCAACCGGTAATCAACAGGGCGAAAACCAGCGTAACGAGCTTCTTCATGGCGGATCCTTCAGGTGAAGATGGAAACGGCATCAGCTGCCTATCTTGCGACGGGTTTCAACTCGACTATCCACGGTTCAAGGCGCTGGCCAACCAGAAGTTGGGCGCTGAAACGGTCCCCACCGCCGGGTTCGCCCGCCGCACGCGCCGATTCGAGCGGTCCGCGCAGGGCGTGCGGCACATGAATACGGCCCGTACTGATGCGGGAGACGTAGCCGGTCGCCTGCGCAGCGTCGCTGCCGCGATCGCGCAGGGCCGGCCGCACGGTTCCGTAAAGCAGCAGAAAGCGGCTGCGGTCGGGATATCTCTCGCGCAACTGCCGGGCGTCGAGTCCGGCGTCGATAACGAAGAGGCGACTGCTGGCGTTTTCCTCGCGTGCGAGTTCGTCGCTGGCGCGCTTGGCACGGTCGGCGAACTGCTTGCTGCCGACGTTGGCGGCGGCCGCCGCAGCGTGGCGGCCGGCATCTTCCCGGGCCCTGGCAAGCACCTGCTGCCACGTTGGGCCGCCAAGTTCCATGACGAGAACGACCTCGCGCGGCAGTTGCCGTGTGTAGCGCTGGCGTCCGCGATCGGAAGCGAGGTCGTCGGGCGCGAAACCCAGTGCTGCCATGTGCGTGGCATCGAGCCATTCGGGTGTGCCGCCATTGAACGTGTAACCACTGACGAAATCGCCCGCCTCACGGCCGCTGACGCGCCAGTTCAGGTTGAGCGACAGGCCACTGTCCTCGGCGAAACGCAGGGTGCGCCAGGGCAATCCGAGCTCACGCTCGCTCAGGGTCAGCGCGCTCTCCGGGATGGCCGAACGGTTCCACCAGACGCCGCCCAGCGCCACCGCGTTGGCAAGTACGATCAAACCGACGCCGATGCCCAGGGTGCGGCCGCGTGACCAGGTGTTCATGGCGCGCCCTCCCCGGCCGACGGCCGGAACGTCCGGCGCAGCCGCTTGAGGATGAGCAGAATCAGCACGGCGGTCAGCCCGACCATCAGAAAGAACAGGTACTTGGGCATGAACTCCCACCACCACTGGTAGAACTTGGTGTAGAGGAAGATGACGAAGAAGACGATGCCGGTGTTCACCGTTTCCGGCCAGCCACGGCGCGCCCCGAGCCAGATGACAAGAGTGGCGGCGACGAAGCCGGCGACCTGGTAGCCGCCCTCGATCAGGTCATGGTTGAGGTCGAGGTGGCTCGCCTGTCCCCAGTGGCTGAGGATGAGCATCGGGATGAACAGGCAAAGCAGCCCGAAAATCCGGTACGGCGGCGCGAAGCCGGGGAAGCGCCGGTGCGTGACGAGGAGCGGGAAGGCGAAGAGCAGCGCAGCGACCGGGAAGAAGTTCTCCGGGCGCTCGCCGGCATGCAGCCAGTAGACCCCGTGCCAGGTGCCGACCCGCGCCTGGACCCAGGCAATGACGCAGCAGATGCCGCCCGCCAGCAGCAGGCGCAAGTCGCAGGTGTAGGCGAGCAGGAAGGCCATCGCCGCCCACGGCAGCAGCGCCTTGTCCGAGGGCGTGATGTTGAAGATCTGGCCGAGCATCGTGATGTTCAGGACGAAACAGGCAAAGGCCACCAGCGCGGCCAGCTTGGTGAAGTAGCCGGTGGCGTCGCGCGCCTGCAGCCATATCGTCAGGCCGAAGCTGGCGAGCGAACTGGCGATCAGGATGGCGACCTGGGCTGTTTCGCCGAAATGGCCCCAGAACTGGTAGAACAAGAAGAACACACTGGCCGCCAGCGCCAGCGCCCCGAGGAAGGAGGCGACGCGCATGCCGAGCGACAGTTGCTTGGCGCGGCTGTCGCGGTCGACGTCAAAAAGTGAGGCAAATTCAGCGAGCAGGCGTTCGTGATGTTTGTCCAGCGCCGCCTGCTGCGCAGCGTCCAGCCGCAGCACGCCCTCGTCGGCGAGGCGCGCGAATTCATTCCGGAAGGTATGAATGTCATCGACGCGCTGCTGCGCTTCCGTGCGTGAAGGCACGGACTGCTCAGTCATCGCGTTCCGCGCTCAGCAGTCGCTCGCAATAGCGTGCGATGAGATCCACTTCCATATTGACCCGGCTGCCCACCTTCAGAGTGTGCAGCGTCGTGTTCTCCAGCGTGTGCGGAATCAGATTGATGGTGAAGATTTCGCCGGCGACCTCGTTCGTGGTCAGGCTCGTGCCATTGATGGTGATCGAGCCTTTGCGCGCGATGAATCTTGCCAGTTCCTCGGGGGCGCAGATTTCCAGCAGGCGGTTGTCGCCGACCGGGTCGAAGCGCAGCACCACGCCGACGCCGTCGACGTGCCCCGAAACCAGGTGACCGCCGAGGCGGTCCATCAGCCGCAGCGCCTTTTCCAGGTTGATCTCTCCCGGCGCATCGAGGCCCACCGTGCAGGACAGCGTCTCCGGCGAGACATCGACCATGAAACGATTGGCGTCCTTTCCGACAACGGTCAGGCAGACCCCGTTGCAGGCGATGGAGTCCCCGAGGGCGACGTCATCGAGGCCGAGCTTGCCGCCTTCGATGTGAAGACGGAATCCCGCCTCACGCGCGGTCAGGTGGGTGATGCGGCCGACTGCGGCGATGATTCCGGAGAACATGCGATACACCATTCGTCAAAAGCCAAACTTTACCACGCCTGTCTCAGCGTGCTGCTTGCACTCAAGTCCGGATGGTAATAGGGTTCGAATCTTGCGTAATCGATTCATGAATGGGGAGACAAATGAAGAAGACAATCGTTGCCACACTGCTTTCGGCGCTTGCTGCAACCGCCCTGGCTGATCTCAATGTCGGCGTGACGCTTTCGGCGACGGGCCCGGCGGCATCGCTGGGCATTCCCGAGAAGAACACCATCGACCTGCTGCCGAAGACGATCGGCGGGCAGAAGGTCAATTACATTGTCCTCGACGATGCTTCCGACACGACGACCGCTGTCAAGAACGCAAGGAAGTTGATCAGCGAGAACAAGGTCGATGTCGTGATCGGCTCGACGACGACGCCCAATTCGCTGGCGATGATCGACGTCGCCGCCGAGACCGAAACGCCGATGATCTCGATGGCCGCTTCGGCGCGCATCGTCGAACCGATGGACGACAAGAAGAAATGGGTCTTCAAGACACCGCAGAACGATGCGCAGATGTCGACCGCCATCGTCGAGAGCATGACCAACAACAATGTGAAGACCGTCGCCTATATCGGCTTCTCCGACGCCTATGGCGAAGGCTGGTGGAACGAGTTCTCGAAGATCGCCGAGGCGCGCAAGATCACCCTGGTGGCGAACGAGCGTTTCAACCGCACCGATACCTCGGTTACCGGCCAGGTCCTCAAGATACTTGCCGCCAAGCCGGATGCGGTGCTTATCGGCGGCGCCGGCACGCCGGCCGCGCTGCCGCAGAAATCGCTCAAGGAAAAGGGCTACAAGGGCCAGATCTACCAGACGCACGGTGTCGCCAATGCCGACTTCCTGCGCGTCTGCGGCAAGGACTGCGAAGGCACCTTGCTGCCGGCGGGCCCGGTCCTTGTCGCCGACCAGCTGCCGGCCGATCACCCGGTCAAGAAATCTGCCATGGAATACGTGAACAAGTACGAAGCCGCTCAGGGCAAAGGGACGGTGTCCACCTTCGGCGCCCACGCCTGGGATGCCGGCCTGCTGCTGGCCACGGCCGCACCGGTGGCAATGAAAAAGGCGCAACCGGGCAGCAAGGAATTTCGTGCCGCCCTGCGCGATGCGCTTGAAGGTGTCAGGAATCTGCCGGTTGCGCACGGCGTCTTCAACATGAGCCCGACCGACCATCTTGGTTTCGACCAGCGCGCCCGGGTCATGGTCAAGGTGGAAAACGGCACCTGGAAGCTGATGAAGTAAATTGCTTCGACCCGCAGCGCAGCCTGGCGCGGGTTGCGCTGCGTGGTAGACTGCCGGCTTTGATCTCCTCCGGTGACAAGACGTGTTCAAGAAGCTGACTGAGGTTGCTCTGGCCGCGCTTCCCGCTGCCGCTTTCGCCGAAATGATCCTCAGCATGCCAGCTTCGGCAACTGGTCCGGCGGCGTCACCCGGCATCCCGGAAGAGAACACGATTCCCCGCTTGCTCCGAGCATGACGGCGGTCATTTCTGTGCCGGTAGCCCCGTTTCGTTGGTGTCGCTTGCGGCCTGACTTGGCAGCGCGCCCCGCGAACGCCTGGCGCTGCCGGTTGCCCTGATCCATGGACCTGCAGATATTCCTTCTCCTTGGCCAGGATGGCATCACCAACGGCGCCATCTACGCCCTGCTGGCGCTGGCGCTCGTGCTGGTGTTCGCGGTCACCCGCGCGATCTTCATTCCGCAGGGGGAGTTCGTCGCCTACGGCGCGCTGACGCTGGCTTCGCTGCAGGCCGGCAAGGTGCCGGGCACGATCTGGTTGCTGCTTTCGCTCGGTGCGGCCATAGCTGTCATCGATGGCTTCCGTCTCCTGCGCGAGCGAAGTTTTCGCAAGTTGCCGCCCTTGCTGATCTACAACATCGGGATTCCGCTGGCCTTTGCCGGCGGCCTGTTCGCCGTGCCGCCGACCCAGTTGCCGCTGTCGCTGCAGGTCGTGATCTCCATGCTGCTGGTGGTGCCGCTGGGGCCGATGATCTATCGCCTTGCCTACCAGCCGGTCGCCAGCGCTTCGGTGCTCGTGCTGCTGATTGTCTCGGTGGCCGTCCACCTGGCGCTGATCGGACTCGGCCTGCTGTTCTTCGGCGCCGAGGGTTCACGGACGCCAGTGTTCACCGACATCAGCTTCGAGTTGGCGGACGCTCCGTTGCAGGGGCAGACCGTTCTTGTCGTCGTCGCCTCGGCGCTGCTGATCATCGGCCTTTATTTCTTCTTCGAGCGCACCATCTACGGCAAGGCGCTGCGCGCCACCGCGATGAACCGGACGGGAGCCCGCCTGATGGGCATCCCCCCGGCACTTGCCGGCAAGCTGTGCTTCACCTTCGCGGCGGCGATCGGCGCCTTCTCGGGGATCCTGATCGCGCCGATCACGACCATTTACTATGATTCCGGCTTCCTGATCGGCCTCAAGGGCTTCGTCGGCGCCATCATCGGCGGCCTCGCCTCCTATCCGGTCGCCGCCCTCGGCGCCCTGCTGGTCGGCCTGCTCGAATCCTATTCCTCCTTCTACGCCAGCGCCTTCAAGGAAGTGATCGTGTTCACGCTGATCATCCCGGTGCTGCTGTGGCGCTCGCTGACCGCGCACCACGCCGAGGACGACGATGAGCACACCGACATCGTCAGCGCTGACCCCCGGCATTCGCAGATTGCCAGCCGCTGGCGCCGGTATCTGCCGTTCGCCGTCTTCGTTGGCCTGTTGCTGCTGGCTCCCCAGGTGCTGCCTGAATTCTCGGTCACGCTGCTCAACTACATCGGACTCTATGCCATCGTCGCGGTGGGTCTGGTGTTGCTGACCGGCGTCGGTGGCCTCACCTCCTTCGGGCAGGCAGCGTTTGTCGGACTCGGCGCCTACACGACGGCATGGCTGACCACGACCCATGGCTTCTCGCCTTGGGTCACACTGTTCATCGGACTCGCCGTCACCGGCGCCGTGGCGTGCTTCCTCGGCTTCATCACGCTGCGCATGGGCGGCCATTACCTGCCGCTGGGCACCATCGCCTGGGGCATCAGCCTGTACTTCCTGTTCGGCAATGTCGACTTTCTCGGCGGTCACACCGGTATCACCGGCATTCCGCCGGTGGGGCTGTTCGGCTGGGAGCTGAAATCGGGTCGTGATTTCTACTACCTTATCTGGATCGTCCTGTTGCTCGCGATCGTCGCTATCCGGAATCTGCTCGATTCGCGCGAAGGCCGGGCGATCAGGGCGCTCCCCGGGGGTATCGTGATGGCCGAGGCGATGGGCGTCGACACCCAGCGCACCAAGATCAAGATATTTCTGCTCGCGGCGCTGCTGGCGAGCGTTTCCGGCTGGCTTTACGCCCATCTGCAGCGCTTTGTGAACCCGACTCCGTTCTCGCTTACGCAGGGAATCGAATACCTGTTCATGGCCGTCGTCGGCGGCATTGGCAACGTCTGGGGCGCCGTTCTCGGGGCTGGTCTGATCACCATTCTCAAGCAGTGGCTGCAGGACTGGCTGCCACAGATTTTTGGCCAAAGCGGCAATTTCGAGATCATTGTTTTCGGCGTCGCCATGGTCCTCATCCTGCAGAAGGCGCGCGCCGGGATGTGGCCGCTGATCATGCGCCTGCTGCCGGTCCGTACCCTGCGCCGTGAAATTGTGCCGGCGGAAATGCTCCCCAAACGCGGGTCGACCGCACCCGGCGTCCTGCTTCTCGATGCGAGCGAGGTCACCAAGCGCTTCGGCGGCCTTGTCGCCAATAACAACATGGCGCTGACCGTGAAGGCCGGCGAGGTCATGGCGCTGATCGGCCCGAACGGTGCCGGCAAGAGCACGATGTTCAACTGCATTTCTGCGGCCAACCCGGCAACAACGGGGAAGATTGCCTTTCTTGGCGAGTCGACGGAAGCCCTCGCCGCGCGCGAAATCGCCCGCCGTGGCATGAGTCGCACTTTTCAGCACGTTCGCCTGCTCGGTCAGATGTCGGTTCTGGAAAACGTCGCCATCGGCGCTCACCTGCGTGGCCGCAAGGGCTTCATTTCCGCGGCGCTGCGTCTGGATCGTGGCGAGGAACATCGACTGATCGCCGAGGCGGTTCGCCAGATCGAACGGGTCGGCCTTGGCGACCGCACGTTCGATCCCGCCGGCAGTCTGTCGCTCGGCCAGCAGCGCATCGTTGAAATTGCGCGGGCGCTGGCCTCCGACCCCTGCCTGCTGCTTCTCGACGAGCCGGCTGCCGGCCTGCGCTACATGGAAAAACAGTCGCTGGGCGAATTGTTGCGCAAACTGCGCGCCGAAGGCATGGGCATTTTGCTCGTCGAGCACGACATGGATTTCGTCATGGGGCTGGCCGACCGCGTTGTCGTCATGGAGTTCGGCGAGAAGATCGCCGAGGGCAGGCCGGAGGAGGTCCAGCGCGACCCGAAGGTTCTCGAAGCCTACCTTGGGGGTGTGGATTGATGGTGACCAAACATCCTCACCTGCATGAGCACGAAACCATCCTCGAAGTGAAGAACCTGTCTGTCTCCTACAGCAAGATCGAGGCCTTGCATGATGTCAGTCTGACCATCCGGCGCGGCGAGATCGTTACCGTCATCGGCCCCAATGGCGCCGGCAAGACGACGCTGCTGCTGGCATTGATGGGGTTGCTGCCGGCCATTGGCAGCATCGTCTATATGGGGCAGGTCCAAGGTCGGGAACGGGAGGTCGAACACCTGGTGCGCCACGGAATGACGCTGGTCCCGGAAAAGCGCGAGCTGTTCGCCGAGATGAGCGTCGAGGACAATCTGGTGCTCGGCGCTTTCGATCGCTACCGTACCGGTCACCGTGACCACATGGAAACCATGGACGAGGTGTTCGAGTTATTCCCGCGCCTCGAAGAGCGCCGTGGCCAGCTCGCCGGCACGCTCTCCGGCGGCGAGCGCCAGATGCTGGCCATGGGCCGCGCGTTGATGGCCAAGCCCAGGCTGCTGATGCTCGACGAACCCAGTCTCGGGCTGGCGCCGCTGATCATCAAGGAGATCTTCCGCATCATCGCCGAACTCAAGCAAACGGGTGTCGCCATCCTGTTGATTGAACAAAACGCCCGCGCCGCCCTGCACATTGCCGACTACGGCTATGTGCTGGAAACCGGCGAGGTATCGCTGGCCGGTCCGAGCGGCGAACTGGCGGCCGACCCGCGCGTCATCGAGAGCTACCTCGGCCTCGGGCACAAGAAGGACTGAAGGCCCCGACTGCGTTCCAGAGGTGGTGCGGTCGGGCTACTGCATTCCCCTTTCCCCCCGGTTCTCGCTGTGGCCGGGACTTCCTCCGCGATCCCGATCGCCCTGTCCCGCCGGTCGTGCCTCGGGACGCGACATTTCGCGCATCGCGCCTGGCGGTGGTGGCACGGGCCTTGGCGCCTCGCGCAGCATCGGTGCAGGCGGCCGTTCGTGCGGCATCGATTCGCGGCGCGGTTCGCGTGGCGCGGGAGCCGGTTGCGGCATCTCGCGCATTGGACCGGAAGTGGACGGCATCTGCATCGACCTGCCTGTCTCACCCACCATGGGCATCGCCGGGCGCTCCTGCGCTGGCGCCTGTCGGAACGTCTCGCGGCGGAGATCCGGGGCAGCTGTCCCCGGCTGCTGCATTTCGCGCATTGGCGGTGGCGCTAGGCGCGACGGCTCCGGCGCGGGCGACAAAGAGGGCATCACCGGCGTCTGGCGGGAGCGGCGTTCTACCTGGGGTGCTTCCGGGATCGCCGACGGGCCCGGCCCTGCCCTGCCCGGCTGGCGTTCCTCCTGGAAAGGAAAGCGGCCGCGGTTCTCCAGGTTGCGGCCGTTGTTCGGAGTGGCACGCGAAGCATCCTGCCCGGGGAAGCGCGGCCCCGATTCAGGCATGCGGACAGGCTGCTGCGCCTCGGGGTTGGCCTGCGGCGCCCGCATGGCCGGTTGCGGCGTTCGCTCCGACAATCCCGGAAGCGGCGTGGAAGGACGTCGCTCCTCGTCCACGTGGCGGCCCGGGCGCGCCGCGCCGGCACCGGGCGCCAGCCACTCGCTGCCGGGCGCCCGCGCCGCTGCCGGAGCCTGCCCGAGTTCATGGCTGTCATGCGGGCGAATGGCTGCCCGGTCGATCCGACGGCCATCGCGGAGCGTGCCCGTCGGGACCACGGTGACGGCATGCGGCTGCCCGTAGTGTACGTAGTTCGGCCGGTAGTCGGGCCGCAGTGCCTGATCGATGTCCGCAGCATTCTTGACGTGCGTGACATTGACCTGCCGGATGTACGTCGGGCTGGTGCGATATGCCGGCACATAGACTTCACGTGGAGCCAGCGGGAACCAGCCGACTGCGGGGCTCGAACCCGAACTGAAACTGGCGCTCCAGCCCGGATTGCCGACCCAGCCAACCAGTGCCGGCGCATAGACCGGGCGGGCGATGTAGGTGCCGGGGGCCCAGCCCCAGCGGCCCCGGATCTGAACCCAGCGCCCGTAGTGGAACGGGGCGAAACCCCAAGGGGCGGCGTCGACCCAGGTCCACCCCCAGGGCACGACCCAAGCCCAGCGACCATAACGGTACGGCGCCCAGTCGGCGGTTACCGCCCTTGGATACCAAACCGTGCCATAGTCTGCTGCCGTGCTCCAGTCGCCATGGCTGTCGAGATCGTCATAGCCGGTCATGTAGGGCGACACGTTGCGCCGTGCCTGTGCCGACTTTTCCCGGTTGTCGCGCGCCGAAACCCAGGTATCGAAGTCGTCCCCATAGCGGGCAGCTTCGATCATCAGCACGCCGCGGCCATCGATGGTGACCATCTCGCCAGCGCGCAGGGTAACCGGGCGTTCGTTGGCGAAAATCTCCGCAGAGCCTGACTGGGCCGCAATGGTAGTTCGGTCGGTCGCAACCTCCAGACGGTAGCGGCCGGTTCCGGAAAAGCGGACTTGCCCGGCAGGTGTCGTGACAGCGAGATCGTCCGCCTGGTCGCGATCACGAATGGTGACTGCCAGCGTGCCGCCATGCAGAAGCAGGTCGACGTTACGGTCGTCGACCGTGGCGAATTCCGCCTGGCTGTCGCTACCGAGCCGGTAGGCCGTCGAGCCGATCCAGGCCTCGGCCCTCGCGCCTCGCCCGGTGTCAATGATGGCGCCGCTGCTGACTGGCCAGTTGACCAGGGCCGGGGAGCCGCCGTCCTGCTGACTGCCGCGGTAGGTCACGCTGCCATCGACCAGCGACAATCGACCGACACGAGCGGGCGGGTCGCCCGCCGCCATTGCCGGCACCAGAACGGCGATCAGGGACATCAGCGCGAAGATATGGCGAAAAAGGGAAGGCATCAGCAACTCCGTCGAATGCGGCCGCAGGCAAAGCTTACCGCTCTTTCAACCAAGTAACGTGCGTCTGTCCGATCGGATGAATGGCTATGCCAGGAAAGTTGTTACCGAATGTTGCGGGGCGCGGCGGGCTACCGCTGAACAGGTCGGGGAAAGCAGGGAAAACCTGTTACTTTTCAGCGCCCTGACGTAAAATCCGGCACCCACTACTGTGCCGCAATCCCCCTGTATCCATGCTCTATCCAACCCGTTTCGATGTCATCGTCGTCGGTGGCGGCCATGCCGGCACCGAGGCTGCGCTTGCCGCCGCGCGGTCGGGTGCGAACACGCTGCTGCTCACGCACAACCTCGACACGTTGGGGGCGATGAGCTGCAATCCGTCGATTGGCGGCATCGGCAAGGGGCATCTGGTGCGCGAGGTCGATGCGCTGGGTGGCGCGATGGCGGCCGCCACCGACGAGGCCGGCATCCAGTTCCGCATCCTGAACGCCTCGAAAGGCCCGGCGGTGCGGGCAACACGTGCGCAGGCCGATCGCGTGTTGTACAAGCAGGCGATCCGTGGCCGCCTGGAAAATCAGCCCAATCTGACCATCTTCGCCGAAGCCTGCGATGACCTGATCGTCGAAGGCGACAAGGTTTGCGGCGCGGTGACGCAACTGGGCATCCGTTTTTTTGCCTCTGCCGTGGTGTTGACCGCAGGCACCTTCCTCAACGGCAAGATCCACGTCGGGCTGGCAAACTATACCGGCGGCCGCATGGGCGATCCCCCCTCGGTTTCGCTGGCCGCCCGCTTGAAAGAACTCAAGCTGCCGCAGGGGCGGCTAAAGACAGGCACGCCGCCGCGTCTCGACGGCAAGACTATCGATTTCTCGGAGCTGGAAGAGCAGCATTCGGACGAGCCGCTGCCGGTGTTTTCCTTCCTCGGCAACGCCGCCCAGCACCCGAAGCAACTGCCCTGCTGGATCACCGAAACTAACCAGCGCACGCACGACATCATCCGCTGCGGCCTCGACCGTTCGCCGATGTACACCGGTGTCATCGAGGGGGTCGGCCCGCGCTACTGCCCGTCGATCGAAGACAAGATCCACCGCTTCGCCGACAAGACCAGTCATAACGTCTTCCTCGAACCGGAAGGCCTGAGGACGCTGGAGATCTACCCCAACGGCGTGTCGACGAGCCTGCCGTTCGACATCCAGCTGGCGCTGGTGCGCTCGATCCGCGGCTTGGAAAACTGCCATATCCTGCGTCCCGGCTACGCCATCGAATACGACTTCTATGACCCGCGCGCCCTCAAGGACACGCTGGAAACCAAGGCCATCGGCGGTCTGTTCTTCGCCGGCCAGATCAACGGCACGACCGGCTACGAGGAAGCCGCCGCCCAGGGTCTGCTCGCCGGCGTCAATGCGGCGCGCTCCGTGCTTGGCGAAGCGGGCTGGTGTCCGAGGCGCGACGAGGCTTACCTCGGCGTACTGGTCGATGACCTGATCACGCGCGGCGTTTCCGACCCCTACCGGATGTTCACCAGTCGCGCCGAGTATCGCCTCAGTCTGCGCGAGGACAACGCTGACCTGCGCCTGACCGAACACGGTCGCGCACTCGGCCTGGTGGGCGACGTGCGCTGGGAATTCTTCTGCAGGAAGCGCGATGCGGTCGCGGCCGAACAGGAGCGCCTGAAATCGACCTGGGTCAATCCGAAGATCCTTCCCGCCGAAGATGCCTTGCGCGTTCTCGGCAAAGCCATCGAGCACGAATATAGTCTGTTCGATCTGCTGCGCCGTCCGGAGATCACCTACGGCGAACTGATGACGCTGACCGGCGCCGGCGCCGGTCGGGTTGAGGGAACCAGTGACCCGCTAGTCGTCGAACAACTCGAGATCTCCGCCAAGTATCAGGGGTATGTCGATCGTCAGGCGGAGGAGGTCGCGCGGTCGACCGCCTATGAAGGCATGATTCTGCCTGCTGATCTTGATTACGCCAGCGTCACCGCCTTGTCCAACGAGGTCCGGCAGAGACTTGCTCAGCATCGGCCGCAGACCATCGGCCAGGCCTCGCGAATCCAGGGAATAACTCCGGCGGCGATCTCGTTGCTTTTGGTCCACCTGAAGCGCTTGAGCCTCGCGCGGGCGGCATGAGCACGATGACGCTGGCGGCCGGCCTGACCGCCCTCGGAATTGCGCTGCCCGAAGCGGCGCAGCTGAAGCTGCTGGCCTTCCGCGACTTGTTGCTTAAGTGGAACCGGACCTACAACCTGACCGCGCTGCGCGATCCGCAGCAGGCCATTTCGCATCACCTGCTCGATGCGCTCGCCATTCTGCCGCACGTCGGCACCAGTCCCTTGCTTGATGTGGGCAGCGGTGGCGGCCTGCCGGGCATTCCGCTGGCGATTGCCCACCCCGACCTGGCGGTTACGCTGGTGGACACTGTGCAGAAGAAAGCCGCCTTTCTCCAGCAGGTCGCGATCGAGCTTGAATTAAAGAATGTTGCGGTCCACCATGCCCGAGTCGAGGAAATGCGGGGACAATACGCCCAGATCAGCTCGCGCGCCTTCGCCGAATTGGCGCTCTTTGTCAGCCTGACGCGACACAGGCTGGCACCGGGTGGTCGCTGGTTGGCCATGAAAGGCGCACGACCCGACGCTGAAATAGCCGTACTGCCTGCCAACTGCAAGGTTGAAGCGATGATCCGTCTCGCCGTGCCCGGGCTGGATGCCGAACGACATTTGATCATTTTGAAAGCGGTGCCATGAAAGTACTCGCCATAACCAATCAGAAAGGTGGCGTCGGCAAGACGACGACGGCGGTCAATCTGGCCGCCTCGCTGGCGGCCGAGGGCAGGCGGGTTCTGTTGATCGACCTCGATCCGCAGGGCAATGCCACGACCGGGGCCGGGGTGACCAAGCAGGAAGCGTTGCCTACCGTCTATCAATTGCTGCTCGGGGCCGCCAAGCTGGCCGAAGTCAGCCTCAGGACCGATTTCGGTTTCGCCATCATTCCTGCCAACCGCGAACTGGCTGGCGCCGAGGTCGAACTGATCGGGCTCAAGGAGCGCGAGTATCGGCTGAAGAATGCTCTGCTAGCCGGCCATGCCAGCTACGACTTCATACTGATCGACTGTCCGCCGGCGCTCAACATGCTGACGGTCAACGGGTTGGTTGCCGCCGATTCCGTCCTGATTCCGATGCAGTGCGAGTACTACGCTCTGGAAGGGCTCTCCGACCTCGTCGAGACCCTGCGCAAGGTGCGAGCCCATCTCAATTCCCGTCTCGAAATCGAGGGCCTGCTGCGCACCATGTACAACGCGCAGAGCACGTTGACCCAGCAGGTCTCCGGCGAGCTGGAGCGCCATTTCGGCAACAAGGTTTACCGGACCATCGTGCCGCGCAATGTCCGGCTGGCCGAGGCGCCGTCCTACGGCAAGCCGGTCATCGCCTTTGACAAGAACTCGAAGGGTGCGCAGGCCTACAGCGCCCTCGCCAGGGAAATTCTCGAAAGGTTCGCCCCATGATCAAGATGAAAGGACTCGGCCGCGGTCTCGACGCGCTGCTTTCCGGCAGCGACAGACCACATGGAGACGAGCAGCGGAGCCTGCCGGTAGACCGACTGCGCCCCGGCAAGTATCAGCCGCGCACGCAGATGGATGAAGGTTCGCTGGGCGAACTGGCGGCCTCGATCAGGGTCCAGGGCATCATGCAGCCGATCCTGGTGCGTGCCGTCGACGGCACGCCGGGTGCGGAGCGCTACGAAATTGTCGCCGGCGAACGGCGCTGGCGGGCCGCGCAGCTGGCGGGCCTCGCGGAAGTGCCGGTGCTGATCCGCAGAATTCCCGACGAGCAGGCGCTGGCAATGGCGCTGATCGAGAACATTCAGCGCGAAAACCTGAATCCCCTTGAAGAAGCACAAGGCCTGCAACGGCTGATCGACGAGTTCGGCCTGACGCACCAGCAGGCCGCCGACGCAGTCGGGCGCTCGCGCCCGACTGCAACCAATCTGCTGCGATTGTTGCAGTTGACTGCGGCGGTCCAGGAATTGCTGCTGTCCGGCAAGCTCGACATGGGCCATGCCCGGGCTCTCCTGCCGCTGGCGGGGGTGCAGCAGGTGGCCCTGGCCCAGCGTATCGCACAAAAAGGGCTGTCCGTACGCGAAGCGGAGCGACTGGTGCAGCATCTGCTGAAACCGCCCAAGAGATCTCCGGAAGAAAATCCTGACCGTGATCTACTTCGCCTGCAAGAAGAGCTTTCCGATGGCCTCGGGACAAATGTTGCGATCCGCTCCAACAAGAAGGGTGCCGGCAAAGTCACCATCGAATTCGGAAGTCTCGACCAACTGGACGGCCTCATTTCACTTCTGCGCGGGTGATTGATGGAAGAACCCGAAAAGTGTCTCCGACGTGGAGAAAAAAGTGCCTTTGTGCAACGCAGCAATTGACTCATCTATAAGACCCCAATATAATAACGGGGTTTTCAATCGGGGCCTGCCGTGCACCCGCATGTGAGCTGGATACTCAGCCGACAAGCGGCGCTGGCGATACTCTTGGCAACCATTGCTTGGGTGTTGGTCAGCAGCAATGCGGCAGTCTCGATTCTGATCGGGGGATCAATCGGCATCATCGCCAACGCGGGCTATGTCCTGCGCGCTATGCGAATGTCGACGGGGAATGACCCGCTCAGGCAGTATCGGGCGCAGTCGGCCGGAGAGGGGTTGAAGTTTGCCTTGACCTTCGCCGGGTTTGCGTTGGTGTTCTGGGGGTACAAGGAAGTGGCGGCCTTGCCGCTCTTTCTTGGCTACGCATCAACCTTTGCCATCTTCTGGGTGGCACTCTTGAAGCAACGCTAGGCTGGACGGAGAAATCATGAGCGCTGAAGGCGGCTTGACCACAACGGGCTATATCCAACACCACCTGACCAACCTGGTCGTCTGTTCCGACGCCGCCAAGGATGTTTCGGGTCACTGCCATGGATTCTGGTCCTTTCACCTCGACACCCTGCTCGTTTCCGGTCTCCTCGGCTTGATCGTTTTCGGCCTGATGGCTAAGGTGGCCAGCAAGGCATCCGCCGGCGTCCCCGGCGGTCTGCAGAACTTCATCGAGATGGTCGTCGGTCTGGTCGATCAGCAGGTCAAGGACACCTTCCACGGCAAGAGCAAGCTGGTTACCCCGCTCGCCATCACGATTTTCGTCTGGGTGTTCGTCATGAACGCCATGGACCTGATCCCGGTCGATTTCCTTCCCATGGGTGCCGCCGCTGCTGGAGTGCCTTACCTGAAGTCCGTTCCGACCACCGATCCCAACCTGACCTTCGCCATGTCCATCACGGTCTTCTTGATCTCGATAGTCATGGGTCTCAAAGTGAAGGGTTTCGGCCATTTCATGCACGAAGTGTTCGCGGTCCCGTTCGGTCTCAAGCTCGCCCCGGTCAATCTCCTTTTCCGCATCATTGAAGAAATCGCCAGGCCGATCTCGCTGTCCCTGCGTCTCTTCGGCAACATGTATGCCGGCGAAATGGTGTTCATCCTGATCGCCCTGCTCGGAATCTGGCAGTTTCCCCTGGCCTTGCCTTGGGCGCTGTTCCACATCCTGATCATCACCCTGCAAGCCTTCGTGTTCATGATGCTGACCATCGTGTACATGTCCCTGGCCGCAGAGTCGCACTAAGTTTTTTGGCAGTTTCCCGTAGTTTTTGACTTTAACCGCAACAACCAACCTTACTTAGGAGTAAACATGGAACTCGCAACCGTTCTCTCCAACACCGCCATCGCTGTGGCCATCCTGATCGGCGCTGGTGCTCTGGGCACCGCCATCGGTTTCGGCATCCTTGGCGGCCGTTTCCTGGAAGGCGCGGCCCGTCAGCCAGAAATGATCCCCACGCTGCAGGTCAAGATGTTCATCGTGGCTGGTCTGCTTGATGCGGTTACCATGATCGGCGTCGGTATCGCCCTGTTCATGCTTTTCGCCAATCCGTTCATCGCCCTGGTCAAGTAATCATCCGCGCGCCTGTAACCCTTATTACTAGGAGGTTAGCGTGAGCATTAACGCTACACTGATTGGTCAGGCAATCTGGTTTGCACTCTTCATCTGGATCACGATGAAGTATGTCTGGCCGCCGTTGCAAAAGGCGATGGCCGACCGTCAAGCGCAGATCGCTGAAGGCCTGGCAGCGGCCGAACGTGGCAAGCATGAGCAAGAGCTTGCCGCCAAGCGTTCCGCTGATGCCCTGCGTCAAGCCAAGGAGAAATCCGCGGAATTCGTGGCGCAAGCCGAAAAGCGTGCGCAGCAGATCGTCGACGAAGCCAAGACCAACGCCAAGGTCGAGGCCGACAAGGTTGTCGCCGGCGCCAAGGCCGAGATCGACCAGGAGGTCGAGCGCGCCAAGCAGCACTTGCGTGAACGCGTCGCCGAACTGGCGGTTGTCGGCGCCGAGAAGATCCTGCGCAAGGAAATCAACGCGTCCGCGCATGCCGACATGCTGGCCGGCCTGAAACAGGACCTGTAAGCAAATGGCCGAATCCGTCACTATCGCCCGCCCTTACGCCGAGGCGCTGTTTCGTGTGGCCAAGGAAAGCGGCAATCTGGCCAGCTGGTCGATGCCGGTAGGCAAGCTTGTCGAGGTGGCTAGCAATCCCGAAGCCCGCGAGGCTATTGGCGACCCCAACGTGGCGGCCGGGCAACTGGTCGACCTGTTCCGGTCTGCCTGCGGCAACACGGTAGATGCGGAGCTGGCCAATTTTATCCAGCTGCTTTCCGACAATGACCGTCTTGCGCTGTTGCCCGAAATTGGCGCCTTGTACGAAAGTTACAAGCAGGCCGAAGAAGGCACCAAGCAAGCCAAGATCGTTTCGGCCTTCCCGATCGACGCTTCCCAGGTCAAGGCGCTTCTTCCGCAACTCGAGACGGTATTCAAGTCAAAGCTTGAGGCTTTCGTTTCGGTCGATCCGGAACTGATTGGCGGTATCAAGGTAATCGTCGGCGACCAGGTGCTGGATGCGTCTGTCCGCGCCAAGCTCGACACAATGGCTACGGCACTGAACAACTAGGAGAAACTCATGCAGTTGAATCCTTCCGAAATTTCTGAACTTATTAAGAGCAAGATACAGAATCTGCAAAGCGCATCGGAAGTGCGCACGCAGGGCACGGTAGTTTCCGTTACCGATGGTATCTGCCGCATCCACGGCCTGCAGGATGCCATGCAAGGTGAAATGCTGGAGTTTCCCGGCAATACCTTTGGCATGGCGCTCAACCTTGAGCGCGATTCCGTCGGGTCGGTGGTTCTTGGTGCGTACGAGCACATCTCCGAAGGCGATGTTGTCAAGACGACTGGTCGCATTCTGGAGGTCCCCGTCGGTCCCGAACTGCTTGGCCGTGTGGTCAACTCCCTGGGCCAGCCGATCGATGGCAAGGGGCCGATCAACGCCAAACTAACCGACAAGATAGAAAAGGTCGCGCCGGGCGTCATCTGGCGCAAGTCGGTTTCGCAGCCGGTGCAGACCGGCCTGAAGTGCGTGGACGCGATGGTGCCAATCGGTCGCGGCCAGCGCGAGCTGATCATCGGCGACCGCCAGACAGGCAAGACGGCTGTTGCGGTCGACACGATCATCAACCAGAAGGGCAAGAACCTGTTCTGCGTTTATGTCGCTATTGGCCAGAAGGCTGCCACCATCGCCAACGTCGTGCGCAAGCTTGAAGAGCATGGCGCGATGGAATTCACCATCGTTGTTGCCGCTTCGGCTTCGGAGTCTGCTGCGCTGCAATACATCGCGCCATACTCGGGCTGTACGATGGGCGAGTATTTCCGTGACCGTGGGCAGGATGCGCTGATCATCTATGACGATCTGACCAAGCAAGCTTGGGGCTACCGTCAGGTTTCTCTGCTGCTGCGCCGTCCGCCGGGCCGCGAAGCCTACCCGGGCGACGTGTTCTATCTCCACTCCCGTTTGCTCGAGCGTGCTGCTCGCGTTTCGGAAGCCTGGGTCGAGAAGCTCAGCAATGGCGAAATCAAAGGCAAGACCGGTTCTTTGACCGCTCTGCCAGTGATCGAGACTCAGGCCGGCGACGTTTCCGCCTTCGTTCCCACCAACGTCATCTCCATCACTGACGGTCAGATCTTTCTGGAAACCGACCTCTTCAACGCCGGTATCCGTCCTGCGATCAACGCCGGTATCTCGGTGTCGCGCGTCGGTGGTGCGGCCCAGACCAAACTGGTCAAGAAGCTTGGTGGCGGAGTCCGGCTGGCGCTGGCGCAGTACCGCGAACTCGCGGCCTTCGCGCAGTTTGCTTCCGACCTCGACGAAGCAACCCGCAAACAGTTGGAGCGTGGCCGTCTGGTCACCGAGCTGATGAAGCAGCCGCAGTATTCGCCGATGAGCATTTCTGAAATGGCCGTCACGCTTTATGGTGCGGACAAGGGCTACTTTGACGATGTCGAGGTCAGGCGGGCCCTGGAGTGCGAGAAGGGGATGATCGGGTACCTCAAGACCAACTGCGCGGACCTCATGGCCAAGATGGAGTCCACCGCAGAGCTCGATGGCGAAGCCGAGAAGCTCCTCGCTGCCGGAATCGCAGCCTTCAAGAGCAGCTGGGCCTGATCTAGGAGAAAGCCATGGCTAGCGGCAAGGAAATACGTACCAAGATCAAGAGCGTCGAGAACACGCGCAAGATCACCAAGGCCATGGAAATGGTGGCCGCATCCAAAATGCGCAAGGCGCAGGACCGGATGCGGGCTGCCCGGCCCTACGGCGAAAAAATCCGGCGCATTGCGGCGAACTTGTCCCATGCTCTCAGCGAGTACAAACACCCGTTTCTCGTCAAGCGGGAGCAGGTGCGCACCGCCGGCCTGATTCTCATCACTTCTGACAAGGGTCTGTGTGGTGGGCTCAACTCCAATGTTCTGCGCATGGCCGTTGGCCACATGAAGGATTTCGACGCTCAGGGCAAGAAGTATCAGGTAACCTGCATCGGCAACAAGGGTTTGGGTTTCATGCAGCGCATGGGCGGCAAGGTCGTATCTCACATCACGGGTATCGGCGATGCGCCCCATCTTGAGAAGCTGATTGGTCCGGTCAAGGTTCAGCTCGATGCCTACCTGAAGGGCGAGGTCGATGCGCTGTATATTGGCTATACGCGGTTCATCAACACAATGAAGCAGGAGCCGGTATTCGAGCAGTTGCTCCCGCTGTCCGGCGAAGCTGTCGGCTCCGGGAAGTCCAAGTGGGATTATGTGTACGAACCGGACTCAAAGGCCGTTATCGACGATCTGCTGGTCCGTTATATTGAAGCTTTGATCTATCAGGCAGTGGCTGAAAACATGGCATCCGAACAGTCCGCCCGGATGGTTGCTATGAAGTCTGCCTCCGACAACGCCAAGACTGTTATCGGTGAGTTGAAGCTGATTTATAACAAGACCCGTCAGGCCGCGATTACCAAGGAACTGTCGGAAATCGTGGGCGGCGCAGCCGCCGTCTGATGAAAAAGCGAAGCTTTTAATTTTTGGGGATTTGAATATGAGTCAAGGTTCCATCGTTCAGTGTATCGGCGCCGTTGTGGATATCCACTTTCCACGCGACGCGATGCCCAGGATATATGACGCGCTCAGGCTGGATGCCGCCGAAGCCAATGATATGGTTGAAGCCGACCTCACCTTTGAGGTTCAGCAGCAGCTGGGTGACGGCGTCGTCCGTACCATCGCCATGGGTTCCTCCGACGGCCTGCGTCGTGGCATGAAGGTCACCAACTCCGGCGCCCCGATATCCGTTCCGGTTGGCATGGGTACGCTGGGTCGCATTATGGACGTTCTTGGACGTCCGATTGACGAGGCCGGGCCAATTGAAGGCAATGAGGTCCGACCGATTCACGCTTCCGCACCGAAGTTCGACGAACTTTCCTCCTCGATTGATCTGCTCGAAACCGGCATCAAGGTTATCGACCTGATCTGCCCGTTTGCCAAGGGCGGCAAGGTCGGCCTGTTCGGTGGCGCCGGCGTCGGCAAGACCGTCAACATGATGGAATTGATCAACAACATCGCCAAGCAGCACGCTGGTCTTTCCGTGTTCGCAGGCGTCGGTGAGCGTACCCGTGAAGGTAACGACTTCTACCACGAAATGAAGGACTCCAACGTTCTCGACAAGGTCGCGATGGTATTCGGTCAAATGAACGAGCCGCCGGGCAACCGTCTGCGCGTTGCGCTGACCGGTCTGACCATGGCCGAGCGTTTCCGGGACGATGGTCGCGACATCCTGCTCTTCATCGACAATATCTACCGCTTTACGCTGGCGGGTACCGAAGTTTCTGCTCTGCTCGGTCGCATGCCCTCCGCCGTGGGCTATCAGCCGACGCTGGCTGAAGAAATGGGCCGTCTGCAGGAGCGCATCACTTCGACCAAAGTTGGTTCGATCACCTCCATCCAGGCCGTGTATGTGCCCGCCGATGACCTGACCGACCCATCTCCGGCAACCACCTTCGGTCACCTCGACTCGACGGTTGTGCTGTCGCGTGACATCGCGTCGCTCGGTATCTATCCTGCTGTCGATCCGCTCGACTCCACCTCCCGCCAGCTCGATCCGCAGGTCGTCGGAGAAGAGCATTACGAGGTCGCCCGTGCCGTTCAGATGACGCTCCAGAAGTACAAGGAATTGCGCGATATCATTGCCATCTTGGGAATGGACGAACTGTCTCCGGAAGATAAGCTCTCGGTGTCACGCGCCCGCAAGATTCAGCGCTTCCTGTCGCAGCCGTTCAATGTGGCCGAAGTCTTCACTGGTTCACCGGGCAAGTACGTGACGCTCAAAGATACCATCAAGGGCTTCAAGGGCATTTGCGCTGGCGACTACGATCAGCTGCCTGAGCAGGCGTTCTACATGGTTGGCGGTATCGAGGAAGTCATCGAAAAGGCCAAGACGCTGCAGTAAGGCGTCGTCAGCATAGGAGCCATTTATGGCCATTTCTGTTCATTGTGATGTGGTTAGCGCCGAAGAGTCCATCTTCTCTGGTGAGGTCGAATTCGGGGTGTTTCCGGGCGAAGCTGGGGAACTCGGCATCCTCCCTCATCACACCCCGCTGCTCACGCGAATCAAACCGGGCACTATCCGTCTCAAGGTGCAGGGCCAGAACGATTTCGAACTGGTCTATGTGTCCGGCGGTATGCTGGAAGTTCAGCCTGGTATGGTTACCGTCTTGGCAGATACTGCTATTCGTGCCCACGATCTGGATGAAGCCAAGGCGATAGAAGCGAAAAGGCGCGCCGAGGAAGCGCTTGCCAGTCGCAAGGCGGCAATGGACTACGCGTCAGCCGAAGCCGAACTTGCTCAGGCGATTGCGCAGTTGCGGGCAATCCAGCGCTTGCGTAGCAAGTCTAGCCACTGAGAGCGTGTGTGGCAACCAAAAAAAGGCAGCTGCGGCTGCCTTTTTTGTTGCTCCAATCGGCTAGGCAGATAGCCGGGCAATCCGCTTTTCCAGACGGGCAAGCTCGTCGCGCAGATGGTCGACGTCACTGCAAAACTGTTCGAGATCAGAGGCTCGCGTGACTAGTGCGGACTCCTCGGTTGCGAACTCGGTTAGATTGGCGCCGAGCCTCTGTAGTGTCGAGCGTTGCCAGGCCAGGCCGTCTGCGAACAACCGCGCGATCCGGTGGGCCGGAACATCGCCAACCACCCCCGCAAGGTCGGCCTCGTAGTCCCAGCGCAGGTTTCTGAAGACAAAGGCAAGAGTCTCGGCAAAATTTGCCGCCCCAGTCAATCTGGCAGAGGAAATGATACTTTGCGGATCAGTAAGCAGGCGGAAGATGGCATCGGACGGGAAGGCCACCGTCACGGCAGCAGCATCGTCCGGCCCGGCCGGACGGAGCGATCCAGTCTCGGTCACTGTCATCGGCAGCGGGTCAGGGCCACCCTCGATTCGAAAAGTCTGCCCAGCATACGACTCTAGACGCTGACGGGCCCAGTCCTCATTCGCCAGCAGGTGATTGAGGACAGGAACCAGCAGGTCAACCAGTGCCGTCATTAGGTGAGCTGCTGAATTCCGGCAAGGAGCCAGCCGCGACCCCCGTCCGCCGGCTGGACCAGATGCCAGATTTCATCGAACGGCTGTGCCGGCGCTTCGTCGTTCTCACGGTTCATTCCGTAGAAACGCACGGCGGCAACATGCCGCGCAGGTTCGCCGAGAACCTCGAGCAGTTCGCCAGCCAAAGTCAGAAAATCGGTGATCTGCCGTGCTCCATGCCGATCGGCAAGCTCCAGTTCGAACTCGGCAAACATCTCCGGCGTCGTTAGCTCACGCATGTCGTCAAGGTTGCATGCATTGTTGGCAGCCTGCAGGCGCAAGAAGTTGCGCTTGGCGACTTCGAGAAAGGCATCCCGATCAAAATCGGCTGGAATGACGCGCTGAACCGGTATCGAAACTTTCGGCTCCAACGGTTCGCCATCAGGCGTATGAAACAGCAGTTCTGTTGCTGGCGCCATGCCGGGACCGCCGACGCCCGCGTACTGGATCGACTCGTCCAGCGAGCCACGATTGATCACGCGCTTGCGCAACAGCATCCACAACAGGAAGATGGCAGCCCCGGCGAAAACCGCAACCAGCAGCATATCAGCCAGACCTTGTCCAAGACCGAAATGGGTGAGCAGCGCGGCGAGCCCAAGACCAGCGGCGAGGCCGGCCAGTGGTCCCATCCAGCTACGTTTGGGCACAGGTGCCGCCGAAGTGCCGGCAGAATGCGGGGCGGGTTGCTTTTGTGTCACCGACCCACGCTCAATGCCCTTGGAAGCGCCGTGGCCAAGACGTTTCGCCTCGGCGGTGGAAACGGCCAGGCCGAAAGAGAGTACGCCTGCGCACAACATCAACCAAAACCGTTTCATCAATCCCCCGGCCTAAAACTTGAAGCCGCGGTGGAGAGCTACCACGCCAAGGGCCATGTTGAAGTACTCGACCTTCTCGAAACCAGCCTTTTCCATCATCTGTTTGAGTTCTTCCTGGTCTGGATGGACACGGATTGACTCGGAAAGGTATTTGTAGCTGTCCGCGTCGTTGGTGACTAGCTTGCCGACGCGCGGGATCACATGAAACGAATAGAAATCGTAGGCCGGCGCCAATGGCTTCCATATCTGCGAAAACTCGAGTACCAGAAGCCGGCCGCCCGGTCTCAGGACACGGTACATCTCGGCCAGCGCCGCATCCTTGTGGGTCATGTTGCGCAGCCCGAAGGCAACTGAAACGCAGTCGAACCAGTCATCCGGAAAAGGCAGCTTTTCCGCATCGCATTGAGCGGTCGGCAGCATCTGCCCCTTATCGGCCAGGCGATCTCGACCGCGAGCCAGCATGGCATTGTTGATGTCGGTCAGCCATACCTGACCGCTCTGGCCAGCGATCTTCGCGAAGGCCAGCGCCAGATCGCCCGTGCCACCGGCGACGTCGAGGACGCGCGTACCTTCGCGGACCCCGCTGCGCTGGATGGCGAATGCCTTCCACACCCGGTGCAAACCGCCCGACATCAGGTCATTCATCAGGTCGTAGCGGTTGGCGACCGAATCGAATACATCGGCGACGCGTCGCGCCTTTTCGCTTTCGGTGACGGTCTCGTAGCCGAAATGGGTGGTTTCGCTTTTCATGGTTTCAGTGATGTTGACCGCAACTGCCCGCGCTCGGGCGTGAACTCGTGTCGATATCGCGCGACAGACCTTGGGCTTCGATCTGCTTCAAGTACTCATCCCAGAGTGCTTCTTGGTGCCGCCCAAGGTTGTACAGCAGATCCCAGGAGTAGAGGCCGCTGTCATGACCATCGGAAAAGACAAGCCGCACGGCATAAGATCCAACTGGTTCAATCCGTTCGATTTCGACGTTCCGCTTGCCGGTCTGCAGCACTTCCTGCCCGGGGCCATGACCACGTGCCTCAGCAGAAGGGGTGAAAGCCCGCAGAAACTCGCACCCCAACTCGTACCTCTCGCCGCTCTCGTAGCAAAGCTCGAGGACGCGCGATTTCTTATGCAATCGGATGTCCGTCGGTATCGGCGTATCCCGTTCGATGCCAGCCATAGAAATCTCCAGTGAAGGCCGCTAGTTTAGCGTACTCGCCGTCACCTTGAGAAAACCGGCATCAAAGCGTTTCGAAACTGATCCGGTCGAAATCGACGCCGCCCTGCCTGACATGCTGCATGCGTACCTTCCAGGACTTGTCTCCGACAACGATTTCAAGCAAGCCACTGGCTTTATACAGCCCTGTTGGTATCACGATCGAGCTTTCCTGGCCAATGGTGGCCATTGGTGGCAGCAAGAAGGCCCGCACATAGCGATCCGCGTGTCCGGGTTGTCCGGAAGCACGTCGTACCGAGACCGCTTGCGGCAGACCTGGCAAGAGCGCAATGCCTAATACCACGCCTCCCGAGTACTCCTGCATCAGCCAAGTCGCCTGCCCAAGGAGAAAATGCTCGCCGTCATGCGGACAAACAGAGAGCAACTGGCTGTGGGCAATGCGTTCCCCGGCATGGCTGCGACTCAGGCGAAAACCGTTGGCCGAATGGTTGATGACGGTCCATACATCAGCTGAAAAATCGCCATGCTTTCTGATCTTCAGTTGCTGTCCCGGCATGACGCGGTCACGGAATGTGAACAACTCGTCGAATTCGCCTCGCGAATAACCTGTCGCCGAATCCTGCTGGATGAATTCCTCGCCGCCGACGAAGAAGTGGATGGCTTCGAAACCGACGACGATCCGTGCCGTGCCTTCCGAGGCAAAGCGGCGGAAACGGCGCGGCGATGTTGACTGGGTCCATGGCCGTGACAGGCGCTCAAGAATCTTGATGACATGCCCCGGGGTCTCCTCACCGAGGCCCAGTTGCGATGGCGTCAGGCGCTGATGAAGCTGTGAAAGCATGTGGCTGAGCTGGAGGCCGAGCCGGCTGGTGTCAAGGAGGCGCGCATCGGAACCAATCTTTTCGGTGGCGCCGGTTGGATGAAGTGGCAGATCCTTCCGCAACTCGACCAAGTAGGGAGGCACTTCGTATTCGTCATTGACCGGATGCAGTGCCACCAGCGGAGCCCACATAATGGCCCAGCGGCGGACAAGATTAAGATCGCGGACACTGCTGCCGTAAGGACTGGCAACATCGATCAGTAGCAGAGTGACATAGGCTGCCGCGCAGTGCGTTGCCTGCAGATCGTTCTCCAGCGAATCCTGGACAGGATACGAAGTGACCCCCAGCTGCTCGGCGGTTTCGTAATGGCCGTGAAGTTCTTGCCAGATGCCGGCTGGCACTTCCCGCCGTGCGCGGAAGTGTTCCACAATGATCAAGCCGGTGTAGTAGAGGCGGCGATGCAGGACCAGTGCCGCGAGAGTGGAATGCTGGGGATCGTCGGGGGGCGGCTCGAGCAAGCGAGTGCACATGGAATAAGCCGCGGCCATGTGGCGCCAGGCAGAAACCACCCGCTCGAAACTAGCCTCCTGCTCGTCGGTGAGAACCAGTGGTTTGTTATGGTAGCGCCGGGCAATCTCCTCCTCGGTGAAACTGAGCGGAGCCCTTGTTTGTTCGAGTAGCGACAGCAGAATATCGGGGGCGGGCGGATTCTCGGTCAGCGCCTCAAGGAATGCCATCAGCCGCTGATCGGCAAGCAACGGGTTGGCGAGCGGCACCTGCGAAATATAAAGCGACCCGGCTTGCAGATCGGGGATCGAGAGTGGGGGCAATGGCGTGGTCACTATTTTCAGCCTTGATGTTCGTCAGGATGAAGTTGCTTGCCCAGTGCCTGGCGCAGGGCGTCTGCGCTTACGGCAGGGTGGGGCCGAGGAGCATCACGCTGGACGTTACCCCAGATCGGTTCCGGGAAATGGCGATCATCATGCCAGCGCGGGATGACGTGCCAATGCAGATGTGGCGTCAGGTTGCCGAGGCTGGCGAGATTCATCTTGTCGGGAGTGAACAGGGAACGCACGACAGTCTCGACGGCGAAAACCACGTTCATCAGCGACTGGCGCTGGGCCGGTTCGAGATCGGACATCTCGCGCACATGGGCGGTCCAGACAACCCGGCAAAAGCCGGGGTAGCCGGGGTCGTCGACAAGCACGACGCGACAGGTCGGGGATGCCCAGAGGACCGTCCCACCCGCCGTGGTGCACAATTCGCAGATCCTGCCGGTCATCCCAGCACCCAGAATGTCGCAATATCGTAAGGATTGCACCTGCAAAAAAATACTGCAAGTCATTCCTTCGCTGCACACCATGCAGTTGCGGTCGACCCTGACAAATGACCGAAAATCAGAGCAATACGCGCTCGATGCCGCCGTTGTTGGCGCGGTCGACGTACTCGGCAGCCCAGTTTTCCCCAAGCAGATGCTTCGCCACCTCGACGACGATGTAATCGGCCCGGGTATCGGCATCGTCATCGAAACGCGAGAGGCCCTGCAGGCAGGCCGGGCACGAGGTCAGTATCTTGACCTTGCCGGTGAAACCATCGGCGCGCAGGCTGGCTGCGCCCATCTCGATTTCTTCCTGCTTGCGGAATTTCACCTGGGTCGCAACATCCGGGCGCGAATAGGCGAAAGAGCCGGCATCGCCGCAACAGCGGTCGGTCAGCGGCACCTTCTGGCCCATCAGGGTGCTGGTCACCTGGAGGGGTGCGTAGGCCTTCATCGGCGTGTGGCACGGGTCATGGTACATGTAGCGGGTGCCCGCGATACCTTCCAGCTTGACGCCTTTCTCCATCAGATATTCATGAATGTCGAGTAGCCGGCAGCCGGGGAAGATCTTGTCGAACTGGTATTTCAGCAACTGATCCATGCAGGTGCCGCAGGAGACGATCACCGTCTTGATGTCGAGGTAATTCAGCGTGTTGGCGACGCGGTGGAAGAGCACGCGGTTGTCGGTCGTGATCTTCTGACCCTTGTCTTCCTCGCCGGCGGCAGTCTGCGGATAGCCGCAGCACAGGTAGCCCGGCGGCAGCACCGTGGTCGTGCCGATCTCGTAGAGCATGGCTTGGGTAGCGAGGCCGACCTGCGAGAACAGGCGCTCCGAACCGCAGCCGGGGAAGTAGAAAACGGCATCGGAATCTTCGTTCGCTTTCTGCGGATCGCGGATCACCGGAATGACCTTGTCGTCCTCAATATCCAGTAGGGCGCGCGCGGTACGTTTCGGCAGGTTGCCGGGCATCGGGCGGTTGAGGAAGTGGATGACCTGCGTCTTGATCGTCGGCGCGCCGAGCGTCGCCGGCGGGTGCGCGCGGGTGTCGCGAATCAGGCCGATGGTCCTGGCCAACTTGTGGGCGAGGCGCTGCGCCTTGAAGCCGAAGTCCATCATCACGGCGCGCATCAGCTTGATCGTCGCCGGGTCCTTGATGGTCAGGAAAGCCATCGCCGTCGCCGTGCCGGGGCTGAAACGCTTCTTGTCCTGCTTCCTGAGGAAATTGCGCATGGCGACCGAAACATCACCGAAATCGATGTCGACCGGGCAGGGCTTCAGGCATCGGTGACAGACCGTGCAGTGGTCCGCGACATCGTTGAATTCGTCGAAGTGCTTCAGAGAAATGCCGCGCCGGGTCTGCTCTTCGTACAGGAAGGCCTCGACCAGGAGCGAAGTCGCGAGAATCTTGTTGCGCGGGGAGTAGAGCAGGTTGGCGCGCGGCACGTGTGTCGAGCACACCGGCTTGCACTTGCCGCAACGCAGGCAGTCCTTGATCATGTCGGAAATCTTTCCGATCTCGGACTGCTCCATGATCAGCGATTCGGTGCCCAGCAGGCTGAATGAAGGGGTGTAGGCGTTGCCCATGCCGCCACCGGGCATCAGCTTGCCCTTGTTGAAGCGGCCGTTCGGGTCGACCTTCTGCTTGTAGGCCCGGAAGGGGCCGATTTCTTCCTCGGTGAGGAATTCCAGCTTGGTGATGCCGATGCCGTGCTCGCCGGAAATGACCCCGTCAAGCGAACGGGCGAGGTGCATGATCCGCTCGACCGCATGGTGGGCGGTCTGCAGCATCTCGTAATTGTCGGAATTGACCGGGATGTTGGTGTGCACGTTGCCGTCGCCGGCGTGCATGTGCAGCGCCACGAAGACGCGGCCGCGCAGCACTTCCTTGTGGATGGCCTCGATGCGCTCGACGATTGGGCGATAGACGCCGCCGTCGAAAATCTTGCTCAGTCGGGCGTGCAATTCCTGCTTCCACGAAACGCGCACCGAATAATCCTGCAGACGATGGAACAGCCGAGGATGCTCGGCGCGGTTGGTCAGTTCGCCAGCCCGCACGCCATACGTTGCGAAATGCGACTCGGCTTCGGCCAGCGGCAGATCGAGGTTGCCGAGCAGCCATTCCCAGCGCCTGCGCACCGCTGCGACAGAGTCGAGCGCTGCCTGACGGCGGTCACCGATCAGCAGGTCAGTATCGAGAGTGGTATCGCCGCGATGCAGCGGCAGGTCGCCCTTGAGGAACTGGCTCAAGGTATCGCACAGCGCCAGTTTGTTCCCGGTGGACAACTCGATGTTGATGCGCTCGATGCCGTCGCAGTAATCGCCCATGCGCGGCAAAGGAATCACCACGTCCTCATTGACCTTGAAGGCGTTGGTGTGGCGCGAAATGGCGGCAGTGCGCGAACGGTCGAGCCAGAATTTCTTGCGCGTTTCGGCGTCGACCGCGATGAAGCCCTCGGCGGCGCGCAGATTGCACATGCGCACTACTGCCGAGGCGGCCGCCATCACCGCATTCTCGTCGTGGCCGACGAGATCGCCGATCAGCACCATCTTCGGCCGGCCGTGGCGCTTGGCCTTGGTCGCGTAGCCGACGGCCTTCACATAGCGTTCGTCGAGGTGCTCGAGGCCGGCAAGTTGGACGTCGGCGGCATGCCCGGCGCCGCCGGGCTTGAAATAATCAGTGATCTCGACGATGGCCGGCACGGCTTCGCGCACCTGGCCGAAGAATTCGAGACAGACGGTGCGCGCCACCGGCGGCATCTTGTGCAACACCCAGCGCGCCGCGACGATGATACCGTCGGTGCCTTCCTTCTGAACGCCCGGCAAGCCGCCGAGAAACTTGTCGGTGACATCCTTACCCAGGCCGGTCTTGCGGCACGATGCGCCCCGCATGGTGAGCACTTCCTCGCCGAGCAGCTTGCGGCCACTCGGGTCGAAGCGCTTGAGGTGAAATTCGACCTCTTCCTGCTCGTGAATCTTGCCGCAGTTGTGATTGACGCGTTCAACTTCAAGCCAGTTGCCGTCCGGATCGACCATCTTCCACCAGGCCAGATTGTCGAGTGCGGTGCCCCACAGCACGGCCTTCTTGCCGCCGGCGTTCATTGCGATGTTGCCGCCGATGCACGAGGCGCTGGCCGAAGTCGGGTCGACCGCGAAGACGCGGCCAGCCAACGCGGCGGCTTCCGAGACGCGCTCGGTGACGACACCGGCGCCGGTGCGGATGGTGGAGTAGGGCGTTTCATGACCGGCCAGCACCGTGTCTTCCACCGGCCCGATGCCGATCAGCTTCTCGGTATTGATCACCGCCGAGTAGGGCGTCAGCGGTACCGCGCCGCCGGTGTAGCCGGTGCCGCCACCACGCGGGATGATCGTCAGGCCGGCTTCGATGCAGCCACGTACCAGGTAGGCGATTTCTTCCTCGGTGTCCGGGTTGAGGACAACGAAGGGATATTCGACGCGCCAGTCGGTGGCGTCGGTGACGTGCGAAACCCGCGCCAGTCCGTCGAAGGCGATGTTGTCCTTGCGCGTGTGCTTGCCGAGGATTTTCAGCACCTTGCGTCGCAAGTCGATCGTCGTTCCGAAGTGCTCGGAAAAGCGGTTCACTGCTACCTGCGCCGCATCGACCAGGCGCTTGACCTTGGCCGAGCGCTCGCGATCCTCGTCTGCAGTCGCCTGGCGGCGCTTCTCGACTTCGCTCAGACGATGGCGCAGCGCGCTGACCAGCGCGTCACGCCGATCACGGTTATCGAGCAGGTCATCTTCCAGATAGGGGTTGCGCTGCACCACCCAAATGTCGCCGAGCACCTCGTAAAGCATGCGCGCCGAGCGACCGGTGACGCGCTCGCTGCGCAGTTCGTCGAGCACCGCCCAGTTCTCGGCGCCGAGCAGGCGGACGACGATCTCGCGGTCGGAGAACGACGTATAGTTGTACGGGATTTCGCGCAGGCGGGCAGTCATCGGTGTAGCCAGGATCCATCAAAGGGTAAATTCTAGCGTATTGCAGCGCAACATGCCGTCAGGGTAGACCAGCAGAGCCGGTGCAACGTTCAGTTGATCAGGGCGGTCTGGCCGACCAGCCAGTAGCGCGCGAATTTTCCCGCTGCCATGAACAGGCAGCACGGCAGCCAGTGCAGCCGGAGCCAGCCGGCGCCGAGGCACAGCGCGTCGCCGATCAGCGGTAGCCAGGAGAGGAGCAGGGCGGGGCTGCCCCAGCGTTCCAGGGTTCCCTTGTGGGGCAGGGTGGCGAGCTTCTGCCAGCGGGGCAGATAACGACCGCACCACCACGAGGTCATGCCGCCGGCTGTGTTGCCGACCGTCGCCAGCGCCAGAGCGGGCCACAGTTCGCCGGGATGCAGTTGCAGGAAACCCCAGAGCAGGGGCTCGGAACTGACGGGCAGCACGGTCGACGCCAGAAAACTGGCCAAAAACAGACCGCCAAGCCCCGCTTCCGCCGTGACGTTTAGCCACTCCACCCGTAGAATCCCCCTTTTGCCTTGATGAGTTGCGCCATGCACCCGGATTATCTCGAAAAAGTTCTTAACGCACAGGTTTACGACGTCGCCAGCGAAACGCCGCTTGACCTGGCCGGCAACCTGTCGGCGCGGGTCGGTAACCGGATCCTGCTCAAGCGCGAAGATTTGCAGCCGGTGTTCTCGTTCAAGCTGCGTGGTGCCTACAACAAGATCGCCAGTCTCTCGCCGGAGAAGCTGAAGCGCGGCGTCATCTGCGCCTCGGCCGGCAACCACGCCCAGGGCGTCGCGCTGTCGGCGGCCAAGGTCGGCTGCCGGGCGGTGATCGTCATGCCGACGTCGACGCCCGGCATCAAGGTCGAGGCGGTCAGACGGCGAGGCGGCGAGGTCGTCCTGTTCGGCGATTCCTACGACGACTCCTATGCCCACGCGCTGGTGCTGGAAAAATCCGAGAAGCTGACCTTCGTCCATCCCTTCGACGATCCGGAAGTGATCGCCGGCCAGGGCACCATCGGCATGGAAATCCTGCGCCAGCATTCGCGCCACAATGGGCCGATCCACGCCATTTTCTGCTGCGTCGGTGGCGGCGGGCTGATCTCCGGCATTGCCGCTTACGTCAAGCGGTTGCGCCCGGAAATCAGGATCATCGGCGTCGAGGCGAAGGATGCAGATGCGATGAGCCAGTCGCTGGCCAAGGGGCATCGCGTGCGCCTCAACCAGGTCGGGCTGTTCGCCGACGGCGCTGCGGTCAAGATCGTCGGCGAGGAAACCTTCCGGCTGTGCCGGGAATACGTCGATGAAATGTTGCAGGTCGACACCGATGCCATCTGCGCGGCGATCAAGGATGTCTTCGAGGACACGCGCTCGATCCTCGAGCCGGCCGGTGCGCTCGCCGTCGCTGGCGCCAAGGAATACGCCCGCCAGCACCGGCTCAAGGACAGGAATCTGGTCGCCATCGCCTCGGGCGCCAACATGAACTTCGACCGCCTGCGCTTCGTCGCCGAGCGCGCCGAAGTCGGCGAGCGACGCGAAGCCGTGCTGGCGGTGACCCTGCCCGAGAAGCCTGGCGCCTACAAGAAATTCCTCGGCCTGATCGGCCAGCGCAACGTCACCGAGTTCAACTATCGCTACCACACGGCGAAAGAGGCGCACGTGTTTGTCGGTATTCAGACCGTCGACCGCCAGGAATCGCTCAAGTTGGTCAAGACCCTGCAGAAGCACGGCTATCCGACCCTCGACCTGACCGACGACGAAATGGCGAAGAACCACGTTCGCCACATGGTTGGCGGCCATGCGCCGCAGGTCTGCGAAAAGGGCATGAGCGAACTGCTCTACCGCTTCGAATTCCCCGAGCGTCCGGGCGCGCTGATGAATTTCCTGACGCAGATGAGCGCTGACTGGAACATCAGCCTGTTCCACTACCGCAACCACGGCGCCGACTACGGCCGCGTGCTGGTCGGAATGCAGGTGCCGCCCGGCGAAATGGGGCAGTTCCGCGAATTCCTCAAGAACCTGGGCTACGCCCACTGGGACGAGAGCAAGAATCCGGCGTACAAGCTCTTCCTCGGCTAGTCAGCGATCCTGACGGCGGAATGCTCCACCGGGCGCTGTCCTTTAATCCGGAACGCTCAGGCGCCGATCAACTCCAGATTCCTTGAGCGCCAGTCGAGAACGGCGGTGCGGGTGGTCATGCGGCCGGCGAGTTCGGGGAATTCCTCGCTGACGACGCCGGCGGCGAAGCGCGACAGGAAGCGCGACTTCATTTCGGCGCGCGCCCGGTCGACGCCGATTTCGTCGTAGGGAACCGAGGCGAGCAGGAGAAATCCGTCGTTCGGGATGCGCCCCGCTTCCATATTGCTCTGGATGATGCCGGCGGCCTTGCGCAGCGGATCGGCAAGATCGGGGCTGTAGGGGCCGATGATCAGCGCGAGGTTGGGGGTGTGCAGGAAGTCGAAGCCGCGGCCGACGCAGATCACCCATTCGCGGTGCTCGATGTCGAGCCGGCGTTCGTGCCGTGCGGCCTGTTCGCGGACTTGCGCGATGTGATCGAGATTGCCGCGCAGCAGGGGCAGCAGGTCGGCACGCATCTGCGCCGGCATGTCGGGGAGCACGGCGGCGAGCCGGGGTTCGAGCGTGGCGACGTCGGCGGTGGTCAGGCTGGCGAGGTCGAGGACGGTGCCGTCGCTGCCGTGGATGGCCAGAGCCTCCTCGTCGGTCTCGAAGCCGCAGACCAGAGGGTAGACGGTGCCGTGGCCGCTGCCGAAGATGTACTCCATCTGGCGGCGGATTTCCTCCGTGTGGGCCATGGCGGCGGCGGTGTCGTAATTGAAGCCGGCGCATCCGCGCCGGGGATTGCCGCGCGACCAGTGGTAGGTAATGAGGAACAGCACGCGGCGCCCGGTGCCGGTCATGCGTAGGACATGGTGGGCGAGCACCTCGCCGAGGTGCGGCCAGCCGAGGTCGAAGATGCCGCCCAGGTTGCGAAAGGGCATCAGGATGCCGGTCGGGGTATGGGTGGCGAAGGGAATGTTGATGCGGCCGTCCATGCACTTGAGGACGCCGATGGCGGTCGGGTGCTCGGCGAGATAGCGCTCGCGTGCCAGCCAGGCCTCCGGTCCGCGAAAGGTTTCGCCATGGCGGCGGGCGAGATCGAAGAGCCAGTCGATACGCTGGGCAATCGTTTGGTTGTGGATGTCGTTCATGTTCCCTCCGGCACGGCTTGCTGGCAATCCTGCAGCGTGGGTCTTGGTCGCGGTCGAAATTGCCGCGATTCGTTCTTGCCTCCCTTTTTACCGTTGACCGCAGTGAAAACCAAGCCCGGCATTCAGGCTGTGCCTGTAATGCCACCGGGAGTGGTACGAACCAGCCCTGCGGGCTGGTGCCGGACGATTGCCCGGCTGCCCGCAGGCGCGGCAGAGTCGCCTACAATAGGATATTTCTTTCAGGAGCTCGCGCATGAAAATCGCCAATGACGTCACCGAGTTGGTCGGCAACACGCCGCTGGTCAAGCTCAACCGCGTTACCGCCGGCTACGGCGCAACCGTCGTCGCCAAGCTGGAGTTCTTCAATCCGGGCCATAGCGTCAAGGACCGGATTGCCGTCGCGATGCTCGACGCCGCGCAGGCTGCCGGCAGCATCGGCCCCGATACCGTCGTCCTCGAACCGACTTCCGGCAACACCGGCATCGGCCTCGCCATGGTCTGCGCCGCGCGCGGCATCAAGTGCGCCTTCACGATGCCGGAAACGATGAGCCGCGAGCGCAAGCTGCTGCTCAAGGCCTACGGTGCCGAGCTGATCCTGACACCGGGCCCGGACGGCATGGGTGGGGCGATCGCCAAGGCCAGGACAATGGCCGAGGCCGACTCGCGCTACGTTATCCCGCAGCAGTTTGAAAACCCGGCCAATCCGGAGGTCCACCGCAACACGACGGCCGAGGAGGTCTGGCGCGATACCGATGGCCAGGTCGACATCTTCGTTTCCGGCGTCGGCACCGGCGGCACCATCACCGGCGTCGGCGAGGTGCTGAAGGCACGCAAGCCGGGGGTCAGGATCGTCGCCGTCGAACCCGATGCCTCGCCGGTCCTCTCCGGTGGCGCCAAGGGGCCGCACCCGATCCAGGGCATTGGCGCTGGCTTCATCCCGGCTGTGCTCAACACTTCGATCTACGACGAGGTGATCAGGGTCACGAACGACGACGCCTTCGCCATCGCCCGCCGCATGGCGACCGAAGAGGGCCTGCTGGTCGGCATTTCATCCGGCGCCGCGACCTGGGCCGCGCTCGAACTGGCCAAGCGCCCGGAGAACGCCGGCAAACTGATCGTCGTCGTCATTCCGTCCTTCGGCGAGCGCTACCTGTCCACCGCGCTGTATCAGCACATCGAGGTGTGAGCATCTTCGACACGCCGCCCGACCGGCGTGGCTCCGACTCGATCAAGTGGGGCAGGTACGCCGGCCGCGATGTCCTGCCGCTGTGGGTGGCGGACATGGATTTCGCGGCGCCGCCGGCCGTCGTCGCCGCCTTGCAGCAACGTATCGCGCATGGCGTCTTCGGTTACGGGCATCCCTGGCCATCGCTCACGGAGTCAGTACTCGCTCACCTTGAAGGCGAATACGCTTGGGCTATCGAGGCGGAATGGATCGTCTGGCTGCCGGGGCTGGTCACCGGCCTCAACGTCGCCTGCCGGGCCGTCGATGGCGAGGTGCTGACCGCAACACCGATCTACCCGCCTTTCCTGTCCGCTCCCCGCTATTCCGGCCGGATGCTGAACCGCGTCGACCTCGCCTGCGACGACGGCTGCTGGCAGTGGGACATGGCTGCCCTCGCCAGTGCGACAACCGCGGCCACGGGGTTGTTTCTCCTCTGCCACCCGCACAACCCGGTCGGCCGCTGCTGGAACGAGGGCGAACTGCGTAACCTCGCCGCCTTCGCCGAAGAAAACGACCTCGTCGTCTGTTCCGACGAAATCCACTGCGGCCTGATCCTTGACGCCGACAAGCGCCATGTCCCGTTCGCCAGCCTGTCGCCGGATGCCGCGAAGCGCAGCATCACGCTGATGGCGCCGTCGAAAACCTGCAACATCCCCGGTCTCGGCTGCGCCTTCGCAGTGATTCCCGATGCCGTGCTGCGCCGCCGCTTCCTGCGTGCCATGGACGGCATCGTGCCGCATGTGAATATCCTCGGTCTCGCCGCTTGCGAAGCCGCCTATCGTGATTGCGGAGACTGGCACCGCGAACTGATCGCTTATCTCGTTGGCAACCGCGACCGGGTGGCTGCCGCGGTCAACGTCCAAAAAGGGGCAAAAATGAGCCACGTCGAGGCCACCTATCTGGCCTGGATCGACGTCCGCGAACTCGGCCTGGCCAACCTGGCCGCTCATTTCGAAGCGCACGGGCTCGGCCTTTCCGACGGCGCGGACTTCGGTGCACCCGGCTGGCTGCGCCTCAATTTCGGCTGCACCCGCGCTACCCTCGACGAGGCGCTCGCGCGCTTTGCCAGAGGCTGCAATCCGGCGTGAGTTCGTATTCGCTAGCCCTGTTCGCGCTACTGGCGGCCCTGTTGGCGCTGTCGTTCGCCAGCGGGCTGGCCATCGAACTCTTCCTGCGCAAGGAGCAAAGTCTGCTGGCGCGGCGTTCCTGGCTGGCGCTGGCCAGCGGCGCATTGATCTTTGCCCTGCAACAGGGCTACTCCCTCGAACTCGCAGTCAGCACCGGTATCCACGATCTGCGCCAGGCCGCGCTCTCGGCAGCTGCGGCGCTGCTGCTCGCGCTGGCGATGTATGGGCTCAGACGGCTGGCCTGAAGGCACCGTCTTCGGTGATGAACCAGTCCAGTCGCTGGTCGTGCGGCGCGGGCCGGATGCTGTCGATGCGGTTGATCTCGAAGCCGACGCCCACCGCCAGCGGCCGCGGCACGAGTGCCGCCAGCGTGCGGTCGAAATAACCGCCGCCGTAGCCGAGCCGATATCCGGCGCCATCGAAGCCGTTGAGCGGCAGCAGGATCAGGTCGGGCGTCAGCCAGTCGCCAGCGGTCGGCGTCGGGATGCCGTAACGATCCGCTTCGAGCAGCCCCTCCGGCGTCCATTCCCGAAAGCGCAGCGGCGCGTTCTCGGCGACGACGACGGGCAGCGCGGCACGGACCCCGTCCTCCGCCCATCTGGCCAACAAAGCCCGAATGTCCGGCTCGTTTCTGATCGGCCAGCAGAACGCGGCAACCGTCGGGCGCGCGAGCGCGGCAAACGCATGGGCGACGATGCGCGCCGACAGAACGGCATGCTCGGTGGTCGCCAGAAGCGTCCGCCGGGCGGCCATTTCCCGTCGCAACGCCTGTCGCCAGCCCGTGATATCCTCGCAAAGACTTTCCATACGTGAAATCTAGCATGAAGTTTCCAGCCCTTCTCCTCGCGTTTGTCGTTTCATTGCCGCTCTTCGCTCAGGAAGGCGGCGACAGTACCTATCTTGCCGCCCGCGATGCCTTTCGCGCCGGTGACCGTGCGCGGCTCGACCGCGCCGCCGGGCAGATCGGCAAGCACGAACTGGCGCCCTATGTCGAGAATTACCAGCTGCGCATGACCATGGATCAGGGCGACTCGACGGTCCTGCGCGGCTTTTTCGAGCGCTACGAGCGCTCCTATGTCGTCGAAAAGCTGCGCGCCGACTGGATCCGCTGGCTGGGCAAGCGTGGCGGCTGGAGCGAGATCGTTGTCGAATACCCCAAGCTGGTCGCTCCCGAACCCGATGTCACCTGCTGGTTTCAGCAAGCGCGGATGGCCAGTGGCGACAAGGCCGCGTTCAATGACGTGCAGCAGGTCTGGCTGACCATGCTTGAACCGCCGGAAGCGTGCCGCGCGGTGCTCGATGCGCTGATCCGCGACAACCGGGTCACGATCGACGACATCTGGGCGCGGGCGCATCGCCAATTCGAGGCTAATCGCACCGGTCCCGCCAAGCTCACGCTGGCAGCGTTGCCGGCCGGCCAGACAGCCGACGCCAAGGCGCTCGACATGGTGATCGGCAGTCCGATGGGTTATCTGGCAAGGCAGCCGGTTGCCTGGAGCGCCAGCCAGACCGGTCGTGAATTGGCCGCGCTGGCGATCCAGAGAGTCGCCACCAACGACCCTCGTGTGGCAGCGACAGAACTCGGAAAACTGCAGGGGCGGATGCAGGATCCGGAACGCCAGTGGGCCTGGAGTCAGATCGGCCTGCAAGCGGCGAAGCGCCACTATGGCGAGGCGCTCGCCTGGTATGCGCAAGGCAGCGAGACGCCGCTTTCCGACGAGGGTGCGGCATGGAAGGTGCGCGCCGCACTGCGCGCCCACGACTGGAGCGTGGTGCTGGCGACGATCAGCGAAATGCCCGCGGCCCTGGCAGGACAGCCCGAATGGATCTACTGGCTGGGCCGCGCCTACAAGGCGGGTGGCCTTACCAGTGAGGCCGATGCATTGTTCGAGAAGATTGCCGGACAGGCCAATTTCTATGGCAACCTGGCCGACGAGGAGCTCGGGCGCAAGATCCTGACGCCGCCGAAAGCCAAGGCGCCGACCGCCGATGAACAAAAGGCGACCCGTGACAATCCGGCGATCCGCCGGGCGATGGCATTCTTCCGGCTGGAAATGCGCACCGAGGCGGTCAGGGAATGGAACTGGTCGCTGCGTGGCATGGATGACCGCGAGTTGCTGGCGGCGGCTGACCTGGCACGACGAAACCAGATCTGGGACCGCGCCATCAACACCGCCGACCGCACCAAGAGCGAGCACGACTTCACGCTGCGCTTCCTCGCCCCTTACGGCGATCAGGTGCGTCCGGCAGCGCGGGATCAGGCGCTCGACGATGCTTGGGTTTATGGCTTGATGCGCCAGGAGAGCCGCTTCATCACCAGTGCCAAATCGAATGTCGGCGCTTCCGGCCTGATGCAGCTGATGCCGGCGACCGCCAAGTGGGTCGCCAGGAAGATTGGCCTCAGAAATTATGACCACGGCCGGGTAAACGACACCGCAACCAACGTGCTGCTGGGGACAAGCTACATGCGGCTGGTCATGGAAAACCTCGACAACCATCCGGTGCTGACCTCGGCCGCCTACAACGCCGGTCCCGGCCGTGCCAAGCGCTGGCGCGCCGACCGGCCGCTCGAAGGCGCGGTCTATGCCGAAACCATTCCGTTCAACGAAACCCGCGACTACGTCAAGAAGGTCATGAGCAACTCGGTCTATTACTCGATGCAATTCACGGGGCGCCCGGATTCGCTGAAGGCGCGGCTGGGGGTAGTTGGGGCGCGTGCCGAAGATGTACCCAAGGATGCGGATTTGCCTTAGCATTCAATTCGTTGCAATTCGGGGACAAGAAGAGATGTCCGATGGTGGCGGGAATGAGAATCTGCCGGTACCGGATGATGCAGGGGTGGTTCTTGGCAAGTGCCGCGCCTTCTTCCTGAAGAAGCTTGGTTGCCTGCTCCAGGAAGCCGAGCCTATGCCGGGCGACGCCTTGCAGGCGTTCGTGAAAGCGGTCGGCGCACACTACGACGAGATGGTTGCAGCGGAACGAACCAGCAGCTTTTCCGGGTTGCACGGGGTGACGGCTTCCAGGTTCGCACTGGTTACAGAAAACGATCTGGAAGCTGACATTCGCCTCAATGCGTTCGCGGCACGACTCCTGGAGGCGAACAGCGCAGAGCTGTGGCTTGTCTATCTGCGTTTCGTTACCCTGCTCGGGCGTCCCGATTTGTCACCGAATGAGAATCCCGTTGCACCCCGGGCCATTGCCAAGGGTTTGATCGGTTTGTCTGCCGCCCTTGGTGACAATCACACCCAGACGCTGGAGCGTATCGCGCGCCTGGAAGACTGCCTTCGTGAGTCTCTGCCTGGTCTCTACGCCGGTTTGAACGAATTTCTGGTCTGCTGTGAAGTTTCGGCGGCCCAGCCGACGATCGTGACAGCGCCCGATGTCATAGCCCTTGCCCAGTCCGGTGCCGCTGGCTCTCTTGTGGCGCTGGGCCCGGCGGTCATCTTGCGGCAACGCCTGCTCGGTAGTCCGGCCGCAGGCGTCGTGGCAGCAACCGGCGGCGCCACGGCCGCCCTTCTGAACCAGGCCGTTTTCAGCCGCTTGCTGGCCCGCCTCGATCAGTTTGATGTGGCGGGGAATCCCCCCGTCGATGGGCAGGTCGCTGTGCCTCGTCTCCTGAATGCGACAGAGCTTGGCTTGCCACCCGGGGCCTCTGAAGCTGCGGTCATCGATACCCTCTCGTTGATCTTCGCGGAGATATTCGAGTCGCCCACTTTGCCCAATGCCGTCAAGTCGGCGCTCGCCGACCTGCAGGTTCCGATACTGCGCGCGGCCATGCTTGATTCAAGCCTCTTTACGGCGGATGCGCATCCGGCCCGCCAGCTGCTCGACAAGACGGCGCGTGTCGCGGTTGGTCTGCCGCTCTATGCCTCATCGGAGCATCCGCTTTGCGCTAGCATCCAGAAAGTGGTTGCCCGCGTCCGTGGCGAATTCATCAGCGACATGAAGGTTCTGTCCGAGCGGGTTGCCGAACTCGACAGGTTGATCGCCGAACGCGATGCGGCGACCGCGCAGGCTGCCTCGGCCTACGACCCTCTGCTAAAGAGCCTTGAGCAAAGCGACCTCATGGGATCGCTTTGCCGTCAGTGGATCGACAGGTTCTGCACGAATTTTGCTGTGCCGCCGCGCATTGCAGATTTTCTCCGCGCCCATTGGCAGCGGGTCTTGTGCCAGATCGGCATTGAATGCGGGGAGGACGGCCCCGAGTGGCAGGAACACACGGCGGTGCTGGACAAGCTGCTGTGGAGCATTCAGCCGAAAGTGGAAATCGATGAGCAAAAGCAGCTCATGCGTGAACTTCCGCAGATCATGCAGGTGCTTTCCAACGGAATGCAGCGGGTGTCGGTCCCGGAGGCAATCCGCGACGAGTTTCTTGACACGTGCTTCGCTCTGCAGACGGCGGCAATGCGTGGCCGTGAATTGCCGCCGTCACTCCCGGCGCGACCGGCGGCGGGTATGGTGACGGTGTCCAGCGAATTGTGGGCGGGTGACCACGTGCTCAGGATCTTCGATCTCGCCGCTGGTTGGGGGCCGCCCGGTCACTCCCGGCGGTCGCCGGTACGCACGGGTGACTGGCTGGCATTCCGCCTTGGCGAAGATCAGGCGCTTTGCGGGCGCGTCTGCCACATTGGCACCGCCACCGGCAAACTGTTGCTGGCCAATCCCGACTGGGATTTTGCCGTGGCGCTGAACCCGGCGATTGTCGAGAATCAGATCAAGGACGGCCGGGCCAGCATCAGCTCGCGGATTTCCCTGTTCAACGCTGCGGCCGAACAGGCCTTGCGCAAGGCCCCGGTTCTGCGCTGATGCCCCAAAGCTGACCTGTTTGGCTTAGAATCCCAGCTTCAAAGAATAGTTTCCGGGGTTCGACATGCACATCAAGAAAGTCTTGCTACTCGGGGGTAGCGGTTTCGTTGGCACCTATATCGCCAACCGCTTGTCGCAGCGCGGGATGGAAGTCACTGTCCCGACGCGTCGTCGCGAGCGGACCAAGGCGCTGATCATCCAGCCCAATGTCGAGATGCCGGAAGTCAAGATTGACTCGGAAGAGACGCTGGTGTCTCTGATGCAGGGCCAGGATGTCGTTATCAATCTGGTCGGCGTTCTGCATAGCCGCGATGTCCAGTTGCCTTACAGCAAGGACTTTGCCGAGGCTCACGTCGAACTGCCGAAGAAGATCGTCGCCGCCTGCAAGAAGGCGGGCGTCCGTCGCCTGGTGCACATGAGCGCTCTTGGCGCCAGTCCCAAGGGGCCTTCCGAGTATCTTCGCTCGAAGGGCGACGGCGAAGCGATCGTGATGGCCGCCCAGGGCGATCTGGATGTCACCGTGTTCCGCCCGTCGGTCATCTTCGGTCTCGGTGACGCCTTCCTGTCGATGTTTGCCGGGGTCTTGCGCAATCTCCCGTTCTTCCCGCTTGGTTTCGGTCAGGCCCGGTTCCAGCCGGTTTGGGCGGCCGATGTGGCGGACGCCTTTGTCGACAGTCTGAGCAATCCGGCAACCTTCGGTCAGGCTTATGACCTGGTCGGGCCCAAGGTATACACATTGCGCGAACTGGTCGATTACACCGCCTCGCTGGTGGGCAGCACAGCCCGGGTCATTGCGCTTCCGGAAGGGCTGGCCTACCTGCAGGCGGGGTTGATGTGGCTGGCGCCGAACCCGCTGATGTCGCCCGACAATCTGCGCTCGATGGAGGTCGACAGTGTCTGCGACAGCAACTGCACGTTGCCGACCGGCTGGAAGCCGACAGCGCTGGAAGCGATTGCGCCGACCTATATTGCCCGCAATACCCCGAAGGGCAAGCTGGATCGCTTCCGCTTCCGCGCCGGAAGATAGACTTCATCTGCCGCCGATGAAGATATACATCGTCGGCGGAGCAGTGCGCGATGAACTGCTCGGACAGGCAAGTGCCGACCGCGATTATGTTGTCGTCGGCGCCAGTCCGCAGGCCATGCTGGAAAAAGGCTTTCGCCCGGTCGGCAGGGATTTCCCGGTTTTCCTTCATCCCGTAACGCTCGAGGAGTATGCGCTCGCGCGGACCGAGCGCAAGACCGGTCATGGCTATCATGGCTTCAGCTTTCATGCGGCGCCGGATGTCACGCTGGAGGACGACCTCGCGCGCCGCGACCTGACCATCAACGCGATGGCCAAATCACCTGACGGTGCCCTGGTGGACCCCTTCCGCGGTCAACGCGATTTGCGGGCCAAAATTCTGCGCCATGTCGGCCCAGCTTTCGCAGAAGATCCCGTACGCATCCTGCGCCTCGCCCGTTTTGCGGCGCGCTTCGCTGAATTCACGGTCGCGCCGGAAACGCTGGCGCTGATGCGCGCCATGGTTGCCGGCGGCGAAGTCGATCATCTGGTCTCCGAGCGGGTCTGGCAGGAACTGGCAAAAGGCTTGATGGAAGCCAGGCCGTCGCGCATGTTCGAGGTCTTGCGCGAATGCGGTGCCCTGGCAAGACTCTTGCCGGAGACAGGTGCGCTGTTCGGTGTGCCGCAGCGGGCGGACTATCACCCTGAAGTCGATGCCGGCGTCCACACCCTGATGGTCGTGGACGAAGCCGCGCGCCACGGGTTTTCATTGCCTGTCCGGTTTGCCGCACTGACCCATGACCTCGGCAAGGCGACTACGCCAACTGACATCCTGCCCCGCCACCATGGCCATGAAATGCGGAGTGTGCAGCTGGCCGCCCAGCTCTGCGATCGGTTGCGGGTGCCCAACGAGTGCCGCGATCTGGCCCTGCTCGCCGCCCGCTATCATGGCGATATTCACCGTGCCGGCGAACTGCGCGCGACGACACTGGTGACCTTGCTCGAACGCGCCGATGCGCTGCGTCGCCCGGAGCGCTTCTCGCAGCTGCTCGAGGTCTGCCAGTGCGACTTCAATGGCCGCCTGGGCTGGGCGGATCGCCCCTACGCAAGCGCCGGACTGCTGCTGGCGGTTCTGGCTGCGGTGCGCGAAGTCGATGCCGGCGCCATCGCCGCCACCTGCACCGACAAGGCGAAGATTTCCGGGCGGATACACGCGGCGCGGGTTGCCGCCGTCAGACGCCTGCTAAATGAGACGCGAGACGAGCACGAGGAGTGCTGACAGCAGGAGTGTCGTAGCGAACGGCAGATAGTAGGTGCGGCCGCGAAAACGGACGGCGATATCGCCAGGCAGCTTGCCAAGACGGATGAAGCGGGCGACATGCGGCGCCAGTATGCCGAGCAAAAAAATGGCGATTACCAAGGTCAGAATCCACTTCAGCATGTCGACTTGCGCTACCCTCCGGAAGCCGCATTTAAGCATGCTTCACCCAACCATTGAGTTGCAATGACAAGAACCGAAAAAATCAGCGGCATCGAGCTTTTCTCCTGCCTGCCAACGGAAAAGACGGACCGCCCTCCTCTGCTGTTCATCCACGGCGCGTTTGCCGGTGGCTGGATGTGGACCGACACCTTCATGCCCTTTCTGGCCAAGGCCGGCTTTCCCTGCTATGCGCTCTCCCTGCGCGGACACGCCGGCAGCGACGGTCGCGAGCGCCTCGACTGGCATTCGATCGCCGATTACGTCGACGATCTGACGACAGTGGTCGACTGGTTGGAGAAAGAGCCGGTCCTGATTGGGCACTCGATGGGGGGCTTCATTGTCCAGAAGTACCTCGAGCGCCACACCGCACCTGCTGCCGTGTTGCTCTGCTCGGTGCCTCCACAGGGGCTGGTTGCAGCCCAGTTCCATCTGCTATTTAGGAAGCCCCACCTGTTCATGGACCTCAATAGCGTCATGGGGGGCGATCATTCCGATACCGGCACGCTGCGCGAGGCCCTGTTCGCCGGTGAGGTTGACGAGGCGATGCTGGAGATCTGGCTGCGTTCCATGCAGGCGGAGTCGCACCAGGCGCTGTGGGATATGTCGATGTTCAACCTGCCCAATCTGCACGGGATGAATCGACCACCGATGCTGATTCTTGGCGCCGAGCACGATGTTCTGGTGCCTGCCTTCCTGGTTCAATCGACAGGCCAGAGCTATGGCCTGCCGGTTCATATCTTCCGCAATATGGGCCATGCAGTGACCCACGAGAAAGAATGGCCGCTGGTTGCCGGGATGATCGGCCACTGGCTGGATGATCAGATCGGGGTTTGAGTCGCTTCCAAAGCAAACGAGACCCTGGTCCGCCGGGGCCGCTTTCTTGCATTTATCGGTGATTCGCGCCACCATATAACGATGTCCAACGGGATATTGCCAGTGAAATGAGTGATAGCGATCGAACTGCAGAAACCAGCCGGATTCTCGATGCCATCCGCGCCAAGCGAGACCGTCGCTCGTCGACGGTCGACGATATCGCGGAACTCGAAGCGTCGCTGATTGCCGATATCGAGGCGTTCGATCTCAACGAGGCTGAGCGCAATGCGCGTCGTGAGCAAAACGGATCTTCGGGGGAAGGTGGCGTTGGTGATACCGTGTGGGGATTCCCCGAGATCGTGCCGGCTGGTGCGGTCCGTCATCTCGAACGGCGCCAGTCGGTCCTCCAGGATTACGGTCCCGGCGGAAAAGACCCGCAACGAATCACTCAGGGCAGCAGTCTCCTGGGTCAGTTGCGTGTCCAGGCGGACAATCGCCAGCGCGAGCTGCATTCCGACATGGCGCAGCGCTCGGCCAGCAGCAACGCGCTGGACAAGGCGCTCAAGCACATGTTCTTCTATCTGCATGCGCTCGTCCAGCAGCTCAATATCGTCAAGCCGGAGATTCCGCGGAAGTACGAGGTGGCTGGCGATGCCGTGTTCAGCGACCTGGTCTGGCAGGAAGGTTTTTCTGATTTCCGGACCCAGTCACAGAGTGCCGGGGCGATGGTCGAACTGGTCACGCTGTCGTACCAGCTGGCGGCGCCCATCAATTTCACCATCAAGCGTGACGGCCCGGCAGTCGAACGTTTGCGCGCCGTACTTTTCGACTATGGACTGCAGTTCACCTGCAACGAATTCAAAAACCAGCGCAGCTATGTCGAGCGCGCCGAATTCGAGATTCGCGGCCAAATCGGGGTGAGTGCCCGCTGGAAGGCGGACTTCGCCAAAGGTGTTCTGGTTCTCGAGGGGCGCAACCTCGAACGTCTGGGCAGCTCCAGCTACACCGTTCGTCCGGAGGCGGTCGATCAGGAATTGCTGGACGAATTCGGGCGTCTGGTACTGGTTCTGCCCAATCGTTTTCGGGCTCTGGCAAAGCGCTAGAATCTGCTTCGGTGTTCGGGCGCGGCGCGAATTGCCATCTCTCAGTGGCTGTTTCAGGGCGCGCCATCGAAACCCGCTGCCGAGCGGTCGAGACTCTCAATGAAGCTGGTGGCCAAGGCAATTTCCTGCAGGAAGCACACCAGTCCGGCGATCAGGGCAAGCATGGCGGCAATGAACAGTCCGGCGATCGTGCTCGGCAACTCGACATGCAGTTCGGCGCCGATGAAGAGGGCGGCGATGACCAGGCAGACGAGCAGGTCGCAGACCGTGCACAGCGTGATGGCCCAGTGGATCAGGCGGGCGCGGCGAGCGAGCGAGAGGATCGTCGTCTGGGCTTGTTGACGATGGTCTCCGGAAGGCTCGGCGGCGAGGTCTCGCTCCAGGGCATGAAAGCGGTCGATGACCCTAGAGAGGCGATTGGTCAACACGCCAAGCAATGCACCGACGCCGGCGAGCAGGAATACCGGGGCGACGGCCAGCTGAATGACGTGGGCGATGGTTGAAACCTGGCTTGAGAGTTCGATCATGGCAGGGTCTCTGGGGTGGTTGTCGGCTGCGATGCACGGGAGCCGTTGTCGGGACAAGGGGTCCGGTCGATTCGGGCAGCCAGAACTATCCCACGATTTTCCAGTCTGAACCAAGTCCGGTGCGAGATCACTCCGTTCGCCGCACAGCATGCTCCTGAAATTCCAAACCGACGATGTCATGAACGCACCCGAGCACCACCGGCGATTGGCTCGCCTCGAAGAACTTGAGTTCGACAACAGCTTTGCCGGCTTGCCCGAAGCATTCTTCACACGCCTTGCTCCGCTCGGGCTTCCCGCACCTTATCTGGTTGGCGCCAGCAGCGAGGTGGCGGAACTGATCGGGCTCGACCCGGACGAAATCGGGCACCCCGAGTTCCGCGAAATTCTTGCCGGGAACAGTCTTCCCCCCGGTAGCGATGCGCTGGCTGCCGTGTACTCCGGGCACCAGTTCGGCGTCTGGGCCGGGCAACTGGGTGACGGGCGGGCGCATCTGCTCGGTGGCCTGCGCTGCGCGAGCGGGCATTGGGAAATCCAGCTCAAGGGCGCCGGGCGCACGCCCTACTCCCGGGGCGCCGATGGTCGCGCCGTGCTGCGTTCGTCGATTCGCGAGTTTCTCTGTTCGGAGGCGATGGCCGGGCTTGGCATCCCAACCACGCGGGCGCTTGCGGTGGTCGGTGCCGACCTGCCGGTGCGCCGCGAGGAAATCGAAAGCGCCGCTGTGGTGGCCCGGGTGGCGCCGAGTTTTGTACGCTTCGGATCCTTCGAGCATTGGGCTGCGCATGGGCGCGGCGACGAACTGCGGCTGCTTGCCGATTACGTGATTGCCACCTTCCGGCCCGAGTGTCGTGACGCCGCCAATCCCTACGCCGCCCTGCTCGCCGATGTCAGCCATCGCACCGGCGAACTGGTCGCGCACTGGATGGCGGTTGGCTTCATGCATGGCGTCATGAACACAGACAACATGTCGATCCTCGGCCTCACCCTCGACTACGGTCCGTTCGGGTTCATGGAAGCCTTCGACGCCGGACATATCTGCAACCACTCCGACCATCAGGGGCGCTACTCCTACCGCAATCAGCCGCATGTCGCGCAATGGAATCTCTATTGCCTGGCCGAGGCTTTCCGCCCGCTGACGGGCGACAGGGCAATGGTACAGACGGTGGTCGATGACAATTTCGGCCACGCTTTCGAGGCGAATTTCGAGCGCCTGATGCGTGGCAAGCTGGGTTTGCGGGAGGCGCTGGCCGACGATGAAGCCTTCATCGGCGAAACCTTCGGTCTCCTGCAACGACACCGTCCCGATTTCACGCGGTTCTTCCGGACACTGTCGCAACTGCCTGCTGCGGTCGACGACAAGAAACAAGGCAATACCGACGACCCGTTGCGCGACCTGTTTGTCGACCGCGCCGCCTGCGATTCGTGGCTGGCCGGATGGCGCGCCCGTCTGGCGCAGACCCCGTGGGACGACCCCGCGCGGCACGCGGCGATGCGCGCCGTCAACCCGAAATACGTGCTGCGCAACTGGCTCGCTGAGGGCGCGATCCGCAAGGCGCAGGACAGGGATTTCTCGGAAGTCGGGCGCCTCCTTGATTGTCTGCGCCTTCCCTTTGCCGAGCAGCCGGAGTTCGAGCAGTATACCGCGTTGCCCCCCGACTGGGCGCGCGCTATCGAGGTCAGCTGCTCGAGCTGATTTCCCGTTGCTCCGGGTTCAGCGGGCCGTTCGCCGGCTACGGGCGATGTCGAGGTCGGCGCAGAGTTTTTCGGCGCCGTCGAGGATGCGCGGCGTGTGGCGCTGCATGATGTCGGGGTTGATGTGGAAGAGGTTGCCTCGCCGGACGGCGGTCATCCGGGTCCACCTGTCCCAGTCGGCCAGCCATTCCGGGCGCGCATCGCCCATGCCGGTCGCGACGATGGCTTCCGGGTCCGCCTCCAGGACTGCCTCGACGCTGACCACAGGCGCCATCTGCTTCAGGTTGCCGAAGACGTTCTCGCCGCCGCACAGCCTGATCGCGTCGCTGATGATCTGCGGACCGCCGATGGTCGTCAGCGGCGCTTTCCATATCTGGTAGAAGACCCGTACCCGGGGCTTGTTCGCATGGGTGGCACGCAGTCCGGCCAGACGCATGCGAAAGCGCTCGGCGGCCGGCTTCGCGACCGCCTCGGTGCCGGCCAGCTGGCCCAGTCGCTCCAGCAGCCCGGCGACATCTTCCATCCGGTTCGGCTGGGCGATGTACACCGTAAGCCCGAGGGCGCGCAGCTTGTCGACCTGTGCCATGTTGTTGCCGCTTTCCCAGGCCAGAACCAGGTCGGGCTTGAGCGCGAGCACGGCCTCGAGGTCGATGCGCGAATAGCCGCCGACACGCGGCACGGCCTTCGCTTCGGCCGGATAGTCACTGTATTCGACGGCGCCGACCAGCCGGTTGCCGGCGCCGGCCGCGTAGAGATTTTCAGCGAAGTGCGGTGCAAGCACGACGATGCGCTGCGCCGGCGCCTTGAGGCGAAGGTCGCGGCCGGTGTCGTCGGTGACCTGAAGTGCGGCGCTGGCCGACCCGGCGAGGGCAGCGGCTGCGGTCAACGCCAATGACAAGGGCAATTTCATGGTCGGCTCCAGGTGTCGAGTGCGGTCCCGAGTCGCTGCCAGCCGGTCTCGTCGCCAGGCAGGCCGATGCGCAGCAGTGACGGCTGCTCGAAGCGGCGGGTAAGTATGGCAGAGCGGGCGAGGTGTTCGTGCAGTTCGCCTGCGCGCGGGGATTGGAGCGTTGCAAACAATGCACACGTCGTCACCGAACCGAACGGTGCGAGCAGTGCCTGAAGGCGCAGGCTCGCCGCCTGCAGCCGGACCCGGGCAACGGCCTGCCAGGCAGCATCCTGCAGCGCCAGCCGGGCGACCGCGCGGGCAGGGCCGGAGACGGACCAGGGGCCGAGCATCTCGCCCAGCCGGTCGCGCAGCCCGGCCGCGCCGAAAACAAAACCGGCGCGGACCCCGGCCAGCCCGAAGAACTTGCCGAGCGAACGGAGCACGACCAGGTTTGCCGCCGCCGCGGTGCCAGCTAGCGCCGCCAGGCTCTCGTCGGGTGTCGCGTCGATGAAGGCCTCGTCGACAATCAGCCAGCCGTCGCCTGCCTGCAGGCGGGCGGCAGCCGCGAGCAGGTCCGCGCGGCGATGGCGTGCCGCCGTCGGGTTGTTCGGATTGCACAGGAGGACATGGCGGGCTCCCGTCGCCAAGGCATCGTCGACAGCCGTGTCGACGACCTGATGCACCGTGTGGCCGGCGCGTGCCCAGGCCTGCGGATGCTCTTCATACAGAGGCATCAGGCAGGCGACCGCGGCGCGCGGCAGGAGGGCCGGGAGTTGCTGCAGCGCCGCCTGCGAGCCGGCGACGGCCAGACCGTCCGGGTTGCCGTAATAGGTTGCGGCAGCAGCCTCGAGGCCGTCACCGGCTTCCGGCAGGCGCTGCCAGACGCTCGCCGGCAGCGGTGGGACTGGCCAGCCCTGCGGGTTGATGCCGGTTGACAGGTCGAGCCAGTCCGGCAGCGGAATGCGAAGGCGGGCGGCAGCCCGGCGCAGTTGTCCGCCGTGCTCAAGCATGCAGCCACCCGGTCACGAACAAGGCAATCAACCAGAGCCCCAGACTCCGCCGCACCAGCAGGACGGCGCGGCCGAGATCGCCGGCGACCGGCGCCGGGCCGCTGCCGAGCGACGGGCGTTGTTCGATCTGCCCATGATAGATCGCGGCGCCGCCCAGTTGGACGCCGAGGCTGCCGGCACCGGCGGCCATCACCGGCCCGGCATTTGGGCTTTTCCAGCCTGGTGCCTGCGCCCGCCAGCAGCCCAGCGCGTTACTGGTGCGCCCGAGCAGCGCATAGGAGAGCGCCGTCAGTCGGGCTGGCAGCCAGTTGAGTGCGTCGTCGAGGCGGGCGGCGAAACGGCCATAGAGGTTGTAGCGTTCGCTGCGGTAGCCCCACATCGCATCGAGCGTATTGGCCAGGCGGAACAGCAGCGCGCCAGGGCCGCCGAGCAGCGCGAACCAGAACAGCGCGCCGAATATGGCATCGTTGCCGTTTTCCAGCACCGATTCCACGCCGGCCTTGGCGACGCCGGATTCGTCGAGCTGCGCGGTGTCGCGCGAGACCATCCAGCCGACCCGCAGCCGTGCCTCGTCAAGGCGGCCGGCGGCAAGGGGGAGGGCGACGGCTTTGGCGTGCTCGCCGAGACTCTGCGCGCCGAGTGCGAAGTGGAGCAGCGCGATGTCGACAGCAAATGGCGCGAACGGGCGCAGTGCAATTGCCAGCGCCACCCAGGGCAGCACGGCGAGCGACCAGCCGAGCAGGCCGCTACCGACGTTGCGCCGGTTCAGGCGTTTCTCGATGGCGGCGGCCAGCGTTCCGAAGCCGACCAGCGGGTGGCAGCGGCGCGGCTCGCCGAGCAGGCCGTCGAGCACAACGGCGGCCAGTGCCGCCAGCGGCATGGCGAAGGGGCCGGCAAGGAGGAAAGCGAGACTGTCGGACATCAACACGAGGCTGCTCCGGAAATCCCCGGCTGGCGCGCATCGCCGGGCGCGCCAACAACGGCCGGAAGAGGTGCGCTCACCGGTTCCATCGATTGCCCGGGCTGCAAAGGGGCGGCTGCCGGGCGGGCGCCTATGGTGACATAATTGCGTTCCATTTTGCACGCTGGCCGCCCATGCCCCGCTCTGCCCTGATGATCCAGGGGACCACCTCCGATGCCGGCAAGTCCACGCTGGTCGCTGCCCTCGGCCGCATTCTCTACCGTCGCGGCGTGCGCGTCGCACCGTTCAAGCCGCAGAACATGGCTCTCAACTCGGCGGTGACCTGCGACGGCGGTGAAATCGGCCGCGCGCAGGCGCTGCAGGCACTGGCCTGCGGGTTGCCACCGCATTCCGACTTCAATCCGGTGCTGCTCAAGCCGACCACGGACAAGCGGGCGCAGGTCATCATCCACGGCAAGGTAGCGAGCGACCTCGACGCCAAGGCCTATCACGCCTACAAACCGCGGGCGATGGGCGCGGTCCTCGAATCGTGGGCGCGCCTGACCGCCGCCTACGAGTGTGTGCTGGTCGAGGGCGCCGGCTCGCCGGCAGAGATCAACCTGCGCGACCGCGACATTGCCAACATGGGCTTCGCCGAGGCGGTCGACTGCCCGGTCATCCTGATCGCCGACATCGATCGCGGCGGCGTCTTCGCGCACCTGGTCGGGACGCTGGATCTGCTGTCCGTCTCGGAGCAGAACCGCGTCGTCGGTTTCGTCATCAACCGCTTCCGCGGCGACATCGGCCTGCTTGAGCCGGGCCTCGCCTGGCTCGAGGAACGTACCGGCAAGCCGGTGCTCGGCGTCTTGCCCTATCTGCATGGCCTCATGCTTGACGCCGAGGACGCGATCGCGACGGCTGCGGTCGACGGCAAGAAAGCGGCCAAATTGAAGGTGATCGCGCCGGCCTGTCCGCGCGTCTCGAACCACAACGACCTCGACCCGCTGCGCCTGCACCCCGAGGTCGACTTCCGCTGGATCGCGCCCGGCGAAGCACCGCCGGCGGCCGACCTGATCGTGCTGCCCGGTTCCAAGGCGGTGCGCGCCGATCTCGACTGGCTGCGCGGGCAGGGCTGGGACACGGCCATCGCCCGCCACCTGCGCTACGGTGGCAAGGTCATCGGGGTATGCGGGGGTTACCAGATGCTCGGCACCGCCCTCCACGACCCGCTGGGTCTGGAGGGGCCGCCCGGCACATCCGCCGGACTTGCCTTCCTCGATGTCGAGACGCGGCTTGCCGACGTCAAGCAACTGCGCAATGTAAGCGGTCACTTGTCGCTGCCGGGCCGGCCGGCGATGATCGGCTACGAGATCCATCTCGGAGTGACGGAAGGCGCCGGTTGCGCGAGACCGGCGGCGCACCTCGCCGACGGCACTCCCGACGGCGCCGTTTCGGCCGACGGGCAGGTCCTCGGAACGTACTGCCACGGCATTTTCGACCATCCGGCAGCGTTGACCGCGCTGCTCGCCTGGGCCGGTGCCGGTGCGGTCGAGACGGTGGACTTCGCCGCCCGACGTGCGTCCGACCTCGACCGCCTGGCCGACGCCGTCGAGGCTGCGCTCGACTGGCCCCGCCTTGCCGCGTGGCTGCCTGGCTGACCGCCGTTCACTCGAAAAGGCGGGCCACCGCATCCGGATTCGACGGAAAGTAGAGGTGGAGATAGGACGCCGTCAGGCGGTCACGCCGATAGACGGCCTCCCCGGGGCGTCCGGACGCCCCGTGCGCCCGCACCAGTGGCTGGAGCGGCGTTTCGCTCATCGAATGATGGAAGGTGTGGCCGGACAAGCTGCCTTCCGGCAGGTCGACAAACTGCGTGCCGAGCGCCACCAGCCGCCGCTGCATGACCGTTCCTCCGGGCAGCAGGCCGCCGAGAAGGTGTTTGCGGCCATCCACATCCACCAGCGTCTCGAACAGGCTCATCATGCCGCCGCATTCGGCGAGCAAGGGCTTGCCGTCCTTGACATGGCGTTGCAGCGCAGCCCACAGCGGCCGGTTGGCTTCCAGTGCCGCTGCATGGAGTTCCGGGTAGCCGCCGGGTAGCCACACGGCATCGCATTCGGGCAGGGCCTCGCTGGCCAGCGGGGAAAAGAAGCAGAGGTCGGCGGCGAGGCCCGTCAGGGTTTCCAGGTTGGCCGGGTAGATGAAAGCAAAGGCGGCGTCGCGGGCAATCGCGATACGCCGGCCGGCGAGCAGCGCTGCGCCGGCCGGCGGCGGCACGTCGGTGAAAACGACCGGTTCAGGGAGGTCGACCGCAGCGCTGGCCACCAGTCCGTCGGCCAGCCGGTCGAGGCGAGCCGCGAGGTCAGCGATTTCACCAGCCTGCAGCAAGCCAAGGTGGCGTTCCGGCAGGGCGCACTCCGGTTTGCGCGGCAGCGCGCCGAACCAACTCATGGGCGCGGGCAGGCTGGCACGGACCAGCGCGGCGTGACCATCGCTGGCGACGCAGTTGGCCAGCACGCCGGCAAACGGCAGGCCGGGGCGAAAAGTCGCCAAACCGTGGGCGATGGCGCCGAAGGTCTGGGCCATCGCCCCGGCGTCGATCAGCGCCAGCACCGGGATGCCGAAACGACAGGCGATGTCCGCCGCCGAAGGCTCGCCGTCGAAGAGGCCCATGACGCCTTCGACCAGAATCAGGTCGGACGCCCGCGCGGCGCGCGCCAGCCGCCAGCGGGCGTCGGCCTCGCCGCACATGCCGAGGTCAAGGTTTTCGCACGGCCTGCCGCTCGCGACAGCGTGGATCTGCGGATCGAGAAAATCGGGGCCGCACTTGAACACGGTGACGCGCCGGCCCTGCCGGGCATGGAGCCGGGCCAGTGCGGCGGTGACGGTCGTCTTGCCCTGACCCGAGGCCGGCGCAGCGACCACAAGGGCGGGGCAGGTCGCGCTCACCACTCCAGTCCGGGCATGGCCTTGACGCCGCTCTGGAAAGCATGTTTTTCCATGGCCATGTCGCTGACCGTATCGGCGGCATCGCGCAGTGCCTGCGGGGCGGCGCGGCCGGTGACGATGACGTGTTGCAGTGGCGGGCGGGCCAGCAGTCTGGCAATCACCGCGTCGAGCTCGAGCCAGCCGTACCTGAAGGCATAGGTCATCTCGTCGAGCACGACGAGGCCGATGGCCGGATCTTCCAGGTGGCGGCAGGCGACTTCCCAAGCGGCCCGGGCGGCGCGGGCATCGCCTTCCCTGTCCTGGGTTTCCCAGGTGAAGCCTTCGCCGCCGACATGCCAGGCGACATCGGCCTGCCGGCGGAAAAATGCTTCCTCGCCGGTATCCGAACGGCCCTTGACAAACTGCACGACGCCGACCTTCAGGCCGTGTCCGAGGGCGCGGGCGACAACGCCGAAGGCGGCCGAGGACTTGCCCTTGCCGTTGCCGGTATTGATCACCAGCACGCCGCGTTCTTCCGCCGCCGCGGCGATCCTGCCGTCGATAAAGACCTTCTTTTTCTGCATGCGCTCGGTGTGCGTGATGGTCATGGAAAATTACTCCGGTATGAAACAGCGGCGGCCCCGGTCTTCGAGCTGGCGGAGGCCATAGCCATAGAGGCCGGACAGCCGTTCGGCGGTGAGGATGGTGTCGACGCTGTCGATTTCGACCCGTCCGTCACCGTGGAGGAGGACGGCGCGCTCGCTGAAGCGGTGGGCCAGCGCCGGGTCGTGCAGGACCATGACGACGCCCGCGCCGCAATCGCGCGCCGTGCCGGCGAACAGCTCGAGCACCGCCATCTGGTGATTGAGGTCGAGATGCGACAGCGGTTCGTCGAGCAGGTAGAGCGGGGCGGCCTGCGTCAGCAGCGTGGCGATCGCCAGGCGCTGGCGCTCGCCGCCGGACAGTGTCTGGATCTGGCGGCCTTCCATGTCGGCGAGACCGACCGCCTTGAGCGCGCCGCGTGCCAGCACGGCATCGCGCGACGACTCCCAGTCCCAGCGGCCGAGGTGCGGATGGCGGCCGGTCAGCGTAGTTTCGAGGACGGACGAGCCGAAGGGGTCGTTCTGGGATTGCCCCAGCCACGCGCGTCGCAGGGCCGCCCGGCGGGCTGGCATCGGCGCGACATCCTCGCCGCCGAGCAGCACCCTGCCGCCGGCGGGCGGGCGCAGGCCGGCCAGCGTCGCGAGCAGGGTGGATTTGCCCGCCCCGTTGCAGCCAAGGATGGCGATGCGCTCGCCGGCGCTGACCGTAAGGTCGAGCCTATCGACCACGCGGCGGCCGCCGATCTCGACGACGAGTTGCCGGGCTTCGAGGAGGCAGGCGCTCATTTGGGCTGGCGCGAAAGGAGAAAGAGAAAGACGGGGACGCCGATCAGTGCCGTGAGCACACCGACCGGCAACTGCTGCGGGGCGATGACGGTCCGCGCCAGTGTGTCGGCCAGCACCAGCAGCGAGCCGCCGGCGAGGACCGCGGCCGGTAGCAGCAGGCGCTGGTCGTTGCCCGCCGCGAGGCGGACGAGGTGCGGCACGATGAGCCCGACAAAACCGATCGAGCCGGCGGTCGTCACCGACGCTGCCGTTGCCAGCGAGGCGAGCAGGAAAATGGCATAGCGCAGCCGGTTGACCGCGACACCCAGCGCGTGCGCCTGCATCAGTCCGCGCGACAGGAGGTTGAGTTCGCGGGCAAAGGGGACGGCGAGTAGCAGCGCGGCGGCGAGGGCGAGGAGCGGCGGCCAGGACCTGCCGGCCTGGGCGAGGTCGCCCATCAGCCAGAACAGCATGCCGCGCAGCTTGGCATCGGGGGCCACGGTCAGCATCAGGGCGACGAGGGCGCCGCAGCCGGCCGCGACGATGACGCCGGTGAGCAGCAACCGTGTCTGCGTCCAGCTGCCGTCGCCGTGCGCCAGCCCGAAAACGAGAAACATGGCGGCGAGCGCCCCGGCGAAAGCCAGTCCGTCGATGGCGATGACCGGCAGGCCGATCAGGATGGCGAACAGTGCGCCGACGCCAGCGCCGCCGGAGATTCCAAGGACGTAGGGATCAGCCAGCGGGTTGCGCAGGAGCACCTGCATCAGCGCGCCGGCGAGTGCCAGCAGTCCGCCGCAGGCAAAACCGGCGAGCGCCCGCGGCAGGCGCAGCTCCAGCACGATATCGGCCGCGCCGCCGCGGTCGCCGAAGAGCGCCGCGACGACATCGCCGGGCGCGATCCTGAAGCTGCCCGCCGTCAGCGACAGCGCAATGCTCGCCACGGCGAGCAGGCTGAGCGTCAGGAGGGTCAGGAGCGCGCGGCGGCGAGTCGGCATCGCTGCTTACTGCGGTGTGTAGCGCAATCCGACGAAGGCGTTGAGGCCGGTTGTCGCGTAGTCGGCGGCGGTTTCGTAATCGCGGTCGAACAGGTTGTTGATGCGGGCGAAGGCCGACCAGCCGCCCCCCAGCTGATAGGCGCCGTACAGGTTGAAGATGGCATAGCCAGCCAGCTTGCGCGTATTGGCGACGTTGTCGTAGCGGTAATCGCTGGCCTGCATCTCGACGCGCCACTCGAACGGCGCCAACTGCTGGCCGACCGCCACCGTGCCGTACTGCTTCGCCCGCCGCGGCAGCAGCTTGCCGGTATCTTCGTTGCGCGGGTCGAGGTAGTCGTAATTGGCCATCAGGTTGAAGCTTTCGATCCGCCCGTCGTAGGCCAGGGTCGCCCCCGTGATCTGGGCCCTGCCCACATTCTCCGGCCGGAAGATGAAGTTGGGGCCGATCGGGCCGACGGTCACGATCAGGTCGTCCACATTGTTGCGATAGGCGGTCAGCGAGACATGGTGCAGGCCGGTCTCGAAGTGAACGGTTGCTTCCGTCGTGTGCGAGGTTTCCGGTTTAAGGGCTGGATTGCCAAAGCCGGGGAAATAGAGTTCGTTGAACGTGGGCGCCTTGAAGGCGGTGCCGTAGCCGGCGTTGGCCCGCCAGTTGGGGGTGAACTGATAGCCGTAGGCGACCGAGCCTGTGGTCTTGTCGCCGAACTGCGAATTGTCGTCGATGCGGACGTTGGCCTGCAGATGATGTGCCTCGTACTTCCCGGTCCACCCGGCAAGGGCCGAATTGATGCTCCGTTCGGCAGTATTGTAGGTCGTGGTGCCGTCGATGCCCTGCTCGAGCCGCTCGAGCGCAGCGAGGAAATTACCGATCCCGGTGGTGAAGTCGTTCTGCCAGACGTACTGTGTCTGGCGCGTGCGGAACGTGCTGGTGCGCACATGATTCTCGAACTGCCGGGCATCATCGACCGACTGGCCGGCGCGCATGGTGCTGGTCCAGTAAGGAGTGAACGCATCCCGCAGGTAGGCGTTGAACGAAGCTACCGACTGGTCGCTGCGATAATCGCGGGCCGCGGTGGCGGGCGTGAAGCCGCTGTCGTACTTGTTCTCGCCGTCGCTGTAGAGGACGCTGGCGCCAAACTCGTGCCCCTTGACGAACTCGTAGGCCAGTTTGCCGCTCACGCTGTTCTGCCGGAAACCGTCGTCATCCGCGTTGTATGAAGTGTTGCGCGGATTGGAGATGCTGTTGAAACCCCGCGTGTATTCGCTCGCCACGTTCAGTGCGTAGCTCCAGCCTTCGCTGCTGCCGGAAAAGCCGGCGTTCGCCATGAAGGTGTTGCGGGAACCGCCGCCGATCTCGCCGAACAGCTTGAAGGGTCCCTGGCCGCTGCGCGTGAAGATCTGGATGACGCCGCCGATCGCATCCGCCCCGTAGAGCGACGAGGCGGCACCGCGCAGGATCTCGATACGCTCGATCTGGCTTACCGGGATGCGCGACCACGCCGCGCTGCCGGTGGTCGCCGAGCCGGCGCGGACGCCGTCGATCAGCACGAGGACCTGGTTGCTGTTCGAGCCGCGCATGAACAGGCTGGTTGTGGCGCCCTTGCTGCCATTGACCGACAATTGCAGGCCCGGCTGGCGGGACAGCACTTCCGCCAGCGTCGACTGGCCGGCGACTTCGAGATCGGCCCGTTCGACGACGGTGACGTCCGACAGCAACTGGGATTCGCGTACCGGCTGGCGGGTTGCGGTGACCACGACGGGATCGAGGATTTCCCCGGCGTGGGCCGGCGCGAGGAATGCAATGGAAAGCGCCGCGGTTAGCGGCTTGAAACGTGGATTCATTCTTCTCCCCTTCCCGGCAGGCGTCCCCGCATGCCGGTATGACTGAACAAGGAAGCATCGGGAGAATGAGCGCAGGTCGGAGACCGGCGCCACACCCCCGTGGCACTTCCGCTGGTTGTCTCAGGCCGGTATCCGGGCTCGCAAGTCTTGACGCGCCGCCTTCCCAGGTCGAAACCCAGTGGCATCGTGGCGCGCCCGCACTTGCTTACCGTTGCGGGGGCAGCAGCGGCGTTGTCCGAGGGGACGCACCGCTTTCCCGTTTAACCGCGGTTGGAGAATCCTTCCGCAGCACCTGCTACGGGGCGCATTCTACATCCCGCGATGCTGCGTTGCATCAGGAAATTGTGTTCGGTTTGGACAAACCACTTTCAGAATAACGGCTTACTCCTTGACCATGCACTGTTCTTGCCACTATAGTTCATGTCATGAATGCGCAACTTGAAGAGCTTGAAGGAAAGATTGAACAGGTGGTCGACTTGGTTCTCCAGTTGCGTGCCGAGAATGAAGTGCTGAGAAATCAGATAGAGGAGGCCGAGGCAGAGCGCCTGCAGATGCGCCAGTCGATGACGGCCGCCCGCGAGCGCCTTGAGAGCCTGATCGGCAAGTTGCCCGAGAATGTCTGAAATGAGCACCCAGCAGAATTTCCTCGACGTCAAGATCATGGGCCGCGAATACCGCGTGGCGTGTACGCCGGAAGAGCGCGATGGCCTGCTGGCGGCAGTCGATCTTGTCGACAACAAGATGCGCGAAATCGCCCAACGGACCAAGAGCACTATCGCCGAGCGCGTGGCGGTCATGGCCGCCCTCAACATCGCCCACGAATACCTTGCCGCCCCTGGTGCAGTCGGTCAGAAAAAAGAAATTGACTACGCGGTTGATACCACCGACGCGAAGCGTAGAATCGTGAACATGGGAGCACGGATTGGTACCGTGCTTGCGCCCCAGCAGCAACTGGACTTCTAGTCATTTGCTGGTGAACCCGGCGCCGCCCGCCGAGCGTCCCTGCGGTGTTTGTTAAGGCCATAGATTCCTTGAACCAATGCTAATTGGCATCGGTTGCGGACCATCGAAATCGCTGTTGTGCGCCCTCTTCTTCGAGGGTGCCTGATGCGGGAGGAATGCAGCCACTCTGGACCCAGGTTCAGGATGCCGGCCTGACGGCACTCGCGGGGGCCACTCTTCAAGAGGGGTTGAAATGAAATTGCTCTCGGGGATGGACAGCCTGTTTCTGCACATGGAGCAGGGTAACCAATACATGCACGTTGCCGGATTGGGTATCTACGATCCGTCGACCGCACCTGGCGGCAAGGTCCGCTTCAAACAGATCCTGGATTTCTTCGCCAGGCGACTGGACAGCGCCAAGGTCTTTCGTCGCCGACTGGTAGTCGCGCCGCTTGGACTCGACCGGCCCTATTGGATTGACGAGGGCGATATCGATACGGAATACCACGTCCGTCACACCGCACTGCCACAGCCGGGTGACTGGCGGCAATTAATGATCCAGGTGGCCCGCATCCATTCCCGCCCCCTCGACCGCAGCCGTCCACTCTGGGAGGCCTACGTCATCGAGGGGCTGGACCATATTCCCGGCATCGCCAAGGGAAGTTTCGCGCTTTACGTCAAGTTTCATCACGCCGGCGTTGACGGTGAGGCAGGTGCCGAGATCATCAAGGCCATCCACAGCTTGTCGGCGGAATTTTCGGAGGAGCCATCTCCCGTCGGCCACACCCGGTTTGTGGACCGTGAGCCATCCGCTGTCGAACTGTGCTCGCGTGCGGTTGGCAACCGCGCCCAACAGATTTTCGATGGGGTCCGGCTGGCCGCAAGTCTGGGGGGGCGCGCGGCGCTGGCCGGCAAGGACATCGTGGCTTCGGGCAAGGCACTCGAGATAGCCCAGAAACTGATCGCCAAGCGCTTCGGCGGCAGTGCCGGGGCCGGCAGCTTGAAGACGCCGGGCGACATGGCTGGCCGCAAGCCCCAGACGCGTTTCGACCATCCGGTATCGCCGCACCGCGTGGTAGACGCGGTGGGATTTTCCCTGGCTGAGTGCAAGACGATTCGCGAGCACATCGACGACATTACAATCAACGACATATTCATGGCGGCAACCGGCGGCGCGATCCGCAAGTATCTCGAACGGAAGGGTGAGTTGCCGGCGCGCACGCTCAACGCCATGGTGCCGATGTCGACCCGCGGTACCGACAAGGCAATGGATTCCGGCAACCAGATCGGCATGGCGCCGATGGCGTTGCGCACCGACATCGCCGATCCCGTCGAGCGTGTCTTGGCGATCAGGCGCGGCACCAGCAAGACCAAGGCGGCGACTTCGGCATTGGGCAAGGATCTGGTGGCGAGGCTGGTACACGTGATTCCTGCAGTGGCGGCCGAGCAACTGGTGCGACTCGGAATTGTTGCGATGTGCAACGTGACAGTATCCAACGTACGCGGGCCTGACGTTCCGCTGTATATGGCCGGGTCGCAACTGGAACTGTTCCTTGCCGTATCGATAGCCTTCGACGGGATCGGGCTCAATGTGACCGGGTTCAGCTACAACGGCACTTTGTGGGTCTGCTTCGTTGCCTGCCGCGACATGCTTCCCGACCCGGAAGAGTTCTGCGATTGTCTCAAGGAGAGCTTCGCCGAACTGCTGGCCGCAGCGATTGCACGGGGCAGAAGGTCCGTCAAGGTCGAGGCTCGACGCACCGTAGCGGACAAGCCAGAGCCAAGCGCTGCAAGACGTCCGCGGGCAGTCGGGAAAACCGTGGTCGAGGCGACCGCGAGCGCTGCGCCGCGTGCCAGGAAAAAGCCGGCGAGTACCGAGGCAAGCGCGGACGAGGGCAGAATAGCGCCCCCGGTCAAGAGAACGCGAGTGTCCAAGGCAGCCATCACGTCCGAGGAATGACGCGACGATGAAGGGCGGCGTAGCGGACCTGCAGGGCAAGTGGGCGCTGGTTACCGGTGCTTCCAGCGGATTCGGCATTGACTTCGCGCACCTGCTCGCGGCGCGCGGCGCCAATCTGGTGCTGGTTGCGCGCAGGGCCGAGCCGATGCGGGCACTCGCTGGCAAACTCAAACGGTCGCATGACACGCACTGCCATGTGATCGCGATGGACTTGGCTCGTCCCGGTGTCGGCGCGGAACTGCACGCCAAGGTAAGGGCCAAGCGCGTCACCATCGACATCCTGATCAACAACGCTGGCTTTGGCGTTTTCGGCGATTTCGTTGACCAACCGCTGGACAGCGCACTCAACATGCTTCAGCTCAACGTCATGGCGTTGACCGAACTCACCCATGTTTTTGCCGCCGATATGGTCAAACGTGGTTCGGGCAAGATTCTGCTGGTCGGCTCGCTGGGCGGGTTCCAGCCGCTGCCGATGTACGCCGGATACGCGGCGAGCAAGGCCTATGTATTGAGCTTTGGGGAAGCGTTGCATGAGGAGCTGAAGGATCGCGGCGTTGTCGTCACCGTCCTCTGCCCGGGGGTCACGGCCACGAACTTCCTTGCCGTTTCCGGGCAGAAGACCACGCCATTGCCCGACGTGCTGTTGATGGAGAGCCGGCCGGTGGCCGAGATCGGGCTCAGGGCACTGGATGCGGGCCGTCCTTCAGTAGTCCCGGGCCTGCCCAATCAGGCGACAGCCTTCTCCAACCGAGTGCTGCCGCGCAGCTTTTTCCCATGGCTGGCCTACAAGCTGCTCAAGCGCTGATGTCCCGAGGGCTGGGCTTGTTGCTGGTGGGCGCGACGGGTGCGGTAGGTCAGGCTGTGCTGCGTCAGGCGTTGGGCGAAAAGCGAATTGCGCAGATCGTCGTGCCGACCCGTCGACCGCTGGGTGGCGAATTTGCCGGGCACGAGAAACTTCTGAATCCAGTCATCGACTTCACCCGGCTTCCGGAGGTTTCCGCGTGGTGGAAGGTCGATGCGGTGGTGTGCACCCTTGGCACCACGATCAAGGTGGCGGGTTCACAGGCAGCCTTCGCCGCCATCGACCGCGATCTGCCGATCGCCGTCGCCCGTCTGGCCCGCGAGGCCGGTGCGACGCGCTGTGCGCTGAACTCATCGCTTGGCGCCAGCGCGCGCGGGAGCTTTTATTTGCGGACCAAGGCTGAAGTCGAACGGGGCTTCATCGATCTCGAATTCGCCAGCACAACCATCGTCCGTCCGTCGTTGATCGATACCGGGCGCGGTGAGGTCCGCCACGGCGAACAGATCGGGCTGTTCTTCGCCCATGTCCTGCGCCCACTGATGCCCAGCCGTTACCGCCCGGTCAGTCCGCAGGCGATTGCCACCGCGCTGCTTCGCGGCGTTGTGGAAGGCCAGCCCGGGGTGAAGATTGTTGAATCCGACGCGCTCTAGGCAGTCTGGTATGCAGAACACGGATCATCGCTGCCTGTTGCGGTCAACGGACAATTCGTCGCGAATTCCAACCATTCCGACCTCTGCCGCGGTCGTGGGCTTGCTAACATGCACCTTCCCTCGGACTTTCCAGGTGTAAGGAACGGGTGGGGAAGGAGAGGGGCGCTTCATCTTTCGGAAGGTATTGGCATGACTGTCTTGTGGATCGCGGAATACCTTGCGCTGGGCGCCTTCGCCGGCTTCTTCGCAGGCATGCTGGGGATCGGCGGCGGGCTCGTCCTGGTCCCTGCGCTGACTCTGATGTTCGCCGCACAGGGTCAATTTCCCACGGGTGAAACACTGCACATGGCGCTGGGAACCTCGATGGCCAGCATCATCTTTACCGCGATCGCCAGCATCCGGACGCACCACAATCACAGGGCGATCCTCTGGGACGTGGTCAAGACCATAACGCCCGGGATACTTCTCGGCACCGGCCTTGGTACCTTGTTCGCTTCGAGTGTGCCGGCCCGCCCGCTCGCCGTGTTCTTCACATTCTTCGTCTGCGGCGTTGCCTTGCAGATGGCCTTGAACCTCAAACCCAAGCCGACACGCGAACTGCCGGGTTCGCTGGGGATTGCCGGTGTCGGGATGGGAATAGGCGTGCTGTCGTCGTTGGTCGCCATCGGTGGCGGTTCGCTGACAGTTCCCTTTCTGACCTGGTGCAATGTCCGTGTCCAGAGCGCGATCGGCACTTCCGCGGCGGTCGGACTGCCGATTGCCTTGGGCGGGACGCTCGGTTATGTATTCAATGGCTGGGGACAGACCGGATTGCCGGCCGGCAGCCTCGGCTACGTGTACCTGCCGGTACTGGCGATTCTGGTGATGGCGACAATTGTGACCGCGCCGTTTGGTGCGCGGTTGGCGCATCGTCTCCCGGTGGCGACATTGAAACGCCTGTTCGCAGGAATCCTCATCGTTCTCGCCGCCAAGATGTTGTGGAGTCTGTTCAGCACCCCCTGAAATCCGGTTTGCGCATCTCACAAGGTGAGCGGCGAGGTACGCGGTATCCCTTGGTGTCGAGGCCTTCTTTGCCGGTGTCGTTGGTCCATGGCATCCTGCCATCGAGCACGAATTCCATCATCGCAACGGTGCCGGCAAGCTTGAGCAAGCCAACCAGTGCGCCAGGACAGCCATGTTTTCGCGTCATGAAAGATCCGGACCTGTTCACGTTAGAATGCCGCTCCGAAAAATTCTCTATGGATAGACAAGGGGGTAACCATGAGCAGTGCAATGTATGAGCATATGCGGACCAATCCGAAGTTTCACGAATTGGTTACGCGCCGGGGGCGTTTCGCGTGGACGCTGGCCATTATCGTTTTGACCATGTTCTACGGCTATGTCCTGACAATCGCTTTCAATCCGACGGCTCTCGGCAGGCCGGTTGCCGAAGGATCGATGCTGACCGTTGGGGTCGCCGTCGAACTCTTCATGTTCATTTTTTTCTGGGTTCTCACCGCCGTCTACGTCAGGCGCGCCAACAACGAATTCGACGCGCTGACCCAGGATCTCATCCGCGACGCCTGGAAGGACAACAAATAATGAACAAGATCATCACCGCGCTCGCGTTGCTCGGATTTTCCGCTCTTGCCATCGCGGCCGACGCCGTCGGCGCGACCGAAAAGCAGGCGACCAACTGGCACGCCATCATCATGTTCTGCATCTTCGTCACGCTGACGATGGGCATTACCTACTGGGCGGCCAGCCGGACCAAGACCACCGCCGATTTCTATACGGCGGGCGGCGGCATCACCGGTTTCCAGAACGGCCTGGCGATTGCCGGCGACTACATGTCGGCAGCCACGCTGCTCGGCCTGACCGCCATGGTCTACACACAGGGTTACGACGGTTACGTCTATATGCTGGCCTTTTTCGCCGGCTGGCCGATCATCCTGTTCCTGATGGCGGAGCGTCTGCGCAACCTGGGCAAGTTCACCTTCTCCGACATCACCGCCTACCGCCTCGATCAGGGCAAAGTGCGGACCATGGCCGCGATCTCGTCGCTGACCGTGGTCTGTTTCTACCTGCTCGCGCAGATGGTCGGCGCCGGGCAGCTGATCAAGCTGTTGTTCGGTCTCGACTACAACATCGCGATCTTCGCGGTCGGCATCCTGATGATGGTTTACGTCACCTTCGGCGGCATGGTCGCCACGACCTGGGTGCAGATCATTAAGGCCTGCATGTTGCTCACCGGCGGCACACTGGTCATGGTGCTGGCCTTCAGCCAGTTCGGTTTCTCCTTCCAGAACCTGCTGGAGAAGGCGACGGCCGTGCATAAGCTCGGCCCCAAGCTGATGTATCCGGGCAGCCTGCTGGCCGACCCGGTCACCGCCATTTCGCTGGGCCTCGGCCTGATGTTCGGTACTGCCGGCCTGCCGCACATCCTGATGCGCTTCTTCACCGTGACCGACGCCAAGGAAGCGCGCAAGTCGGTACTGTACGCTTCCGGCTTCGTCGCCTACTTCTTCAATGTGATCTTCCTGATGGGCCTCTGCGGCATCCTGATCGTCGGCCAGAATCCGGACTTCTTCGAAGCCGGCACGGTGGGCGGCAAGCTGATCGGTGGTGGCAACATGGTCGCCATGCACCTGGCCAAGGCCGTGGGCGGCAACATGTTGCTCGGCTTCTTGGCCGCTGTCGCCTTCGCTACGATCCTCGCCGTTGTTTCCGGTCTGGCGCTGGCGGGTGCATCGGCGATTTCGCACGACATCTACGCACGAGTCATCATGAAGGGCAAGGCATCGGAAACCAAGGAGATCCGCGTTTCCAGGATCGCCACGATTTGCCTCGGCTTCGTCGCCATCGTTCTTGGTATCCTGTTCGAGAAACAGAACATCGCCTTCATGGTCGGTCTGGCCTTCGGCGTGGCTGCGGCGGCGAACTTCCCGGTACTCATCCTATCGATGTACTGGAAGGGTCTGACCACGCGCGGCGCCCTGTTCGGGGGCTACGGTGGCCTGATTTCGGCGGTGGCCTTCGTCGTGCTGTCGAAGTCGGTGTGGGTCGACGTGATCGGCAACAAGGCCGCGATCTTCCCCTACACCCAGCCGGCGCTGTTCGCGATGCCGATCGCCTTCCTGCTCGCCTACATCTTCTCGAAGACTGACAGCAGCGTTCGCGCCCGCCAGGAGATCGAAGCTTTCGAGGACCAGTATGTGCGCGCACAGACTGGCTTCGGTGCCTCGGGCGCGGCCAAGCACTGAGTTTTTCTGCAATAGAAAAAGCCCCGGCCGGTTGGTCGGGGCTTTTTTGCATTCTTGTGTTCGCGGTTTGTGGTGCCTCGCAGTCCTTCACGCCACTTTCGGCGCTTTGGAATCCATTTTCGCCAGCGCCTCGCGACCGCACACGATGTGGTCGTACATCAGTTTTTCGGCTTCCGTTGCGTCGCCTGCCTTGATCGCCGCCATGATGGCGCGATGTTCGTCCAGCGATTGCTCGAGGCGTCCCTCCAGCGACAGGGAATGGAGTCGGGAGAGCTTGAGCACCCTACGCAGGTCCTGAATGACCGAGAGCATCCAGCGGTTGCCGGCGAGTTCCTGTGCCTTCCTGTGGAACTCCTGGTTGGCTTCGAAAAAGGCATCTATACGTCCATCGTGCGCGGCAGATTCGAGGCGATTGTGGATCTCGCTCAGCTGCACAACGTCGGCCGGTCCCGCCCGGCGAACCGCATCGCCCGCACAACGCCCCTCAAGCATGGCCATCAACGGGAAAATGTCGTCGAGGTCCTGACGAGAGATTTCGGTGACATAGCAGCCTCGACGCGGCTTGAGTTCGACCAGCCCCTCGGACGCCAGAACCTTGAGCGCTTCGCGCAACGGCGTGCGGGAAATGCCATACTGCTCAGCTATTCTTTGTTCATCGATCCAGTCGCCAGGCACCAGTTCATGGCTGAAGATGCGCTGACGCAAACGTTCTGCCACTTCCTGGTAGAGCGCAGTAGGTGCAATGTGGGTCATGTCTCGGGTAATGTATCGAAGGCGACGGGTGTGGCTCTGACTTGCCTCTGTAATTATGGATACAGTATTATGCAGACCTTGGTATGTCAAGCGGGGTCCGAAAGCGTAAGATTCGGATTCCACAAGCAGCAGCCTGAAGAATACGAATCAGTGAGGGTTATGTCATGTCCGAAAAGTTCTTTGATTCCAATAATCTGGATACCTGGGAAAAGTCAGCGGCAAAGCACTCCCCGGGCGCCGACGTCAAGAACCTGAACTGGAACACCCCGGAAGGTCTGGCGGTCAAAGCGCTATACACCAAGGCCGATGTCCAAGGTCTGGAATTTGCCGACACCCTGCCTGGTTTCGCGCCCTATCTGCGCGGCCCGCAGCCGACGATGTATGCGGTCAAGCCGTGGACCATCCGCCAGTACGCCGGATTCTCCACCGCCGAGGCTTCCAATGCCTTCTACCGCAAGGCGCTTGCCGCCGGCGGTCAAGGCGTTTCGGTCGCCTTCGACCTGGCGACACACCGTGGCTACGACTCCGATCATCCTCGGGTCACCGGCGACGTCGGCAAAGCTGGCGTGGCCATTGATTCCGTCGAGGACATGAAGATCCTCTTCGACAGCATCCCGCTCGAAAAGGTCTCGGTGTCGATGACGATGAATGGCGCCGTGCTGCCGATTCTCGCTGGCTATATCGTTGCCGCCGAGGAGCAGGGCGTTTCCCAGGAAAAGCTGACAGGCACGATCCAGAACGACATTCTCAAAGAGTTCATGGTGCGGAATACCTATATCTATCCGCCCAAGCCGTCGATGAAGATCATTGCCGACATTTTCAGCTACACCGCGCAGTACATGCCGAAATTCAACTCGATTTCGATTTCCGGCTATCACATGCAGGAGGCAGGGGCCAACCAGGCCATCGAATTGGCCTTCACGCTGGCTGACGGCATGGAATACATTCGCACCGGCGTTGCTTCGGGCATGGATGTGGATACCTTCGCGGGCCGCCTGTCCTTCTTCTGGGCGGTGGGCATGAATTTTTATCTGGAAATTGCCAAGATGCGTGCCGCGCGCCTTTTGTGGCACCGCATCATGACTGGTTTCAACGCCAAGAGCCCGAAGTCGATGATGCTGCGCACGCACAGCCAGACTTCGGGCTGGTCGCTGACCGAGCAGGATCCCTACAACAACGTCGTGCGTACGACC
>JBEOKN010000067.1:0-40407 GCA_040275885.1 Azonexus sp. | reverse complement strand
ACTGATATCGGCATTGACCTGCACGACCGATGAGCATTCATTTCCGCATCCTCTGTGAAATCGAGGTTAACCACACGTATCACGGTGGGCCATGCCCGGACTTCGAGTTCGTGGTGCCGAATGGCAGTCCGGCGCTGGCTGCAGGGCACCTGCTGATGCGAACCCGCCACCGGCGTCTGCTCGTCCTGTATGAAGCGGACGACGAGGGCAATGCGCTGCGCCAGGTTCCGGGGACGACCCTGCTGATCGGCTTGCGCGTTCCCAATCCCTACTTTGCCAATTTCACCGAACCCGCAGTGCCGGACGGGTACGTGCCGATCTACGTCAATGATGGGCAGCCGAGGGCTTTCGACCCGCCGCTGGCAGCGCGCATTGCCAGGCCGAGTCAGCGGATCGCGCCCGCGCTCGCCGAACGCCCCGCGAGTCTCAAATGGGCTCTATTGGGACAGCAGGTGGCGCAACAAACCTTGGTTTCTGGCCAGGATGATGCTACTTTCCTGAGCCGCGACTGGCCGGTCGGCCTCTATACGCTGACCGAAGACGCCGGTGGCCCGCTGAGTGTCTCGCACTGGCTGGTCCATCCTGAATTGGCCGGGCAGGGACTGTGGGGCGTGGCGGCGGTGACCATTGATGCGGGCTTTTACACCAATCCACCGCTGCTCTCAGTCAGCCTGAAAGCTCGCCGCGAGCGCGTCAAGTATTACGTGGTCGCCCGCAATTACGGGGTAAACGAATTCGGAAACCTCAACGTCAACGATGCCGGAGCCGCGGAACAGGGGCGGCCGGCAGTGATCTTCGACACTATCGGTCGCAATCAATTTGCCGCTGACGACCTCCCGCCGGAAGTCCTCGGTGATGCCTCGACGCGTGTCGTGCTCTTCCAGTCGCAAGACGAACTGGACCGCCGGGCTGGTGGTTATCGCAAGCTGCAACTGCGCAGCAACAATGAAGTTCTTGTCCAGCATCTGCCCCAGGCCGGTTCCGACCGGGCGCAGGCGCGTTTCATCGTCCACCTCGCCAAATCCTAGAAGGGGGTTCACCCATGCCAACTTATAAAACACCGGATGTCTACGTTGAGGAAATATCGGTCTTTCCGCCTTCGGTTGCCGAGGTCGAAACCGCCATTCCCGCCTTTGTCGGCTATACCGAAACGCTGCGTGAAATCGCACCGGGCGATCTGCTCAACAAGCCGCGTCGCATCAAGTCGCTGCTCGAATACGAGACCTACTACGGCAAGGGCCCGGCCCTGATCATTTCCGAAGTGGCCATCGACGAGGCAGGCAATTTCCTGTCGAGCAGCATCTCGAATGCCTATTACCTCTACGACAGCATGCGCCTGTTCTACGACAACGGCGGGGGCGACTGTTACATTGTCTCGGTCGGCGCTTTCAAGAGCGCTGCACCCTTCATCGACAGCAGCGAACTGGTGGCCGGTGTCGAGGCCGTGGCGGCTTTCGATGAGCCGACCATCCTGCTCGCCCCGGATGCCGCAGCGCTGGCTTCGGCCGACGCCCTGGCTGCCGTGCAGCAGAAAATGCTCGCCCAGTGCGGCAAGCTCGGCGACCGTGTCGCGGTGCTTGATACCCAGCTTGCCGATCCGCTGGGGGCAGGTTTCCGCGACAAGATCGGCATCAATAGCCTGAAATACGGGGCTGCCTACACGCCCTGGCTGAAATTGGCCTACAAGAAGACTTTTGGCTTCGCCCACATCCAGGGCAAGATCAAAAAGGGCGCGGCCACCGGACTGAGTCTCGAAGCCTTGGCGGCCGACAAGGATAACCTCGACCTGATCAACAAGATCAAGGCGATCACCACCGATGCGGCGACGCTGAAGGCACGAATCGTCGCCTCTGCTGCGAGCGATGTGACACTGGCCAATCATTTCGCCGTGACCTATGGTCAAGCCAAGGCCACGCCGAGCGCCGCCAACCTGAAACTGGTCTTCACCCAGCTCTACGGCCTGGCCGATCTGGTCGATGGGCTGACCAACGGCACGCCGCTCACCAATCCGGACCTGGTCGGGACGCCGAGCCGCAAGGGCGACATCGAGACGACCATAGGCGGCTCGCTGGTCCCTGCCTTCAAGGAGCTGATCCTGCTCGAAATCGAGGCGGCGGCGGATATTGCCGCCTACGGTGCAGTGATCTGGAGTGCCGATCCCGATCCCCAGAATGCCGGCTGGGGCACCACCTTCTCGGCCGCGCCGGCCGGGGCCAGCGCCGTCATTCCGGCACTTGGCGCCGGGATCACCGAGGCCGATCAGGTCAATGCCGCGATGCCGGGGTTGATCAAGGCCTTCTCGGCGATCAGCGGCGGTATCGAGTCCATCGTTTCGGCAGTGAACAACTACCCGGTGGTCTACGAACAGGCGCTGTACAGCAGCTTTGCCCCCTTCCGCAATATCGTCAATGGTATCAATGGCACACTGACCACCTGCCCGCCGAGTGGCGCGATTGCCGGCATCTACTCGCTGGTCGACAACCAGCGCGGCGTCTGGAAGGCACCGGCCAATGTCAGCCTGAACAGCGTCATCGCGCCGACCGCGACCTTCAGCGGCAGCGAGACCGATGCGCTGAACGTGGACAGCACCGCCGGCAAGTCGATCAACGCCATCCGCGCCTTTTCCGGCAAGGGCACGCTGGTCTGGGGCGCCCGCACGCTGGCCGGCAACGACAACGAGTGGCGCTACATCTCGGTACGCCGCTTCTTCAACATGGTCGAGGAATCGATCAAGAAGTCGACCTACTGGGCCGTCTTCGAGCCCAACGACGCCAATACCTGGGTCAAGGTGCGCGGCATGATCGAGAACTACCTCACCCAGAAATGGCGCGAAGGCGCGCTCGCCGGGGCGACCACCAAGGACGCCTTCTTTGTCCGCTGCGGCCTGGGGGTGACGATGAGTGCGCAGGACATCCTCGAAGGACGGATGAATGTCGAAATCGGCATGGCGGTGGTGCGGCCGGCCGAATTCATCATCCTGAAGTTCTCCCACAAATTGCAGACCAGCTAATTGACTAACGCGAGAGGAAAAACACCATGCCTTCACCCTATCCCTTGCCCGTCTTTCACTTCCGCGTCGAGTGGGGCACCAGCCGCATCGGTTTTTCGGAAGTCACCGGCCTGACGCAGGAAAACCAGATCATCGAATACCGCGACGGCGCCTTCAACGAATACTCGTCGATCAAGATGCCCGGTCTGCGCAAGTTCACCAACATCGTCATGAAGCGCGGCATCATGAAGAGCGACAACGACTTCTTCAAATGGCTGACGACCATCAAGCTCAACAAGGTCGAGCGCCGCGACCTGACGATCAGCCTGCTCGACGAGGCCCATAACCCGGTGATGGTCTGGAAGGCGCTCAATGCCTTCCCGGTCAAGCTCGAAGGGCCGCAACTGAAGGCGGCGGGCAACGAGGTGGCGATCGAAAGCATCGAAATCGCCCACGAAGGCCTTGATGTCCAGAATGACTAAGCGGTCATGGCCCAATACTACCCGCCGGTCGGCTTCCACTTTCTGGTCGAGTTCATCGGCCTGTCCGACAGCGCCGACACCCGCTTCATCGAGGTCGGCGGGCTGGCGGTCGAAATGGGCAGCGAGGAAGTGATCGAAGGCGGCGAGAACCGTTTTGTGCAGAAATACCCGACCCGGGCCAAATACCCGGAACTGGTGCTGAAGCGCGGCTTGCTCAAAAGCTCGTCGGTGTGGGACTGGGTCAGGCAGTGCCTCGTCGATTACCAGATCGAGCCGAAGAGCCTGGACATCAAGCTGCTCAACGAGGAACACGAGCCGCTGATGACCTGGCATGTGATCGGCGCCTGGCCGACCAAATGGTCGGTCAGCGACCTCAACGCCAACAACAACGCCATTGCCGTCGAGTCGCTGCAACTGGCCTACCAGTATTTCACGGTCGACAAATCCTGAGGTGAGCCATGCCCATCATCGTCGATGAAGTGGTGATTTCCGTCGAAGTCGGCAACGCCGAAGCCGGCGGCGCAGCATCGGGCTCGGCCGTGGCACCGGCTTCGGCCGACAGGCAGGCGCTGGTCGAGGAATGCGTCGCCCGCGTGCTGGAAATCCTGCGCGACCGCGAGGAGCCCTGAGATGATTCCGGCAGCCAGCGGTCGACTGGAAAAACTGCGCATTCAGGCCTTTGCGACGCCGGATTACAGCGGCGCGCCGGAAAACGAGTTCTTCGCCTACGTGAACCCGAGCGAAATCACGCTGGCCTACGAAATCGAATACGACGCGGCGCAGGGTTCGGGCACGACCGGCAGCCGGATGAATTTCAAGAAACTGAAACCGGGCGACCTGTCGCTGACCTTCTTCATCGACGGCACCGGGGCCAGCGGCCAGGCGGCCGATGTCCAAGCCGAGGTCGAGAAATTCCAGCTGGTCACCGCCTATAACGGCGCCATCCACCGCACCAATTACCTGAAAATTGTCTGGGGCACCCTGCAGGTCAAGCGCTGCGTGCTGAAGAGCGCCTCCATCGCCTACAAGCTGTTCCGGCCCGATGGCGTGCCTCTGCGCGCCGTGATCACCGCCGCCTTCACCGACAACTCGGACGACCAGACCCGCGTTGCCATGGCTCAGGACCAGTCGCCGGACCTGACTCACCGGTGCATCGTCAAGGCCGGCGACCGGCTGGCCGCAATGTGCCAGAAAATCTACGGCGACCCGCGCCTGTATCTACGCGTCGCGGCCGCCAACGGGCTGGACGATTTTCGCCAGCTGGTGCCGGGTACGGAAATCTACTTTCCGCCACTGGAAAAATAGCCCATGCCCGATACGCGCGCCCTGCCGATTGCCGCCGAACACCGCGAGTTCACCATCAAGGTGGGCGGCGAAGCGGTGCCGCGCGAGCATCAATTGCTGGCGGTCAGCATCACTTCTGCGGTCAACCGAATTTCTTCGGCAAAATTGAATTATGTCGACGGCGCCCCGGCCAGCGGTCAGTTTCCGCTCAGCGACAGCGAGTTGTTCAAACCGGGGCAGTCGGTCGAAATCCTGGCTGGCGCCGGCAATGCGCCGCAGTCACTTTTCAAAGGCGTGGTCGTCCGGCTGGGCGTACGAGTGCGGGAAGCCGCCGCATCGCAACTGGTCATCGATTGCCGGCACGTCACCATGAAGCTGACCGTCGGCGAACGTTCCTGCGACTATTTTGACCAGAGCGACAGCGAGGTCATCGAGGCCGTGCTCGGCGCGGCCGGCATTGGCGCCGAGGTCGAGGCGACTTCGTTGAAACACAAACAGCTATTGCAGTACCACTGCACCGACTGGGATTTCCTGCTCGCCCGCGCCCGTGCCAATGGCCAGCTCGTCTGGGGCGACGGCGACAAGCTGGTGGTGAAGAAGCCGGCGCTGAGCGGCGCGACGGCCTGCACCCTGCAATACGGCGCCACCCTGCTCGAATTCGAGGGCGAGATCGACGCCCGCCTGCAGCACCCGGCGATCAAGGGCGCGAGTTGGGATGCCGCCGGGCAGGAGCTGGTCGAGGTCGAAGCGGCTGCCCCCGCGTTCACGCCGCCCGGCAATTTCTCTAGCGACACGCTGGCCGGTGTCGCCAACCGGGCGCTCGATCTGCGCCATCCGGCCATGCCGGAAGCTGCCGTGCAAGCGTGGATCGATGGCGTGGCGCTCACGCGCAGGCTCAATCAAGTCTCCGGGCGCGGCAAGTGCGAAGGGGTTGCCGCCGTCAAGCCCGGCGCCATCGTCGAGCTGGCTGGCCTGGGGCGGCGCTTCAACGGCAAGGTGCTGGTCAGCGGCGTGCGCCACGACTACAGCCTGGTGCAGGGCTGGAAAATGCATGTCCAGTTTGGTGGTGTCGAACTCGATCCGCCGGCCGGGCGCAGCGCCGCATCCGCCTTGCTGCCCAGCGTCGCCGGCTTGCAGATCGGGGTCGTGACCAGCAACGAAGACCCGGACGGCGAGCATCGCGTGCGTGTTCGCCTGCCCCTGCTCGGCGTCGCCAGCGACGGGCTGTGGGCGCGCGTGGTCAGCCTCGATGCCGGCGACGACCGCGGCTTCTTCTTCCGGCCGGAAATCGGCGACGAGGTGACCGTCGGCTTCCTGGCCGATGACCCGGCCAGCCCGATCATCCTCGGCATGCTGCACAGCAGTGCCAAGGCGGCGCCGCTGGAGGGCAAGGACGCCAACCACGAAAAGATGTTCAAGAGCCGTTCCGGGATGAGCCTGCATTTCGACGACGACAAGATAGTCATGAAACTGGCGACCCCGGCCGGCAACGCCATCACCCTCGATGAAGACCAGAAATCCCTGACCCTGGCCGACCAGAACGGCAACAAGATCGTCATGGACAGCGAGGGCATCCATATCGAGAGCGCCAAGGCGACCGACATCAAGGCCGGCACCGAAGCCAAGTTCGAAGCCGGCACGGGTGCCAAGATCGGCGCCGGCACTGAACTCAAGCTCGAAGGCGGCGCCTCGGCCGAATTGTCCGGCGGCGGCAGCACCAAGGTGACCGGCGCCATGGTCCAGATCAACTAGGAGACGACGATGCCTGCAGCAGTCTGTGTCGGTGATGTCAGCAACCACGGTGGAACAGTGATCGGGCCGGGCGTGCCGACCGTGATGATCGGCGGCAAACCGGCCGCCGTGCTCGGCGACCTGCACGCCTGTTCGCTGCCGCCGAGCGGCCATCAGCCGACCGTCAGCCCGTTCGTCGCCGGCAGTTCGACGGTGATGTTCGGCGGCCGGCCGGCCCTGCGCGTCGGCGACACCTGCGTCTGCGGCGCGTCGGCGGCGGTCGGCCAACCGACGGTGCAGATCGGATGAACGCGATGCGCCGTCCATTTCAATTTTGGCCGTTTTTTCTGGTTGACCGCAGGGAGGGCAGCCATGAGTGAGCGCAACGAACGCTACCAGTCCTTCCTCGGCACCGGTTGGAGCTTCCCGCCGCGTTTCATCGGCGGCGGCGTGATGATGTCGGCCGATGAAGCCGATATCCACGAAAGCCTGATCCTGCTCTTTGGCACCACGGCCGGCGAGCGTGTCTTCGAGCCGAAATACGGCCTCGACATGCATGAGCTGATGTTCGAGCCGATGAGCACGACGATGCGCACCCTGCTGCTCGACCGCGTGCGCACCGCCATCCTGATCTACGAACCGCGCATCAGCGTGCTCAACCTGAGCCTGGACGGCTCCGACCCGCTCGCCGGCCGGCTGGAAATCGTGCTCGAGTACGCCGTACGCGCCACCAATTCCCGCTTCAATCTCGTCTTCCCCTTCTACCGCACCGACAGCAACGAGCTGCGCGCCGCGGTAGCCGGGGCCGGTGGCTGAGACCGGCATGGCCAGCGACAGCATACTGAACAGCGAAATCGCCCGCCTCGGCCAGAGCCAGGACGAACGCTCGCCGCCCGAACTCGACCCGGCCTTTGCCCCGCTCGACGGCAGGACGCCAGCCGACCGGCTCGCCGAAGCCCGCCGCCTGGCCGAGCATTTGCGCTACTACGGCTTCGATCCGAAGCGCGAGGATGGCAACTGGCAAGGCTATTTCCCGGAAAACGGCGGCGAGTTGCTGGCCCGCGACGACGGCAGCGTGGCGCCGCATCTCGGCCTGTTCGGCGCCTTTCTCGAACAGCTCAAACCGGCCGGCGAGGCGCTCAACGCGCTGACCGGCAGCCACCTCGATTTCCAGTATCGCCGCGTCCTCGGTTTCGAAAGCCGGCCGGCGCAGCCCGAACATGCCCACCTGAGCCTGGCGCTGAAAAAGGCCGCCGCGCCCTTCGCCATCACCCCGGCCCACCGTTTTATGGGTGGCAAGGACGCAACAGGAGTCGAGCGCCTTTACCAGCCGCTGCGTGAAACGGTCATCGGGCAGGGCAAGGTGAGCGCCCTGCACAGCATTTATCGCCGCAACGGCCTGTACTTCGCGCCGGTGGCCAATTCGGCGGATGGTCTGGGCACGCCGCTCGACCCGGCGCGGCCGCACTGGTCGGCCTTCGGGCATGCTGGGCTGTCGCCGGCGCCGGTCGGCTTCGCGCTGACCAGCCCGGTGCTGCGCCTGCGCGAAGGGGCGCGGACGGTGGTCGTCGACCTGACGCTGGGGTTTCTGCCGGCCGGGCAGGATGCCCAGGATCTGGCCGACGGCCTGCAAGCCTTCATCAGCGGCGAGCAGGGCTGGCTCGGACCCTACGACCTGAGCGGCGAACTGGCCGGCAATACCCTGAGCCTCGGTTTCGCCGTCGCCGGACACGAGGCGGCCGTCATCGATTACGACCCGGTGCTGCATGGCGGCGCCTTCGCCGCCGATGCCCCGGTCGTCCAAGTGCTGGTGCGCCCGGAAAAAATCGGGCGCTACGCCGATCTCGCCCGCCTGCGCGTCGACAAGATTGCCCTGCGCGTCACGGCGAAAGGCGTGCGCGGCCTGAGCCTGGAAAACGACCACGGTGCGCTCAATCCGAAAAAGGCTTTTCTGCCCTTTGGGCCGCAGCCGGTCAAGGGGGCGCGTTTTATGATCGGTTGCGGGGAGGCCTTGAGCAAGCAGCTCTCCGATCTCAGCGTCAGCCTGCGCTGGCAGGGGGCGCCGGGCAATTTGCCGGGCTGGTATGCCCATTACCCCAGCGTCTCGGCCATGAACAACGGCGTTTCCGCCCGCCTGGTCTATGCCGACCGCAGCGGCAAGGAGACCAGCCGCGAACTCGACCTGATGGACCGCGCCGACGGCGTCACCACGCTCAGCCCGAGTTCGCCACCAGTGAGCGCCTACTCTCCGGCAACGCAAAACACGCTGCTCTATTCGCTGATCGCGACCGGTACGACTTTCGGCAAATTGTTCGCCGACCGTTACCTCCGGGCGCAGCCGGTGGTCAGTCGTGAAAATGTGCCGCCGCCGCCCGTGCGCAGCGGCTTTGTCACGGTTGCGTTGATCGACGATTTCCTGCATGCCGAATACCGCAAGGAGACCATGCGGCTGGCCAAGATTCCGGCGAATACCACGGTGCTCAACGAACCCTGGGCGCCGCTGGTCCAGGAAATCACCCTCAGCTACGCCGCCAGTTCGCCGGCCATCGACCTGAGTTCGCGCGATGAAGCGGCCTTCGCGGCCGGGCTTGAGGTGCAGTTATTCCATGTCGGTCCCTTCGGCCAGCGCCGTGAACATCCCTTCCTGCGCAGCCAGTACGACTGGGTGGCCGACAAGGCGGTCGGCCTGCTGCCGGCTTTTCCGGATGAGGGCGAGTTCATTGTCGGGGTCAGTGGCGTCGCGGCCGGCGACAGCATCCACCTGCTGTTGCAGGTCGCCGAAGGCAGTGCCGATCCCGAGTTGCCAGCGCAAACCGTGCGCTGGTCGGTGCTTTGCGACAATTACTGGCGGCCGGTCGCGCCTGAGGAAATGGCCCTCGATACGACGCGCTCATTGCGCGCCAGCGGCATCGTCGGCATCGTGCTCGGGCGCCATGTGACGACCGGCAATACCTGGCTGCCGCCCGGGCAGGTCTGGCTCAAGGCGGCGGTGCCGGAACACAGCGCCGCGGCCTGCCGGCTGCTCGACGTCCTGCCCAATGCTGTCGAGGTCGTGCGGGTCTGGCCGGCAGAGGCGCTTGCGCCCCAAGCCGAAACCCTGCCCGCCGGCAGCATCGCCAAATTGCAGTCGCCACCGCCAGCGTTGAAGCAGCTGACCCAGCCCTATACCACCTTCGGCGGGCGGGCGGCCGAAAGCGCGGCGATGCGCAACCGGCGCGCCGCCGAACGCCTGCGCCACCGCCAGCGCTGCGTCACGCCCTGGGACTACGAACGCCTGCTGCTCGAAGCCTTTCCCGCCGTGCATCGCATCAAGTGCATTCCGCACGCCAGCGACAAATCATGGATGGCGCCGGGCAATGTGCTGATCGTCGCCATTCCCGACCTGCGCAACCAGAATGCGCCCGACCCGCTGCAACCCCGGGTCGATCTCGACACGCTGACGCAAATGAGCGAACTGGCCAAAGCGCACGCCGGCCCGCAGCTCACGGTCCGGGTGCGCAACGCCGAGTTCATCGAAATCCGGCTCGATTTCAAGGTGCGTTTCCGCCCCGGCTACCCCTTCGATTACACCCGTCAGCAGTTGCACGAAGCGCTGGTTCGGGCCTTGTCGCCCTGGGCCTTTGCCAGCGACGCGCCGCTGCAGTTCGGTGGCCGGCTCTACCGTTCGGTGCTGCTCGATTTTGTCGAGGAACTGCCCTATGTCGATTTCGTCACCGATTTTCGTTGCGGCCTGGCCGGCCCTGGCGACCTGCTGCTCAACGATGCGGCCGAAATTACCGTTGACCGTCCCGATGCCATCCTGGTCTCGGCCGCCCGACACCTGATCGCCGAAGCGCCCTGACCGAAAGCCCGTCATGCTGCTCCATCCGACCATTTCGCCCTTCCTCGAAGCCGATCCGGCGCTCGACCAGAAGCAGCTCTTCGCGCTCGGCCTGGATCATGTGCGCCGGTTGTCGCGCCAGCAATGGACCGATCACAACATCCACGACCCCGGCATCACGACGCTGGAACTGCTCGCCTACGCGCTGACCGATCTCGCCTACCGCAGCCGCCATCCGCTCGAAGACCTGCTGGCCATCCCCGGCGATGCCACCGCGAATGCCACGGCGATGGCCGAACAGTTTTTCAGCGCCCGGCGCATCCTGCCCGGCAGGGCGGTGACCGAAGCCGACTACCGCAAGTTGCTGATCGACCTGAAGGATGTCAAGAACGCCTGGCTGCAAGCCGCGCCGCGCACGCTGTTCGCCAACCCGGCCGAGGGAACGCTGGCGGAGACGCCGACCGGCGACCCGGCCGAATTCCCGGTCACGATACTTGGCCGCTACAAGGCTCTGGTCGAATACATGGATCAGGTCACGACCGCCGAGCAGCGGGCCGATGTCGACCAGATGGTGATGGCAACCTTGCAGGCCAACCGCGCCCTGGGCGATGATTTTGTTGGTGTCGCCGCCGTTGACGCGCAGTATTTCAGCCTGTGTGCCGAGATCGATCTGGCGCTCGATGCCGATGGCGACCAGGTGGCGGCCGATATCGCCGTCGCCGTCGACCGCTTCCTGGCGCCGCCGGTGGCCAATTACCGGCTGGCCGAAATGCTGGAAAAAAAGCATGCCGACGGGTCGCGCTGGACGGTGCCGGAAATCTTCGAAGGCCCGGCGCTGGACAACGGCTTCATCGACGACGAGGAACTGGCCGCTGCCGGCCTGAAAACCGAAGTCCGGCTGTCCGACGTGATCAGCGTGATCATGGATATTCCCGGCGTGGTGGCGATCCGCGACATCGTGATCAATGCCATGGAGCTGGTGGACGGCAAGCTGAAGGCCCGCGAGCCGGCCGACAAATGGCGCCTGCCGGTACCGCCGGGCATGCAGCCGCGCCTCTGCGCGCAGTGCGGGCGACTGGTTTTCTACAAGCGCAATCTGCCGATTCCGCCCAATGCCGGCCGGGTCGCTACCTTGCTTGACGATTTGCGCAGCGCCGAGCGCAAGAAGCTGGAAAGCGAACACAAGGACGATCTGGCCATGCCGCTCGGCCATTTCCGCGATCCGGCGCGCTACAGTTCCTTCCAGCATGAGTTCCCGGTGATCTATGGGCTGTCCGAGCAGGGCCTGCCCGACGACGCCAGCCCGCAACGCGCCGCGCAGGCGTTGCAGCTCAAGGCCTGGCTGTTGTTCTTCGACCAGATCATGGCCAACTATCTGGCGCAACTGGCCCATGTCCGCGAGCTGTTCTCGATGCGCCCCGAGCTTGGTCAGACCTATTTCAGCCAGCTGGTTGCCAGCTTCCCCGACTGGCAGAAGATCTACGGCGCCGGCTTCACCGCCGAAAAACTCGCTGACGACGTCGTCGAGCCGGGCAATGGCGGCATCGTGCGCCGCAACCGCTTTCTCGATCACCTGCTGGCGCGTTACGCCGAGGACTTTCACGAATACGTCGCGATCATGCAGTCGCGTTTCGGCATGGGGCCGGACCAGGCAGCGATTGCCAAATGCAATTTCCTGCGCGATTTGCCGGAACTCGGCGGCGAGCGTGGCCTAGCTTACGACGCGAGCTTGCCGGCGGCGGACAAGCTGTGGAACAGCGACAACGTTTCCGGCTTCGAGAAGCGCATCGCCCGCCTGCTCGACATCGGCGATTTCCGGCGCCGCAACCTGTCTGAAGTCGCCTACGACACCTATTCGGAAGTCGACAAGACGCCGGGCGACGAATTCCGCTTCCGGGTGCGGCATCCGGTCGACGGCAAGATCCTGTTGTCGAGCAGTACCAATTACGCCAGCCCGGAGCAGGCGCGCACCGAGATGGAAGCGGCCATCGCCCGCGCTCAGCGGCCGGAAGGCTACCAGCGCAAGGTGACCAGCGACGGCCGCCATTACTTCAACATCGTTGATGCGAGCGGCGAAGTCATCGCCCGGCGCATCGAGTATTTTTCCACGGTCGACGCGCTGGAAAGCGCGATTTCCGTACTGATTGCCCACCTGCGCAGCTATTACAGTGGCGAGGGTTTGTACGTCATCGAACACATCCTGCTGCTGCCCGCGCAGGCGGGCGACCCCACCATGGACATCTGCGTCGATCCGGGCTGCACCGACTGCGCCGAAGCCGACCCCTATACCTACCGCGTCACCGTGGTTCTGCCCGCCTTCACCGGGCGTTTCCGCGACATGGATTTTCGCCGTTTCGTCGAGGAAACCCTGCGCCTGGAAATGCCGGCCCATATCCTGCCGCGCATCTGCTGGGTCAATAGCGACGACATGGCGGCGATCGAAAAAGCCTATCGCGACTGGCTGGCCATCCGGGCTGGTGCAGCGACCGCCGGCCGGGCCGAAAAAATTGCTGCGCTGAACCGGGCGCTGACCCACGCCAAGAACATTTACCCGAGCAGTGGCCTGCATCCCTGCGGCCAGCTCGAACCGCCGCCTTTCGTCCTCGGTCGCACCGCCCTGGGCAGTGCGGACGATCTCATCGAATCCTAACCGGGAGCCCGACCATGGCCGATCCCCTCAAAATCATCCGCCGCCTCGAAGGAGTCACCACCGACTACGCTGTTTTCGAGCGCGATCAGGTGCTAACCCACGATCAGCTCAACAGCCTCGCCGAATATCTCGACGATCAGGGGCGGCTGACCCGCACCCAGTTGCTCGGTGTCGGCATCGTCGGCGGCTTGCAGGCCAGTGTCGTCAAAGCTGGCGTCTCGGTGAGCAAAGGCGTCGGCATTACCACCGACGGCGATCTGCTCGGCCTGCCCGGTGAGCTCACATTCACGCATTTCCAGGCCTACGATGAGAGCGCCCCGGCCTACGAGCCCTTCTATGTCGAAGGCAAGATGCTGCCGCTGCTCGAACTGCTGCCCGCCAACCCCAACGACAAGCGCGAGGGTCGGCCGCTGGAGGAGCTGGGCGACCGCCTGAACGATTTCGTGCTGCTCGCCTTCATGGAAAGCTACGAGAACGATCCCGACCTGTGCACCGGCGGCGATTGCGACAATCGCGGCCGCATGGCGCACAACACCCAGCGCTTCCTGCTGATCGGCCGCGAGGCGGCGGAGAAGCTGGATGGCCGGCTGCTGACCGGCGTCGACGTTGCCCGCCGCCTGCCGCGTCTGCTCGCTGCCCGCGTGCAGTTGGGCACGACCCTGAAGGACACCCAGGCGATCACCACGGCCGAAGCCTTCATTGCCCGTTACCGCAGCGCCTGCGCGACGACGGTGGGCGATCTGCAGAAGGCGATCAGCGTCTTGCAGCGCGCCTTTGGCCGTGCCTGGCCTGAGGAGCTGCCGACGCCGAGCCGCTGGCTGGCGTCGCTGGAGCGCATCGACAAGGCGGTCGGCGAAAGCCGCTTCGGCGTCCAGTATTACCACGCCTTCCTGAAGGATATGGTGACGACCTGGGGCGAGCTGCGCGATGCGCTGTTCGCCGATAGCGGCGTGCTCTGCCCGGAGGCCGGGGCCTTTCCCAAGCACCTGCTGCTTGGCGCGCTGGCCGAGCCGGCCCTGCTGCGCACCGGCAGCTATCCGGCGCCGTGGCTCGCCGGCGGCAGCGCCTCGCGCCAGCGCCTGGTCTTCCTGCTCGGCAAACTGGGGACGATGATCGCCAGCTTCGCCCTGCCGGCGACGGCCCGGCCTCTGCCCAAGATCGTTCCGAGCAAGAGCGAATATTTCTCGCTCGAACGCCGCGCGGTGCCTTGCTATTACGCTTCCGGGCGGGATGCGGCGATCCGCCTGCAATGGAACGAGGCGCGCCTGCGGCGCGAGGAGTCGGCCGACAATTTCGGCTATCACTGGACGCCGGTGCCGGGCGGCGAGGGCGACGACCCCTTCGAGCGCGATCTCGGCGAGCATGATTTCTTCCGCATCGAAGGCCATCTCGGCATGAAGGTCGAGGATGCCGAGCCGGCCATCGAGCGGCTGATCCGCCAGCGCAACCTGCCGATTGCGGTGATCAGTGTCCAGCTCCATAACCGCCGCGAACTGGTTTTTCGCGGGCCGAAATTCAAGAAGAACAGCCTGCACAGCCTGCATTACCTGCTGCGTAAGGATATCGCCAGCCATTTGAACGACAGCTTCGAATTCAGCCATCGTCTGGTGGGCGACATCAAGTCAGCCGGCAATGCCATCCTGAAACCGGGGGGCAATGTGCTCAATGCCGACCGGGTGCGGCCGATGGAGGAGGCCAGGGCCACCCTGAGCAAGGCGAAAACCGACCTGTTCGGCGCCGATGAGCAGTCCGGCCTACTCGGGGCGCGCACCTACAAGGCGTTCACGCAGGTCACCGCCGACTGGAAGGCGCCGCTCAACGAGGCGGTGCTCAGTGCAACGCGCGCCAAGGCCGGTCTGGGAGACATTATCCGTAACGACACGATGTCGCCGGTCGACAGCATTTTTGGCTCGAAATCGCACCTCTGGGTCGACTGGCTGGGCGACATCCTGAAGAAGCGCGAAGACGACCAGAAGGACCGCCTGCTGTTCACCAACATGATCGCCGAGCATCCCGGCCTGAGCCACTTTGGCGGTGCCGCGCCGGGCGGCACCTTCGTGCTTTGCTATGACGACAGTGGCGCCGTGATCGGCGATCTGGCCTTGCCCTACTGGCTCGACGACAACGACGAAAGCGACCGCGAGGAACCCGAATTGCGCCTGCCCGACATTCGCGCCCGGCTGCCCGAAGGCTTGCTGCCGGTGAAGGTGATCAAGCCCTTCGAGCTGTCGCTCGATGAATTCAAGTTCAACAAGATCATTCCGGAAATTCAGCTGCAGGAAAATTACGGCAAGTTCTTCCGCGAATCGCTGGCCAGCCTCAGCGACATCCTGAAAGCGCCGGGAAGTGTTCGGGTGCCGGGCGGCCTGGTCGATACCGGTGACGCCTTCTTCAATGACCTGATGCGCGATATGGAAAACAAACGGCAACAGCTTGAAGATCTGCGCGGCCAGATGGACGCGGGGCGCGTGCCCGGAGAAATTCGCGGCAAGGTCCAGGAGCGCATTAACCAGCTGGAAGCCGAAGTCGCCAATGCCGTCGGTGCGGCCACACGCTATGCGGCGGTCGATGCACCGGCCTGGGTTCGGGCCGAGGCGGAAAAGAACGGCCTGGTTCGCGAGATTGCCAAGGGCGTGGAATCTGTCAAGAACGACGCGACCCGCGAGAAGATGAAGAACGAGGTGACCGTGGTGACCACGGAGGTTGCCAATACGGCGGAGTCCGGCGGGCGGGAACTGGTAAACAGGATAGGCGGCATGTTCTGATCGCTTGAGACAATCATGAGCGCGATCCATCGCATCCGTCGTCAACGCTGGCAGGTCAGGGCCGGCAGCGCGGCGGACGCCTTTGCGGTTCGCGCCCTGCTGCGTTGGGAGAACGAAGCCAGCCTGCTGCCGGCGATTGAGGCGGCCTTTGCCGCCTGCGATACCGGGCGCGATATTCGTCTGCCGCGTCTGGAGATCAAACTCGGCATTTCGTCGCTGGAAAATCTCGCCGATGAGCTTCCGGCGCGTCTGGCCGAGGCCGTCCGCCTGGCTCTGAGCGAGGCCCTGGCCGGCCAGCCCGGCGCGCCGACGCCGGCCAAGGCGCAGCCGACCCCGGCGTCGCGGCTGCACCATTACCTGCTCAGCGGCCAGCTCGAATGGTTCGATGCTGACCGTGAATCGGCCCTGCTGCGCGAACAACTGGCGGCGGAGGCGCGGCAATGGAGTAGCGCGCCGAGCGCGATCTGGCCGGCGCTGCGGGCCGATTTGCCGGCGGAGGGAGCGGCGCGCAGCGCGGCCTTCTTCCGCCTGCTGCAATTGCTCGATGACGACGGGCGGCGCGTCTGGTGGGATTTTGCGGTCCAGCAGGCAGCGCAGCTGGGCGACGAACTTTCGCCATTGATCCTGGCCTTGTGCCAGATGCATCTCGGGCGACCGGCCGATCCCGCCTTGCGCTTGCAGGCTTTGGCGATGGTGATGCTGCCTCCGGACGCCGGGTCGTTGCCGCAAGGTCGTGCCGAGTTGCAGGGGCTGGTCCAGGCGCTAGCCGGGCTACTCGGGCCACTATCCACGGTCGACCGGAAAAATTGGCAAAAAATTGAAGCTTGGGTCGGCGAGCAGGTTCCGGTAGCCGCTGATCAGCAGTCTGAAAAGCTGCCGAAAACCAATCGCGAAGAGCGAGCTACACTCGCTCCGGAGTCCGACGAGTCTTTTGAAAATTCGCCCGATTTTCCGGTCGACTGTCATGAAGCCCCTGGCCTGCCCTTGCGCTCGGCTGGGTTGGTGCTGCTCCACCCCTATCTGCCGCGCCTGTTCGCTGCGCTCGGCTGGGTGGCCGAGCGACATCCGGCCGGCGAGCCCTTTCCGTGGGCGAGCCTGCCACGGGCGGCGGCCTTGCTTAACTGGCTGGCGACAGGTCGCGAGGAGCCGCTCGAATTTGAACTGGGTACTGTCAAATTGCTGCTCGGCCTGCGTCCGGATGACGCCCTGCCGGTCGCCAAAGGTTTGCTTGGCGATGCCGAGCGGGAAGAGGGCGGGGCGCTGCTTGCCGCCGTCCTTGAACACTGGCCGGCGCTTGGCAAGACCAGCACCGATGGCCTGCGCCTGGCCTTTCTGCAGCGCGGCGGCCTGCTCTATCCGGCAGCCGACGGCTGGTTGCTGCGGCCGCAGACGGAAACCTACGACATTCTGCTCGACCGCCTGCCCTGGGGCATCTCGATTGCCCGATTGCCCTGGATGAACCGGAACCTGCACATCGAATGGACAAGAAGCTGAACGCCCTCGCCCGACATCTGGACGCCGAGCTGGACTGGCTGGCGGCCGTCCTGCAACGCCGGCTGAACAGCTATTTTGGCAATCCGCCGGCCAATCCGCCGCTCCCGGGCGAGATTAAGCCGCCGGCGCTCCCCGAAGGGGCATCGACTTTTTCCACCTTTGTCACCGCTCACAAGCTGAATGCGGCGCAGCGTCTGGTGCTGGCGCTCGCCCTCGCGCCGGTGCTTCGGCCGCAACTGCTCGACGCCTTGTGGGCGCGCAACGAGGCGACGCAGCGCGGTTTCAGCGAATTCGGCGGGGTGCACGGGGGCGGCCAGTTCGTGCCGACCGGCGAAACGGCCTGCTTCCTGCTGGCCGGCGATGAGCTTGCCGGTCGTCTGCAGGCGATTGCGCTGCTCGGTGGCGAGTCCTTTGCGGCGGGTGAAGTGCTGCAATCGCTGGTGCCACCGGAGGGAGACACACTGCTCGCTGCCGCGCTGCGGCCGGCTGCGCCCGTCCTCGCGCTTTTCGGTGCCGATGCCGGGGCCGAGGGGGCGGCCTTGCCCGTGCAACGCGTCAGCACCGGGCTGGGCTGGAAGGACCTGGTGCTGCCCCAGCCCATACTCGACCAACTGGAAGAAATTCGCGACTGGCTGACGCACTGCCATACACTGCTCCACACTTGGGGCATGCTCAGTCGTCTGCGCCCCGGCTACACCTGTTTGTTTTACGGCCCGCCGGGCACCGGCAAGACCTTGTCCGCTTGCCTGCTCGGCAAGCTGTGCCAGCGCGAAGTGCATCGCATCGATCTGTCGATGGTCGTGTCAAAGTACATCGGCGAAACCGAAAAAAATCTCGCCCGGGTGTTCGACATTGCCGAGCGGCGGGGCTGGATCCTGTTTTTCGACGAGGCCGACGCGCTGTTCGGTCAGCGCACCCGCGTCGATAGCGCCCACGACCGTTACGCCAATCAGGAAGTCAGCTACCTGTTGCAGCGCATCGAGGACTTCCCTGGAGTCGTCATCCTGTCGTCCAACCTGCGCGGCAATATCGATGACGCCTTCACCCGGCGCTTCCAGTCGGTGATCGCTTTTCCGATGCCGGCCGTCGAGGAGCGCTACCGACTATGGAGCGAGTCGCTGCCGGCCCTGCTCGAGCGCGACCGTGATCTCGACTTCGTCCGTCTGGCGGAAAAGCACGAGGTTTCCGGCGGCACCATCATCAATGTCATTCGCTACGCCGCGCTGCGATCGCTGGTCCGTGGCGACCGCCGGCTGGCCGCTGACGATATCGACGACGGCCTGCGCCGCGAACTGCTCAAGGAGGGCCGGGGCTTTTAGCCCGGACAGGAGATGCGCTACCCACCTGCCTACGCCGCCTTGACGATGGCCATGCCCGGTCCGGGCTGAGCCGAGCAGCATGGAAGCCGCCCCCCGCCTCGTCAATCGCCCGTCGCCACCGACGCCCGCTGCTGCAGTCAAGGTGGCCGAGCCGGTGGTGGTGCAGAGCGCGCCAATCCGCGTCCAGTGTCAGAGCCTGCGTGTCTCGGCGCCCGGAGATGCGGCCGAAGTCGAGGCGCGACATGTCGCGCGCCGCGTCGTCAGCATGCCGGCGACTGCGGCAGCGCGGCCGGCCAGCGTAGTCAGTCCGCCAACGCTGCATCGGGCCAATCCGGTGCGCGGACCGGCCGTCGCGCCGCTCACCCGGCCGCTGCAAACCGTGCCCACGCCGTCAGCCAGTGGCGGCGAACCGCTGCCCGAGGCGGTGCGCCAGGACATGGGATCACGCTTCGGTGCCGATTTCGGCGCCGTGCGTATCCATCGCGATGCCCGTGCCGCGCAGGCCAGCAGCGCCCTCAATGCGGCAGCCTTTACCGTCGGCAATCAGATTCATTTCGGTGCCGGCCAGTTCAATCCGGCCAGCAGCGAGGGCCGGGAGCTGATCGCCCACGAGCTGACACACACCATCCAGCAGGGCGCAGCAGCGCAAAGCCAAAGAGCGATCCAGCACAGCCCGACGCCGCAGGTTAGCGAACGCAGCGCCGCGGCCGTGCAGCGGCTCGGCCTCGGCGATGCGCTGAATTTCTTTGCCGAGCACGCCAATTTCATCCCCGGCTTCCGCATGTTCACGCTCGTTCTCGGTCGCAATCCGATCAACATGCAGGCCGTCGACCGCTCGCCGGGCAACCTGCTACGCGCCGTCGTCGAACTGATGCCGGGCGGCGCGCTGATCACCCGGGCGCTCGACGGCTACGGCATCATCGACTGCGTGGCCGGCTGGGTGCAGCAGCAGATGAACAGCCTCGGTCTGGTCGCCAGCAGTATCCGGCAGGCTGTCGACCGCTTCCTCGATTCGCTGAGCTGGACCGACATCTTCGATCTGGGGGGCGTCTGGCAACGCGCCAAGCGCATCGTCACCGAACCGATTGCGCGCATCACGAGCTTCGTCGGCAACCTCATCTCCGGCGTCCTGCAGTTCATCCGCGATGCCGTGCTGCGGCCGCTGGCCGGCTTGGCGCAAGGGACGCGCGGCTGGGATCTGCTGTGCGCCGTACTCGGCCGCAACCCGATCACCGGCGAGGCGGTGCCGCGCACGGCCGAAGCGCTGATCGGCGGCTTCATGCGCCTGATCGGTCAGGAAGAGGTCTGGCGCAATTTGCAGGAAAGTCGCGCCGTGCCGCGTGCCATGGCCTGGTTCCAGGGTGCTCTGGCCGGCTTGATGGGCTTCGTCACCGCCGTGCCCGGCCTGTTCGTGGACACCCTGCGCAGCCTCGGCATCAACGACCTGCTGACGCCGGTGCAGACCTTCAGCTGCATCGTCCGTGTCTTTGGCAACTTTGCCGGGCGCTTTGTCAGCTGGGCCGGGCAGCAGGTGATGAGCCTGCTCGAAATCATCTTCGATGTCGTCGCGCCGGCCGTCATGCCCTATATCCGCCGGGCAGTCGGGGCGTTCGGGACGATCATCGCCAACCCGATCGGCTTCGTGCGCAATCTGGTAAGGGCCGGCATCCAGGGTTTCCGCCAGTTCGCGGCCAATATCCTGACTCACCTGCGGGGGGCGCTGATCGGCTGGCTGACCGGTGCGATGGGTGCCGCCAATGTCTATATCCCGCAGGCTTTCACGCTGCGGGAAATCATCAAGTTCGTGCTCAGCGTACTCGGCCTGACCTGGCAGAACATCCGCGCCAAGCTGGTTCGCGTCGCCGGCGAGAACGTTGTCACCGCCATGGAGACCGGCTTCGATATCGTTGTCACGCTGGTTCGCGACGGCCCCGCTGCCGCCTGGGAGCGCATCCGCGAAACCGTCTCCAACCTGCGCGAAATGGTCATGGAGCAGATCATGGCCTTCGTCCGCAACAAGATCGTGATGGCCGCCGTGACCCGGCTGGTCAGCATGCTTAACCCGGCCGGCGCCTTCATTCAGGCGATCATTGCCATCTACAACACGGTGATGTTCTTCGTCGAACGCCTGCGCCAGATCGCCCAGGTCGCCGCTGCCTTCATCGATTCGATTGCCGCCATCGCCGGCGGCGCCATCGGGGCAGCGGCCAATCGCGTCGAGCAGACAATGGCCGGCCTGCTGACGCTGGTCATCAGCTTCCTCGCCCGGCTGGTCGGGCTGGGCAGGGTCAGCGATGCCATCACCAACATCATCAACCGCATCCGTGCGCCCATCGACCGGGCCCTGGATCGGATCGTGGCCTGGATCGTCAATCTCGGCCGGCGTTTCATGACCGCCGCCCGCAGCGCGGCCGGGAGCGTCGTCGACTGGTGGAGGCAGCGAAAGGCATTCCGCACGGCCGGCGGCGAAAGCCACGAGGTCTATTTCGTCGGCGACGAGCGCGATCCGCGCCCCATGGTTGCCAGCCGAGATCCGCAGCCGGTCGAAACCCGCCTTGATCGTTTCCTCGCTGCGGCCAACATCGCCAACGCCCCGGCCCGCAAACGCAATGCCATTCCGCTGATCGGCGCCACCCGCACGGCGTTGCGCGCCAATGCCGACGATCCGGCCGTCGTCAGCAATCTGCGCACCCTGTTCGGCATTTTCGACGATCCGGCCGCGCCACATGTCACCCGTCATCAGCTGCGTACCCGATCGCTGGGTGGCGACACCGTCGGCGTCGGCATGACCATCGACTGGCTGAACGATGCCTGGCGCCGCGCCCACCCGGGCAGCCCGCCGCGCTCGGGTGCGCAAAGTACCCTGATGAGCAAGCTCGAAACCGATCCCGGCGAAGGCAGCCCGAACAAGTTCATTCGCGGCCACCTGCTCAACGAGCACATCGGCGGCGTCGGTGATGCACCCAACCTGTTCCCGCTCACCGGCAATGCCAACAGTCGCCACCTGCACTCGACCGAAAGCCGGGTCAAACGCTGGGCGGATGTCCCGAGCAACTGGGTCTTCTACGAAGTGACGGTTGATTCGATCAGTTCCCGCCTCGATTCCGGCGATGTGACCGAAAATTACGTCAACGCCACCTTGAACTGCCGCGCGGTGCTCAAGGACGAGGATGGTACGGAAAAGGAGAGCTACCTGACCGCGATCACTTCAACCTATGGCAGCCGCAATGATGCACGGACATTTCGGGTGCCGGGTGCGAGCTGATGTATGCTCAACATTCCGTGTTTCGGTTTTGGGCGATTTTTCCGGTTGACCGCGGAAGGCTCGAGTTGACACGTCAGCCATGTCGATCGATGGTTCGAGTGTTGCCTAGTCGGACAATTGCTTGTGAATCGGGATTTGACCCTTAACTTTAGGCCGGCGAATACCGAAATTACTGTGATGATAGGGAGAAGGCGATGAAAAATTGGTCGTTGTGGGGAAGCTCAGACAAGTCCGTCGCTGCGGAAAGCCCGGTGTCCTCGGGTGACCCCGCGGGGGAGGTTGCGCTGCTGCGCCGGAACATCGAGGCCATCTCGAGAAGCAGTAGCAACCTTGGCAGTGAGGCGGCGGAAGTTCGCGGCATTCTGGACGATGCAGGGCTGGCGGCGCAGGCCCAGACCGCAACAATGCAAGCACTTGCTGGTGAGGTGCGCCGCATCAACGAGTCACAGCAGGCGATCGAGTCGGTCACGCGCGAGAGCCTCGACAGCGTCTCCACAGCACGCTCGGCCGTCGCGGCCGTCGGTGACGAATTTCCGAAAGTGAAGGAGACTCTGCACCGCGTCGGTGAGTTGGCGGACGATGTCACGCAGATCGCGCTGCAGACGCGGCTCCTCGCCTTCAACGCGGCGGTGGAGGCGAAGCACGCCGGTGAGGCCGGACTGGGATTTGGCGTAGTCGCCGACGCCGTGCGTGATCTGGCGACGCGTGTCGAGGCTTCGTCCAAGGAAATCAAACAGACGTTGCAGGCGCTCGATGCCCGTATCGCCGCGCTTGCCCTCGAGATCGAAATCCGCGGCGAGGACGAGCCCAAGAGCAACTTCCAGCAAGCGCTCGCTGACATCGAGACGGGCGTTGGTCACATCACAAGCGCGGCCCATGCCGCGGGTGAGATCGCACATGCCATGACTGCTACGGTGGCCGAGGTCGAACATGGTTCCCAACGCCTGACCAAGTCGATGGAATTGGCGAGCGATCGCAGCGAGACTTTCCTGCGGGTGGGCGAGGGCCTGATGGAACTCCTCGCCGGTTGCGGCGTCGAGACGGGCGATTCGCGCTATATCGCTGCTGCGCAGGAGGCGGCGAACCAGATTAGCGCCATCCTCGAACAGTCGTTGGAGGATGGCGCCATTTCCGAGGACGACCTGTTCGACGAGCGCTATCGGCCCATTGCCGGCAGCGACCCGCAGCAGTTCATGCTGAAGAATGTCGCGCTCGCCGAGCGCTGTTTTCCGGAGGTGCAGGAACGCATGCTCTCGGCGCTGGAGGGTGTGGTGTTCTGTGTCGCGGTGGACCGCAATGGCTACATCCCGATGCACAACCGGGCCTACAGCAAGCCGCAGGGCGGTGATCCCGTCTGGAACACCGCCAATTGCCGCAACCGTCGTATCTTCAAAGACCGGACCGGTATCGCAGCGGCGAAGAATACGAAACCCTTCCTGCTGCAGACCTATCGCCGCGATATGGGCGGCGGCCAGTTCGTGATACTGAAGGAAGTCAGCGCGCCGATCACGGCTTGGGGACGCCACTGGGGTGGCCTGCGCCTCGCCTACCGATTCTAGCGACCATGGCGCGGCATGCCGCGTCACGCCGATCAGGTTTGCATGAGCCTGACTGCGCTGGTCGGATCCGAGAATGCATTTCGTCCTCGGCATGCCGACCAGGTGCCTTTTCCTGTCCGCGCTGCACGGACAGGGATGGTTAGCTCAACCGACGGGCTTCGCGGCCCCATCCGCTCCGCTACGTTCATCCAATACAAGGATCTTGTCGACGCGGTTCTTGTCCATGTCCACGACCTCGAAGCGTAGCCCGCCAGCTTCAAAGTGGTCCGAAACGTTGGGAATGCGTCCCAGAAACATCATCACAAAACCACCCATGGTTTGAAAATTGCCCAGCTCCTCTTCGGGTAGCTCGTTCAGCGCGAAAGTGTTCTTGAACTTGTACACTGGAAGCGCGCCATCAACCAGCCAGCTCCCGTCCTCGCGGCGCACCATCGCTGAGTCCTCCGCCGACTCGTACGATGGAATATCGCCGACAATGGCTTCCAGTACATCATTGAGCGTGACGAGACCCTGTATCTTGCCGTATTCGTCCACCACCAGCGCCAGATGATTCCGGGCGCTCTTGAAGGTCTCCAGCAGTTCCATCGTACTGATGCTTTCGGGCACGAAAAGCGGGTGCCGCAGCACGGAAAAAAAATCGAGTGACTCACCAGCCAAGCTCCGTCCCAGAAGATCCTTTGTCGCCAGAATACCCAGAACGTTTTCCAGTCCGCCCTTGCACACTGGCAAGCGCGCGTGTTTGTTCGAAGTCAGCTTGAGGCGGTTCTTCTCGAATTCATCCTCAACATCGAGAAAGGCGAGGTCGTCACGACGTGTCATGATCGATTCCAGGCGCTGCTGGTCGAGTCGCAGGATGTTGGCAACCAACGCCTGCTCGGTCTTCTCGAATACGCCAGCTTCGGCACCGTGCTCCATCAACACATTGATTTCCTCCTCGGTCACTGGTTGCTCCTTTGCCGAGCCGACGCCAAGCAATTTGAGTGACCTCTCCGAGGACCAGTTTATGAAGTAAACCAGAGGCCTCATCATGGATGACAGCAGGTGCAGCGGGCGAGCGACAAGAGTGGCAACTCGTTCGGGATCGCGCAGTGCCAGCTGCTTGGGCACCAGTTCGCCGATGATGAGCGACAGGTAGGTGATGACGATGACCACGGTTGTCAGCGCGATGGCGTCGGCGAATGGCTCCACGGGGGAAAACTGGCCCAGGTAGGCGGCGAACTTGCCGGCAAAGGCCGTTTCGCCATAAGCGCCACTGAGGATACCGATGAGCGTGATGCCGACTTGGATCGTCGACAGAAAATAGCCCGGGTCTCGCGACAGGCTTAGCGCGATTGTGGCGCCGCCTTTGCCTTCATCACTCCACTGCTGAAGGCGTGACTTCCGAGACGAAACCAGCGCCATTTCTGACAGCGAGAAGATGCCGTTCAGCAGCACAAGGAAAAGAATTATCAGAATGTCCATCGGATCACCATCGTCTCGCTACCGGTTTTTCACAGTCTTCACTTTTTCAGCCATCGCGTGACTCCCGAGCGGTCGGCTGTCATTCTGTCGCCAACCCAAATCATGCCGATCCGCGCGCCTCGGGCCAAGTCTGCGAGGTTGACAAGCATTGATGACCATAGAAGACAGCCCACGTTTTGTCATCATGCGGGGGTGGGTCCTGTGTTCTCCAGTTGGATCATACAGAAAGCCCCCTTTTTTTGCTGGCAGTCCTTGTCAGCAACAATCGCGCCTTGGATTCTCCGGGCTGAATCTGCGAACAACCACGAATTCGCCAGTCGTCATTGACCAACCCGAGGCTCCCCATTCGCTGGACAAAGAGAACGGCGGTGCTTATGCTGAAATCGCGACGATCGGTTGCGGTGGACCCTTGTCGGCGAGCGGAGGTTTGGTCATCGTGCGGTTTCGGGCGGTTGCATTGCAATATGTCTTACCCCGATGCGCAGCTGCGTGCGTGGCCTTGGGAGGAGTGACATGAAAGCACAAGACGAGAAGCAGGAACTGGAGTATCGGGATCTGCTTAGTGCATTGGAGGGGCTGGGGTTTTTCCCCGAGCGTGGCAAGTTGCCGGAAGAAGTCAAGGCGGATGCGACGGGCCGTTCGCAGGAAGAGATCACGCAAGCAGTCAACAGGTTGCGGGCCACCTATGGTTGGGAGGAGCACGGACGGATTACACGGAACACCCTGCGAGCGGTCCGCATCGAGGTGGCGAACTTGCAACGCCAGCTTGCGGCGCAGGAATGCTACCAAGGCGAGCCACACGGGCGATTCGACGATGCTACGAGGGAGGCTCTGCAACTGTTTCAGGGAGAGCCCTCCCATAAGCCCCTGGCGAGTACCGGCGTATTGGATTCAGCGACCCGGGAAGTACTGGCCGACTTGCCTCCGTACACTTTCGACGAAGTCCTCTGCAAAGAGCTCGACGATATAAATGAGGGCCGGGAAAAGGCCGGACAGTGTCCGGAGACAGAGGCTGCCGGATGCGATAACGCCGTAGTCCGAGCCCATCAGGCCAGGCTCCTGGGACTGGCCTTCTCCGGTGGGGGTATCCGCAGCGCCACATTCAACTTGGGCGTAGTGCAGGCGCTTGCCCGACTCGGTTTGCTTCGCCGCGTCGATTACCTGTCCACCGTGTCAGGTGGTGGATACATTGGCGGCTGGCTTCATGCCTGGGTCAGTCGCGAGAAGAGAGGCATTCTCGATGTCGAGCAGCAGCTTGCCGTGGAAGCCGGTGCTGCCGTGCGCGAGCCACGGCAGGTGTCCTGGCTGCGCCAGTTCAGCAATTACCTCACCCCCCGCATCGGCCTCCTGAGCGCCGACACCATGGCCGGAGTGGCAACCTGGCTGCGCAACGTGTTCCTCAATCAGGTCATCCTGGGCGGGCTGGGCCTGCTGTTGCTCTGCCTGCCCTGGGTCCTGCTGGCGCTGCCACACATTCTGATGCCGATTCTCGGGGGGCAGCAGGAGAAGGTGGCCATGATCGTCAGTGCCGGCGGCACCCTGCTGTTGCTGAGGGCAATACGCAAGGTGGGGCTCGAAATCGCAGTCATCGAGCGCGAGGCGTCGCTAGGGAAGGCGGCTACCGGAGCGAGTGAGGGCGGATCTCGTCCAGGCGGCGCAATCGTTGTGATCAGGAGCGCAGCCATGGGCGCGTTGGTGCTTGGAGTGGGTGCCCAGTTGGCGCTGCCGCAGTTTCCCTGGGGGGCTGGAGCAGACGTGGAGGCGGGACGCCTGTTGCTGATGGTGCTGGGTCCCGGTGCGGTCCTGCTGTTGCTCTTGCTGTTCGCCACCGCCGCGATCGGTCTGGCCGGACGGAAGCTGCGGGAGGCCTCCCGGGAATGGGCGAGCCGCGTTGGCGGCATTCTTCTCTCGCTGGCAATAGGCTGGCTGGCCCTGGCCGGCGTGGCGCTGCTTGGGAGTTACGGCGTGTCCTACGCCGGCGCCTGGATCACCGCCATGGGCGGGGTGGCCTGGCTGGCGACAACGGTTGCCGGCGTGCTGCTGGGCCAAAGCCCGGCCACCGGCAATGGCAAAGGTGGCTGGAGGAACGTAGTTACCGTCGTCGCGCCGTGGGTATTCGTGGCAGGCTTGTTCGTGCTGCTCTCCGTGGCCCTGCATACGGCCATCGTCACGCTGGGCGGAGAGGCCGGGAGCGCAGTATGCAAGCCCGTCCCGGATTCGTCCATCGCCAGTCTGCGCTCCGCCTACCGACTCAGCGTCGACATGAAGGAAGGCAGCGCCACCGGCGAGATCTTGCGAGTCGAGTCCGATCCGGGATGCAGCCTGGCAGCCTTCGCGAAAGCGTCGGAGAGTGCGCTCAGCAGTTCATGGGGCCGATTTTTCTTGCTCATCGTGGCTATCTGCCTGCTGGTCTTCCTGCTAAACAGGCGGGTGGACATCAACGTATTCGCCTTTCACATGTTCTATCGCAACCGTCTGGAGCGTTGCTACCTGGGAGCCAGCAACCCGCGGCGGCAGGCCAACCCCTTCACCAACCTGGATCCAGGGGATTCGCCCGAACTTGTCGATCTCAAGCAGGGCGACAGCGTGCAGCGTCCCTATCCGCTGATCAACACAGCGCTGAACATTACGCGTTGCAGGAACCTGGCCTGGCAGGAGCGCAAGGCCGCTTCCTTCGTGTTCACGCCGGCGTTCTGCGGCTATCAGCTTCCAGGCGCCGGCGATGCCGATATAGCGGCTTTCCAGAAGACGGAGCAGTACCTATCCTGGCCAGTCAAGGGGGCAATGGCGGGCGCGAGGCTCGGCTGGCTTGCCTTGGGCACGCCTGTCACCATCTCGGGCGCCGCCGCCAGCCCAAATGCCGGCTATCACACCAACCCCGCCACCGCCTTGCTGATGACGGTTTTCAACGTGCGCCTGGGCTGGTGGATGCAAAACACGCGTGAGCTCGAGCAGTGGACCGCGCCAGGACCAAAGCATTGCATCCCGAGCCTGCTGGCGGAGCTGATGGCCTCAACCACCGATGCCAGTCCATTCGTTTACCTGAGCGACGGCGGACATTTCGAGAACCTGGGCATCTACGAGCTCGTGCGCCGCCGCTGCCGCTACATCATCGCCTGCGACGCGGGCTGTGACGGCGGCTACAGCTTCGAGGATCTGGGCAACGCGATCCGCAAATGCCAGATCGACCTCGGCATCGAGATCGCGATCGATCCCCGTGCCATCGCTCCCGATCCGGAAACTGGCCACAGTCGTTTCCACTGCGCCGTGGGGACCATCCACTATGAGCGCCACGACCCCGTGGCCACCTCTGGCTACCTTCTCTACATCAAGGCCTCGACGACTGGCGACGAGCCCACCGACGTCAGGCAGTACAAAGCCCAGAACCACGAATTTCCCCACGAAAGTACCGGTGACCAGTGGTACAGCGAATCGCAGTTCGAGAGCTACCGCAAACTGGGAGAACACATAGCCATGCAGGTATTGGAACAGGCCCGGGAAGAGGCCACCGAGGCCACTCGCCACACCAACCGGCAGGGCAAGGCGGACCGGGATCTGCCCTGCGATCATGAACTCCTCTTCCACACCCTGTCCGAGCAGTGGTTCCCGCCCAGCGGCGCCGGGCAAGCGGCGTTCTCCAAGCATGGTGCGGAGCTGGAAAAGATCTACGACCGCATGCGCCTGGATGCCAACCTGCGCTTCCTGGACAGCCAGATCTATCCCGAATGGGTCAAGTTGTCCAACCGTGTGGAGCAAAACAGCGGGAAGGAGAGACACGGGCGTGTCACGATGCTCCCACCCTCCGAGAGCGAAATGCGGGCGGGCTTCTACCTGTGCAACACGCTGATACAACTCATGGAGAACGTCTACGTCGATTTGCGGCTCGACGAGGAGCACGGCCATCCCGATAATCGCGGCTGGATGAATCTCTTCCGCCACTGGTCATGGGCCGGCATGTTCCGGGTCACCTGGGCTATCTGTGTGGCCGCCTATGGCGCCCGCTTCCAGCAGTTCTGCCGCCGTCACCTGGGCCTCGGCAGCGGCGAGCTGATCCTGACCGACCCGGTCGAGGTGGGGGCTGCCGGATGGGGAGAGCAGATCAATTTTCTCGAACTGGAACATGTGTGCAGGATTATCGTCGGCCACTATGCCGCTCAGGGAGCCGGGGGCGGCGCAAGCGCAGCGGCCCCCGTCGAGTGCCCGGAAGAAACCGACAAGGCGCGACTCCTCGCCGGTGCGAATGCCTGGATTGCCAACCCGGGTAGTGCCAGACTCATGCTGCAAGTGCTGGAGATCCGTGTGAGCGATCCCTTCGGCAAGGAGAAGGATTTCGTGTTCCCGGTGGGTTTCGCGTTGCTGACAAGACCGGTGGCCGGAAAGCCGTGGGGGTTGGTCTACTACCGCATCCAGGATCACCTGCGCCGCATGGGGTTGGGACGGAAAGGAATGCGCAAGCTGCAGGAGCACTACCGGGACGAGGGCATATTGGTTGACATGCCGCCCACTCTTGACGGGATCATCGCCGAAGCGGACCCGGCACTCCTGCAGAGCCTGTGGCATCTGGTGCTCTCCAACTCGCCGCAGAGGGAAATACAGAGGCTCTGACGGCTGGCTCGTGGGCCCCTGCAGGCGTTCTCATCAGCATCAAGCACCGCGGGCTGAAGATGCGCAGAGACCAAGTATTGGCCAAACGCTGGCAATCAGTCAGAATGACGGCATGCCCGCTCAGCCTCGCTGCTCATGGACAGTCTGATCAAGGGCGGCGCCACGCTGGAACGTTTCTGCCGGGCTGGTACATGCGAAAAGACAGACCATTTGGCGCCTTCCTCATTCTCCCAAGTGTGGCGCCGATCAGTGAATCGCGCTGTCAAGGCGCTCTGGGAGCAATCATCAGTCACGCACCCTCCGGGTGGTCGCCCGGTTCTCGTTAGGAATTTCGCATGCGCCGCCTGGCCATCTCAATTGTCGTCGTTGCACTGCTTGGTATTGGGCTCTACTGGTTCAGCCGTCCCAAACCCCTTCCGGTGACCCTGACGGAAGTCGCCGAAGGGAAGGTCGAAGCGACGCTGGCCAATACCCGTGCCGGTGCCGTCGAAGCCTGCCAGCGCACCAAACTGTCGACCATCATCGGCGGACGCATCGAGTATCTCGGCGTCAAGGAGGGCGACCGGGTCAAGAAGGGACAGTTGCTGCTCAAGCTGTGGAACGACGACCAGCAGGCTCAGGCTGCGCTGTCGCAGAGCCAGATCGTGCTTGCTGACAGGCGCAGCGAGGAAGTCTGCATTGCTGCGGTCAACGCCGAAAAGGAGGCAAAAAGGCAGAGTGAACTGCGCGATAAGGGTTTCGTCTCGACCAGCAGGGAAGAGGCGGCGCGCACCGAGGCCGAGGTCAAGCGCGCCGGCTGCAATACCGCCAAGGCGGATGTCGCACAGGCCGAGGCCAGGCTGAAAGCCACGCGTGTCGAGCAAGGCCGGGTTGCGCTCTATGCGCCGTTCGACGGCACGGTCGCCAAGATCGTCGGCGAGTTGGGCGAATACTCGACGCCGTCGCCGCCCGGCGTGCCGACACCGCCGGCGATCGACCTGATCGACGACTCCTGTCTCTACGTCAAGGCGCCGATGGACGAGGTCGATGCGCCGAAGATCAAGGCTGGTCAGGCGGTGCGCGTAACGCTCGACGCGCTGCCGGGCAGGCACCTGCCGGGCAAGGTGCGGCGCGTCGCGCCCTATGTGTCGGCAGTCGAGAAGCAAGCACGCACTGTCGATATCGAGGTCGACTTCGAGCAGCCGGAAGCCACCGGCAAGCTGCTGGTCGGCTACAGTGCTGATGTCGAGATCATTCTCGACGGCCGCGACAAGGTCTTGCGCATTCCGACTGCAGCCATTCAGGAAGGCGGCAGGGTGCTGTTGTTCAATGCCGACAGCGGCAAGCTCGAGGAGCGCAAGGTCAAGGCCGGCCTCGCCAACTGGGAATACACCGAAATCGTGGATGGGCTGGCCGCCGGCGACCGTATCGTCACGTCGCTTGAAAAGGAAGGCGTCAAGGCCGGCGCCACGGTAACGCCCGACGAAAAAGCCAGGGCCAGATAGGCGCATGGCGCTGATCGAACTCAAGGGCATCGAGCGCGTCTTCCAGCTCGGCGATGCAGCGGTCCACGCGCTGGCGGGGCTGGACTTGCGCATCGACAATGGCGAATACGTCGCGGTGATGGGGCCGTCCGGCTCCGGCAAATCGACGCTGCTCAACCTGCTCGGCCTTCTCGACCGCCCCAATGCCGGCGCCTATCTGCTCGAAGGGCGCGACGTAACGACGCTGTCGCCCGACGAACAGGCGCGGGTGCGCAGCGAACGCATCGGCTTCGTCTTTCAGAGCTTTCATCTGGTGCCGCGCCTGACTGCCGCCGAAAACATTGCCCTGCCGATGATGCTGGCCGGCATCCCGGCCCGCGAGCGCAACGCCCGTGTCGCCAAGGCGCTGGCCGGCTTCGGCCTGGAGAATCGCGCCGACCACCGGCCCGACCAGCTCTCCGGCGGTCAGCGTCAGCGCGTCGCCATCGCCCGCGCGACGATCATGCAGCCGGCCCTGATCCTCGCCGACGAGCCGACCGGCAACCTCGACCGCCACACGGGCGAAGAGGTCGTCAGCTTGCTCGAAGCGCTGAATGCCAGCGGCGTCACGCTGATCGTCGTCACCCATGACCAGGCGATGGGCGCCCGCGCGCGCCGCCAGATCGTCATGGAAGACGGCCGCATCGAGCACGACGGCAGCCATGCGCCTGGCTGACACGTTGCGCTTTGCCCGCGATGGGGCGACCGGCTACCCGCTGCGCACCGCGCTGTCGGTGCTCGCCATGTCGATCGGCGTGGCCGCCGTCGTCATCCTGACGGCGCTCGGCGACGGCGCCCGGCGCTATGTCGTCGGCCAGTTTTCATCGATCGGCACCAACCTCGTCATCGTCCTGCCTGGCCGCTCGGGTACCGGCGGGTTCAATCCGGCCAACGCGATCACGACGACGCCGCGCGACCTGACCATCGACGACGCCGCCGCGCTGCTCCGCGCTACCGGGGTCCGGCGGGTCGCGCCGCTTGCCGTCGGAACTTCCGAGATCAGCTTCGGAGGGCGGCTGCGCGAAATCATGGTCGCCGGTTCGGTCAGCGATTTCCTGCCCATCCGCAATTTCGAACTTGCCCAGGGCAGCGGACTGCCCGACGACGACTGGGGACGGGGCGCGCCGGTCGCCGTCATCGGCGCGACGGTCCGCGATGAACTGTTCGGTGCCGAACCGGCGGTCGGCAAGCTGATCCGTGTCGGCGATCGCCGGCTGCGGGTGGTCGGCGTGCTCAAGTCGGTTGGTCAGGGCCTGGGCATGAACACCGACGAACTGGTCATCATCCCGGTGGCGCTGGCGCAGGCGATGTTCAACTCCAACACGCTGTTCCGCATCCTGATCGAGGCCAAGAGCCGCGAGGCGATTCCCGAGGTCAAGGAACGCGCGCTCGAGATTCTCAGGCAGCGTCATCGCGGCGAGGAGGACGTCACGGTCATCACCCAGGATGCCATCCTGGCGACGTTCGACAAGCTGCTCGGCACGCTGACCCTCGGCGTCGCCGGCATCGCCGCGATCAGCCTGGCGGTGGCCGGCATCCTGGTGATGAACGTCATGCTTGTCGCGGTCACCCAGCGCACCGGCGAAATCGGCCTGCTCAAGGCGCTTGGCGCGCCGGCCCGCACGATCCGGCTGGCCTTCCTGACCGAAGCGGCGATGCTGTCGACTGTCGGTGCGCTGGTCGGCTATCTGCTCGGCGAGTCCGGGGCATTCGCCCTGCGCCAGTTCTTCCCGGTCTTTCCCGCCTATCCGCCCGACTGGGCGGTCATCGCCGGCCTCGGAACGGCGCTCGGCACGGGACTGCTGTTCGGCGTCATGCCCGCCCGCCGGGCTGCCCGGCTCGACCCGGTGCAGGCCCTGATGAAGCATTGAGATGCTGTTCGCCGACGCCCTCCAGCTCGCCCTGCGCGCCGTCACCGCCCAGCGGCTGCGCAGCTTCCTGACTCTGCTCGGGATAGCCGTCGGCATCGCGGCGGTGATCCTGCTGACCTCGATCGGTGAAGGCATCCACCGCTTCGTCCTCGGCGAGTTTACGCAGTTCGGGACCAATGTCATTGGCGTTCATCCTGGCAAGACCAAGACTGGAGGCCATCCGCCGTCCGGCCTGCCGTCCAGCGCCAGGCCCCTGTCGCTGGACGATGCCCGGTCACTCGAACGTCTCGCGCATGTCATCGCCGTGACCCCGATCGTGCGCGGCAATGCCGAGGTCGAAGGCAACGGGCGCACGCGCCGGACGCTGGTTTCCGGCGTCAATGCCAACCTGCCGCAGGTGTTCCGGTCGACCGTGCAGAGCGGGCAATTTCTGCCGGCCGACGACGAAAGCAGCGCCCGCGCATTTGTCGTTCTCGGGTCGAAGCTCAGGAATGAACTGTTCGGCAGCGAGAATCCGCTCGGCCAGCGCCTGCGCATCGGCGGTCTGCACTTCCGGGTGATCGGCGTCATGGCACCGAAAGGACAGTTTCTCGGCATCGACCTCGATGACACCGCCTTCGTTCCGGCGGCCCGAGCGCAGGAGCTGTTTAACCGCGAGGGCGTGGACGAGATCAACATCGCCGCCGAGGAGGGCGTGCCGTCGGCAATCGTCGGCAGCGCCATCAAGGAGCGCATGCTCGCGCGGCATGGCCGCGAGGACTTCACCATCATTACCCAGGAAGAGATGCTTAAGACGCTGTCGAACATCCTCAACGTCCTGACCATGGCGGTCGGTGCGCTCGGCGGCATCTCGCTGCTGGTCGGCGGGGTCGGCATCGTCACCATCATGACCATCGCCGTCGCCGAGCGGACCGGCGAAATCGGCCTGCTGGTCGCCCTCGGCGCGCCCCGGCGCACGATCCTGCTGCTCTTCCTCGGCGAGGCGGTCGCGCTCTCGGCATTTGGCGGATTTCTTGGCCTGCTGCTCGGATTCGGGCTGGCGCAGGCGATTCATTTCGCCCTGCCTGCGCTGCCGGTGCACACCCCGTTCAGCTTCGTGCTGCTGGCCGAGGGGGTCGCCATCGCCATCGGCCTGGTTGCCGGCGTACTGCCGGCCCGGCGTGCCGCCCGTCTTGATCCCGTCGAGGCGCTGCGCACCGAATGACATGATAAAGTTGCCTATCCCAGCCAACGCATCAGCACAGGAGCACAGCATGACTCATTACGTCGATCAACTGCACCCCGGCATGTCGGCCAGCGTCGCCAAGACCGTCACCGAAGCCGACATCATCATGTTTTCCGGGATCTCGATGGACACCAATCCGGCCCATCTGGACGAGGAGTATTCCAAGAACACCGGGTTCGGAGGGCGCATCGCTCATGGCATGTTGTCAGCGGCCTTCATCTCGGCGGTGCTTGCCAATCATCTGCCTGGTCCGGGCAGCATCTACCTGTCGCAGACGTTGAAGTTCAAGGGGCCGGTCCGCCCGGGTGATACCGTCAAGGCCACCGTCACCATCAAGGAAATCAACGTAGCCAAGAATCGCGTCACGCTCGACACCATTTGCCAAGTGGCTGGCAAGGTCGTCATCGAAGGCGAAGCCGTGGTCATGCCGCCGGTGCGCGGGCGGGTGGTTACCGGCTCGGCCTGAGCCGGCGCTCTTTCAGAATGCCTCGTCGGCGCGCAGGAAGCGCCACTGCCCCAACGCCAGGTCACCGAGCTTGACCTTGCCGATGCGCACCCGCTTGAGGCCGGTCACGCGTAGTCCGACCAGTTCGCACATGCGGCGAATCTGGCGCTTCTTGCCTTCGCGCAGGATGAAGTGCAGCTGATCCGCGTTGATCTGCTTGACGCGCGCCGGCTTCAGCGGCTTGTCGTCGAGTTCGAGGCCATGGTTGAGCAGCCCGAGGCCATCCTTGACCAGCTCGCCGCTGACCCGCACCAGGTATTCCTTTTCGGCATCGCTGTCCTCGCCGATCAGCTTCTTCGCGATGCGGCCGTCCTGCGTCAGCACCAGCAGGCCGGTCGAATCGACGTCGAGGCGTCCGGCCGGCGCCAGTCCGCGCAGCATCCACGGCCTGAACTCCGGGTCACCCGACTGCCTGACCTGCGTTTCCGCAGAAATCAGGGTCACCGCCGGTGTCGAACCCGGCTCGGGCTGGCCGGACACATAGCCGATCGGCTTGTTGAGCAGGATCGTCACCTGCTTCGCCTGATCCTGCTTCGCTTCCTTCGAAATCGAAATCTCGGCATCGGGGTCGATGCGCGATCCCAGTTCGGAAATGCGTTCGCCGTCGACGAAAACCCAGCCGCGTTCGATCCACAGGTCCGCCTCACGGCGCGAACACATTCCGCGCGCCGACATCACCTTGGACAGGCGGACACCTGCCGGCGCAGCGCCGGGTTCGCGCGGTGGCGTCGGCACGCGAGGCGCGCCTGTTGCCTGCCCAGGCGATTTCCTTTCGGGCGCGGTCGCCCCTTTCTTGAACGGCTTTTTCGCTGCCGCCCGTTTCGGCACCGCAGACCTTATCGGACTCAACGTGCCCGTCGGACGCGTGCGCGCCTCGGTGACCGGTAGCGGTTCAGGCTGTGCCGGGACCTCGGCGGTAGCCGCGAGCTTGCCCGTTTCTTCCCGGCGGATGGGGGCGGGCCGCTCGACAGAAGGGGGAGCTGGCGCCGCCTCCGGCTGACGCCACTTGGCCCATGGGTCGTCGCCAACCGCCTGGCTCGGCGGCCGTTTCGATCGTCGTTCGAAGCCGGAGTCACTCATTCGATGGCGAGCAGCTCGACTTCGAAGACCAGCGTCGCGTTCGGCGGAATCACGCCACCGGCGCCGCGCGCGCCGTAGCCGAGTTGCGGCGGGATGGTCAGCTTGCGCGTACCGCCGATCATCATTCCCTGAACGCCTTCGTCCCAGCCGGCAATGACGTGCCGCTGGCCGAGCGGAAACGAGAAAGGATCGTTACGGTCCTTGCTCGAATCGAACTTGCTGCCGTTGGTCAGCCAGCCGGTGTAATGGACGACGACATGGTCGCCAGCGCGCGCTTCAGCGCCTTCGCCGACGATGGTTTCTTCGTAGATGAGACCCGAGAGAGTGGTGATTTCAGCCATGAATTGCTCCGGACTTGGCGAGTCGCGACGACTCGCGAATCTCCCCCGCTCGCCGGGAGAGGCGCCGGGGGAGAGGGGGTTTGAAAGGGCAAAAGTCTACCACAAGGCGCGACTTGGCTTTGACCTGTGGGCGATTTTCCGTATAATGTGCGGTTCTTTGTAGCACCCTTTGGTTCATTTTCGGAGTCCAACCATGTATGCGGTCATAAAAACCGGCGGCAAGCAGTATCGCGTTTGCGCCGGCCAAAAACTCAAAGTAGAACAGATACCGGCAGAAGTTGGCGCAGAAATCACCCTCGATCAGGTCCTCATGGTAGGCGAAGGCGAGTCGGTGAAGGTCGGCGCCCCTCTCATTGCTGGCGCCACCGTCACGTGCACCGTGGTTTCCCACGGTCGCCACGAAAAGATCAATATCTTCAAGATGCGCCGTCGCAAGCATTATCAGAAGCATCAGGGCCATCGTCAGAACTACACCGAACTGCGCATCGACACGATCGCTGCCTGAGGTCACAGAAGGAGCTAGCAAATGGCACACAAGAAAGCAGGCGGCAGTTCACGCAATGGCCGCGATTCAGAGTCAAAACGACTGGGCGTCAAGCGCTATGGCGGGCAGTTCGTTCTCGCCGGCAACATCCTCGTTCGCCAGCGCGGCACCGAGTTCCACCCGGGCGAAAATGTCGGTTGCGGCAAGGACCATACGCTATTCGCACTCAAGGATGGTGTCGTCGAGTTTGCCGTCAAGGGTGCCAAGAATCGCCGCACGGTCATCATCGTTCCGGCCGGCGCATAAGTCGGCACGGCGGAGACCGAAAGCCCTATCCGCCGGATAGGGCTTTTTTGTTGGTAGGGGCGAAAGATGAAATTCATTGACGAGGCGAAGATCTACGTTAAGGCTGGCGACGGCGGAAATGGCGTTGCTTCCTTTCGCCGCGAGAAATTTGCCCCGTTGGGCGGGCCGGATGGGGGCGATGGCGGTCGCGGCGGCAGTGTCTACGTCATCGGCGACCGCAACCTCAATACGCTGATCGATTACCGCTACGCCCGCAAGTTTCTTGGCCAGCGTGGTGAAAATGGTCGCGGCGCCGATTGCTTCGGCGCTGGCGGCAATGACATCGTGTTGCGGATGCCGGTCGGCACCGTCATTTTCGACGAGACCAGCGGACAGCTTCTGGTTGACCTCGATCAGCACGACAAGAAGGTGATGATCGCCAAGGGCGGCAAGGGCGGCCTCGGCAATCTTCGTTTCAAGTCGAGCACCAACCGCGCCCCGCGCCAGTGTACCAAAGGTGAAGCGGGCGAGGAACTCGAACTGCGGCTCGAACTGCGCGTGCTCGCCGATGTCGGCCTGCTCGGCCTGCCGAATGCCGGCAAGAGCACGCTGATTCGCGCCGTTTCCGCTGCCCGTCCGAAGGTCGCCGACTACCCGTTCACGACGCTGCACCCGAATCTCGGCGTCGTCCGCGTCGATCCCGACAAGAGTTTTGTCATGGCCGACGTGCCGGGCCTGATCGAGGGTGCCGCCGATGGCGCCGGCCTCGGCCTGCGCTTCCTCAAGCACCTGCGGCGTACCCGCTTGTTGCTGCATGTGGTGGACCTCGCGCCGATCGACCCCGACGCCGACCCGCTGCGCGACGCGCAGGCTATCGTCGGCGAACTGCTCAAGCACGACCCGGCGCTCGCCGCCAAGCCGCGCTGGTTGGTGCTCAACAAGGTCGACCTGATTCCCGAGGAAGAGCGTGGCGCCATGATCGCCGGCTTTCTCGAGGCCTACAAGAAGATGACCGGCTACGACGGCCCCGTGTTTCCGATTGCCGCGATCAGCGGCGATGGGACGAAGCGGCTGATCTTCGCGGTCTACGAAATGCTGGAAAAGATGGCGCGGCCGGCGCCCCAGGATGATTCTACAGCGGAGGAAGTCGATGACGACGCGCCGGCCAGCGCTGGTGAGGGCGAATGAGCGAGACCCGCCTCGCCAAAGCCAGGCGCCTGGTCGTCAAGGTCGGATCGGCGCTGGTCACCGGCAACGGCGCCGGCCTCGACCTCGCCGCGATCGACGACTGGGCGCGGCAGATCAGTGTCCTGCGCGCGCAGGGCAAGGAAGTGTTGCTGGTTTCTTCCGGCGCCATCGCCTGCGGCATGCAGCGTCTTGGCTGGAGCAGGCGCCCGAAGTCGGTCCACCAGTTGCAGGCGGCCGCTGCCGTTGGCCAGATGGGGATGGTCCAGGTCTACGAAGGTGCGTTCTCGAAGTATGGCTTGCACACTGCACAGATCCTGCTGACGCATGACGACCTTGCCGATCGCAAGCGCTACCTCAACGCGCGGTCGACGCTGACAACGCTGCTCGGACTCGGCGTCGTGCCGATCATCAACGAAAACGATACGGTCGTCACCGACGAGATCAAGTTCGGCGACAACGACACGCTGGGCGCGCTCGTCGCCAATCTGATCGAAGCCGACGCGCTGATCATCCTGACCGACCAGAGGGGGTTGTACACCGCCGACCCGCGCAAGGATCCGTCAGCGACCCTGATCGGCGAAGCGACGGCCGGTGATGAAGCGCTTGAGCGCATCGCTGGCGGTGCCGGCAGCGCGCTCGGCAAGGGTGGCATGATCACCAAGGTCATCGCCGCCAAACGCGCCGCGCAGAGCGGGACGCACACGGCGATCGCCAGCGGCCACGAAGCTGATGCCATCATCCGTCTGGCCAGTGGCGAAGCGCTGGGCACGTTGCTGGTATCGCTGACCCAGCCACTGGCGGCGCGCAAGCAATGGCTTGCCGACCACCTGCAACTGGCGGGCCGCCTGCTGCTCGACGCGGGTGCGGTCAACGCGCTGCAAGCGGGCAAAAGCCTGTTGCCGATCGGCGTCATTGCCGCCGAGGGCGAGTTCGAGCGCGGTGCGGCAGTGGCGTGTATCGATCCGGATGGGCGGGAAGTGGCGCGTGGCCTGAGCAATTACGGCAGCGGCGAAGCCCGCCTGATTGCCCGCAAGTCGACGGCGGCGATCGAAAAGCTGCTCGGCTATGTCGACGAGCCGGAAATCATTCACCGCGACAACCTGATTCTGCTGGCCTGAGTCAGCAGGACTGACGGCACCAAGGGCGTCCCGCGGGGCGCCCTTCGTCGTTGCGGCGCAGTGTACGGCAACAAAAAAGGGTGCCGAAGCACCCTTTTTGCTGATCCGGCTTGCGCCAGATTAGAACCAGTGACGCAGACCAACCTGGACGCCTTGCTGCCAGACACCGGCGGGCTGGAAGGTGGCGACACCGCCCGCATTGTTTTGTGCAGCGTAAGAGCCCGATGCGGTCGCATCGCCGACACCGTTGAGGCGCTTGTCGGAGTTGTCGATCCACGAGTAGGCGCTGTAGAACGAGGTGCGCTTGGAGAAGTTGTACTTGTAGCCAAGCGCCAGTTGCTGTGCATCGCCACCGGCCTGACGGTTGCCGTCGGAGTAGATGTACGAACCCAGGATCTCGTGCTTGCCGATCGGGACGGTGGCGCCGAGCATCCAGTTGTTGACCGTGGCGTTGCCGACGTTGGACGTCTTGAGGTCCATTTCGTTCCACGAGTACAGAGCCATGACCTTGACGACCTTGAAGTCATACGAGCCGCCCAGCGTGAAGTTCTGAACGCTGTCGACCAGGCCGGTGGTCGTTGAGTTCTGGGTCGGGCCATCCCAGACGGTGGATGTAAGACCCGTGCCGCCGGCGATGTAGTGGTAGTTCGCACCGACCGTGAACGCGCCGCCGGTGTATTGGCCGAGGAGGCCATACACGGTGCTGTTCTGGGCGTTGTTGTTGGTGCTTTCAGGACCAGCAGCGCTCGGGCCGCTGTTGGAGAAAACGGCGGTCAGCTGGAAGCCACCCCAGTTCGGGGACATGTAGGCAAGAGAGTCGTTGAGGCGTACCGGATCCATGAGATTGGCGTTGGAGGATACACCTTGGCCACCTGGAGAATAGACGTTGCGGTAGGCGCCCATCGTGCCGGCGCCGAACGGATCGAGGCCGGAAACGAAGGTGTAGTGCGGGGAGTACAGGCGGCCACCGACGACGGTACCGAAGTTGCCCGACAGACCCATGTAGGCTTGACGATTGTAGACCGACCCGGAATCGGCGGCGCCGCCGGTGTCGCCCAGCCAGCCTTGCTCGAACAGGAAGACAGCCTTCAGGCCGTTGCCCAGATCTTCGGTGCCCTTGAAGCCGAGGCGGTTGCCGTTGAGCTGGCCGCCGTTGAGCTGGCTGGCGCTGCCCGGTTTGTTGAAGCTGCGGCCGCCGTTGGTCAGCGAATCAACACCGCGAGCGTCGAAGCGGTAGGCATAGCCGTAATCGACCGAGCCGTAGATGGTCACGTTGGTCTGCGCGAAGGCAGCCGTCGAGGCCAGGCCGGCAACTGCCAGGGCGATAAGTTTCTTTTGCATCAGAATTTCTCCTTAGTGGTTAGTTTTTAATCTCTCTTGCGAG
>JBEOKN010000066.1:0-10711 GCA_040275885.1 Azonexus sp. | reverse complement strand
TTATACGTCGGAAATTCAAGAAACCCTGCGAAATTGCTGTCCACTTCACGTTAGACGTCGAAACTTTCACCCTTCGGTCACGCCAACAAAAGGAGAAACCTATGACATTGTTGATGAGCTACAGGCCCGACATGAACTCCCCGGAGCTGATTGCGTTCGCGCAAGACCCAGCCTATCCTGGTCCTTGGAAGGCACCGATTGGTGTGCGACAGGGATACTCTCTCTCTACCACAGCACACAAGCAGGTCGGTTCAGTTTCTGAGTTCGCTCCAGGAAAGCCAATTTGCATCTACTGGGCAAGGCAAGAGTGGTACGTAGTTACCGAGGGACATAATCCTGCCCAAGTTGTCGGGAATTTCGATGTCGTTGTGCCATGGCACCAGGTTGTTAGCGCTACGGTATCGGCCTTTCTATTGATCAAAGACTCTTGCACGGGCGCTCAACGCACAATTATCGAAAGCGCTTTCTCAGCATATAAATATCCCGCTGACGGCGATCCAGATTCGTATATCGCTGCAAAGCTTGCTACAGAGCCAACCATTACCAGAGATCTCTTCTTGGTTGACTTTACTCACTCCGTCGAGAAACAAGGAAGTGCGGTCGAACACCCTGAGCAACGGGATGCAATTCTTGCCGTCTACCGTGATCAGGGAAATGGATCGATCAAACCCGGACCCAACGATAAAGAAGTTCGTCTGGGCGATGGTGGATACTTCAAGCAGCGCGAGATCAATGCCCGACTGTTTCGAGTCGACAGTCTGAACTCCGTGCCAGCGAAACAACAGGATTCACGACATCAGATTGACAATCCAACGAAACCAATTAGCGACATCATCACTGATATTGCAGAGGCCGAGGGTAATGTTCTTGACTGCAATCGCGATTTCGACAAGAACGAATGGAAGATCCTTACGCTGTTTTCGTATCCAGAGTTCAAAGTTGATTGGCGCAATTTCTCGTTCGAGATAGGTTGTGGCGTATGGATTGTTGTCACACTGCCGGTCCTCCAGACTCGGACATCAGAATTGAACCTTTGGGCCTACACCCGCAGCCCGAAGAATCTTGGCCAACTCGTTGGTAAGGTCGTTGAGGCCTGTGCTTGGCGTGGCGCGCTGTCAGGTGCTGTAGTCGGTGTCGTTCTGGGCAACTTCATTGCAGCCCTTCAAGCTTTCAGGGCAGTATTCACAGAGTGCTTGAAAGAGAAGTTGGGGCAATTTATACAGTGCCTGATACCCGGTCTTGCCTTGATAAATCAAATCAAACCCGGCGATGATTGGCGCGACGTCTAACCTCTCGGTCAACCGGACGCGCTGCAAGCAGCGCGCCGGTTACCTCAAACGTTAGAGCGCAAATCGTGTCGTCTTCGCCTAGCCGCCTCGTTCCGCCAACCACCCGCGAACCCAATCCCCGGGAACGGCTATTCATCATTGGCTGGGGCATCTTTGGTGCCGTGGTTGCCACCGCACTGTCTCTTTCATATCTTCCCGAGTCTTTTGGCTGGGTGCGCTGGCTCGCTCTTCCCCTTGGCTACTCTGGCGTTGTTGGCGCCATCCGCTTGTCATCTCGACCGCCTGTGCTTTGGTAACCCGGGCGCTTTCCGTTTGCCACATTTAGGTACCGCGGCTATTCTTATGGCATTTGGCGTAGTCGCCTCGTTACGTTTGCAGCCAAGCCACAAATCAAATGCGCTCTAACATCGCATTCAAAAACGCTCCCTACGGTCGCTCGGACGCGCCGCAAGCGGCGCGCCGTTTAATTCAACGTTGAGCGGCAGCTTTTCCGTTCTGGCTACTACCGCTAAGAGTCGTCTCCCGTCACTCAAGCGATATGGTCGGCGATTTGGCACCGGCTTGGCGACTAAGGTTGAGGTTCCGCAGTCTGCCAGCGCGCCGCAGCGCTGTCGTCGGTTTCACGCGCATCGACCCAGCGCGCGCCTTCCGCGGTGACTTCACGTTTCCAGAACGGCGCCTTGGTCTTCAGGTAATCCATGATGAACTCGCAGGCGGCGAAGGCTTCGCCGCGATGCGCGCTGGTCACGGCGACCAGCACGATCTGGTCGCACGGCTTGAGCGGGCCGACGCGGTGGATGACCAGCGTGGCGTAGATGTCCCAGCGCGCTTTCGCCTCGGCGACGATGTCCGCGAGCGACTTTTCGGTCATGCCTGGATAGTGTTCGAGGGTCATTTCCGCGACGCCGGTCCCGTGACTGAAATCGCGCACCAGCCCGACGAAGCTGGCCAGCGCGCCGACCCGGGCATCGCCGGCCCTGAGCGCGGTCAACTCGGCCCCAAGGTCGAAATCCGCCTGCTGAACGCGGACGGTCAAGGTCAACCTCCCGTGACCGGCGGAAAGAAGGCGATCTCGTCACCGTCGCCGACCGCCGCGTCCGGACCCGCCATGTCCTGATTGACCGCGCAACGCAGGTTCTTCGCACTGGCCAGCGCTTCCCGACCGTGGCCGGTCAGCCAGTCGCGCAGGCCGCCGGCGGTAGTCACCCCGGGCGGCAGTTCCAGCGTCTCGCCGCCCGTGCCGAGGGCCTCCCTGAGGCCGGCGAAATAGAGAACCTTGACGCTCACGTCAGCAATTCCGCAAACGGCACGAAGCGCACGCTGTCGCCGCGCTTGACCGCCAGCGCCGGCGGATTGATGACCAGGCCATCGCCCCAGCACAGCGAGGTGACAACGCCCGAGCCCTGGTTCGGATAGAGGTCGACGCCACCCCGGTCGTTGATGCGGGCGCGCAGGAATTCGGCGCGCACGTCGGGTCGCGGCCAGTCGAAGTCGGCGCGCAAGACGAAGGCGCGCGGCGTCACATCGCTGACGCCCTGCAGGCGCAGGACGAAGGGGCGGACCATGACCATGAAGGTCACCATCGCCGATACCGGATTACCGGGCAGGCCGATGAACCAGGCCTTGCCGCCTTCGCGCCGAACTTCGCCGAAGGCCAGCGGTTTGCCCGGCTTGATGGCGATCTTCCACATGTCGAGCTGGCCCTCGGCCTCGACCGCCGCCTTGACGTGATCCTCCTCGCCGACCGAAACGCCGCCGCTGGTGATGATCAGGTCGTTGTCGGCCGCCGCGCGGCGCAGCGCGTCACGTGTCGCCGGCAGCTTGTCGGGGACCGTGCCGAGGTCACGCACCGCGCAGCCCAGGCCCTCGAGCAGCGCGCGCAGCGCGTAGCGGTTCGAGTTGTAGATGGCGCCGGGAGGCAGCGGCTCGCCCGGTTGCACCAGTTCGTCGCCGGTGAAGAAGACGCCGACGCGCACCCGCCGATAGACGGGCAGCTCGGGCAGCCCTGCGCTGGCGGCGAGCGCGATGTCCTGCGGGCGCAGCCTGATCCCGGGCCGGAGAATCTCGGCGCCGGCGGCGATGTCCTCGCCGGCGCGGCGGATGTTTTCCTCGGGGCGCGGCACGTGGTTGATGACCACCCCCCCGTCGCCATGTTCGCAGAGTTCCTGCATGACGACGGCGTCGGCCCCGGCCGGCACCGGCGCGCCGGTGAAGATGCGCGCCGCCGTTCCCGGCTGCAATGCCGTCCCGACGGTGCCGGCGGGAATGCGCTGGCTGACCGGCAGACAGGCACCGGCAGCGGTCACGTCGGCGCTGCGCACGGCATAGCCGTCCATGCCCGAATTGTCGAGTGGCGGCACTGCCACGGTCGACCGCTGGGCCAGGGCCAAAACGCGCCCGGCGGCGGCGGTCAGCGGCTGCGAGCGGATTTCCGTGACCGGCTGCGCCGCGGCGAGCAGTCTTTCCAGGGCCTGTTCGAAACTCAGCATGGGCGTTCCTGCAATTGAAGGGTGTTCATCACGAAGTCGGCGATGGCGGCGACGTCGTCGAGCGCCAGGCGCGGCAGACTGGTGGCGAGCGCCACATTGCTGGCGACCGCGACGATATCGCTGCGCTCGGGAAACAGCGGCGGCTTGCCGTTTTCCGGGCGATAGACTTCGAGCTTGGGGATCGGTTCCTGCTTGAAGCCTTCGACCAGCACCAGGTCACAAGGTGCCAGGCGGGCCAGCAGTTCATCCAGCGTCACGTCGGATCGGTCACGCCGCTCGTGCATCAGCGCCCAGCGGTCGTTGCACGAGAGCAGCACCTCGCTCGCCCCGGCTTCGCGATGACGGTAGGAATCCTTGCCCGGACGGTCGATGTCGAAGCCGTGATGCGCGTGCTTGATCACCGAGACCCTGAGGCCGCGCGCGGTGAATTGCGGGATCAGTTTTTCCAGCAGGGTCGTCTTGCCGGAGCCGGAGTAGCCGGCAATGCCAAATACCTTCATGGCGCGATTCTACCCGTTCAGGAAACGAACACCGGCGCGAAACCGCCGCCCGGCGTGCGGAAATTGGTCGTCTGGCCCCGGTAGAGGCGGGCGGAAACCAGCTGGATGCGCCGGTCGTAGACCAGGCAGCGGATGTCCGCCTTCATGCGCTGCTCGCCATTGGCAACCATCACGACATGTTCCGACGGCGGGGCGATTTCCTGCGCGATATAGCCGCCGTGCAGGATCTCCTCGAAGACCCGCCGTGTCAGCTTGCCGCCGCGATACGCCGCGCGACTGCCGAAGCCGGCGGGTGGCTTGAAGAACCAGCGCTTCCTCTCGCTCCAGAAACGCTCGGCCTGCTCCGGGCAGACCGCGACGGTGCGCGGAATGCCGGCCAGCAGGGTGCGCTGCGTTTCTTCGGCGACGCCGAGATCGTGCAGCGCCGCCGCGTCGGACAGCAGCATCAGGTTGCGCTTGTCGGCGTAAAGGGCATGCACCGGCGGATGCGGTGTCAGGACAACGCCGCCGGCCTCGAAAACAGCCCGCAAATCGGCGTTGACCGTGGCATCCAGCGAGAAATCGGTGAGGCGGTTGTAGACCAGGTCGATCGCCTCGCCGCGGTGCAACAGGCGGTTGCCGTCGCGCACCAGGTCGCGCGGATCGACGATCACGGCGGCGATACCGTGCTCCTCGAACAGTTCGGCGAAGAGCGCGAATTCCGCCGCGAGAAACTGCTCGCCCGGGTTCTCGTCGACGATGGCGATGCGCCGCAGCGGTGCGTTGTCCCGCTCGCGCCGCCATTCCTCGCGAAACATGGCAACGAACGACTCCATGACCCGGGCACCCTTGGCGGCCCGCCCGTGCGCCGCGAGCAGATAGGCGTTGATCAGCCCGCCGCCGGCGTTGGTGTTGATCTCGATCAGTTGCGGGCCGGCGTCGGTCAGGTGAAAGTCATAGCCGAGGAAGACGCCGCGCGCGGCGACCGGGCAGCGGGCGATCTGCGGCGCCCAAGCGAGCACGCGCGCGCGCCAGGCCGGCAAGGCGACAACCGACTCGATGGCGGCGATGATCTCGGCCATCGCGTTCACCGTCGCCGCATCGATGGTGATGGCGGCGTCAGAAAAGAGTTGCGGCTGCCCGGCGCGCAGTTTGTCGAAGGTGGACTTCATCGGCCGGCGAAAAAATCGATCACTTCGGAGAGTTCCCTGGTGCGCCGCATCGGCGGCAGACTTTGCCAGACGCGGCGGCCATAGGGCTTCGACAGAAGTCGCGGATCGCAGATCATCAGCACGCCGCGGTCGGTTTCGTCGCGGATCAGCCGGCCGGCGCCCTGCTTGACGTTGATCACGGCGCGCGGCAACTGGTATTCCATGAAGGCATTGCGCCCCTGCTGCCGCATCTGTTCGATGCGCGCCGCGAGCACCGGGTCGTCGGGCGGCGCGAACGGGATCTTGTCGATGACGACCAGCGACAGCGCCTCGCCACGCACGTCGACCCCCTCCCAGAAACTCTGGCTGCCGACCAGCACGGCATTGCCGAGATGGCGGAAGCGTTGCAGCAGGTCGTTCTTGCTGCCTTCGCCCTGCAGCAGCAGCGGCAGTTCGTGGCCCTCGTCCTCCAACCGTGCCTTGAGGAGCTCGTGGGTGCGGCGCATTGCGCGCAGGCTGGTGCACAGGAAAAAGGCGCGGCCGCCCGAGGCCAGCAGTGCGGGAAATGCGGCGTCGACGACGGCATCGGAGTACCCGAAGGAATTCGGCTCGGGCATGCCGAGCGGCGCGTAGAGCACCGCCTGTCTTGCGTAATCGAAGGGGCTTTCCCAGCACGCCGTTTCCGGCTCGCCGAGACCGAGTTCGCCGCAGTAGTGCTGGAACTTGCCCTGCACGGCGAGCGTCGCCGAAGTGAAAATCCAGGCGCGCGGGTGGCCGCCCATCTGCTTTTTGAATATTTCGGCGATATCGAGCGGTGTCGAGTTCAGTTGCAGCGACTGGGTGTAGGCTTCTCCCCAGCGCACGTAGCCGTCGTTGGTCTTCTGCCACTCGGCAATGCGCGCCACCAGTTCGACCGCCCGCTGCCAACACTTTTCCAGCCCTTCGGCACGCTCGGCCTGCGATTCGAGGAGAGTGGCGAACTTCGCGATTTCTTCTTCAAGCAGCTTCAGGGTCGGGGCAAATTCGGGCTTTTCAAGCAGTTGACCGCAGGCGAAGCGTCCGGCATCGATGCCGACCGCCAGCCGCAGATCGCGGGCGACCTTTTCGAGCTGCCGCCCGCCGGTCTGCAGTTCGAGGCAGTCACGGGCATTGGCCAGCCCTTCGGAGCGCGCATCGCGCGCCAGATCGAGAACCTGCGCGGTCGACACGGTATCGCCGAAGAACAGCGTGGCGACTTCCGGCAACTGGTGCGCCTCGTCGAAAATGACCGTGTTGCAGGCCGGCAGCAATTCGGCCATGCCCTCATCGCGCAGCATGACATCGGCGAAGAAAAGGTGATGATTGACCACCACGAGATCGGCCGCCATCGCCTCGCGCCGCGCCTGCATGACGAAGCAGCCCTTGTAGTCGGGGCATTCCTGGCCGAGGCAGTTTTCGCGGGTCGAGGTGGCGTGGTTCCAGACCGGCGAGTTCTCCGGGACGTCCAGGCACTCGGCCTTGTCGCCGCTGTGTGTGAGCCTGGCGAAGACCGAGATGCGGCGCGCATCGGCGGCATCCTCGCGCGTCAGGAAACGGCCATCGGCCAGCGCCCGCTGGAGATGGTAGGGGCAGACGTAGTTGGCGCGCCCCTTGAGCAGTGCGATGCGGACCGGCGCCTTGAGCGCCTCGCGCACCATCGGCAGGTCCTTGTTGAACAACTGGTCCTGCAGGGTCTTGGTGCCGGTCGACACGATGACCTTGCCGCCCGATTGCAGCGCCGGCACCAGGTAGGCGAAGGTCTTGCCCGTGCCGGTGCCCGCCTCGGCGATGAAAACCGAACAGCCATTGATCGCCGCGGCGATGCGCTCGGCCATGTCGACCTGTTGCGCACGCACGCGGTAGCCTTTGATGGCCCGCGCCAGCGGGCCGTCGGGAGAGAATGTTTCCTGGAGGGAGGACAACTGGTGGCGCCTGAAAAGTCCCGGCGAATCTTAGCAGATCGGCCTCCCCGCGATGGCGTATTCCAGCTTCCTGAGACCCGTGTCGTCTGCGCGGGATTCGACTTGAGCCGGAGTCAGGCGCCTCGCCCGCGTTGAGACCGGTGCGCCCAATCAGATCAGTGACTGACCGAATGAAAGGCGGCTCGATTCTCAGGCGGGAAGGGGATGCCGCTGGTTGCGCGGCGAGAGACGGCTACCACCCGCCGGTGCCGCGGAGAGCTGATTCAGGTCGACAGCCCAGTGCTTCAGGGCCCGCGAGATCAGCGCCGCCTCGCCCCCGGTGAGTTGGCGGTCGGCATGAACGATATCCATCATCGCGCGCAGCGTCTTCTTCTGCAGAAGAGGATCCCGGATTTCGTCGAGCATGCGGTCGATGGCGTCATCATCGAGGTCGAGCCGCTCGGCAGTCATCCGCTGACCCGAGCGCAGCATGTCGGCGCAGAAGCCGTAGAAGACGTCGTCGAAGCTCCCGGAATCGAGACCGAGGCGGGCGATGGTCCCCTTGGCGTCGAGCTGGTCCAGCTCGCTCGTGTCGATGATTCCATCAGCCAGCAAGGCAAGTACGACCAGGCGAGCCATGGCTTGCGGGCTGTCGGAAGGGTAGTGGCGCATGATGATTGTCCTTTGCTGCGGGTGGTCGAGACTTCCCGTGTCGTGGTGTGGACGCATGGAAAACGCTGTCCGCGATTGGTTTGGCCGGATTGGATATATGGCTGTCGTCGGCGACTGAAGGAATCTCCGGCCAGCGATCTCAAAGGCCCTTGCCGCCAACCATGGCCATGATCTGACCGGCGTCCAGCGTCTTGGCCTTCTGCTGGATCTGCGGCAGATACTGGCTCTGCAACTGCTTGGCCGGGCCAAGCAGGTTCTGGAAACTTTCCTGCAACAACTGCGCGCTCATCTCGCGGCCGCCAGCATAGTAGCGTTTCGCAACCTGGCCGAGGGCATAGGTGCTGGCGAAGGAAAAGGCGATACCGGTGGCCGCGCTGCCCATCTTGCCGACAGTCTTTCCGGCGACCTTGCCGAGCAGGCCGCCAAGCAACTTGCGACCGAACTGTTCAAGGTATTGCGAGGTCAGGCCCACGCCGACAGTGGCGAGAAACTCCCTGATGTGCCCCTGATCGAGTTCGTGGCCATAGGTCTTGCCGATGCGATAGACCATCTTGATCTGCAACGGGATGATGGCGACCGATGCCCACGACTGTGGCAGCAGTTCGAGTGCGCCATTGAGGATGGCGTAATTCAGGATGGATTTGTCGAGTTCCCCCTCGTTGACCGCAGCCGTCGCCGTGACAACCGGGCCGGAGGCGAGCGTCAACGTGGCGGCGCTCGCGGCCAAGCTGTCGGCCTGACGTTCCGCTTCGGTGCTTTGCGCATCGCCGGCGAGGCCGAGCAGGGCCTTCAACTCGGCGAGGAACTTCTTCTCGCCGCCACCCTGCACGCCATCGGCGTCGCAGACGCAGACCGCCATTTCATAGGCAAACTGGCGTTGCCCGAGATCATCGAGCGCCTTGGCAGCATCGGCCAGCGTGATGCGCTTGAAGAGGATGTCCTGATAGAGCCTGGGCAGGTCAGGGGCGTCGGCCCCCATGGATTCGGCGAAGCGGCGAATATGCTCGCGTTCACGGTCGTCGTTGCTGCCATCGGCGAAGGCGGCGAACAGGCTGATTGCAAGAATGGCGCTGTCGGAGTTCATGGGGTTTCCTTAACGAACCAAGCGAAGCGTATTTTCGCGTTGCGCCGCCCGCAACTGTTGGGTCTTAATGTAACGATTTGAATCGTTTCGTGTTTGCCGGACAGTCACGGAGGTTGGACGGATCGGCAAGACAGGGAGCGACGATTGCCGCCTGCGGAGGTCCCCCGCGCGGAGTCTCTCTGGTGAATAATGCGTCCATCGCAACGAACCGAAACGGGAGACAAAACGATGAAATACGTGCTTGCCCTCGACCAGGGCACCACCAGTTCGCGTGCCATCCTTTTCGATGCGAAGGGCCGGGCGGTGGCGTCGGCACAGCGCGAGCTGGCCCAAGATTTTCCGCAGCCGGGTTGGGTCGAGCACGATCCCGACGAGATCTGGCGGACGCAGCTTGCCTGCGGGCGCGAGGCGCTGGCTGAAGCGGGCATTGCGCCTGGCGACGTGGCGGCCATCGGCATCACCAACCAGCGCGAGACCACCTTGCTGTGGGACCGGACCAGCGGCCGGCCGCTCGCGCCCGCCATCGTCTGGCAGGACCGGCGTACGGCCGGGCGTTGCGCGGAACTGAAAGCGGCCGGCCACGAGGCTCTGTTCCGCAGCCGGACCGGGCTGCTGCTCGACCCCTACTTTTCCGGGACCAAGCTGGCCTGGCTGCTCGCTGAGGTTCCCGGGGCGCGACAACGCGCAGAACGCGGCGAACTGGCCTTTGGCACGGTCGATAGCTGGCTGGTCTGGCAGCTCACCGGCAAGCGCCGGCACGTCACCGATCCCTCGAACGCATCGCGCACGCTGCTTTTCGACATCCATTGCGGCGCCTGGGACGACGAACTGCTCGGCCTGCTCGATATTCCGCGATCCTTGCTGCCAGAGGTCGTTCCCAGTAGCGGACCCGTCGCCACCTGCGACCGCGAACTGTTCGGCGCCGAAATTCCCATCGCCGGGATCGCCGGCGACCAGCAGGCCGCCACCTTCGGCCAGGCCTGCTTCACCCCGGGCATGGCCAAGAATACCTATGGCACCGGCTGCTTCATGCTGATGAATACGGGACCCACCGCGACCGCCTCGACCCGCGGCCTGCTGACGACGATTGCCTGGGACAACGGTGGCGGGATCGTGTTCGCCCTCGAGGGCAGCGTCTTCATGGCGGGCGCCATCACCCAGTGGCTGCGCGACGGCCTTGGGATCATCAAGAACGCGGGGGAGATCGAGGCGCTGGCCGGCAGCGTTCCCGATAGCGGCGGTGTCGTCATGGTGCCGGCCTTTTCCGGGCTTGGCGCGCCGTGGTGGGACCCCGGCGCGCGCGGTACCCTGCTCGGCATGACCCGCGGCACCGCACGCGCCCACATTGCCCGCGCCGCACTCGATGCCATCGCCCTGCAAAGTGCCGATCTGGCCGGCGCCATGGTTGCCGATTCGGGAATCGCGCTGGCCGATCTGCGCGTTGACGGCGGCGCGGCGCGCAACAATCTGCTGATGCAGTTGCAGGCCGATCTGCTTGGCGTGCCCGTCATGCGCCCCGAAGTCACTGAAACGACGGCGCTGGGCGCCGCCTATCTCGCGGGGATCGGGGTCGGCCTGTGGGCCGACGAGGACGAAGTTGCCGCGCAATGGCGACTGGAAAGACGCTT
>JBEOKN010000065.1:0-2866 GCA_040275885.1 Azonexus sp. | reverse complement strand
ACCTGCGTGAGATGTATCTGCACAACAATCTGATCAAGCGCGACCGGCTGACCATCGCCGGCGAGCCGATCGACCTCGACCGCATCGTCCAGCCACTCTACGCGGTGACCTCCGAGGATGACCACATCGCGCCCTGGATCCAGTGTTACCGCATCCGCAAATACATCAGCGTCAATGCCTCGGTGCGCTTCGTCCGTTCCAGCTCCGGCCACATCCTCGGTATCGTCAATCCGCCGGTCAGTCCGCCCAAGCGCTCCTATGTGATTGCTGAACCCGAGCGCAACGAGCACTGGGAGCATTGGCTCGATCGGGCGGACAAGAAATCCGGCACTTGGTGGGAAGACTGGACACGCTGGCTGGGCGAGCGCTGCGGCGACCTGATCGATGCCTATCCGGCGGCCAGTCGCAGTTTCCCGGCGCTGGCCGACGCACCTGGCACTTACGTGCTGGAGAAATAGACATCCCTGTCGGTCTGTGCATCACGTCCATTGCGGACTTGCGGCAACAGACCACCGCCCATCAACGCCATTTCTTGACCGTGATTAAGGAGAGGGCGGTGCCGTACCCCGAGAATGGGCGCTTCCCAACCGAGCGAGCTCGCCATGACCACCATCCGGACCTTCATGACCGACGATCATCGTCGCTGCGACGATTTCTTTGCCGAGGCCGAGCAGGCGATCGGCAAAAAGAACCTGCCGGCGGCAAGGGCGGCATTCGGCCACTTTCGCAGTGCCATGCTGGCGCATTTCGACTGTGAGGAAAAAACCCTGTTCCCGACCTTCGAAGCCAAGACCGGCATGCGCATGGGGCCGACCCAGGTCATGCGCATGGAGCACACCCAGATGCGTTCGCTGCTCGATGATGCGGTCGACGCGCTGGAACAGGCAAATCCTGACGACTTTCTCGGGCTCGCCGATACCCTGTTGATCATGATGCAGCAGCACAACATGAAGGAAGAGAACATCCTTTACCCGATGTGCGACCAGCATCTGGCTGGTGAAACGCCCGAACTGCTGGCGCGCCTCGAAACCGAACTCGCCGAAGCATGAGCCATCCCAAAGCTCCGCATGTCGTCGATGCGCGCTACATGGAACCGCCGGAGCCGTTCGTGCAGACCATGGAAATGCTCGACACCCTGAAGCCCGGCGAGAAGATGCTCCTCCTGCTCTTCCGCGAGCCGCATCCGCTCTACAAGGTGCTCCGGCAGAATGGTTACACCTACGAAACCGAACTGGTCGGCGACGGCACCTTCGAAATTCTGATCTGGCGCTGATCGGGCGGCCGGATGCAGGCGCTGCTCTCGTTCGACAATGCCCCCCCCTTGGCAGCGCCGCTGCGTTTCTTCCTCACGGCCCCGCTGTTCTCGCTGGTGGCAGGACTTCTGCTGCTGTTTGTCGGGCCTGATCTGCTGGCATCGCGCTGGACGCCGGGCCTGCTCGCGGCAACCCACCTGATCACCGTTGGCTTCATGCTCATGGTCATGCTCGGGGCGCTGATCCAGATCCTGCCCGTCGTCGCTGGCGCCAACCTGGACAACCCGCTGGTGGTTGCGCGCTGGCTGCACGCCGGCCTGTCTGCGGGAGCGCTGCTGCTGGCTGCGGGGTTCCTGCTCGGGCAAGCGGCGTTGCTCGGCGCGGCCGCGCTCATCCTTGGTCTCGGCGTTGTGGCGTTTCTGGTTGCCGGCGGGCGGGCGCTCGCCGGCGTGCCGCCGACCAGTCCGACGATCCGCGGTCTCAAGCTGGCGCTCGTCGGCCTTGCCGGCGCGGTCGGGCTCGGCGCCTGGCTGGCCCTCGGCATCGCCAGTGGCTGGGCGGTCCCGCTGCCGTCCCTGGCGGACCTGCACGCCGGCTGGGCGCTTGGTGCGTGGGCCGGCGTCCTGCTGGCGGCGCTGGCCTATGTCGTCGTGCCGATGTTCCAGTTGACCCCCGGTTACCCGGCGCGGCCAAGCTGGTGGTTCCCCGGCGTCATGCTTGGGCTGATGGCCGCCTGGGCGCTGGCCGTCGTTCTTGACGCGGCAGTGGCAATTCGTCTGGTCCAGGCCTTGTCGGCGCTTGCCGGCATCGGCTTCGCCCTGCTGACGCTCAGGTTGCAGGCGCAGCGCCGGCGGGCGCGCAGTGACGCGACTTACCGCTACTGGCAGATCGGACTGGCGAGCGCCATTCTTGCCCTGGCCATGGTGTTGACCGCAGCAGCCTGGCCGCCGCTTGCCGATGCGGCCGGCTGGAGCATTTTTTCCGGCATCCTGTTGCTGGTCGGCGGCTTCATGTCCTTCATCATCGGCATGCTCTACAAGATCGTCCCGTTTCTCGCCTGGATGCATCTGCGCAACCGTGGCAGCGCCCGGTCGCCGGTGCCGAACATGAACAAGCTGCTGCCCGAGGTCGACGCGCAGCGCCAGATGCAGGCGCATGTCGTGGCCCTTGCCCTGCTGCTGGCGGCGGTCATCGTGCCCGACTGGCTGGCCCGACCCGCCGGCATTGCGCTGGCGGTGGCCAGCGGCTTGCTGATGGTCAACCTGCTGGGCGCCGCGCGACGTTACCGGCAGCATCTCGAAAAGATCGACCGGGAAGCCGTCGCGGCATGAGCTACCTTGCGCTCAAGCATCTCCATGTCACCTGCGTCGTCCTCAGCGGCCTCGGCTTCGCCCTGCGCGGCTGGTGGATGCTTGCCGAATCCCTGCTGCTCAAGGCCCGCCTGGCAAAGGTCGTTCCCCATGTCGTCGACACGGTGCTGCTGGGCAGTGCCCTGGTCATGGCCTGGCAGAGCGGCCAGTATCCGTTTGTGCAAGGCTGGCTGACCGCCAAGTTCTTCGGCCTGCTGGCCTACATCGGGTGCGGAACGATGGCGTTGAAGCGCGGCAGAACCA
>JBEOKN010000064.1:0-36840 GCA_040275885.1 Azonexus sp. | reverse complement strand
AAATTCGCGAATAAGGGTCAGGGAATCCATGATCGACGGAATTATAGGTCAAAATAGCCACTCCCCCGCTCTGCGCCGCTCTGCCATTCGACTGCCGGGATTCATCGGATGGGCGCTCCGGGAATCGCCACGATCAAGGGCCTCGCACATCGTGTTCCGTTGTCGGGCGACGACGTTTACCATTCCGGAATCGAGGTCCTATCCATCCCTCCCGAGTTCCCAGTTCCGGAGACTGCCATGTCCGACACACTACGCATTGCCCAGGCTGTCGAATTCGCCGCCATCAAACACGCCAGCCAGCGCCGCAAGGACACCGGCGAAACGCCCTACATCAATCACCTGGCGGCCGTCGCCACGAATGTTGCCAAGGCAACCAACGGCCAGGATGCCGCCCTGATCATCGCCGCCTACCTGCACGACTGCATCGAAGACTGCAGCGTCACCCGGGCGGAGATCGTCGAGGCGTTCGGTGCCGAAGTGGCCGACCTCGTCGCCGAAGCAACCGACGACAAATCCTTGCCCAAGGACGAGCGCAAGTCCCTGCAGATCGAGCATGCCCCGCACAAGTCAGCCCGGGCCAAGCTTCTCAAACTCGCCGATCTGGTCGCCAACATGACCGACATGCTGGCCAATCCGCCGGTTAACTGGTCACTCGAACGGCAACTGCTCTACTTTGTCTGGGCCAACGACGTCGCCACCGGGCTGCGCAACGGCAGCCCTCGTCTCGAAGCCCCGGAACTCCTGGCCGAATTCGATGCCCTGTTCGCCCGCTTTCAGGATTTGCAGGCCGGGCCGACGGTTCATCCGCTGGCCCTGGCGGTCAAGATTGCCGCCCGTGCCCACGCCACTCACCAGCCGGACAAGGGCGGCGCCCCCTACATCCTGCATCCGCTGCGCATGATGCTGCGCATGGACAGCGACGAAGCCCGCATGACTGCGGTGCTGCATGACGTCGTCGAAGACCATGAGCAAGATGGGTGGACTTTCGAGCGGCTCGCCAAGGCGGGCATCCCCGACAGCGTCATCGAAGCGCTGCACTGTGTCACCAAACTGAGCGACGACGAGAACTACGCTGCCTTCATCGAACGCGCGGCGACCAACCCGGTTGCCAAAGCGGTCAAGATCGCCGACCTCGAGGACAACATGAATCTGCTGCGTCTGGCCGAACTGCGGGACAAGGACGTCGAGCGCCTGCACAAATACCACGCCAGCTGGAAACGCCTGACCTGAAACAGGGGCAGCGCAGGGGTTGGTCGCTCGCCTGCCGGGGCTTCCGCCCTGTCGCGCCCATCCGACCGGCATTGGTCAGCGCTTCCGCCGGCATCCCCATGGCGCCAATCGTCCCAATTCATCGCCGTGGTCGGGCATTCCAGGAGAGCGTGGGGGATGCCCAGTTTGTTAGAATGAAAGGCTGCCAGCAGGCACCCACGCGCTTGAAAAACGTCCTTGTCATCAATTATTCGCAAACCGGGCAACTGGCCGAGATTACCGCCCAGGTGATTACCCCGTTGCGTGCGGCGGGACATCAAGTGCATCTCGAGACACTGGTTCCCGAGACGCCGTTTCCCTGGCCTTGGCCGGTGGTTCAGTTTTTCGATACCTTTCCCGAATGCGTGCAACTCGATGCGCCACCGCTGAGGCCTTTGCGCATTCCCGCCGACAGCCGGTTCGACCTGGTGATCCTGACCTACCAGGTATGGTATCTGGCACCGGCACTGCCGATGACCGCCTTTCTCAAGAGTCCGCAGGGCCGACAACTGATCAAGGACAAGTCAGTCATTACCTTGGTCGCCTGTCGCAACATGTGGCTCTCGGCGCAGGAAACCATGAAGAGTCTGATTGCCGAAGCCGGCGGCCAGTTGCGTGATCATCTGGCCTTTTCCGACCAGGGCCACGCGCTGGCGACGTTCGTCACGACGCCGCGCTGGGTGCTGACCGGCCGCCGCGATCGTTTTCTCGGCCTGCCTCCGGCCGGTGTGGCGCAGGAGGAGATTCGCCATGCCAGCCGTTTCGGCCGGGCTCTTGCCGATGCGCTCGACCGCGACGAGGAAAGGTCGGGCGCCGCCATGCTGACCGGGCTGCGGGCAGTCACCGTCAATCCTCGCCTCGCACTGAGCGAGCGCGCCGGGCATCGGGCATTCCGCGTCTGGTCGAAACTCATCCGCGCCTTCGGCAGAACAGGCCAGTGGCGGCGGCGGCCCATTCTCCTGATATTCGTCTTGTATCTGGTCACGCTGATACTGACGGTCGTTCCATTAAGTCTGTTGGTACAATGGTTATTTTCACCCCTGCTGAAACCGCGACTTGACCGGCTGCGCGCCGAGCTTGAGCTGCCTTCCGGCTCGCAGGAATTCAACCTGAAGAAATATGACCTGTAGCGGTAAGGCATACATCACCGGCACCTCGGCATTCCTGCCCAATGCCCCGGTGCGCAACGATGAAATCGAGAGCATCCTCGGCATGATCGGCGGCAAGCCTTCCCGCGCCCGCCGCATCGTGTTGCGCAACAACGGCATCCGCGAACGCTACTATGCAATCGATCCGGCCAGCGGCCAGGTCACCCATACCAACGCCCAGTTGACGGCTGCCGCGATACGCGGTCTCGACATGACTGAACACCTGGACTGTCTGGTGACCGGCACTTCCCTGCCCGACCAGATGATGCCCAACCACGGCGTCATGGTCCATGGCGAACTCGGCATTCCGGCCTGCGAAGTGGTGTCGACCGCAGGCATCTGCGTCGCCGGGGTGGCCGCTCTCAAGTACGCCTGCATGGCAATCGTCTGTGGCTTCGCCAAGAACGCCGTGGCGACCGGCTCGGAAGTCGTCTCGCCAGTGCTGCAGGCGCGCCATTTCCCGGCTGAGTCTGAACAGCGATTGGCAGAACTCGAAGCCAATCCCGAGATCGCCTTCGAACAGGACTTTCTGCGCTGGATGCTTTCCGACGGTGCCGGCGCCTTTCGTTTGCAGGATGCGCCGCGCTGCAATGGCCTCTCGCTGCGTATTGACTGGATCGACATTCTGTCGCAGGCAAACAGTATGGAGGTCTGCATGGTCGCCGGTGGCGAGAAGCAGGCGGACGGATCGCTGAAGGGCTGGCAGGCTTTTCCGCCGGCGGAATGGGCCAGCCGCTCGATCTTTTCGATCAAGCAGGACGTCCGCTTGCTCAACGCCAACGTGACCGACCAGACCCTCGGCAAATCGCTGCAAAAGGCCATGGCGACGCACGGCTTGGCCCCTGGGGCAGTCGACTGGTTTCTGCCGCACATGTCCTCCGAATACTTCCGGATGCCGATGGTCGATTGCATGGCAGCGACCGCTTTCCCGGTGGGACAGGAAAAGTGGTTCACCAATCTCCACAACAAGGGGAATACCGGCTCTGCATCGATTTTCATCATGGTCGACGAGTTGCTTGACAGCGGCCGACTCAAGGCCGGCGACCGACTGCTCTGCTTTGTCCCGGAGAGCGGTCGCTTCACCGGATCCCTGATGCACCTGACTGCGGTCGACCATGCTGACGAATGAAGTTCCGCAGGAAGGCAACGCCACGCTCGGCGGCCACCGCAAGGCGCTCTATGCCCGTGGCGCCAATGGCAGGCTACGGATCGTCCAGTCAGTGGGCTGGGAGGTCGAGGAAATCGTTACCCGCCAGGCCGTGGAAGACCTCAATCGCCTGGCGGAAGAGGCGCGCCAGCGCGTTGCTAGCGGACTGACATCGGCGCTCGAATACCACATGCACAAGGCGCGAATGGATGTTGCGCTGCTGGCGCAGACGACCGGCCTTTGGCAGTGGCGCATCCGCCGGCATTTTCGTCCCGCTGTCTTCGCTTCCCTCTCGCCCGCGCTGCGCCAGCGTTACGCCGAAGCGATGGGCATCGGGGTTGACCGACTCGACAAGGCCGAATGATGGCATTCGAGCACAGCCATGCATCGCATTGCGAGAGCGGCGTCATGTCAGCAATGCTTCGCCACCACGGACTGCCGATTTCCGAAGCGATGGCCTTCGGGCTGTCTGCGGCGTTGTCCTTCGCCTACATTCCTCTCATCCGGATCAATGGCCTGCCACTGGTAGCCTACCGGATGCCGCCGAAATCGATCATCAAGGGACTGCAGAAGCCGCTCGGCCTGAAAATGCGTTTCGAGACATTCCGCAATCCGGAAGCCGGCACCCGGCGCCTCGATGAACTGCTGACGGCGGGTCAACTGGTCGGCATGCAGACTTCGGTGTTCTGGCTACCCTACATGCCGGAGGACCTGCGCTTTCACTTCAACGCACACAACGTCCTGGCGTTCGGCCGGGATGTCGCCAGCGGCGACTATCATCTCTCCGATCCGGTCTTCGAAAGCCCCGTGCGCTGCGCCGCCGGCGCCTTGCAGAAAGCACGCTTTGCCCGGGGCGTTCTGGCCCCGAGAGGCCTGCTCTACTACGCCACCGGCAAGCCGTCTGCCCCGGACTGGTCGCAGGAGATCCCGAAGGCGCTGAAGAAGACGACGCGCATCATGCTCGACGCCCCCTTGCCGATCATCGGCGTGCGCGGCATCTGCCGCCTGGCCAATGCCGTCGAAGCGCTGGCGGCGAAGGGCGATCCGGCGCAGACCAGGATGTTTGTCGGTCAAGTGGTGCGCATGCAGGAAGAAATTGGTACCGGCGGCGCCGGTTTTCGTTTCATTTACGCCTCGTTCCTGCAGGAAGCCGCCGAACTGCTCGCCCGGCCACGCCTCGATGAACTGGCGGAAACGCTGGTCGACATCGGTGACGAATGGCGCGAATTCGCCCTCTCAGCCGCCCGCATGATCCGCGACCGCGAACCGCTCGCCCCGGCCGTACTGGCCGCCAAGCTGCGTCAGCTTGCCAATCGCGAGCAGGCGTTCTTTGGCGACCTGCGCCGCGCCGCCTGATGCTGCTGATCGATGGCGTTTCGTACCGCTATCGGGACGCCGCCAGCGCGGCGCTGCAAAACATATCACTCAACATTCCGGCTGCCGCGGTTTACGGACTGCTCGGGCCCAACGGCGCTGGCAAGACAACATTGATTTCCCTGCTCGCCGGATTGTTGACCGCGGGCGTCGGCCGGATTTCGCTGAACGGCCAGTTGCTGCCCGCCGTCCGGGCCGCCGACCCGCGCGCCATCGCCCTGGTGCCGCAGGATTACGCCTTCTACCCGATGCTCAGCGTCGCCGAGAACCTGCGTTTTTTCGCCGGTGCGCTCGGACTGAATGGTGCCGAACTGAAGGCGCAAACCAACGCTGCCATCGCCTTCGGCCGCCTCGATCAGGTCGTCGGCAAGCGCGCCGAACGCCTGTCCGGCGGCCTACGCCGGCGCCTGAATCTGGCCATCGGCCTGCTCGGCAAGCCACGGCTGCTGTTGCTAGATGAACCGACGGTCGGCGTCGATCCGCAATCCAGGCATTTTCTGCTCGACGCCATCGCCGCCCTGCCTGCCACGGGAACGACGGTGATCTATACCAGCCACTACATGGAAGAGGTCGAGGCCATCTGCCAGAAAATCGCCATTGTCGATCAGGGCCGGCTGCTTGCCGAGGGGACGCTGGACAGCATTCTGCAATGCCCGGAACCCGTCCTCGAACTGCATCTTGCCCAGCCCCTGCCGGACGCGATCGCCGCCCGTTACCCGGCGGTTGCGACCGGCGGACTGAAATATCGCCTGAAATTGCCGTCGACCGCAGCACTGCCGCTCCTGCTCGACGAGCTGGCAGCTACCGGCTGCGAGGTATGCGACCTGAATCTTGGCCAGCACAATCTGGAGCAGGTATTCATGCGGCTGACCAAGCGCTCGCTGCGGGACTAGACCTTGTCGCCCCGCCTGCTCGCCCTCTGGCTCAAGGAATCGATCGCCCTCCTGCGCGACCGGCATGGCTTGCTGGCGCTATTCATCATGCCAACCATTTTCATCCTGGTGATGACCATGGCCCTGCGCGACGCCTTCACCCCCGGCGCCGCCATCGACGTTTCCTACGTCGTGGTCGACCTCGACCGGAGTGTGCAATCAAAAGCGCTGATCAAACGTCTCGACAAAGCCGCCTCCTTCCGTCGCCAGGACAACAACAGCGATCCCGAAGCCGCGCGCCACGGCATTCTTGCCGGCCATCAGGCCCTGGCGCTGATGCTGCCGCCGGGTTTCGGAGAACGTCTGCTGACTCCTGCCGGCGCCGATGGCAAGCCCACCGAGCCGCTTCAACTCTTCATCGACCCGACCCTCAGCCCGGCGCTGCAACTCGCTTTCCGCAACCAGGTCATGGCCGCGCTCGGCGCACTGCGGGCCGATGAACTGACACAGCGTGCCGGCAAACTCTTCGGCCTGCCGACTACCCCCGGCGGCAGCGCCGAGAAGGACTGGCCCGACGAAATCCGCAGTACCGCCGTCCGCAGCGACCGCAGCGTCCGCTTGCCTTCCTCGGTGCAACAGAACGTCCCGGCCTGGCTGATCTTCGCGATGTTTTTTGTCGTCATTCCGGTTTCGTCCATCTTCATCATCGAGCGCCAGCAAGGCACGCTGCAGCGCCTGCGCGCCATGGGCCTGCCGTTCCGCCTGATTCTCGCCGGCAAGTTGCTGCCTTTCTTCGTGGTAAACCAGATTCAGGCGGTCATGATGGTGCTCGTCGGCATCTTTCTCGTTCCGCTGTTCGGCAGCGAGGCGCTGGAAATGCCGGCCAGCCTGCCGCTGCTGGTTAACTGGTGGGCGGTTTCGGCCGCTGTCAGCCTGGCTGCGGTAGCATGGGCCCTGCTCATCGCCAGCATCGCGCAAACCTCGGAACAGGCGACCATCGTCGGCGGCGTCGGCAACGTCCTGATGGGCGCCATCGGCGGCATCATGGTTCCCAAATTTGTCATGCCGGCCACCATGCAGAAACTGGCCGCGCTCTCGCCGATGGCCTGGGGGCTGGAAGGCTTTCATGTCGTGATGCTGCGTCATGGCAGCTTTGCCGACATTCTGCCCAGCCTCGTCCAACTGCTCGTCTTCGCGGCGCTCGCTCTGGCCCTTGCCATCTGGCTCAATCACCGCGCCCTTGCCGCCCGCTCATGAACGAAGCACTGTGCAGCGAGCTCAAAGCCCTGATCGTCGAAGCCTGCGACCGGGAATGCGACCCGGCCAGCATCGGCGACGACGAGCCGCTGTTCGGGCCGGAAGCCCCGCTGCAACTTGATTCGCTTGACGCGCTGCAGCTTTCGATGGCGATCAAGAAGAAATACGGCCTGCGTCTGGCGGACAGCAAGGAAACCCGCCGCATCCTTTCCAGCGTCGCCAACATGACCGGACACCTCGACGCGTGGCTTGCCCAGCGCCGATGAAGCGACCTGTCTACATCACTGGCAGCGGCCTCCTCTGCGCGCGCGGCAGTTCGCCAGGGGCCGTCGCCGATGCGTTGTGGGCCGGTGAACACAGCTGTACCGGGCGGCGGCTCGGCACACGTGAGTTTCCCTACTTCAGCCTGGCGCTGCCGGAAACCGACTGGCTCGCCCGCGCCGAGCGGGCACTGGTCAGCGTCGCCGCCCAGCTTGCTCCGTTCGCCGCCGAGACTCCTCTTTTCATTGCCTCGTCGTCGTTCCAGGTCGGCCATTTCGAGCAGCAGGGCGCGCCGTTCGACCTGCCTGTCGCCAGCGCTTCCTTCAGCCGCCGCATCGGCGACTGGCTGCAGTCGTCGGGCCCGCGCTACAGCTTCTCGACTGCCTGCATCTCCGGCTTGTCAGCGCTCGAAGCAGCGCGCAGCCTGATTGCCGGGGGCCAGATCGACGAAGCCATCGTGATCGGCTGCGAACTCGCCAACAACAGCACGCTGGCCGGTTTCGCGGCGATGGAACTGCTCTCGCAGTCCACCTGTCAGCCATTCGATGCCGGGCGGGACGGACTCGTCCTCGGCGAAGCCGTCGCCGCGGCAAGACTGTCGGCGCAGCCCGGCACCTGGCGTATCAGCGGCCTGCGCACCGGCCTCGATGCCTATTCGGCCACGGGCCCGGACCCGGCGGGCGGCCCGATCGCCAGGCTGATGGCCGACTGCCTGCAGGAAGCAGGCGTGGGGCCGGCCGAGATCGAACTGATCAAGCTGCAGGCTGCCGGCTCGCCGGGCACCGACCTCGCCGAGGGCAATGCGCTGCGCCAGGTTTTCGGGATTTATCCGCCCCCCCTGCTGTCGCTCAAACCCTACCTCGGTCATACGCTGGGGGCGAGCGGGATTGTCGAACTGGTCACCCTGCTTGCTTGCCTGGTTGCCGACCGCATCCCCCACACCGCCGGTTTCAAGAAAGTCGATCCCGAGATTGCCCTGTTGCCGATGGTTGACCGCAGCAATGCCCATATCCAGCGGGCGCTGCTCAACCTGATCGGCTTCGGCGGCGGTCTGGCGACCATGATTGTCGAGCGCGACCGATGATCTTCGTCAACGCCGTCCTCAGTCAGCAGTACCGGCCGCAAACACTGTCGGCAGCCGTCCGCAGCGCGCTCGGCAAGCCCCTGCGCCGGGCCGCCGCGATGACCCAGCTGGCACTCGTCGGCGCCGTGGCCTGCATCCCCGTGGAGCGCCGACACCTGCCCAGCGCCCTGCTCTGGCAATCGACCAGCGGCCCGCGCCAGGAAACTCTGACGCTGCTCGATGAGGTCTGCAACGGCCACAGCGAGCCTCTGCCCTACGACTTCCTCGCCACGCAGCCGACGGTTGCCGCCGCGCGAATCCAGCCCGTCCTCCCTGGCCTGCAGTCAGCGGCGTATTTTCCTCTCGATACCGAGGGCGAAACCCACTGGTCGCTGCTCATTGCCCTGGCCAGCAACTGGCTCGAAGAAGGGCGCTACGCGCAAGTGCTCTGCGCCCACCTTGACACCTGGGCGGAATCGGCCACCGGTCACTGGCTCGCCCTCGCCGGCGCCCCACTGGGCAGTTCTCAGGCCACACTCCAGTTGCGGACCATGAACATTCCCGGCGCCCTGCCCGACACACCCGGCTTCCCGGAGCACCTCGCCATCTGGCTGAAGCAGGCGTCCACCCCGGCGCTTGTTCTGGAATCGCCCCGCGCGCCGCGGCTGGCGGTAGAATTCGCCAGAATCTAATCCCTCGGGTCCAATCCATGTTCCAGTTTTCATTTGATGTTTCCATCGAAGAGTTCGAAGCCAAGGTCATCGAGCCATCGTCGCGGGTACCCGTGGTCATCGACTTCTGGGCGCCGTGGTGCGGACCGTGCAAGACGCTCAAGCCGCTGCTCGAAAAGCTCGCCGAGGAGTACGCCGGCCGCTTCCTGCTGGCCAAGGTGGATTCCGACCAGAACCCGGAGCTGGCGCAGCATTTCGGCGTGCGCAGCATCCCCTCGGTCAAGGTGCTCTTCCAGGGGCAACTGGTCGACGAGTTCAATGGCGCCCTGCCGGAGGGCCAGATCCGTGCCTTCCTCGACCGCATCGCCCTGCCCGCTACCGGCGGCAACCTGCGCGAGGAAGCCGCCGCCCTGGTCGCCGAAGGCAGGCTTGACGAGGCGCTGTCCAGGCTCTCGGAAGCCAGCCGCGAACAACCGGCAGACGAGGCGGTGCGCCTCGATGCCATCGACGTCCTGTTGCAACTCGGGCGCAGCGATGAAGCCGGACAGTTGCTCGCCAGCGAATACACCCTTGAGGCCGAGCGCGCCAATGCGCTGCGTGCCCGTCTGGCACTGGCCGCCGGCGCTGCCGACACCGGCGAACTGGAAACGAAGCTCGCCACCAACCCGGCCGATCACGCCACCCGCCTCGACCTGGCACGCGCCTACGCCGGCCAGAACCGTTTTCGCGAAGCACTCGAAAATGCGCTGGAGGTCGTCACCCGAGACCGCTTCTTTGATGAAGGCGCCGGCCGCAAGGCCCTGCTGCAGATCTTCGAGGCCCTTGCCGGCAGCGAGCAGTACGACGATCTGGTTCGCGAATTCCGCCGCAAGCTGTCCGCCGCGCTGAACTGAGCGCTGCCGCAGGAGACCTCGGCGGTGGATCTTTTCTACACCGACGTCTTCGTCCTGCCCCTGCCCGCCGGCCATCGCTTCCCGATGGAAAAATATGCCCGGCTGCGCGCCGAACTGCTGGCCGGCGGTGACTTTTCCGCGAGCGACTTTCACCTGCCGCACCCGGCCAGCGACGAGGAACTGGCGCGCGCCCACGATCCCGACTACATCCGCCAGGTCTGTTGCGGTCAACTGCCGGAAACGGCTCAAAAAGCCATCGGTTTCCCGTGGAGCCTGGGCATGGTCGAGCGTTCGCGCCGCTCGGCGGGTGCGACGATCTGCGCCTGTCGTTCGGCCCTGCACAGCGGCGCCGTGTCGGCCAACCTCGCCGGCGGCACCCACCATGCCTTCCGCGATCGTGGCGAGGGATTCTGCGTCTTCAACGATGCCGCCGTCGCCGCCCGTGCCATGCAGGCCGAAGGTCGCGCCAAGCGGGTGCTGATCGTCGATTGCGACGTCCATCAGGGCAACGGCACTGCCAGCATCCTGCGCGACGACGACAGCGTCTTCACCTTCTCGATCCACGGTGCCCGCAACTTCCCGTTCACCAAGGAAGCCAGCGACCTTGACATCGAGTTGCCCGACGGCTGCACCGACGATGCCTATCTGACCCGCCTTGCGGAGGGCCTGGATACCGCCTTCGACCTGGCCCGCCCCGACCTCGTCATTTACCTTGCCGGTGCCGATCCTTACCACGATGACCGCCTTGGCCGCCTCGCGCTGAGCTTCGCCGGCCTGGCCGAGCGCGACCGCCGGGTGCTCTCGCGCTGCCGGATCAATGCGCTCCCGGTCGCCGTCGCCATGGCCGGCGGCTATGCCCGGCAGATCGCCGACACGGTCGCCATCCATGCGTCCACGCTGCGGCTCGCCCGCCGGATTTGGGGATAGAATCGACCCATGGATACCGACCTTTACCGCAGTGCCAGCCTGCGCAACATCGAAGCCATACACGCCGGCGAGCCCCTGATGGCGAGGGCCGGCATGGCGGCGGCCGACTGGGCGGCATCCCTGGCGCTGGCGAACGATGCGCCGATCCTGGTTCTTGCCGGGCCCGGCAACAACGGTGGCGACGCCTTCGTTGCGGCGCGCCTGCTGCGCGAACGCTTCTTTGCGACCTGTGTCGTCTTCGCCGGCGATGCGGAACACCTTCCCCCCGATGCGGCGGCCGCCCATCGGCAATTCACCGAAGCCGGCGGCTTCACCCTGTCGGCGATTCCGGGTGACGGCCGCTGGTCGCTGATCGTCGACGGGCTGTTCGGCATCGGCCTGGCGCGGGCGCCCGATGGCCGCTACGCGGATTGGATCGCCACCGCCAACCGTCTGGCCGAGCGCGACGCATGCCCGCTGCTGGCCCTCGACTGTCCTTCCGGACTCAATGCCGATACCGGCCAGGCCTTCAGTCCGTGCATTCACGCCAGCCATACCCTCACCTTCATCGGCGCCAAGCCGGGACTGCTGACCGCGGACGGCCCCGACCATTGCGGCGAACTCCGCGTCGCCAGGCTGGCCCTGCAGCCGTCCGCCGAGATCTACCCCGACGGCCACATCGTCACTCTCGAAGATTTTGCCGCGCGCCTCAAGCCGCGGCGTCGCAACACCCACAAGGGCAGCTTTGGCAGCGCCGGCATCCTCGGCGGCAGCAAGTCCATGGCCGGTGCCGCCCTCCTGGCCGGTCGCGCCGCGCTCAAACTCGGTGCCGGCCGCGTCTACCTCGGCCTGCTCGACGCGGATGCGCCAGCCGTCGATCTTCTCCAGCCGGAACTGATGATGCGCCGCGCTGACATGCTGTTGCAGACCGACCTCCAGGCGCTTGCCTGCGGCCCGGGCCTCGGTCGCTCGGCAGAGGCGCTCCGCCTGCTCGAGCAATCGCTCAACGCGCCGGTCCAGCTTCTCCTCGACGCCGACGCGCTGAACCTGCTGGCCGACGACGGACGCATCGAGGGCCGGCTGTACAACCGCGTCGGCCCGACGATCCTGACCCCACACCCGGCCGAAGCCGCCCGCCTGCTTGATTGCCCGATCCGCGAGATCCAGGGCGACCGCGTCCGTGCCGCCCGCGAACTGGCCGAGCGCTATCGCAGCCTCATCGCCCTGAAAGGCTGCGGCACAGTGATTGCCACGACCATTGAGGCAACTGCCGGCCCCAGGGTCGACGGCCGCTGGTGGATCAATTCCACAGGCAACCCGGGAATGGCCACGGCCGGCATGGGCGACGTCCTCAGCGGCATGATCGTCGCCCTCCTCGCCCAAGGCTGGCCGGCTGACGCGGCCCTGCTCGCCGGCGTCCATCTGCATGGCGCCGCGGCAGACCGGCTGGTCGCCAGCGGGGTCGGGCCGGTCGGCCTGACCGCCGGCGAGGTCATCGACGCCGCGCGCCGGCTGTTCAACGAATGGGCGGGTACGGGTAAAGCATGTTGAGCGCCATGCTCTGGCCGTTGGGCTGGACGATGCGCACATGCTCCCGGCGAAATTGCCGCGCGTGCCTGAGGCCGCAGGCGTGGGCAATCATTTCGACCTCCTTGTTCAGGTTCCGCGTGTAAGCGGCAACCCGTTCGGCTTTGTCCTCGACCACCAGACCGCGCTGCAGACGCGGGACGTGGGTCGCGATACCGGTGGGACAACTGTTCTGGTGGCAGCGCAGCGCCTGGATGCAGCCGAGCGAAAACATGTGGCCGCGGGCGGAATTGATGCAGTCGGCGCCGCAGGCCAGCGCCCAGGCGACCTTGGCCGGCGTCACCAGTTTGCCGGAAGCGATGACCTTGATCCGCTCGCGCAGTCCGCTCTCGATCAGGGCGTCGACGACACGCGGCAGGGCTTCGTTGATCGACATCGCCATGTGGTCGGCAAGGGCCTGCGGGGCCGCGCCCGAACCGCCTTCGCCGCCGTCGATGGTCAGGAAATCCGGCGCGCTGCCCTGGCCGCGGCGGTGTACTGCGTCGACCAGTTGATGCATGAACTGCCTGCCGCCGATTGCCGTCTTGATGCCGACCGGCTTGCCGGTGATTTCGCGCACATGCTCAACCATGTCGAGCAGTTCGTCCATGTTGCCGATTTCCGGATGGCGATTGGGTGAGAGCGAATCCTTGCCGAAGGGAATGCCGCGGATACGGGCGATTTCCTCGGTGACTTTGGCCGCCGGCAGGACGCCGCCCTTGCCCGGCTTGGCGCCCTGTGAAAGCTTGATTTCAAAGGCCCGGACGTTTTCATGCGCGGCCACTTCACGCAGCTTTTCCGGATCGAGCTGGCCGCTGGCGTCGCGCACCCCGTACTTGGCCGTGCCGATCTGGTAGATCACATCGCAGCCGCCCTCCAGATGGTAGGGGCTGAGTCCGCCTTCGCCGGTATCCATGTAACAACCGGATAGCCCCGCACCGCGCGACAACGCCCGCACCGCCGGTTGCGAAATCGCACCGTAGCTCATGCCGCTGATGTTGATGACGGACCGGGCGGCGAATGGCTTTTCGCACCAGCCTTCGCCAATGATCACTGGCGGCGTCGGCTGGAACTCGCCGTCGAGGACCGGGAAGGCGGCATTGACGAAGACCAGCGCGCCTGGCTGCGAGAGTTCGTAAGTCGAGCCGAAACCGAGAATGCCGCCTTCGTTCTTGGCCAGACGATAGACCCAGGCCCGCGTTGCCCGATTGAACGGCATTTCCTCGCGGTCGTTCAGAAACAGATACTGCCGGAAATACTCGCCGAGATTCTCGAAGAAGAAGCGCAGATGGCCGATGACCGGAAAATTGCGCAACACCGTGTGGCGCTTCTGCGTGATGTCGCGGACAAACCAATAGACGACGAACAGGGCAACCAGCATTGCTACCAGGACGCCGACACTGACACGAAAAACGCTGGCTATCTCGAACATGGCACACTTCCGAACGGTACAATTACCCTTCTAGCATGCCTATTGGCCGCCGCCATGTCCATCGAATTCGCTTACCCGCTCGCCGCCGAAATCACCCGCAACGTGGAGGCAGCCCTCGCCGAGGATATCGGTCCCGGTGACCTGACCGCCAGCCTGGTTCCGGGCGAGCGTGTCGCGCGGGCCACGGTCATTTCCCGCGAAGCCGGCGTCCTTTGCGGCAGCGCCTGGTTCGACCGCTGCATCAGGATTCTCGATCCGGCCGCCGAAATTGTCTGGAGCGCCGCCGATGGCGAGCGCATCGTGCCCGATCAGGTGCTTTGCCAGATCCGCGCCAATGCCCGCGCGCTGCTCTCAGCCGAGCGCAGCGCACTGAACTTTCTGCAACTGCTCTCGGCCGTTGCCAGCAAGGCGCGCATCTACGCCGATGCGATCGCCGGCACCGGGGCGCAGGTCGTCGATACCCGCAAGACGCTGCCCGGACTGCGCATCGCGCAAAAGTACGCCGTGCGCTGCGGCGGTGGCGGCAATCACCGCCTGGCGCTGTGGGATGCGATCCTGATCAAGGAAAACCATATTCACGCTGCGGGCAGCATTGCCCAGGCCCTGGTTGCGGCCAGAGAAGTGGCCGAAGGGGCCGGCGAGCGCTGCACGTTCATCCAGATCGAGGTCGAGTCGCTCGGCGAACTGCGGGTCGCGCTCGACGCGGGGGCAAAGATGATTCTGCTCGACAACTTCACCCTCTCCATGATGCGGGAGGCTGCCGCCATCAGCGCCGGCCGGGCGGTGCTCGAAGCTTCCGGCAATGTGACCCTGGAAACGCTGCGCGGCATTGCCGAAACCGGTGTCGATCGCATCTCGGTCGGCGCCCTGACCAAGGACGTCAAGGCGCTCGACCTGTCGATGCGCTTCGTCGATTAGCCCCGTTCGGCCGGGTCGACCGCAGCAGGCTTCGGCGCTCAGTTACCGCTGAGACGTTTGCCGAACGAAACCGCGTAAGCCGGCGAACGGAACATCAGAACCGGATCGTTGGTCGGCGCAATGCCGTCGGTCATGACCAGCGGGTCATAGTTGATCGCTTCACAGGCACCACCCTTCTGCGGCATCGCGGCGGTGAGGGTCAGCGTGCCGGCCTTGAACTCCTTGCGCCCCACCGGCCACAACAAGGTCGGATTGTCCTCCGGGTCACCCGGCTGGCCGATGGTGACCAGCATGTCCCAGCGCACCGGCCCCTGTTGGGCGCGGCTGATCAGCGCCGGCTCGAGGAAATTGGCACCGGCGGTCTTCAACTCTTCATCGCTCAGGCGCTTTTCGCCATCTTGCGGCACGAAACGCCAGCGCACCAGCGTCGTCTTGTCGCCCTTGCCGACGAACTTGAAGGTGTGGATGCCCCAGAAGGCGCTGTTGGCATAGCTGACCGGCGGATTGTTGGCGGCCAGGTACTCGGATTGCGCGAGGTTGTCCGGATGGCTGGCCTTGAACGCCTTCATCTTTTCCGGGTCGGGCTTGCCGGTCGCCGGATCGGGCTGCAGCGCCCGCATCAGGTCGAGGAAGGTCTGCGGACTGGCGGCGCCGAACATCGGCGTATTGAGCATCGCCATCTGGTGCGCGGCGCCGCTGCGCAACTGGAACTGCAACGCCATGCCGCGAACGCTTCTTGCCGTATCCGGGGCCTTCGGATTGCCCCCGGAAAGCGAAAACCGGCCAACGACCGGGATCGGCTTGCCCGAAAACAGCTCCGAACGGCTGTAGGCTGCGGCCTCCTTGTTGCCGACAAATTCACCCAGGGCACAGACGCCCTTGATGTGATTGCGCCGTTCGCCCTTGTTCACGCCAAAGGCGCCTTCGATCGCGGCAACGACTTCCGGCGCATTGACTTCCTGCTCTCCCGCGATAGTCGCCTGGCTGCCGAGCGTCAACAGACCGACGATTGCAAATTGTGGCAGCATTTTCTTGTGCATGGTGATCATTCCTCTGTGGTTGTGGGGACTACTTGGGTTCAAGCTGATCATAGACGGCGGTGGCGACGCGCGCCAGTTCGCCCTTGTCGATCCCGGCCGACAGGGCGTAACCGAACTTGCCGTCAATCCAGTAGAACACATTGACCTGCCCTTCCCTGGCAAAACGGAAGGCGGTATCGCGATTGGTCGCGTTCTCGGTCGTCACGTAAAGCGTCAGGCGCTGCCCGCTTGCGTCCTGGTACATGAACTGCGCGACCGGGCCGCTGTTGCCCGGCAGCAGGCGACCACCGATCAGTTCGTAGCCGAGGGCACCGAGCTGCGGCGGGCTGACCGGCGTACCGAGACGTTTTGACAGCCATTTGACCAACTGATCTTCCTGATCCGCCGTAACCTCGACCGGGCGCTTGACGTCCGGGCTATAAACAACGTGGGCGACCGCTGCCTGACGCGGCAGCGGCGTGATCTGGACCAGGCGGTCCACCGCCTGATACTGGCCGTGCCCGAGCCAGCCGGCAACGCCGCCCAGCGTGGCGATGACGATACCGGCAGCGATGCGCTGCAGGGACCAGCGCGTCAGAATTGGCTGTATTTTCGGGTCGACCGCAGCAGGCGGCGCTTCGGCGAGCTGGCGCAGGGTTGCGGGCAGCGCTTCGTCGAGCAGCGGATCGAAGAGTTCGCGCAAGGCATTCTTTTGCGACCGATAAGCCTGCACGCGCCCGGCTTCCTCGGGATGGGCGAGCAGATGCTCCGCGACCTCGGCCCACCGGCTTTCCGGCAACTGCGCATCAACGTACGCGTGCAGGTCGGTTTCGCTGATCGGTGGCTTGCTCATCGCACAACTCGCAGGTTTGCCGAAGGCGGGCGGCCTTCGAGAATCAGCCGCAGACGCTCTCGGCCTCGTGACAGGCGCGACATGACGGTGCCGACGGGTATCGCCAGCGTAGCGGCGACCTCCTCATAGCGCATTTCCTCCAGCGCGACCAGCAGCAGCACGGTGCGCTGTTCTTCCGGCAGCTGCGCGAGCGCCGCTTCCAGATCAATGATTTCCAGCCCGTCGCTCTGCGTGGCGCGGGTCGGCACCGCGAAATCCGCGTCATCGATGGCACGGATCGCCAGGCCGGGGCGTCGCAACTGATCGACCCGCAGGTTGTGCATGATGCTGAACAACCAGGCGCGCAAATCGCTCCCGGCACGCCATTGGGCAATCCGCGTCCAGGCGCGTTCGAGCGTGTCCTGCACCAGATCGTCCGCCGCCGCGCGATCGCCGACCAGCGCCCGCGCGTAACGGCGCAGGCGCGGCAGTTCGGTCAGGATCGCGCCGCTGTCCACGCGGCCATTCAGGGCTTGGCGACGTGCCAGACGCCATTGACACCATCACCCGTCCTGTCGCCCGGCTTCTGGTCCTTGGTCCAGTAGTACAGCGGCTTGCCCTTGAGCGCCCACTGTTTCTTGCCGTCGTCACGGACGATGATGGTGTAGTCGCCGCTCGCCATGTCGCCGTCCATCGCATTCAGCGGTGGCCAGTTGGTGGCGCAGGGGCCGTTGCACATGCTCTTGCCGCCGGCGTCCTTGTCAAAGATGTAAAGGGTCATGCCGTTGCTGCCAGTCAGCACGCCGCTCGACACCATGGCAGGTGTCGCCGGGCGGCTACCGGTTGCCGAACAGGCCGCCAGCGTGGCGGACACGATTAGAGCAAGAGCGAGTCTGGATGTTTTCATGGTGATCTCCGTTGGTTTTTGGGGTGCTTCACCTGGATATACGGAAATCGGACCACCATTATTCCGTTCCGTACCAGAAATTCCGTGACGCTTGCACTCAGAGCCTGTGAATCATTGACTCACGCGCCCTGAGGGGGTGCGAGAGGTTGTGGTCGCGTCGTTCGCGGTGAAATAGCGGATTGGCATTGTTTGTAGAAATCGGGACTTGATCTGACAGCGAGTGTCAGTTTGAAGCTCTATGTTCATTAGCTACCAGCGTGCGAAATTGACGCCAGATGACCGCAACAGACTGTCAGCCGCCGTTCGATTTCAGCAAGTCGCTGGCCGTTTCCGACCCAAAGCGGAAGTGGCCGGACTGGGAAAGCGGCCCTTCAACGAAGCTGTAGAAAAATTCTGTTCATTGTCGCATCCTGCTGTGAACGATATGAAATATCAAGGCTCCAACCTGAAGTTGAACTCAGGAAAGCGTCATGGCCCGCTACAAGTAATCGATACCAGTCCGAGATTTCTTGCGGTGGATCTGGAGAAGCAACTGCTCCCGGGCAGTTTTCAATACGCGGTGCATCACCTGCTGGAGCGCGAATTCGACCTCTCCATCTTCGATACCCGCTACCGCAACGACCGGAGCGGCGCCACTGCTTATCCGCCGGGCATGCTGCTCAAGGTCATCCTCTGCGCCTACGCCCAAGGCGTCGTCAGCAGCCGGGGCATTGAACGGCTGTGCCGCGAACACGTCACGTTTATCGCCCTTTCCGGCGATTGCGCCCCGCACTTCACCACGCTGGCTGCCTTCGTCTCCAGCCTTGATGAGGAAGTCGCCAAGCTCTTTGCCCAGGTGCTTTACCTGTGCGACCGGCAAGGGCTGATCGGCCGGGAGATGTTCGCCATCGACGGCGTCAAGCTGCCGAGCAATGCCTCCAAAGCCAAGAGCGGCACGCGTGCCGATTTCGCGCACCAGGCCGACAAACTCGAAGCGGCGGCACAGAAGATGCTCGAACGCCACCGGCAGAACGACACGCTGCCCGTCGAACCCGACCTCGCCGAGAAACAGCGGCAAAAGGCTGAACGCCTGCAACAGGAAGCCGCTGAGCTGCGCGACTGGCTCACGGCCAATCCCCAAGACCGCAAAGGCAGCAAAGGCACCATTCGCAAGAGCAACCGCACCGATCCCGACAGCGCCAAGATGGCCACCGGCAAAGGTGTCATCCAAGGCTATACCGGTGTGGCGGCGGCGGACGCCAAACACCAGATCATCATCGAAGCCCAGGCGCATGGCACCGGCTCGGAACAGGAACTGCTCTTGCAAGTCGTCCGCGCCACCCGCCCGCATGCCACCCCGGAAACGCTCTATACGGCCGATGCCGGCTACCACTCCGAAACCAACTTGCAGGCTCTGGCGGAAGAGCATATCCCGGCGCTAATCGCCGACAACGGCATGCGCCAGCGCGACGAGCGCTTCAAGGATCAGGGCAAACACAAAGCGAAACCCGATCCGCTCTACGACAAAGCCCATCCGAAGAAATCAGCCCAACGCTACCGCCCGCAGGACTTCAGCCTCGACCCCGAAACCGGCATCTGTACCTGCCCGGCCGGCAAGCCGCTGTACCGTAACGGATCAAACTGCATCCACAACGGCTACGTCTCGACCAAATACACCGGCGCCCAACGCGACTGCCTGCCCTGCGAGCGGCGGGCCAAATGCCTGCGCACACCGGAGAAGACCAAGGTTCGGCAGCGCCGCATTCGCATCCAGACAGTCGGCGCGCGCGAGTTCCACCTCGACCATTTCCAGGCCGTCGGTTCTGCCCTGCTCCGCCGCAAGCGCCTCGTCATCCGCTACCACGCCCGCGGCACCGACGAGGTAACCGAGCGCGAAGTCTCACCGCAACGGCTCAACCACTACCGCGACAACTGGTATCTCGACGCCTGGTGCCACCTGCGCGACGGCCTGCGGGCTTTTGCGGTCGACGCCATAAAACATGCCGAAATCCTCGACACGAAGGCCAAGGACGTTTCCGACAAGCGGCTCGACGAAGCGCTTGGATCAGGCTACGGCGTCTTCTCGGGGGACCAGGTCGCCTGGGCGATGCTGCGCTTCACGCCGGAAAGAGCGAGGTGGGTCGCTTCCGAGCGCTGGCACCGGAATCAGGAGGGCAAGTTCCTTGAGGATGGTAGCTACGAGCTGCGCGTGCCCTACGCCGACGACCGCGAACTGATCATGGACATCATGAAGTACGGCAGCGACTGCGAGGTCATCGAACCGGAAGCGCTCAAGGCGCGCGTGGCGGCGGAGTTCGAATCTGGCTTGGCGCGCTATCGCCAATAGCAAGAGATTTTTCGGGCTCATCTATTGAGCCCTGGCACGCGCATCATGTCCACATCAAGAACAACTCAGGAGTCCGTTCATGATGCAGCGCATCCAGTCCCTCTTCAACCGCCTCGCTGGCGTCGCCAACTTCGAAGCCGAGCGCCTGGCGCGGGCGCAGGCGATCTTCGCCGGCGCCGAACGCCGCTTCGACGAGTTTGACAGCCCGGCCTACCTGAGGCGTCCTGCGAAAGTCATCGCGTCCCGTTGAGGACGGCCTCGCACCTTGTGAGAACTACGAACACCTGAGTTGTGAAGAATGCACGATGATCCAGTTGAGTCTTGAGCAGCGTACAGCGCGCGCCGAGTTCGATCAGCCGTGAATTGGGACGCAACGGCTGGATCAATCCGGCGACCACGCCGCGCAAGCTTAGCTGCCCGGGTGGCGCGGCTGCCGGCACAATCTGACTGACCCAGCGAGGAGTCACTTCGGGCCTACTCTGCAATGATAAACACCTCGCCATGGTCGCCTCGCTGCGCCAGGCGGGCGGCAAGACCAGCGACCTGAAGCGGCGCTACTACATTTCCTAGCGCGAGATGACGCCGGAAGTCCCGTTTGGTATTCAACAAGGACGTGCTGGTCGAATGAAACAAGCGCGGATCATGTCCCACGACGTGGCCTAAGCAGAAACCAGGAAGCCAAGGTTCGACGAGTCTGATTGTGGCGCGATGCTGAGCCTATAACGTCCTGGAGTGACGGAAGGCGAAACGGGATAACTGAGTACCGCAAGTGGCGGCAGCCAAGAGAATCATCTGGTCTAGAGGCCCGATTCTTGCCCCAGCCTCTGGTTCTGACACGCACCGGCACCAATGCATATAGGCAGTACGAGTGCCTAACAATGAAACATTGCCTCAATTTGCACCACGCAATCTCAGGTAAGACTCTGAGAAACGGATACCAAACGGATACCAAACTAACGCCTAAGCCACTGAAAACAAAAAGGCCAATCCGAAGATTGGCCTAAGTGTTTGTTCTGAATGGCGCGCCCGGAGCGATTCGAACGCCCGACCCTCTGGTTCGTAGCCAGATACTCTATCCAACTGAGCTACGGGCGCGCTGTCAGAGCCGCGCATTATACGGGTGAGGCCGTAGAATGCAAGTTCCCCGAGGAGAATGGCCTATGGAAACGATCAAGGTTCGCATGCCAAAGTATCCGGAGTGCTGGCAAAGCTGCGGCTCCTGCGCCAGCGGCGCGGTTTTCATCCTCGAACTGCTGGTGAAAGTCGGCGACGTCATCGCTCGCGACGACAACCTGCTGACGCTGGAAACCGGCAAGGTGGCGCTGGACATTCCGACGCCGCGCGCCGGGCGGGTTGTCGAAATTCACGTCACCGAGGGCGATACGGTCGATGAGGGCGCGCTCCTGGTAACCCTGGAAGCAAGCTGAACCGACCCTGCCGGCTAGTCGGGCGCGGGGTTTACGTTGCTTCGGAACATTCCCGGAGTCAGATCGTATTTCTGCAGCAGACGATAGAACTCGGTGCGGTTGCGGTCGGCGATGCGCGCGGCGTCGGCGACATTGCCTTCGGTCAGCTTGAGCAACTGGACCAGATAATTCCGCTCGAAGCGCTGTTTGGCCTCGGCATAGCTCAGCGCCTCGATCACCGGCAGGCGCAGGGCGCGTTTCACCAGAGCCAGCGGGATCAGCGGCGTCGCGGTCAGGGCGCAACTTTGCTCGACGACGTTGCAGAGTTGCCGCACGTTGCCCGGCCAGGCAGCGGTTGCCAGGGCTTCCAGCGCGTCCGGCGCAAAGCCGTGGATCGCCTTGCCGTACCGGGCGGCAAGCTGCTGGACGAAATGGGCGGCGAGCAGCGGAATATCCTCGCGGCGCTCCTCCAGCTTCGGCAAGGTAAGTGACACGACATCGAGGCGGTAGTACAGATCCTCGCGGAACTGCCCGGTGACTATCGCGGCATCGAGATCGCGATGGGTCGCGGACAGCAGCCGGACATCGACCGGCTCGGCCTGCGTCGCCCCGACCGGGCGCACGACGCGCTCCTGCAACACGCGCAGCAGCTTGACCTGGAGCGCCGGCGGCATGTCACCGATCTCGTCGAGGAACAGCGTGCCGCGGTTGGCCGCCTGAAACAGCCCGCCCCGCGTGTTGCCGGCGCCGGTGAAGGCACCCTTGACGTGGCCGAAGAGCTCGGATTCGAGCAGTGGCTCGGGAATCGCCGAACAATTTATGGCGACGAACGGCCCCCTGGCGCGCGGACTGGCACGGTGGATGGCGCGCGCGAGCACTTCCTTGCCGGTGCCGCTTTCGCCGCGAATCAGCACGCTGGCATCGGAAGCGGCGACCATGCGCGCTTCAGCCATCAGTTCGGCCATCCGGGAACTGCGAAAGATTACGCCGGCCAGCCATTCCCCGGACTGCCCGCCGGCGGCGAGCGGGTCGGCCGAACCCTCCGCGCCGCTCGGCGCCGAGAGTTGCAGGGCCTGGTCGACCTTTTCGAGCAGCAACTGGCTGTCGAAGGGCTTGGTCAGGTAGCCGAAAACACCCCGTGAAGTGGCGTCGACCGCATCAGGGATGGTGCCGTGGGCAGTCAGCAGGATGACCGGCAGGGTTGCCGCGGTGCTGCGAAGTTCCTCGAACAGGGCGAGACCATCGCGCCCAGGGAGACGCACGTCGCTGACCAACGCGCGCGGCGGATCGACCGCGATGCGGGCCAGCGCCTCCTCGGCTGAGGCCGCAGTCGACACCCGGAAGCCGCGGGCACGCAGCCGGATCGACAGCAGGCGCAGAATGTCCTCATCGTCGTCGACTACCAGGATGTGGGCGCCGCTGTTGCTGGCTACTGGATTCATCGCACACTCCCGGCTGGACGCGTGGCGCGCGGACGCTGCGGCAGGGTGCGTTCGATATCGGCCAGACCGTCGATCTTTTCCTGCAATTCGACCGCCTTGCGCTGGCTGTCCTTCAACTGCTGCCCCTGCTTTTCGAGCTGCCCTTCGAGTTTCTGACGCTCGCCATAGTTGTCGGCGAGCAGGCGCGCCAGCGGATGCAGGCCGACGGCGCCGGGGTCGTTCGACTTGAGGACGCCTTCGAGCAAGGTCAGCGCCCGCGCCAGATCGGGCTGCCCGCGCGGATGGCCGAGGACCATGGCGATCCGTACCTGGGTATTCGCTGTCGGCGGCAGTGCCGCCAGCACCTGACGCTCGCGCGCGATCTGCGCCGGCGTCATGCGCAGCAAGCTCTGGTAGTACGCCAGGATCGACTGCGAACCGACATCCTCGCTGCCGGCAACCGACGGCGCAGCCGGTGGTGGCGCCACGCAACCGCCCAGCAACACCGCCAGCACCAGCGGCAACATCCAAGAGGCCAGCGCGCGGAAAGGCGCGCGTGACAGTCTATTGCTTCCTGCCATCAGGTATTTCCACATAAAAATGGGCGCCCGCAGGGCCCGGCAGCACGCCGGCGCAACCACCCATGGCGCGCGCCAGTTCGCGCACGATCGACAGGCCGACGCCGCTCCCCAGCCGCGGCGCCGATGGCTTCCTGCGCCCCTGAACGAAAGGCTCGAAAATGCGCTCCACATCTTCCTCGGCCACGCCCGGCCCCTGATCGACACATTCCAGCCGCAGATTGCCGTTGTCCAGTGTGGCCAGCAGCCGGATTTCGCCGCAGTCGGGGCTGAAATCGATGGCGTTGGAAAGCAGGTTATCGACGATCACCGCCAGCTTTTCAGCATCGACCGGGACAACCCGATCGGTCGCTTCGATTCGCAGCGTCAATTGCCGTGCCTGGCTGTGCAGCTCGCGACGCTGCGTGGCCTTCGCCAGAAAGTCGCGAATCGCAACCGGCCGGCGGAGCACCCGGCTGCTTTCAAAGGCAGCCGCATTGAGGCGCAGCAGGCCTTCGATCTGCCGCTGCAGCGCCATCACGTTGTTCCTGAGGATGGCGACAACCTCTTGCTGAGCGCCGCCGAGAGGGCCTGGAACCTCCTCCTGCAACAGCGCCACGCCTTCGCGCAGGGCCGTCAACGGGGTCTTGAGTTCGTGCGAGACGTGGCGCAAGGTTCGCTCGCGGTCGGCTTCGAGTTCGGCCAGGCGCAGGCGCAGCCAATCGAGTTGGCGCCCGAGCTGCCGGAAATCGGCCGGTCCGCCGACGACGACCGGCTCGTCGAAACGCTTCTCCCCAAGCCGGGCAATCGCCTGCTCGAGGTTGCGCAGGGGTCGCACCAGCCACCAGCCCACTGCCAGCACGACGAGAAATGCCCCTGCCAGCGCCAGAGCAATCTGTCCGCCAAGGCGCAGCCGGCTCGCCTCCAGTTCGCCAAGAAGCGCACTGTTGCGGCTATCGATCCAGTGCTGACCGGCGCCCTTGAGCAGCCCGTTGATCTCGGCCAATCGGCCCATCACCGGCGCCAGTTCGGCTACCGGCAGGCCTTGATCAAGTCCGCCGCGCAGCGCCTCGGCCCGCTCCCGCCAATCGCCAAGCAACGATCTGAGCGGCTTCGCGTCAAGCGCATCGAGGCGATCGACAATCGCCAGGGCCTGACCGAGATGGTCATCAAAGCGCTGGCGGATCGCCGGATCATGAAGAACCTGAAACTGCCTGGCGCTGCGCGCCACGTCGACGGTGCGCTCGCCCAGCTCCTGTATCGATGCTGCAACCGGCAGCGCCTGCTCGCCATTCAACCGGCTTTGCTCGACAAAATGTTCGACCACCAGCCAGCCGCGCAGCGACGCGCCTCCCAAAAGGAGAACAATCATCACGAAGCCACCCAGCATGGCCTGACGAAAGGAGATTCGAATCATGCAGACCGTTTTTCGCAAAATTGGAGTGTAGACCGCAACAGCCGGAAGTGCAGCCACTGAACGCCGCAGACACGCGTCAAATCAACATTGAACAGGATCAATATCGTTATAAATCATATCGTTAAATAGTTGTCGCTTTTTGCAGACATGCCAAAGGCACGAATCGGAGGGCGTTGGCAATCGACATGGAAATAACTGTCGTTATTCCACGACGCATGCCCCGCAAAATAGCAACAACTCACTTTATATATATTTGCTAACTAACTGGTACAAATGTATTTTGCATTTCTGGCATGCTTATCGCTAATGCTTCTCCGCTTTTCAACCGCAACCCGAGGAAGACCACATGTTCAACAAGCCAACCGCCAACACCCGTGAAGATGCGATTCCCCGCAACGACACCCGCAATTTCCTGAACCCCGGCGCACCAGCCGCCACGCAGCCGGTCGCCGAGCTCGCCACGAAAGCTGCTCCGCAGGCCGACTCCCGGTCGCCCGCCCCCGTCATTGCTTCACCAGCACCGTTGGGACAGCAGTCCGCCGCCGAAAACAAGACATCTGAAGCCCGGTTGATCGTCGGTCCGGATGTCAAGCTCAAGGGGGCCGAGATTCTCGACTGCGATACGCTGGTCGTCGAAGGGCGGGTCGAAGCGACGATGGACAGTCGCGTCATCCGCATTGCCGAACAAGGTTCATTCACCGGCAAGGTCAGCATCGACATTGCGGAAATTCACGGCAGCTTCGACGGCGAACTCACCGCACGTTGCCAACTGATCATCCACGCGACCGGCCGGGTCAGCGGGAAGATCCGCTACGGCAAGCTGGTCATCGATGAAGGCGGCGAACTATGTGGCGATATCAGTACGCTCTCGGCCGAAAAATCGCTCCAGCAACGCGCACGCAATGACGCAACCCCGGCTTTGAGCGCCATTGGGAGGTAGTTCGTAACAGTCGCAGCCGCGAACAGGGTTGCGATCGTTGGGCCACAAAGGCCTCTCGCCCGGCAAACAAGATCACAGAAAATCCGGCGTCCGCACCTGCGGCGCCGGATTTTCTTGCGTCAGCGGAACACAAGTTAGGGCTGGTCATTCTGTGCCAAGCCTCGTAGACTTCAAGCTTTCCGTTCAAGGCCAAAGACTCATGAAAACAAGCACCTCACGGTTCTCCCGTCTGGCCGTTGTGGCCCTGAGTGCCTTACTGGCAAGCACACCCGCCCTGGCCGACAAGGGCGGCAAACACGGCAAGGGGCAGGACGGCAACAATCAGGGCGACGACCATGATGACCGTCGCAGCTATGGTTATGGCTCCGGCGGCCCTCCGGAACGCGGCTACGGTTACGGGGGCCCTCCGCAGTCGGGCTACGGTTACATCAACCCGCCCCCGGTGCGCGGCAACGACTATGGCCACCCTCCCGAGCCCGGTTACCAGACTGGCGGCCCGGCGATCATCATGCACTTCGGGAACAGCGATCGCCACATCATCAACGACTACTACGGCAGCGAGTTCAGCGACGGTCGCTGCCCGCCGGGCCTGGCCAGGAAGCACAACGGCTGCATGCCGCCGGGTCAGGCCAGGAAATGGCACCGGGGCCACCCGTTGCCGCGGGAAGTCGTCTACTATCCGCTGCCTTATGACCTGATCCAGCGCCTGCCGCCCCCGCCGCCCCGCCACCGTTACGTGCGTGTCGGCGGCGATGTGCTGCTGCTCTCCGGTTCGTCGGTCGTCATCGATGCAATCATCGATATCGGACGTTAGAAATAACATTAATAAACAATTTTAATATGCTGAATTAATTGGAAATCGTTAATGGCTCAATATGTAATGTCCATGCTGCGCGTCAGCAAGATCGTCCCGCCCAAGCGGCAGATCATCAAGGATATTTCGCTATCCTTCTTCCCTGGCGCCAAGATCGGCCTGCTCGGACTCAACGGCTCCGGCAAGTCGACCGTGCTGCGGATCATGGCCGGCGTCGACAAGGAATTCGATGGCGAGGTCCACCACCTGGCCGGCGTCTCGATCGGCTACCTGCCGCAGGAACCGCTGCTCGATCCGGAGAAGACCGTCAGGGAAGAAGTCGAATCAGCCCTCGGCGAGATCATGCAGGCGCAGGCCAAGCTGGACGAGGTCTATGCCGCCTACGCTGATCCCGAAGCCGATTTCGACCAGCTGGCCGAGGAGCAGGCGCGGCTGGAGGCGATCATCGCCACCGCTGGTTCGGATACCGAACATCAGATGGAACTGGCCGCCGATGCCCTGCGCCTGCCGCCCTGGGATGCCGCCATCAAACACCTGTCCGGCGGTGAAAAGCGTCGCGTCGCGCTGTGCAAGCTGCTGCTGGCCAGGCCGGACATGCTGCTGCTCGACGAACCGACAAACCATCTCGACGCCGAATCGGTCGACTGGCTGGAACAGTTCCTCGTCCGCTTCCCCGGCACGGTGGTCGCTGTCACCCACGACCGTTACTTCCTCGACAACGCCGCCGAGTGGATTCTCGAGCTCGACCGCGGCCATGGCATTCCCTGGAAGGGCAACTATTCGAGCTGGCTGGAGCAGAAGGAGGCGCGCCTGGAAGGCGAATCGAAGCAGGTCGACGCGCACATGAAGGCGATGAAGCAGGAACTCGAATGGGTGCGCTCCAACCCGAAAGCGCGCCAGGCCAAGAGCAAGGCCCGCCTGTCGCGTTTCGAGGAACTGTCCAGTCACGAGTACCAGAGGCGCAACGAAACCCAGGAAATCTTCATTCCGGTCGGTGAACGTCTCGGCGACAAGGTCATCGAGTTCACTGGCGTCAGCAAGTCCTTCGGTGACAAACTGCTGATGGACAAGCTTTCCTTCAACATTCCGCCGGGCGCCATCGTCGGCATCATCGGCCCCAACGGTGCCGGCAAATCGACACTGTTCAAGTTGATCACCGGGCAGCAACAGCCGGATTCCGGCGAGATCGTCATCGGACCGACGGTGAAAATCGCCTACGTAGATCAGTCACGCGACTGTCTCGACGGCAGCAAGACCGTCTTCGAGGAACTGGCGCAGGGCCGCGACATCCTGCAGATCGGGAAGTTTGAGATGCCGAGCCGTGCCTATATCGGCCGCTTCAATTTCAAGGGCGGCGATCAGGGCAAGCAAGTCGGCAATCTTTCCGGAGGCGAACGCGGCCGTCTGCATCTGGCCAAGACGCTGATGGCCGGGGCCAACGTGCTGCTGCTCGACGAGCCGTCCAACGACCTCGATGTCGAAACCTTGCGCGCACTCGAAGACGCCCTGCTCGAATTCCCGGGCTGCGCGCTGGTGATCTCGCACGATCGCTGGTTCCTCGACCGCATCTGCACGCACATCCTGGCCGCCGAAGGCGACTCGCAGTGGAACATTTTTGCCGGCAACTATCAGGAATACGAGGAAGACAAGCGCAAGCGCCTGGGCGAAGAAGGTGCCAAGCCGAAGCGCATCCGCTACAAGCCGATCACCCGCTGATTGTCGCGGCCCGGGGTACGCCGCACACTCAACATCGCCGCAGAAAGTGGAACGGGCGCCGTGTGGCGCCCGTTCCTTTTTCGGCTCCCCGCCATGGCGGAAAGCTGAAACCTGTGATCTAGTGCTTCAGATTGGCCGAGAAAACCGCCCTGGTTTTTTCCGGAAAGTGGAACTCGTGGAAGGCGCGGCTGATCTCAGCTTCGTTGCGCCCGTCGGAATGATCTTCGAAGCAGATGCCTATGGTCCTGCCATTGGCTGCCAGGGTCTGGAAGGCATAACGCCAGCGCTGAGCCTCGGCCAGGCGTTCCCGCAGTTCCGCCTCCTTCGAAATTGCAATGCCCGCTTTTTTCAATGAATCAAGGAACTGCGCGAAGGATTCGGTACTCAGACTGCCCATTTTCGTCTCCGTTTATTGTGCTGTGTTGTTTGACTATGAGCCTAATAACGACACTCCCGGGATTCGGTTGACACGAAAGTGATAGAAGATTGGGTGCGATAATTGGCTCCCATGAGAACGCAGGACACCGCCACCACAATTCCGGAAATCCGTCCCGGGCAGTCGCTCGAACTGCTCAAGGAATTGCACATCCTGACGCGTGATGGCAAGCTGAACCAGGACACGCGGCGCAAACTGAAGCAGGTCTATCACCTGCACCAGTTCATCGAGCCGCTGCTGGCCGGAGCACAAACCGTGGCCGACCATGGCGCCGGCAAGTCCTACCTCGGTTTCATCCTTTACGACCTGCACTTCAGGGAGCGCGGGAACGGCCACATTTTCGGCATCGAAACGCGCCGGGAACTCGTCGAAAAGTCACGGGAACTGGCCGCGCGTCTCGACTTCGGGCGCATGAGCTTTTTCCACGCCACCGTCGAGGAAGCGACCCGGTCGACGGCACTGCCCGAACGGATCGATGTCGTCACCGCGCTGCACGCCTGCAACACCGCGACCGACGACGCAATCCGCTTCGCGCTGACCAAGAAGGCGAAGCACATCGTCCTCGTACCCTGTTGCCAGGCCGAAGTCGCCGCCGCGCTGCGCGCGAGCAGGCGGGAATCGCTGGCAAAAACCCCCCTCGCCGAGTTGTGGCGTCACCCGATCCACGCCCGTGAACTGGGCAGCCACCTGACCAACGTGCTTCGCTGCCTGCTGCTCGAAGCGCACGGCTACGACGTGACCGTGACCGAGTTGGTCGGCTGGGAACACTCGCTGAAGAATGAACTGATCATCGCCTCGAAAACGCCTCAGAACAACGGTCGACCGCGACAGAATGCCCGCGAGCGTGCCGCAGCCATCCTGCGCGAGTTCAATATCGAAGAACTGCTGCCTCGCTTCATTTGTGATTGACGGGAAGCACGGGAGGAATTCGTGAACAGTATCTTTCTGATATTCGGTTTGCTACGCGCCGGAACAAGAAATGCTCAGGACTGATAGAAAATCCACTTCCTCTGGCATTTGGCTTTGGTCGATCTATATTGGCTTTGTCATTTATGGAAGTCTGGTACCGCTGGATTTTCATTTTCTGCCTTTGAATCAGGCCATCGATCGATTCTTGGCCATCGAATTGCTCAATGTCGGCGCCGAAGGCCGTGCCGACTGGGTATCCAACGGCGTGCTCTACATACCCGTCGCATTTCTTACGGCCAACCTGCTCGCCGGGCGGAAACCTGCTTCTCTTTCTGCTTGGCATCTGATCGGATCGCTACTGTTTTCGTTTGCTTTGGCCATCTCCGTCGAGTTTGTACAGTTATATTTCCCGCAGCGAACCGTTTCCCTGAACGACCTGATCGCCGAATTCCTGGGCTCCATGGTCGGGGCCGGCATTGCGTTTCTATGGGTCGGTCGGTTTCGTTCGCTTCTCGCTGCCCTTGGGGGGGTTAGCCTTGATCGACTGCTTACCTATCTTCTGGAGTTCTACGCATTTCTCTATATTGCATTCAGTATCTTTCCGTTCGATTTCATCCTGTCGTTCGAAGAGTTCGAGTGGAAACTCCGCTCAGGTTCGTGGGGTTGGTTAGTAGCCAGTGACTTCGCAAGCTCCAGCATCGTCAGGTTGTTCGCAAAACTGACGGCCGAGGTACTTGCAGTCATTCCGCTGGGTCTTCTTTGGGCGCGCCTTCGTCCTGCAGGAGAGCCCGGCATCGAATTGCGGTCAATCCGAATCGGCCTGGGTCTTGGACTAGGCATCGAGACAATTCAGTTCTTTTTGTTCTCGGGTGTTTCGCAAGGCCTGTCCATACTGACGCGTGTCCTGGGCATGTACATCGGCACCTTCGCCTGGCGGCGAAAGGCGCGTATCGACGTTGATCGCCTCTCGGGGTGGATTCGACGACACATCCATCTTGTGGCATGTGCCTATTTGTTCGGCCTGGTATTGGTAAGTGGTTGGCTTGATCATTGCTGGACGAACCTCGAAACTGCAATTCGTGTATTTTCCGAGACGAGATTCCAGCCATTCTATTATCACTACTACACCACCGAGCAGGCGGCGCTCCTGAGTGTGGCGGCCGTGGCGCTGATGTATGCGCCAGTTGGCGTTCTTGCCTGGTGCACGCGGAAGACGTCTGCCACATGGGCATTCCTGGTTGCGGCACTGCTGGCTTTTGGAATCGAGGCCAGCAAGCTGTTCCTTGAGGGATTGCATCCTGATCCCAGCAACATGCTGATTGCCGGATTGTCCGCCTGGAGTGCCGCCAGGTTGGCGGAGGTGTTCTCCGCCACCCGAAAGGAAGACGACGCAGGTGGTCTCGAGGCTCCCCCGAGGATCGGCGAAACACTTCAGGGTATCCGGCGCGAAGCAATCGTGCTGTCTTCAGACGCCCCCGGTGACTTCAGGCCAGTCACCCCCCCGGTCATCGCGGCCCTGGTCGGATGCCTGTTGCTGGTTTTCTGGGGCGCATTGACGTTTCCCGCATTTGCGATCCCCCTTGGCTTGCTTCTGGCTGGTTACACCGTTCTCCTGTGGTATCGCCCGCACCTCCTGGTTGCCGTGGTGCCTGCGGCAGCGGCACTTCTGGATCTTGCACCGTGGTCTGGCCGCTTCTTCTTCGACGAATTCGACATGCTGCTCCTGATAACCGTGATTCTGGGTTACTTGCGTACCAGGCGGGGGTCGGAAAGTTTGCGGGCGGACAGAGTGCTTGTAACTGCGATCGGACTGCTGGCTCTCTCGTGCCTCGTGAGCACGCTGATCGGGTTGTTTCCCTGGCCAGCCATCGATGCGAATATTCTCGCGCACTATTACAGCCCGCTCAATGCCGTGCGGCTGGCAAAGGGTGCGCTTTGGGCGTTCTTGCTCTATGGCCTCTTTGGGCGCTTCCTGTCCGCCGGCCACAACGTAGCTCGGCTGTTTGCGCTTGGCATGGCGGGCGGGGTAACGGGAACGGTTCTGGCCATCTTCTGGGAGCGCTTCGTCTTCCCGGGACTGTGGAATTTCAGCGATACGTACCGCGTAACGGGACCATTCTCACAGATGCATACCGGCGGGGCGGATATCGAGACCTACCTGACCTTGGGCGCGCCATTCCTGGTCATGTTGCTGATCGACAAACGTCCTGTTTGGGCAAGAATTCTTGGGGTATTGGCGCTGTTTGGCGCGACCTATGGGGTCATGGTGACCTTTTCCCGAGTCGGTTACGCTGGCTATGGCGTGGCGTTGGCGCTTGCATTGGTCGCAACGACTGCAACGGCATCGGGTCACCCACTGAAACGGGGAACGCTCGCCATGGTCCTCTTGTTGGCTGTTCTCGGCATCGCAACACCTATTTATTTCAGCCAGTTTGCGCAGGAACGGATGACGCTTGTTCGTGCCGATCTTGAAGCGCGTAAAGATCATTGGCGCGATGCGCTCAGGATGCGTGACCCGGGCTGGGTCACAGCGGTTTTCGGGATGGGCATCGGTCGCTATCCGGCAACGCATTTCTGGCGCAGTGACGAGACCAAGGCTGGCCCATACTGGCTGGGAAGCGACGCGGACAATACATTTCTCAGGCTGGGAGCCGGCAGCCCGCTGTACGTCGAACAGCTTGTTTCGGTGCGACCCGGCAATGACTACACGGTTGAAATGAAAGGTCGCAGCGCCAAGCGGGATTCTCAAGTGACCGTGTCGATCTGCGAGAAGTGGCTGCTGACCTCCGCGAATTGCGGTAGCGCGTCTTACAGTTTCAGTGGAGATGGAAACTGGCAGACTGTGAAGATCCGCATTTCATCCGGAGACGTCGGGCAGGCACCTTGGTACGCACCCCGCCCCACCAAGTTTTCGATCACCAACACAAGCCCGACGGCTACGGTAGACATCGATGATATCCGCCTCAACAGCGATGTCGGGCAGGACCTGGTTGCCAATGGTGACTTCTCGAAGAAACTTGACCACTGGTTTTTCTCGGTGGACAACGACCTTCCCTGGCACATCTGGAGCCTGCCACTGCAGATCCTGTTCGATCAAGGTTGGCTGGGCGTGATCGCGTTTGGCCTTTTTGTGGTGCCGGGGCTTTGGCGTGCCGGCCGACAGGCCTGGCGAGGAAATGTCGCGGCGGGAGTACTCCTGGCGTCCGGAGCCGGATTTGTTGTGATCGGGACGCTCGATAGCCTTGTCGATAGTCCGCGACTGCTACTACTGTTCCTGCTGGTGATCTGGATGTGCTGGCGTTGCGCAAGACTCTCGTTGCCCACGCGAGACTAGAATGCCCTCTCTGTCGGAATTCTTTACAGAGACGGCATCGTCCCGAGAGACGCCCGTCCGTAAGCTATTGTTCTACATCGCCATTGATTCTTTGGCGCGAAATATGCTTTATAGTATTGGCTGGCGCACGCCTCGCTCACTGCGGCCTTTCCGCTGTCGTTTGATGAAGGCGATTCGGGTTCCGGGTCTTGTTTCTTGGACGGGAATTTAACTGTGGCGTCCCTAGGGCGCTGCAACAGGAGGAAATTTGATGAAGAAGTTTATTGCTCTCTTTGCCTTGTTCGCGGGCGGGGTCGGAAGTGCAGTTGGAGCCTGTGGTAATCCCTACTTGAGCGGGTCCAACATCACGACTCTTCTGACCGGCAAGATTGCGCGTTCTCCCGCCAATTGTACTAGTGGCTGTCAGTGGCAGGAACTCCATCAGGCCGGTGGCGCCCTGATTGAGCAGCACTCCAATACCCCGGCGGACCCTGTTGAAACGGTTGGAACCTGGAGTGTGCAAAGTGGTGGGCCAGGCGGAAATACCATAACCCATTCCTACAACGCTGGCGGTGGAGCTTACACCTATAAGGTGAAGAACAATGGCACGACCTATTCCTTCTGCGTCTCAGACACCGGGCCGGAATTCACGTTCTCCGTGCATTGATCGCCACCGCTAATGCTTGATTGAGCCCGAAAAAATTCTTCAACAAGCATGTGAAGGGTTTCAGGTCGCAGCGCAACTGGAGATGGCATCGTTTGTCGATGCCATCGCCTTGTTCTGGCGGCAGGCGGACATGATCGATATCCGGGCAGTTTGAGGCGCTGTCGTGGCGCATTCCGTTGAGGACAAATCGATGCCATGTCAAAGCCGTCGCTCCGGTGCAGCCGCGCTGGGGGTTTTGGCGAGGGCTGTTTTGGCGGGTTACTCAGCGTCGACCGCATCAATCCGACACTTGCCATCACCAACGGCGAGGCGGACCATAGGCGCTTTCCACTGTGCGCCTCGCCTTGATGAATGCGCCTCCCAAGAACCACCCACGGGAATCAGGCAAGTGTTTCCGTTTTCGTCGCCAGAGTTTTCCCGCCCGACTGAGTGAGGCGAGCCCTGTCTTTCGAAAGTTCCGGGATCGTTCGTGTCCCGGGACGCAGTGCAAGAAAAGCTCGCGAAGTCATGGACTCCAGTCTCTGGCTGCGCGGCGTGTTTGCCTGCTGCGGCTGGCAGACCGACGGAGGGCGGAATTCTCCGCCGTTGAAATTGGTGTGCTTGTTCAAGGCAGGATCAGCCCTATCGAATCGGCGCCCATGTTGAATGGCGGAAGCACTACGGAATAATGGCTCGCCCTGACCACCCTCTCGAACTCCTGGCTCCGGCCAGGAACGCCGATTTCGGCATCGAGGCCATCAAGCACGGTGCCGATGCCGTCTATATCGGCGGCCCGGCCTTTGGCGCCCGCTACGGCGCCGGCAACGATGTCAGCGAAATTGAACGCCTGTCAAAATTCGCCCACCGCTACCGGGCCAGGGTCTTCGTCGCCCTGAATACCATCCTCCGCGACGATGAACTTGAACACGCCCGCCGGCTGACCTGGCAGATCCACGAAGCCGGTGCCGATGCGCTGATCATTCAGGACATGGGTCTGCTCGAGATGTATCTGCCGCCGATCCAGCTCCACGCCAGCACGCAGACCGACAACCGCAGCCCGGAAAAGGTCCGCTTTCTCGAAGACGCCGGTTTCTCGCAGGTCGTTCTGGCGCGCGAACTGAGCCTCAACGACATCATTAACATATCGTCGCAAACAACTGTTGCATTGGAATATTTTGTTCACGGCGCTCTTTGCGTTGCGTACTCCGGCCAGTGCTACATCAGCCACGCCCACAGCGGACGCAGCGCCAATCGCGGCGAATGTTCGCAAGCCTGCCGCCTGCCGTATACGCTGGTCGACGACAAGGGCAGGACGATCACCGAAAACCAGCACCTGCTGTCGATGAAGGACAACAACCAGACCGATAACCTTCTGGCGCTCGCCCGTGCCGGGGTCAGTTCGTTCAAGATCGAGGGCCGGTTGAAAGACCTTTCCTACGTCAAGAACATCACTGCCCATTACCGCACCCTGCTCGACGAGCTGATCGCCGAGAACCCCGAATTCACCCGCGCTTCCTCCGGCAAGAGCGCCTTCACTTTCAGGCCGCAGCCGGACAAGACCTTCAACCGCGGCTATACCGATTACTTCGCCAACGACCGCCAGGATGACATCGGCACCTTCGATTCGCCCGCCTTCGTCGGCGAGCCGGTCGGTGAAGTCGGCGAAATCGGCTCCGGCTGGTTCACGGTCGTTGCCGATCAGGCGATCCACAACGGCGACGGCGTCTGCTTCTACGACGCCCGCGGCGAAGTGCTCGGCCTGCGCATCAACCGCGCCGAGGGCAACTGGCTGTTCCCGGCCGAAATGCCGGTGGAACTGACAGCCGGCACGACGCTTTTCCGCAATCGCGACCAGGAATTCGAGCGGGCGCTGGAGCAGGAATCCGCCGAACGCCGGATAGCGATCAAGCCGGTCTTCGCCGAAACCGCGAATGGCTTCGGCCTGACCTTGACCGACGAAGATGGCGTCTCGGTTGCGGTCGACCTGCCCCACGACAAGGAAATCGCCAGGAATGCGGAACGGGCGATGGCCACGCTGCAGGAGCAACTGGTCAAATTCGGCAACACGATGTTCTGCGCCGAACCCGTCGCGCTCCAACTCTCCCAGGCCTGGTTCCTGCCGACCGCCACAATCAACGCCATGCGCCGCGCAGCCGCCGACAAGCTCGAAGTCGCCCGCATCGCCAGCCATCCGCGCCCGCCGCGCGCCAAACCGGCCGCAAACCCCGTGCCCTACCCGCAGGAGGAACTGACATACCTCGGCAACGTCTTCAACGCCAAGGCGCGCCAGTTCTACGAAAAACATGGCGTCAAGCTGATCGCCGACGCCTACGAGGCAAATCAGGAAAAAGGCATGGTCTCGCTGATGATTACCCGCCACTGCCTGCGCTACAGTTTCAACCTGTGCCCCAAGGAAATGAAACACCTGAAGCCAGATCCGATGACGCTGATCAACGGCAACGAAAAGCTGATCCTCAAATTCGACTGCAAGGCCTGCGAAATGCACGTCGTCGGCAAGATGAAGAAGGGCGTCAAACTCAAGCTCGGAACCATCCGCCCCGCATGAACCTGACCACTCCCTGCCCTTCCTGCCACCAGCCGATGGTGCAGAAGACGTTCGAACGCCAGTTGCTTGGCGAGGTCGGAATCGATCTCTGCTTTGCCTGCCATGGCATCTGGTTCGACGAGTTCGAGAGCGTGCAGATCACGCCGGGCGGCATCATCGAGTTGTTCAAGCTTATCCACGAACACCGCGACGACCAGCGCCTGCCCGTGAACGCCGTCCTCGACTGCCCGCGCTGCCATGAGCGCCTGCTGCACGGACTCGACCTCGCCAAGGGTGGCCGATTCAATTACCACCGTTGCCTGCAGAAGCATGGCCGGTTCACCACCTTTGCCCAGTTCATGATCGAAAAGGGCTTCGTGCGGCAGTTGACCGCAAGCGAGATCGATGAACTGAGGAAAAAGGTCGGGGTGGTCCGCTGCACCAGTTGCGGCGCGCCAATCGATATCCGCCAGGACAACGCCTGCGGCCATTGCCGCTCGCCGATCGCCATCCTCGACCCGGAGGCCGTCGAACAGGCTCTTGCCAGCTACCAGCAGGCCGAGGTCAAACGCGCGGCGCCACCCGACGTCGAGATGCTGGCCGACGCCATCCTGATGACCGAAAAAGATCGCCTGCGCCGCCAGCGCGAAAAGAAGGCGGATACCGTCGATTCCCTCGACATCGGCGACCTGCTGGTCTCCGGGGTCGAACTGGCCTGGAAGTATTTCCGGAACTCGAACTAGAGGCGCTGATCACCACGCGGTAAAATCGCCGAGATCATCGCCAGCTTTCCCGGCGTGCGCGCACAAGCTCCGTTCGGTTTCAGCCCACCACGTTCCGGGAACCCCCCGCCCCAGCGCTTGCCGAACGCCTTGATTGG
>JBEOKN010000063.1:0-7009 GCA_040275885.1 Azonexus sp. | reverse complement strand
AGGGCGCCTCTCTCCTCGCCGTTGCCGCCATCACGGTTATGGCGGTCGGCCTGCATGGTCCGATTCCTCAGCCCTCTGGCTATCACGCTTTTGCAGACGGACGCAGCCTCGGTGGCATCCCCAACTTCGCCGACACGCTCTCGAACATCCCGTTCCTCTTGGTGGGCATCGCCGGTCTCGTCCTGTTCGGGCGGGGCACTCCCCCAGGCGCCATGCCAGCATTGCGTCCCGCGTATCTCGCCTTCTTCGTCGGTGTCACGCTGCTGTTTCCCGGCTCGGCCTACTACCACCTCGCTCCGTCTGACTCGTCGCTCGCGTGGGACCGGCTTCCCATGACCCTGGCGTTCATGTCCTTCCTCGCTATCGTCATCGGCGAGCACATCAGTCCCCGCCTCGGCGTCCGTTTGCTCCTGCCACTGCTACTCTTCGGTGCCTTCTCGGTACTCTACTGGCGTGCGACCGACGCCGGCGATGGCGGTGACCTCCGGCTGTACGTCATCGTCCAGTACCTGCCGATGCTCCTCATTCCGGCCATCGTGCTCGCGTACCGGCCCGCTCTCGAGCCAACGTTTTACCTGTGGGCTCTCCTTGGCTCGTACGGCATCGCAAAGGCACTCGAATTACTCGATGCTCCGGTTCTTCGCATCACCGGTTTCGTCAGCGGCCACACGCTGAAGCACCTGGCGGCTGCATTCGGCATCCTGTTCTTCCTCCTGGGGTTCATGCGCCGCCGGCCCGAGCCAGCCGCAGATACATCGTCTTCACCGACTGCGATCACCTGACCCAGGCACGCAGCAAACTCGCCACCCTCGCCGCTGATGCCAGACATTGGGCATGCGGCATACAATTGACGCCGGCCGAACGCGACGGATCCTGAGGGCGGGTTGTTCTTGACTGCTCTGGAAGGCACTGGTATTGCAAACAAAAATTACCGCAGCAGGTTCTTACACTGCCCTACTCGCCGACCAGCACGCCGTCGTTCAAATGCATGACGCGGTGGGCGCGGGCTGCCAGTTGCAGGTCGTGCGTGACCATGACCAGGCTGGCGCGCTGTGAACGCACCTGGGCGAGCAACAGGTCGAAGACGACGCCGGCGGTCTGGCGGTCGAGGTTGCCGGTCGGTTCGTCGGCGAGGATGCACGACGGGGAACTGACCAGCGCGCGGGCGATGGCGGCGCGCTGGCGTTCGCCGCCGGAGAGTTCGCCAGGGCGGTGTTCGAGACGATGGCCGAGGCCGACGGCGGTGAGCATTTCGCCCGCCGCCTTCAGCGCGGCGCCGCGTTCCTGACGGCGGATCAGCAGCGGCATCGCGACGTTTTCCAGCGCCGAGAATTCGGCGAGCAGGTGGTGAAACTGGTAGACGAAGCCCAGATGTTTGTTGCGCCAATCGCCGCGGTCGACCTCGCCGAGGGCCGAAAAATCGCGGTCCATCAGGCGTACGCTGCCGGCGGTCGGCGCATCCAGCCCGCCCAGCAAGTGCAGCAACGTGCTCTTGCCGGAGCCCGAGGCGCCGACGATGGCGAGCGTTTCGCCGGCGCCGACCGCGAGATCGATCGCCGCGAGCACCGGCACTTCGAGGCCACCATTGCGAAAGATCTTGCCCAGCCCGCTGGCCGCGAGAATGACGTCACTCATAGCGCAGCGCCTCCGCCGGATTGACGCGCGAGGCGCGCCAGCTTGGGTAGATCGTCGCCAGCAGCGCCAGCACGAAGGCGACCAGCGTGACGCCCCAGACGTCGCCCCACTGAAGGTCCGACGGCAGGTCGGAGATGTAATAGACCTCCTTCGACAAGAACTGCACGCCAAAGAGGTTCTGGATGAACGGCACCACCACATCGATGTTGAGCGCCAGCGCGACGCCCCCGGCAATGCCGAGGCCGAGGCCGATGAAACCGACCAGCGCGCCCTGGACGACGAAAATGGTCATGATCGACAGCGGGCGCGCGCCGAGGGTGCGCAGGATGGCGATGTCGGCCTCCTTGTCGGTGACCGCCATGACCAGCGTCGAGACGAGGTTGAAGGCGGCGACGGCGACGATCAGCGACAGGATGATGAACATCATGTTCTTCTCGATCTGCACGGCGCGGAAGAAGTTGGCGTGGCTCCTGGTCCAGTCGCTGATATAGGCGTTGGCGTCGATCAGCCCGGCCAGCTCGCGCCCGACGCGCGGCGCCATGAACAGGTCGTCGACCTTGAGCCGCACGCCGCTGACCCGGTCGTCCATCTGGTAGAGCTTTTGCGCGTCGCTCATGTGGATCAGCGCGAGTCCGCTGTCGTACTCGAACATGCCGACCTCGAAGATGCCGACCACCCGGAACGATTTCAGCCGCGGCACGACCCCGGCCGGCGTCACCGTGCCCTGCGGCGCGATCACCGTCACCTTGTCGCCGGTGAACACGCGCAGCGCCCGCGCCAGGTCGGCACCGAGCACGACACCGAACTCGCCGGGGCGCAGGTCGTCGAGGCTGCCACTCTTGATCGTCTTGCGGAAATCGGCGACGCGATCTTCCTCATCGGGCAGGATGCCGCGCACCAGCGCCCCCTTGACGCTGCCATCGACGGTGAACATGGCCTGCGACTGGACGAACGGCGCCGCCGCGCGCACCGCCGGATGCCTTGCCGCCTGCGCGGCGATCGCCGGCCAATCGCTCAGTTCGCCGTTGATGCCGGTGATCTGGATGTGCGAGGCGACGCCGAGAATGCGCGTGCGCAGTTCCTTCTGGAAGCCGTTCATCACCGACAGCACGACGATCAGCGCGGCCACGCCGAGGCCGATGCCGAGCATCGAGATCAGCGAGATGAAGGAAATGAAATGGTTGCGCCGCTTGGCTCGCGTGTAGCGCAAGCCGATCAGCAATTCGTAGGGCAGTGCCATGCGGGAACGGGCCGGGGAGGAAAAAACCGCTATGGTACACTCAAGCGCATCCCCCGAGTTTTCCGGCGCCGCTTTCCGTGCATCTGACCCTGCTTGTCCCCGAACTGATCTGGCCGGAACCGGCCGACCAGCATGTCCTCGGAAATCTTGCCGCGCCAGGTCTGGAATGGCTGCTGGCGCGTGCCCGCAGCGAGCGCCGCGACCGCCGCCCCTTCGAAACGGCCCTGGCCGACAGCTTCGGCCTGACCGCCCCGCCCTTCGGCGCCCTGCGCCTGCTCGGCGAAGGCGTTGACGAGGCCCGCAGCGGCCACTGGCTGTGCGCCGACCCGGTGCACCTGCGTTTCCACCAGGAACGCATCGTTCTCGCCGACGCCAGCGCCTTCGATGTCGACGAAGACGCCGCGCAGGGTCTCGTCGCGGCGCTCAATGCCGAGTTCGGCGATGTCGGACAGTTTCACGCCGCCAGCGCCGGACGCTGGTATCTGCGGCTCAATGTCGCGGTCGACCATCCGGTGGAGCCGATTTCCGCCGTCGCCGGCCGCCGCGTCGATGGCGAACTCAAAGGCAACGCGCTGCCGCTGACGCGCTGGCTGAACGAAGTGCAGATGTTCCTGCACTGTCATCCGCTCAATGAAAAGCGCGAGGCTACCGGCCAGCCGGCGATCAACAGCCTGTGGCTGTGGGGCGGCGGCGCACTGCCGGCCAGCATCGCCCCCGGATTTTCCGCCGTGTTCACCGACAATCCGCTCGCCGCCGGCCTCGCCCGCGCCGCCGGCATTAGGCTGCACGAGCGCGCGGCCGGTCTTGCCGACCTTCCGCCGGAAGCCGGCAAGCGACCGCTGGTCGTTCTCGACCAGTTGCTGCCAAGCGTCGCCCACGAAGACAGCGAGGGATGGCGCGGCAGTTTCGGCCAGATCGACGCCGGCTGGTTCGCGCCACTCAAGAAAAGCCTCGGAAACCGGGTCGACCGCATCAGCCTGATCGCCCCCACCGTCTATGGCGAACTGCGCTACACGCTGACCGCCGGCGACCGCTGGAAACTGTGGAAAAGCGGCAAGCCCATCGCCAAAACAGCGAAGGAACTCGCCCGATGACCCGCATCGTCGCCCGCAACATCCCGCCGCGCATCGTCTGGCAACTGGAACAGCAGGGTCTGCACCCGCTGCTTGCCCGCCTCTACGCGTCGCGCGGCGTAACCGACAAGGCCGAACTCGATTACGAACTGAAGGCGCTGCTGCCGCCGACCGCCCTCACCCACGCCAGCGACGCCGCCCACATCCTCGCCGACGCCATCGAGGCCGAGGCCAAACTGCTGATCATCGGCGACTACGACTGCGACGGCGCCACCGCCACCGCCGTCGGCATGCGCGCCCTGCAGATGCTCGGCGCCGATGTCGATTTCCTGCTGCCCGACCGCTTCAAGCTCGGCTATGGGCTATCGCCGGAAATCGTCGATGTCGCCGCGCAGCAGTCGCCCGACCTGATCATCACCGTCGACAACGGAATTGCCAGCATCGAGGGCGTCGACCGCGCCAGGCAACTCGGCATCGCCACGCTGATCACCGACCACCACCTGCCGGGCGAATCGCTGCCCGAGGCCGATTGCATCGTCAATCCGAACCAGCCCGGCTGCGATTTCCCGTCCAAGTGCATCGCCGGCGTCGGCGTCATGTTCTACGTGATGCTCGCGCTGCGCGCCGAACTGCGCGAGCGCGGCTTCTTCGCCGACAAGCCTGAACCCAATTTCGCCAGCCTGCTCGATCTCGTCGCGCTCGGCACCGTCGCCGACGTCGTCAGGCTCGACCGCAACAACCGCATCCTCGTCAGCCAGGGTTTGAAGCGCATGCGCGCCGGCCAGTTGCAGCCCGGCCTCGCCGCGCTGTTCAAGGCCGCCGGCCGCGACCCGAAGAAGGCGACGGCGATGGATCTCGGCTTCATCCTCGGCCCGCGCCTGAACGCCGCCGGCCGCCTCGCCGACATGCGCCTCGGCGTCGAATGCCTGCTCACCGAAGACGGGACGCGCGCCCTGCAGATCGCCCAGCAGCTCGACGCGCTGAATCGTGAGCGGCGCGAGATCGAATCCGGCATGCAGGAATCGGCGCTGATCCTGCTCGAATCGCTCGATGCCGACGATGCGGCACCCGGCATCGCGCTGTTCGATGAAAGCTGGCACGAAGGCGTCGTCGGCATACTGGCTTCGCGGATCAAGGACAAGCTGCACCGCCCGGTCTTCGCCTTCGCCCCCGGCGAAGGCGGCATCGTCAAGGGTTCCGGCCGCTCGATTCCCGGCCTGCACCTGCGCGACGCGCTCGACCTCGTCGCCAAGCGCGCCCCCGGCCTGTTGATCCGCTTCGGCGGCCATGCGATGGCGGCGGGTGTCACGGTCAACGCCGAAAACTTCGAGAAATTCCGCGATCTCTTTGCGCAAGTCGCCGGCGATCTGCTGGCCCCCGCCGACCTGACCCGCACGCTGGAAACCGACGGCGCGCTGGAAGGCGGCTACATCTCCCTGGAAACCGCCCGCCTGCTGGAGAACGAAGTCTGGGGCCAGGGCTTCCCGGCGCCGCTGTTCATGGATGAATTCGAGGTCGAGCAGCAGCGCGTGCTCAAGGAAAAGCACCTCAAGCTGCGGTTAAAGAAGGGCAACGCGCGCTACGACGCCATCCAGTTCAATTTCGGCACCCAGCCCGGCAACCGCACCCGCGCCGCCTACCGGCTGACGATCAACGAATACATGGGCGTCGAGACGCCGCAACTGATGGTCGAACATCTGGAGTAGGGATCACGAACGACCGTTCGGGCGTCCCGTGACTGACCTGCCGTCATATAACGCTTCAGCGATGCTTTCTCCGATACCGCTCGGCCGAAGCGTCACTTTCGGCCAGCACCGCCCGGTCGAAGCTGCGTCCGAAAAGCAGCCATTCGGTCAACCACAGCCTGGCACCTTTGATTCTGGCTTGCGCCAATCAACGCAAACACTTAGCCGACAAGCGAACCCGTTGCCATTCGATCTACCGGACTCATCACACCGCGCCCGCCACGATTCAGCACGTGGGTGTAAATCATCGTCGTGCTCACGTCGCTGTGACCCAGCAACTCCTGCACTGTTCGAATGTCGTAACCGCTTTCCAGCAGGTGTGTGGCGAAGGAATGGCGCAAAGTATGCACCGACACCTGTTTGCTCAATCCAGCCAGCAAAACCGCCTGCTTGATAGCGCGTTGCAGGCGTTGTTCGTAAAGATGGTGGCGGCGACGGATGCCGCTACGCGGATCAATCGACAGATCGGGTGCCGGCCACACCCAGAACCACGCCCATTGCGCCCCGCCGTTTGGATACTTCCGATCCAGCGCATCCGGCATAAACACCCCCGGCAAGCTGCGCTCGCGATCTTGCGACCAGATCAAACGGGCATGCGCCAACTGTGCCTTAAGCGGCGCGGCCAGCGACTCGGGCAACATCACCCGCCGGTCCTTGCCTCCCTTGCCGGCGCGCACGACAATTTCCCTGCGCTCGAAATCAACATCCTTGACCCGCAGGCGAAGTGCCTCCATCAAACGCAGACCCGTGCCATAGAGCAATCTCCCAAGCAGCGCCATCGGCCCCTCCAGCGCCGCAAACAGGCGAGCCACCTCGCCTACCGAAAGCACCGTTGGCACTCGGACACGATCCTTTGGACGCAAAATATGGTTCATCCAAGGCAGATCGATTTCCAGCACCTCGCGATACAGAAACAACAGTGCCGACAACGCCTGCTTGTGCGTGGACGGCGCCACGCCGCGCTCGGCCGCCAGCCACGACAAGAACGCAGTAACCTCGGCGGAGCCCATGTCCTTGGGATGTCTCAACTGATGAAACCGTATGAATCCACGTACCCAATAGACATAAGCTTCCTCGGTGCGTATGCTGTAATGCCTGTACCGAATACGCTCGCACACCTGATCGAGCAAGCGCACCGATTTGAGTGGTGGCCTTTCGACAGGCTTGCAGGGTTTGACCGGATATTTAGTGCTGTACATAAACACAGTATATCAACGAAAAACCAGATGACAAGGACGTTGAGCGAGATGCCACTTGCCAATATAGATCTCAAGCAGGAGAGAAACCCTGCAATATTGCAGTCCACTTCACGTTAG
>JBEOKN010000062.1:0-9367 GCA_040275885.1 Azonexus sp. | reverse complement strand
CTCGGCGTCGGTCTCGGCCTGGGAATGCAGAAGATCGCCAGCAACTATGTGTCCGGGTTCATCATCCTGCTCGACCGTTCGATCCGCCTAGGCAATGTCGTGCAGGTTGGCACCGACGTCGGCCAGGTGACCCGGATCACGACGCGCTACACCGTGCTCAAGAACACCACCGGCACCGAATGCATCGTTCCCAACGATGTCCTGATCAGCAGCGTCGTCCAGAACCAGACTTACTCGGATACGCGTCTGCGTCTGGCGACAACGGTCGGTGTCGCCTACGGAACCGATCTCGATCTGGCCATGCGCCTGATGGCCGAAGCCGCCAGCAGCCAACAGCGCGTCCTTGCCGATCCGGCACCCAGGGCTTTGCTGACGCTGTTCGGCGACAGCAGCATCCAGCTCGAACTCGGCTTCTGGATCGCCGATCCCGAGGCGGGCAAGGGCGGCGTCACCTCGGACGTCAACCTTGCGGTCTGGCGTGCTTTCCGGGACCACGGAATCGAGATTCCCTTCCCGCAGCGCGAAGTGCGGATGCTCAACGAAAAAACGGCGGAACAGCCCGGTTAGGGGTTCCGCCGCAGGGGGTCAGGATACTCAGGTCAGAAGCTTGCCGCGCTCAAGGCGCGCTCGATTCTTTCCTGGCGGCGCAGCGCGCCGTATCTCCGAAGATCCGCGATCAACTGCAGGATTTCGTCAAACCTGGGAAACTGCCTGTCATTGGTCTTGATGTTGCGCATGATGATTTGTCCGTTGTTTTAGGGTGGATGAATTGTAGTTTCCCCGGTGAAACCTGTCTGTTGGCCTTTCTGGGGGCCTTTGTAACGCTTATTGACGCCAGTGCAGGGCATTTGCTTCCATGGGTGCCCCTCCGGGAATTCGGAAAAGCGTGGCCGCCCTGGCCCAGGCAGGATCAAGACGCTGAAGGCTTTCTCTTTCTTGCCCCCCGTGTTGATTGCAAAGCAGAGCAATAGCCTGGCGGACCCGGCATTCCGGGAATGCTGCACCGCGACGGAGCACTGCGCCCCAGGCTAGTGCGGCACTGTTGCGGTCGACCTCGGGAAAGCACACGAAATCAAGGCGATGCGCAACTGGCACGGTGATTGCTCTTCCCTTCAGCAAAGCAATCGCGTTGCGATCTCGGATAGCACCGGTCGAGCCGGCGATCGATGGTCATGACGCGACGCTGAAGCGATGATTGCACCCGCGGGTGCGCGCAATACTGGAGTCAACAATGAGCAAACCCCGTCTCGTCCTGGTCGGCAATGGCATGGCCGGTGTCCGGACCGTTGAAGAACTGCTGAAGATCAAGCCGGATCACTACGACATCACCATCTTCGGTGGCGAACCCCACCCGAACTACAACCGCATCCTGCTTTCGCCGGTGCTGGCCGGTGAAATGACCATCCAGGAAATCGTCCTCAACGAACTCGACTGGTACCGGGAAAAGGGCATAACGCTGCATACCGGCAGGAACATCAGCAAGATCGACCGCGTCAAGCGCAAGGTGATCGCCGACGACGGCAGCGAGGCATACTACGATCGGTTGCTGATCGCGACCGGCTCGAACCCCTTCATCCTGCCGATTCCCGGTAATGACCTGCCCGGCGTCATCGGCTACCGCGACATCAAGGACACCGACGAGATGATCGAAGCCGCCCGCCTGCACCGGCACGCGGTGGTCATCGGTGGCGGACTGCTCGGTCTCGAAGCCGCGAACGGCCTCAAGCTGCGCGGCATGGACGTGACCGTGGTGCACCTCGGCCCGTGGCTGCTGGAACGCCAGCTCGACGAAGTGGCTGGCAGGATGCTGCAGAAGTCGCTTGAGGACAAGGGCCTCAAGTTCCTGCTCCAGAAGCAGACCGAGATGCTGGTCCAGGGCGAAAGCGGTCGCGTCGCCGCAGTGCGTTTCAAGGACGGCATGCAGATCCCGGCCGACCTGGTGGTCATGGCGGCCGGCATTCGCCCGAACTACGCCCTGGCTGAAGCGTCCGGCATCTACTGTAATCGCGGCATCGTCGTGAACGACACGATGCAGACCTACGATCCCAAGATCTACGCGGTGGGTGAATGCGTCAGCCACCGCGGCATCGCCTACGGCCTGGTCGCCCCGCTCTTCGAACAGGCCAAAGTCGCAGCCAACCATCTGGCCGGCTACGGCATCGGTCGCTACACCGGCTCGGTGACCTCGACCAAGCTCAAGGTCACCGGCATCGACCTCTTCTCGGCCGGCGACTACATGGGCGGCAAGGATGCCGAGGAAATCATCCTCAACGACCCGTCCGGCGGCGTCTACAAGAAGCTGGTCATCAAGGACAACAGGCTGGTCGGCGGCGTCATGTATGGCGACACCGCCGACGGTCCGTGGTACTTCCAGTTGCTCAAGGACGGCCGCGACATCCACGACATCCGCGATCAACTGATCTTCGGCCAGTCGCTGGTCGGTGACGTCGGCCATGCCGGCAACAGCAAGGCCGCCTTGATGGCCGACAGTGCCGAGGTTTGCGGCTGCAACGGCGTTTCCAAGGGCGTTATCGTCAGGGCGATCAAGGAAAAGGGCCTGTTCACGCTGGACGAGGTCAAGAAACACACCAAGGCGGCATCGTCCTGCGGTTCCTGTGCCGGCCTGGTCGAGCAGATTCTCGCCTCGACCATCGGCGGCGCCTACTCGCCGGCCGCTTCCGACAAGAAGCCGGTCTGCGGCTGCACCGATCACAGCCATGACCAGGTGCGCAGGGTGATTCGCGAGCAACACCTGATCAGCATCCCGCAAGTCATGTCCTTTCTCGAGTGGAAGACGCCGAACGGTTGCGACAAGTGCCGTCCCGCGCTCAACTATTACCTGATCTCGACCTGGCCGCACGAGGCGAAGGACGATCCGCAGTCGCGCTTCATCAATGAACGCTCGCACGCCAACATCCAGAAGGACGGCACCTACTCGGTCGTGCCGCGCATGTGGGGCGGGCTGACGACACCCGGCGAGCTGCGCGCCATCGCCGATGCCGCCGAGAAGTACAACGTGCCGACGGTGAAGGTGACCGGCGGCCAGCGCATCGACCTGCTTGGGGTGAAGAAGGAAGACCTGCCGAAAATGTGGGCCGACCTCAACGCCGCCGGCATGGTCTCCGGCCACGCCTACGGCAAGTCGATCCGTACCGTGAAGACCTGCGTCGGCGCCGAGCACTGCCGCTTCGGCACCCAACTGGCGATGGACATGGGCGTCAAGCTGGAAAAGATGTTGTTCGACATGTACGCGCCGCACAAAGTCAAGCTGGCCGTTTCCGGTTGTCCGCGCAATTGCGCCGAAGCCGGGATCAAGGATGTCGGCGTGATCGGCGTCGATTCCGGCTACGAGATCTACATCGGTGGGAATGGCGGCATCAAGACCGAGGTCGCGCAGTTTCTGTGCAAGGTGAAATCGGACGAGGAGGTCATGGAGTATGCCGGCGCCTTCCTGCAGATCTACCGTGAAGAGGGCTGGTATCTGGAGCGCACCTGCCACTGGCTGGAACGCGTCGGCATGGATTACGTCAAGGGCAAGATCGTCGAGGATGACGAGGGCCGCAAAGCGCTGCATGCGCGCCTCCTCGATTCGCTGAAGGATGCCAGGGATCCGTGGGCGACCTCCCGCGAGCCGGAAGCGATCAAGCAGTTCATTCCCATCGTGCCGGTTGCGACCGTACAAGCAACGGCTGGCCCCAGGGTCTACGCCTGAAGAAGCCCAGAAACGAGGAAACCGACATGAGCAACTGGAAACTGATCTGCAAGCTGGAAGACATCCCGCAACTCGGCTCGCGCATCGTCAAACCGCAGTCCGGTGGCGACATCGCCATTTTCCGCAACGCCGAGGACGAAGTCTTCGCGCTGCATGACAAATGCCCGCACAAGAGTGGGCCGCTGTCGCAGGGCATCGTCCATGGCAAGCGCGTGACCTGCCCGCTGCACGGGTGGAACATCGGCCTCGAAGACGGGCATGCCGTGGCCCCTGACGTCGGGTCGTGCAGCACTTTCCAGGTAAAGGTGCAAGAAGGCGAGGTCTTCCTGGTCGTCTGACGGCTCCCGCGCAAACCGGATTCCCCGGCCTAGACAGTGGGCCGAGGAATCCCAAAAACAATTCAATCCGAAAAAGGAAAGCAACATGGCCTATCTGGCACCGACTGAATTCGTCACCAAGATGATCGACGCAGGCGAGTCGAAAATCTTCATGTCCAACCGCGATACCCTGATCCGCGCCTACATGGCCGGCGCCATCCTCGCGCTCGCTGCCGCATTCGCCATCACCATCAACGTGCAGACTGGCCAGCCGCTGGCCGGCGCCATGCTTTTCCCGGTTGGTTTCTGCCTGCTCTATCTTCTCGGCTTCGATCTGCTCACCGGCGTCTTCACCCTGTGCCCGCTGGCCCTGATCGACAAGCGCCCGGGGGTGACCATGGGCGGCATCCTGCGTAACTGGACCCTGGTCTTCTTCGGCAATTTCGCCGGCGCGCTGACCGTGGCCCTGATGATGGCCATCATCTTCACCTTCGGCTTCACCGAGGCCCCCAATATTGTCGGCCAGAAGATCGGCACCATCGGTGAGGGAAGGACCGTCGGCTATGCGCAGCATGGCGCGGCCGGCATGCTGACCCTGTTCATTCGCGGCGTGCTGTGCAACTGGATGGTGTCCACCGGGGTCGTCGGCGCCATGGTGTCGACCAACGTGTCGGGCAAGGTGATCGCGATGTGGATGCCGATCATGCTCTTCTTCTACATGGGCTTCGAGCACTCCATCGTGAACATGTACCTGTTCCCGTCGGGCCTGATGCTGGGCGGCAACTTCTCGATCTACGACTACATGGTCTGGAACGAGATTCCGACCGTAATCGGCAACCTGGTTGGCGGCCTGGCCTTCGTCGGTCTGACGCTGTACTCGACGCACGTCCGGACGGCACCGAAGCGCAACGCCCACTAATCGCTTACCATCCGTGGCGCCAGGCCCTCTCGCCAAATGGCCGGGGGCTTTTCCATTTTCGAGGGTCTCGTCGTCATGGGCCAGCAGCTGAAGATTTCGGTCGGGCAGTATTCTGACAAGGGGCGCAAGGCGCTCAACCAGGATTTCCACGGGGTGATGGTGCCCAGGGAGCCGCAACTGGGCGCCAAGGGCGTGGCCATCGCGCTGGCCGACGGGATCTCCAGCAGCTCGGTCAGCCAGGAAGCCGCGCAGGCGGCGGTGACAGGTTTTCTTGAAGACTACTACTGCACCTCCGACGCCTGGTCGGTGAAGAAGTCCGGCGAGCATGTGCTCAGCGCCACCAACTCCTGGCTGCATTCGCAGACCCAGCAGAGCCAGCACCGCTATGACCGCGAGCGCGGCTACGTCTGCACATTCAGCGGCATCGTCATCAAGTCGACGACGGCGCACCTGTTCCACGTTGGCGACGGCCGCATCTATCGCCTGCGCGGTGGCCAGATGGAGCAACTGACCGAAGATCATCGTGTCTGGGTGTCGCCAGATCAAAGCTACCTGGCGCGGGCGCTGGGCATGGCACGCAATGTCGAAATCGATTACCTGCCGGTGCAGGTGGCGGTCGGCGACCTGCTGCTGCTGGCGACCGATGGCGTTTACGAACACGTCGACGCTGCCGAGATCCGGGGCGCGCTGGCCGCCGCCGATCTCGATGCGGCGGCACAGACCATCGCCAGGGCTGCCTATGCGCAGGGCAGTGGCGACAACCTGACCATCCAGATCGTCCGTATCGATGAACTGCCCGATCCCGAGGCGAACGAGGTCTTTCGCCAGATATCGGAGTTGCCTTGCCCGCCGCTGCTCGAACCCCGGATGACCTTCGAGGGCTACCGGATTGTCCGCGAAATCAAGGCCAGCGCGCGCAGCCACATTTACCTCGCCATCGATAACGAGAGCGGTGAGCGCGTCGTGATCAAGACGCCGTCGATCGACATCCAGAGCAACCCGGCGGCGCTCGAACGCTTCCTGCTCGAAGAGTGGATCGCCCGCCGCATCAACAGCGCGCATGTGCTGAAGCCCTGTGCGCAGACGCGGGTGCGGAACTCCATCTACGTCGTTGCCGAGCACCTCGAAGGCGAGACGCTGACGCAGTGGATGATCGACAACCCGAAGCCGGATCTCGCCGCCGTGCGCGGCATCGTCGAGCAGATCGCCAAGGGCCTGCAGGCCTTCCACCGGCTCGAAATGGTTCATCAGGACCTGAAGCCGGACAACATCATGATCGACGTCAATGGCACGGTGAAGATCATCGATTTCGGCGCGACGCGGGTTGCCGGCATCGAGGAAATCGCGACGCCGATCGAGCAGATCAACCTGCTCGGCGCCGCGCTGTATGCCGCGCCGGAATATTTTCTTGGCGAGGCCGGATCATCCCGAGCCGATCTCTACTCGTTGGCGGTCATTGTCTACCAGATGCTGTCTGGTGGCTTCCCGTATGGCACCAAGGTGCCGATGGCACGGACCAGGGCGGCGCAGAAGAAACTCGCCTACCGGAGCGTGCTGTCCGAGGAGCGTGAGATACCTGCCTGGGTCGACGCCGCGCTGGCCAAGGCGCTGCATCCGGATCCCTGGCAGCGCTACGAGGAAATCTCGGAATTCATCTACGACCTCCACCACCCCAACCAGGCTTTCCTGCAAAAAAACCGGCCGCCGCTGATTGAACGCAATCCGGTGATCTTCTGGAAAGGTGTTTCCTTGGTGCTGTTTCTGGCCGTCATCGTGCTGAGCGTGGTTCGTTTTCACTGACCGAAGAGTCGGACGACCGTGGACGGCAATGCTGCGGTCAACCGGAAAAAATGGCCAGAAATGAAGAAGCCGGCGCGGCTGATTGCCCCGCGTTCTTTGTTTGACCGGGTCCCCCGGAATCTCTGCCTCGACCAGTGGTGCACGCAGGGTGAGCGATTCTGGCGAGCCAGGGGAGTCGGGCCCGCCGCCAAATCCAGGGGCTGCAATGGGCGCAGTCTTCGGCAGGGCTTCCGGGCAGGGCAAAAACGTCCGGCACTGGGCCTGGGCGGGGATCGATCGTGGCGAGCTTACCGTAGTCCGAGTCGGCCGGGACCCTGGCACAGTTGAAATCAGTCGGCTGGCAGATCAGGATCGGCACGCATGACACCATTCCCCTCGGTGCCCCGCCGGGCGGCCTTCGGGATCTCTACCACCTCAGTCTGACGGCGTCGTGGCCGGCGTTTCTGGGCTGTCTGGCGCTGGCCCACCTGAGCCTGAACACCTTTTTTGCCCTGCTTTACCTGATGGACGAGAACGCCATTGCCAACGCCCGCCCCGGCTCGTTTGCAGACGCCTTCTTCTTCAGCGTCGAAACCCTGGCCACGGTTGGCTATGGCAACATGAACCCGCAGAATTTTTACGGACACGTGATCGCGACGATCGAGATTTTCACCGGCATGGTCAGCATCGCCATGACCACCGGCCTGATTTTCGGTCGCTTTGCGCGTGCCCGAGCGCGTATCCGGTTTTCCCGACCGATGACCGTGACGGGATTTGACGGGCAGCCGACGCTGATGTTCCGCCTCGCCAACCAGCGCCACAACGAGATCCTCGAACCTTCGGTGCGGCTACGCCTGGTCCGCCGCGAAACGAGCGTCGAGGGTATCGAGATGCGCCGCATCCACGACCTTGTCTTGTTGCGTCAGCAGACGCCGGTGTTTTCCCTGAGTTGGACGGTGATGCACATGATTGGCCCAGGCAGCGCGCTTTTCGGAGCAACAGCCGAAAGCCTCAGGGAAGCCGAGGCCCTGTTCCTGGTCACCGTCGAGGGCATGGACATTGCTTTCGCCCAGACGGTGCACGCCCGCCACAGTTACACGGCCGACGATGTGAAGTGGAATCAGCGCTTTGTCGACGTCCTCCGAACCGATGGCACTGGCCAAAGCTACCTGGATTACCACCGCTTCCATGATCTGTTTCCCGGCGACACGCCGGATGCGGCGCCCGAGCGCTGATCCGTCAAGCCGTGAGGGGGCCGGCAAGGGGCGTTTCGGCCGACCTGTTGTCCACTCCTCAGCAGAGTCGTGAACCCGCGGGGGCATTCTTCCGCCCGCCCGTCGAGTCGTGGCTTGGCGCCGCTATAAGGGGGACTTGGGGGTTGGGGTTCGGTTGCGCCCGTCTGTCGCGATGGTGGTGCGCCAGAGACAATGAATTCGCATACCGGATGGATATCATTGATCTCGCGTCCAGGTCTCAGTTCGACCCACAGCCGACGTTCGGTGAGCTAAAGCCCTGATGTCAGGTAATGGTGCGCAGCGGTCACCGGGCAATGCGACTCACTGATCGCTGCTACTGTCGCGCTTGCTGACTTATTGAGAAGCCAGAACAGATTTTAACCAAGTGCAACTTCTTCAAGTTTTTCAGCGCAACAGTAGTTCTCAGAACGCCCCGCATAGTTCCTGCGAGGCATTCTGTAGCAGCTCAGAATTAGCGATTCACATCGACAACAACGCGCCCTTTAACTTCACCATTCAGCAATTTGGTGGCAAATGGCATGACCTCGCTAAGACCTATTTCGCGGCTGATAACGCCCAGCTTCTCGAGGTCCAGGTCAGAACCCAAACGTCGCCATGCCTCAAGGCGGTCAGGCGTTGGGCACATGACGCTGTCGATGCCCGCCAGAGTCACGCCGCGCAGAATGAAAGGTGCGACTGACGACGGAAAATCCATGCCACCGGCCAGTCCGCAAGCGGTAACGACACCCCGGTATTTGGTCGTGGCGCAGACATTGGCCAAGGTATGGCTGCCCACTACATCGACCGCACCAGCCCAGCGCTCTTTACCCAAAGGCTTGCCAGGCGATGAGAACTGCGCACGGTCAAGCACCTCTTTGGCGCCGAGCCCTTTCAGATAGTCTGCTTCCTCTGGGCGACCGCTCACGGCAACCACCGTGTAGCCAAGTTTTGTCAGCACTGCTAAGGCGACACTGCCGACGCCACCTGCCGCACCGGTTACCAGAATTTCACCATTTGACGGCATTACACCGTGGCGTTCAAGTGCCAGCACGCACAACATTGCCGTATAACCAGCGGTGCCGATAGACATGGCTTGCTGTGGCGTAAAACTCGCTGGCTGGGGTACCAGCCAATTCCCGTTTAACCGCGCTTTTTGCGCCAGCCCCCCCAATGGCCTTCGCCGACGCCCCAGCCATTCAGCAGCACCGCATCACCGGGCTTGTATCCGTGATGCGAAGACTCTTCAACGGTACCCACTAGGTCAATGCCGGGAACCATCGGGAATTTGCGGACAACGGGGCCTTTGCCGGTGATTGCCAGGCCATCCTTGTAATTGAGTGTCGAATGGCTGACACGAACGGTCACATCGCCTTCTGGCAGTTGTGATTCGTCAATGTCCTGGAGT
>JBEOKN010000061.1:0-23089 GCA_040275885.1 Azonexus sp. | reverse complement strand
GAGCGATACCTTGCCAAGGTATAGGTCGAGAGTTCGAGACTCTTCTGCCGCTCCACAAGAAGAGGGGAAAGCGCCACAACGCTTTCCCTTTTTGCATCTGACGCTCGCTATAATCGGCGAGTCGCCCGGGTGGTGAAATTGGTAGACACAAGAGACTTAAAATCACGAATGGGCTTATGATTTCCATGTGTTCAGAGCTTGCGCGTAATTCATGCGCAACGAGAGGAAATCATGGGAAGCATCGTAGAGCGGGAAAAGGTCGACAAGGACGGTAAGCCTTACGTCGAATTTCGGGTCCATATCCGCCGCAAGGGTTTCAAGAGCAAGTCGAAGATCTTCCGCTCCAAGCGTGAGGCACAGCGCTGGCTTCGCGACAACGAAGCAACGTCGACGTTGACGAAAGTCGTCACCGGCAAGACGTTCACCGCACTCCTTGACGACTTCGTCGCGCTATCCGGCTGCAACTACGCAAGGCATTCACAGCTTGATTTCTGGCGAGACCAGTTCGCCGGCCGAGGCGTTGCCGACATCACCCACGGCGACATCGCCGGCGCCCGCCTGGCGTTGCAGCGCAAACCCGCGGTGCGTGGTGGCGTCGCGTCTGATAGCCGCCTGACAAACAGTTCGATCAATCGTTATTTGGCTGCGCTGTCTGCCGTCTTCTCGTTCGCGGTCGACCATGGCGTCATCGACAACCACCCGATGCGCGGAGGCAAGGTGCGCAAGTTGCCGGAAAACAGCGGACGGCAGCGCACACTGAGCGAGGCCGAGGAGGCACTTCTGCTCGAAGCCGCCCGGCAAAGCGAATGGCCGATGATGTGGCTGTTTTTGCGCCTGCTGCTGACCACCGGCGCCCGCAGGTCCGAAGCCAATCGCCTGCGCTGGTCCGATGTGCGCCTTGCCGACAAGGTCGCCATTCTGCCGACCACGAAGAACGGCGAACCGCGCGCGCTGCCGCTGGTCGCCGATGTACGCGACGCCCTGGTCGAGGCGTTCAAGATCCGGCCGGTCGACACTGATTTCATATTCTACGATCCACGCAACCCGCAGCGCCCGAAGACGGTTGAGAGCGCCTGGCAGGCATGCCGCCGAGCGGCCGGGCTGGAGGGGCTGGGCGTCGTTCTGCACTCGACCCGGCATACCGTCGTCACCAAGCTGGTGCAGGGCGGCGCGAACCTGGCACAAGTCGCGCGCGTGTCCGGTCACAAGTCGCTGTCACAGTTGAAGCGTTACGAGCACCTGGCCAGTACCGACGCCGTAGAGCTCGCCGAGCGGCTGCTGAGCGGCTACGCCGTCGAGAAAAAGGACGAACCCGAACCGTGAACCGAGCATGACCAAAGACTGACGGCCTATCAGTCAGACGGGAGGCCAGGGTGTGTCCGCACCCTGGCAACCCTGACCCCGAAGCACCTTTACAGGAGATGCATCAATGGCTACCGCCAATTCTACCGCCTGCGCCCGTTCGCCGCGGTCGACCCCGAAAAAACCCGCAATTCCGTGCGCCGGAATCATCGAGCACCTGGAGCCCGACGTGCACCGCCTGGTTGCGCGTGCCCTTCATGCGCTTGAGCGTTCCGCCGTCTATCGCGCTGCGACTCTGGTATCGCCTGCGGCCGTGCGGGCGCATCTTCAGTTGCGCCTGGCATCGCTTGATCATGAGCAATTCGTCGCGCTCTGGCTGGACGCTCAGAACCGCCTGATCGCCACCGACACGCTGTCGACCGGAACCCTGAACGCCGCGTCGATCTATCCGCGCGAAGTCGTCCGTGCCGCGCTGCGGCATAACGCCGGGGCTGTCATCCTCGCCCATAACCACCCGAGCGGCCATGTCGACCAGTCGAGTGCTGACGAGCTGCTGACCAGCAGCCTGAAAGCTGCGCTGGCCCTGGTCGACGTCAAGGTTCTGGATCATTTCATCGTTGCCGGAACGGCAACACCGCTGTCGTTCGCTGAACGCGGCTTACTTTAGAAGGCTTGCCATGAAACCGCTTTTGATGTTCACGATCACCGTGGACCACGAAGACCGCTACACGCCCGTCGACGTCGGCATCCTGTTGTTTCGCGAAGACCGCCTGATCTGGCGTATCGGCAGCGAGCTTGGCGACGAGTGCGAGGCACTGCCCCGCCCGCCGAGCGTAGCGCAAGCCAAAGCCGACGCGCGCGCCGTCTATCCGCCACACAGCCCGTTCAGGCCGCGCGCGTCGTGGATGGCCAAGCCTTTGCGGAGCAAATGACATGGCCGCCAAACATACACCCGGCCCGTGGAAGGAAGCCGCCGGCGCCATCCTGACCGCCGACACGTCGCCGGACAATCCGCGCCCGCCTGTCGCGCTGCTGAGCACCGCCTGGAGAAGCGAGCAGTACGTCGGCAACTGCTGCCTGATCGCCGCCGCGCCTGATCTGCTTGCGGAGCTGATTGCAGCCCACGAGATCATCGTCAACGCGCTGCGGGTCATGAGCTCAGAGCAGAAGCGCGCTCTGGCAAGACTGAACGAAGCGGCCGGCATCGCCGGGGAGGGCATCGCCCGCTACTGCGAACGTGCCGCAGCCATCGCCCGCGCCACTGACCCGGCGATTTTGTGAGCGGTACCTAAAAAACCCGGGCCCGGACGCCTGGCCACATGTTCACGCCACGACAAGCAAACCGCCACAAGAAAATTTTTTGACAGTTGCAATTTTACGTAGATTTGCAACTGCCACACCCAGCAAACTGCCAGCACCGAACAGCACAACAAAGGAGTTTTTGAATGAACGAGCCAACAAACAAAACACGCATCGCCGCACTCGACGACCTGGTCGCTACCGAGGGGCTGGTCGAAGAAAGCGGTGGCGTGCTGAGCATGTCCATGTTGCGCTGGCAACTTCGCCACCGCCAGGAAAACGGCCTGTCCACCGCGTGCGTCAAGGTGGGCAAGCGCATCCTGATCAGCCGAACGCGCTACGGCGCCTGGCTCGAAAGCCAGATTGGCACATAAGGGGGACGAACACATGGCCAAAGAAAAAGCCGCCCCGGCTGGCACCGGCATGGCGGCTAGAAATGCAAATTCACACCGAAATTCTAGCACGCCTGCGCTCTATCGTCGACCCTGCACCTGCCGCGCCTGGCGTCCGTGTCCGACCTGCCAGACATGGCGTCGACTCGCCTTCGCCGTGTTCGGCCGGAGGGCAGGAACATGACCCCGCGTCGTACCGATGAAATACGCGCCGCCGCCCGTGGCTGCTGGCCTGACATTCTCGCCAGACTGGGCGTTGACGCCGCGCTGATTGATGGCAGGAACCGCCCTTGCCCTGGCTGTGGGGGGCGCGATCGTTTCCAATTCAACCGCCGCAGCGAGGCGGGGGCGTTTTCCTGTCGTGCTCATCCCGACGGCGGGGGCGATGGCTTCTCGCTGGTCCGGCATGTGTTCGAGGTCGACTTCGCCGCGGCCGCCCGCATGGTTGCCGAAGCGCTGGGCATGGACGCGGTGAACGGCGAACAGCGACGCATCGCGCCGCTGTTACGCCTGGCGCATCCCGCCCACGCCGAAGACTGCCACCGGCAACGTGAGAAGGCCGCCCGCATTTGGCACGAAGCGAAGACGATCACCGAAGACGACCCCGCCTGGCGTTACCTGGTCCGTCGCTGCCTGCCCTTGCCGATGCATGACGATGCGCTGCGCTTTCATCCTGCGCTGCCCTATTGGCGACAAGGCGACGATGGCGAGCCGGAATTAATCGCCCGCCCGCCCGCCATGCTTGCCCGCATCATCGGCGCAGATGGTGAACCGGCCGGGTTGCATCGAATCTATCTCGAACCCGACGGCGGGAAGTTCGCGGTCGACGGCCTGCCGTGCAAAAAAATCCTGAAGGCCGGCAACCTGCACGGGGCCGCCGTCCGGCTGGCACCGCCGACCGATGGCCGGCTGTGGATCACGGAAGGCATCGAGGATGCTGCGGCCGTGATGGCCATGTCCGGCATCCCCGCCTGGGCTGCGCTGTCGGCTTCGCTGATGCCTGGCGTCTGGCTTCCCGATGACGTAGACCGCGTCTACATCGGCGCAGATGCCGACTCGCCCGGACAACGCGCCGCGCATGCCCTGGCTGAGCGCATGCATGGCGAAGGGCGCAAGGTGTGGATCTGCACGCCGGCCGCGCCGTTCCTGGACTGGAACGAGGAACTAATTGCACGGGAGGCGCGCCGTGCTGCATGACGCCATGATGGCCGCCGATGACCTGGCCTTTCTGGCCACACTTGGGGGCGAACCGCAGGAACCGGCCGACGTGAAACTAAAGCCGGAAGCCGCCGGCCGCCGTTTCGAGAAACCTTCTGCAAATTTGCAGAACGTTGTCGTCTCCCCGTCAGTCGTCGACAACTGGCCAGAACCTATATTGCCAGGGCATGCGCCTGTACCGGAGATTCCCGTGGACGTGCTGCCTAGTTGGGTTCGGGATATGGCCAGTGCCGTGGCCGAATCGACACAGACGCCGCCGACGATGGCTGTGATGATATCGCTGTCCGTGCTCGCCACCGTCTTGCATCGGCGCTTTGAAGTAGCGCCGTTCGGCGAAATGGACGACTACACCGAACCGCTGAGCCTGTGGACGCTTACCGCCCTGCCGAGTGGATCGCGCAAAACGGCAGTTATAAACGCCCTGGCGGCGCCGCTGGTCCGCTGGGAAAAGCTGGAGCGCGAGCGGCTGCGGCCGGAGATCGCGCGCAACATGGCGGCCCGGGCGGTGGCAAAGAAGCGAATCGAGAAGCTGACCAAGGACGCGGTCAACGCCGAAACGGACGCCGACCGTGAACTCATCCGCAGCCAGATCGAAAAGGAGCAGGACGCGATGCCGGAGGAGATCCGGGCGCCGCGCCTGTTCACCGGCGACGTCACCGCAGAGCGCCTGCAGGGGCTTCTGGTGGAGCAGGGCGAGCGCATGTCTGTGCTGTCCGACGAGGGCGGCATCTTCCTGATCATGGCCGGCCTGTATTCCGGTGGCGTGGCCAGCCTTGACGTATTCCTGCAAGGCCACGCCGGGACACCGATGCGGGTTGATCGCGCCGGCCGCGATGCGCATATTGACAAGCCGGCGTTGTCGTTCGGCCTGGCAATGCAGCCGGGCGTCTTGGGGGAAGCGGCAAGCAGTCGGCGGTTTCGCGATTCCGGGCTGCTTGCTCGCTTCTTGTATGCAATGCCTGAATCGAACGTCGGCAAGCGCGACGTGCGTCAACGCTGGTCGATTCCGCATTACGTTGCGAACGAATACGAGAGGCGCATGCATGGCCTGCTCGAAGGGCGCGACCTCGTCGCCAGCGAGCCGCGCGTCATCGGCCTGACAGATGCGGCCCGTGATTGCTGGCTGGAACTTGCAGACGATGTGGAGCAGCAGCAAGGCGAGCGTGGCGCGCTGGAATCCATCGCCGACTGGAGCAGCAAGCTACCCGGCGCCGCCGCGAGAATGGCCGCCCTGTTCGAGCTCGCCGAACGCGGCCCGATGGCCGATAGTGTGGGGCTGGAATCCGTCGCGAAAGCCGTACGCCTCTGTCGCCTGCTGATCCCGCATGCGCAGGCCGCGTTCGGCCTGCTCGGTACCGATGCCACCGACACCGACGCCACCGCAATCATCAAATGGTCCACCGCTGCCCGGCGCCTGTCTTTCAGCCGCCGCGATTGCCAGAAGGCGATGGAGGGCAGATTCCGTTCCGTGGCGCGACTGGAAAAGGCCCTCGAACGCCTGGTACAAAGCGACGTTGCACGGATAGACAAGGTGCCGAACCGGGGAGCCCCGCCCACGACAATGGTCCGGATGAGCCCGAAGCTGTTTGTCGACAAAAGCTAGTTTGTCGCCATAAGCCAAAAATCGATAATCTTCTTCTTTATATTCAATCAGTTGCAAAAACGTAAACACCCCATGTCGACAAAGTCGACAAACTCGACAAACCCGAAGCCGGCAGGGCGTCTGTCAAATGGGCGGGTCCTGGCTGTGATAGCCGTTCGGGGGTAATGCGAAGGCCGTCATATTCCTAGGCACAGGCCATTTTATTGAATAAGGGATTTGCAATATGGACTCTCCGGCCGTACCAAAGGGGCGCGGTGGTGCCCGCGAAGGCGCTGGCAGGAAGACCGGGGTCGCAGTTTCTGGCGATAGTTACGCCAAATACAATGCCGCGCGAGCAAAAAAAGAGGGCCATTTGGCAAAATTGGCAGAGCTTGACGAAATGGAGGCAACTGGACAGTTGGTTAGAACTGATGCCGTGCTAAAAGAATGGCAGGGAATTATCGCTAACATTCGCGCCCGTCTGCTTGCGTTGCCTTCACGTCTGGCCGCGCAAGCCCACGGGGCGAGAACTATTGGTGAACTACAGCGGCTTTTGCAAGATGGCATTGCTGAGGCACTAACAGAGCTTTCCGGAGGCACAAATGCAAATGAGTGAGCTTTCTGCACGCGCCGCGGTGCCAGCCAGGACTGCCGCGCCGGGCAACGGAGAGGACGCCAGCGAATTTCATAGGCACCGCGGCGAACGGGAAAAATACGCAGCCCTGACTGCACGGGCCCAATACGCGACGCTGATTTCCGGCTTGATTCCTCGTGAGGACGTCGAGGCCTGCCTGCGGTTTGTCGAGACCGCCATATGTTCCCTTATGAACAAATTCCCCGAACAGAACGCCCCGGCACTGTCCGCCGTTTCAGACATTCACGAAACCCACGCCCTGCTGACAGACGCATGCCGCAATGTCCTTGATGACTTGGGGAAGGCCATCGAACGCCAGAAAAAGGCGACAACCCTACCGGCTTCATCATGTCGCTGAATCTGAAGCGTCGGCACATGACGGAATCGCAGCGGGCCGCGGTGGCGTCTGAGTTGGAAAGTCTCAAGCACGGCCAAAGGGCAGATCTTGCGGCAAGAGATGCAAATTTGCATGTCTCGCCAGTTACTCGGGAACAAGCCGCCGAGATACTGCAAGTATCACCGCGCTCGGTGGCCACGGCCGCCAAGATCAGCCGCGATGCTCCCGCCGAAATATTCGAGGCCGTCAAAGCTGGCACATCTGAGCGCGGAGAACCGGAAGTCGCCGCCGATGATTGACCCGTTAGCGGCCGTCCTGGATTTGCTGACTCGCCCGGCAGCAAGCCCTGCAGAGCAATTTTTTAGCGATGGATTCATCAAGTGGCTGAGAGACGGCGACGAGCGGCCCCTGCAGTCCGCGCTTCGCTTGCGCGGTACCCCGCGCCGCAATGCCGTTGCGCTCCGCGACTTGTGCCTGATCCGGGCTGATCAGCGCGCCTGCACGCTGCACCTGGCGGCCCTTGCCTACCTGGAGCGCAAGGCGGCCGCCTGGCAGCATCTGGCCGAGGCGCCGAGCCACGCCACCGAGGCCGAGCGCCACCTGTGGCAAGCGGCACGGCTGGCTGATCTTCCAGAATCGCATGACCAATTTTCGCGCATTTTGGCGGGACGGCGCGGATAGGGTTCGCGGACACTGACCCCTGAATCCTCCTTTCAGGGAATCAAATGAAAGACCCCATTTTTAGAAGCTTGCGTCAGGCGGAGAGCTTCCGAGGCGTTGAGCGCATCGACGTGTTCGACGATTTGACCATCACAATCGAGAACGCCGGCCGCGATAAAGGCAGCGTCACCACCCGCGCCACCCTGACCCCTGGCGACGCCTTGCGCCTCGCCGCAGCGCTGATCTATGCGGCGCATGGCCAGCTAAGCCAGCAGGGTATGCTATGAAAACCCTGACCCGCGCCCTGCATTTTGATCGCGCCGCGATCAACGCGTCCACCCGCACCGTCGCCGCAACGCTTTCCTCCGAACTGCCAGTTGCCCGCGATTTTGGCGACGAGGTACTGCTACACACGCCGGAAGCGGTCGACATGACCCGTGCTGTCAACGGCCTGCCGCTGCTCTTTTCGCACAAGCGCGACCAGATCGTCGGCCGCGTCGAAGATATCCGCCTCGACAAGAACAAGTTGCGCGGCTTGCTGCGCTTCAGCGAAAACACCCAAGCCAATGAGGTTTGGCGCGACGTGGAGGCAGGCATCCTGACCGACCTGTCCATCGGCTACAAGATCGAGGATATGGCGCTCGACCCAGCCGGCGCCGCGTGGCTGGCCACCCGCTGGCAGCCGCTGGAGGTGTCTGTGGTCACCATCGGCGCCGACCCGTCGGCCGGCATCGGCCGTTCAGCACCAAATTCTGAAAACATCCCCAAGGAGCAACCTGACATGCAACTAAATCACCAAGCCGTTCGCAGTATCGTCCAACTGGGCCGCTTCGACGACCAGACCACCGAACGCATGACCCTGGATTGTCTCGCCAGCGGGATGAACGAACAGGAGGTCGGGCAGGCCGTTCAGCGCAAGAAAGCCGAAATTCAGGAAGCAGACTTCGCGATCATGCCACCCATGCACGACCGCAGCTTCAGCCATACCCCGACCCGCGCCGCCCTGATGGCTGAAGCCCTGGCTGCGCGTTGGGGCGGTCCGGCGCCGTCAGAGGCCGCCCGCGAATACGTCAACAAGAAACCTGTCGACATGGCGCGCGATCTTCTCGAGGCGCGCGGCATTCGCACCAACCGCCTGAGCGCCGGCGAGGTCATCGGCCGCGCCATGACGACGACCAGCGACTTCCCCAACCTGTTGGCGAATTCCGGCAACCGCACACTGCAAGCGGCATATCAGTCATATGGCGGTGGCTTGAAGCGGATTTGCCGGCAATCGACAATTGCCGATTTTCGCGCCAAGCAGGTCCTGAAACTTGGCGAGGCACCGGCCCTGAACAAGGTGAACGAACACGGCGAATACACCTACGGCTCGCCAATCGAGTCCAAGGAAAGCTACAGCCTGTACACCTTTGGTCGAATCTTCGCCATCACCCGCCAGGCGCTGATCAATGACGATTTGGGAGCATTCGGCAACCTGATAGCAAAATTCGGCATTGCCGCCGCCGAGCGCGAAGCGCAACAGCTCGCCACCCTCCTGACCAGCAACCCGACCATGGCCGATGGCGTTGCGTTGTTCCATGCCAACCACGGAAACCTTGCCGGGAGCGCTGCGGCAATCTCTGTAACGTCGCTGGGGCTCGCCCGCAAGGCCATGCGCCTGCAGACCGGCCTTGACGGGACGACCGCGATTGATTGCAGCCCGGCATTTCTGATTGTTCCGGCCGCGCTGGAAACGGTCGCCGAGCAGTTCCTGGCGACTCTGTCACCGACGGTATCGACCGATGTTAACCCGTTCAGTGGCAAGTTGGAGCTGGTTGTCGACCCGCGTCTCGACGCCAGCAGCGCAACCGCCTGGTATCTGGCAGCCCGACCCGAGCTGATCGACACCATTGAATATGCCTACCTGGAAGGCTACAACGGCCCGACGATAGAGGTCCGCGAGGGCTTCGAGGTCGACGGTACAGAATTCAAAGCCCGTCTGGATTTCGGCTGCGGTGTGCTCGATCATCGCGGCTTGTTCAAGAATGCAGGCGCGTAACGGTTAGTCCATGCGGGTGGCGAGTGAGTCGTAACATAGCCGCCCGCAGCTCGTGGCAAATGTACCGACACCGGGGGCCGGAAACGGCCCACCCGAGCCACCGGACGCGACAACCTTTCTGGTCGTTGCACGGCTCACCCCTTATCCGAGGACACAATGACCACGACCGACACCTTCTGTCAGCGTACGATCGACCGATTCAACGCCGTTGACGGTGATTTGCGCGGACTGTTCCGGCGCGCCTCTGAAGACCTGCGTGGCATAGACCCGGCTGGCGAAATGCTGAGCGGTTGCGTATCGGCCGGCCTGGCACTGATCGCCGGAAGCGCGCGCAATGGCGTCCAGTACACCGGATTGGCCGAAATCCTCACCGACCGCATCGAGTTCAGCCTGGCGTTGAATCGTGCCTTTCACGCCCGCGACTTCGCCGCGGCTGATGAGCTGCTCGAGGTGCTGACCGCTGCGCTTGAACGCTCGCGCCCCTTTGTCGGCCTGGCGACGCTTGAGCAGCGCGCAATCGAAGACGCCCCGCCGCAGGAACCCATGGTACAGCGTGTCGAGATCGTCGCGCTACCCGAGCGGCGCACTACCACCCAGATTGAGCGCGGCAGTGCCGGCGACATCACCTCCAGCATGCAAATTGAGCGCGATGCGGTGTAATACCTGGGGCGCCCGCGCCCGTTTGCGTCAATGGCAGGCCAGTCGACGGTGGCGTCAGGTGCCGGCCGATCCCCACGATTGAGGGGATAGGGCAGGGCGCAAGCGTTTGTCGACTTTGTCGACTTTGTCGACTAGGGTGCACCCAAGAATTGAGGCGCCCTGGTGCCCGGGGCGGGAATCGAACCCGCACACCTAACGGTTCCGGATTTTAAGTCCGGTGTGTCTACCGATTTCACCACCCGGGCGGGCGTCGAATTGTACCGCCGCCGTGCGCACCGTGCGTAATAAGTCCGCACAATTGCCAGAATTCACCTACAAAACACAGCAAACCGAAAACAGCCAACACAAATTACTCGTTAATAATCAATGCGTTGAAATGCGTTAGGGTGCATCATGTTAGAAAGTGCTTTACTTAAAATCTCTCGGCCTATGGCTATACGGGTTCGACCCCCGTCCCGGGTACCAAGGGTGAACCGATGATCATTTTTGACCTTGCCTGCGACGGCGAGCACCGCTTCGAAGGCTGGTTCCGGAGCGCCGAGGACTTCGCCGACCAGCAGGCGAGGCGCCTCGTCCGCTGCCCGAGTTGTGATAGTGACGAAGTCCGCCGCGTCCCATCGCGGGTTGCCATCGCGGTGCACCGTTCATCGCCAGGAGAAGGCTCGGCCGCATCGCCTGAGAAGGTGCACCTGGCATCGTTGGCGGGGCTGCCGGCCGCCACCCAAGTGATGGCCATGTACCGCCAGTTAGTGCAGACGCTGCTCGCCAACAGCGACAATGTCGGCGATGCGTTCGCCACGGAGGCGAGAAGAATCCATTACCACGAATCTCCCGAACGCGCGATCTGCGGCAACGCGAGCGAAGACGAATGCGAGGCGTTGCGCGAAGAAGGTATTCCCGTCGTGCACCTGCCGGACATCAAGGGCAAAGACCTGAACTGATATCCCGGAGGAGAGCGTGGAGGACGCCCGTTGGACCTTGGATTGTTCCTGTCGATGCGAGTTTACATAATGCAAATTATGCGCAATCGTAACCTGGCTCGCGGAATGGGTTGATGCGTGTTGCGGAGTCACCCCCCTTGGGCGCCAGCCCTCAAATTCGGCAGCCGACTCTGTTTTCTTCGTTTTCAAGGGGGCTGTTCTCGGCAGGACGTTTGGCGGGAGAGTTCCCCCGCACGCCCTTGGCTGCGGTTTTCGCGCTTCATCAATGCGGCACGCCCACTCGGCGTGTACTTCGCGGAACTGTTCTATCAACACGCGATCAGCCTTGGCTCTTCATGCAACCATTGCACCAATTGAATCAATTTGATACCGCGTATTGGTTAGAATATACTTTAAAAACAACGTCGACGATTCATGTCGGGAGATCAAAGCCTCTCAGCTTGCGGTACATGTCGACCGCGTAGGAATCAGTCATCCCGGCAACGAAATCGGCCACTTGCAGCAGGCGAATGTATGGGTCGGGATCCGGTTCGCCGCCGCCAGCGAGGAACTGGGTTGGCAGCAATTTAAGTAACATGCTTTCGCGTGTCGTGAAGCGGGAATACCCTGCCCTTGCCTCGACCGCATTGCTGAAAAGCCCGAGCAGCGCCGCGAGCACCTCAAAACCGGCGGTCTCGATCTCGAGCGCTGGCCGCGCATTGTAGATGGTCTCCTTGGCAATCTCGAGTATGGCTTTCAGGGGCACGGCAACTGGCGACTGCTCAAGCAGTTCGTCGTCAAGAGCCCCTTCGAGAATTGCCCCCTCGTTATCCAGAAAGACTGCCGCAGCGCATTCCAGTACGCGGCCGATGGCCTTGGCCCGCAAGTATTCCAGGCGTTCCTTCGGGTCATGCAGGCCGCCGCGACGCTGTGCGCTTGCCGCGCTTCCGGCAAGATCGGCAAGCAGACACTCGGCCTCACGGTAGGACACGAAGCCAAGGCGGGCGGCGTCTTCAAGGTCGACGATCAGGTAGCAGGTGTCGTCGGCTACTTCAACCAGGAATGCCAGTGGATGGCGTCGCCAGGCCGTGCCTGGAATCCGCTCGACGAGACCGGTCGACCGCGCCACGTCCGCGAATGCGGCGGCATCATGCTGAAAGAAACCGAACTTCTTGCCGCTCCTGCCGTCGAGTACGCCGTCGACCGAAGAAGGACACGGGTACTTGGTGAATGCCGCCAGGACCGCGCTGGTCAGTTGCAGCCCGGGATTGGCAGGGCTTTGCAGGCGGGTGACGATGCGAAAGCCCTGGGCATTGCCTTCGTAGCGCTCGAAATCAGCGCGCTGAGCGGTGGTCAGAGGATGGCGCTCAAGCAGGCCGGAACTGCGGAACCATTCGCGGATGGCGTCTTCCCCGGCGTGGCCGAAGGGCGGATTCCCGATGTCGTGCGCGAGGCAGGCGGCGGCGACGATGGCCCCGAAGTCTCCGGATTCGACGTTTTGCAAATCGTGGCGGGCGATAATCTCGCGGCCGACGAGCGCCCCCAGGGATCGGCCCACGCAGCTGGCCTCAAGGCTGTGCGTCAGACGGGTCCGCACATAATCGCTCTTGGCAAGCGGAAAAACCTGCGTCTTGTCTTTCATCCGTCTGAAAGCCGAGGTGAAGACAATGCGGTCGTAATCCTGCTGGAAGGCAGTCCGTTCCGGAGTTCCGGGCGTGCTGCCGGCCCCCGGCCGTTCGGCGGAGAGCAGCTTTTCCCAGGTTTTTCGGTGGCCCATGATTTCCGGAAGACGACGCGCTAGGCTGGGATTTTACTCGCCTTCTACCTCGTTCCGCACATGCGCCGGCAGCGGAACGGACTTGCCAGTCCGGGTATCCATCCACACCACTTTGGCGGCGCCTTCGGCATACACCCGCTCATCGCCGACGACGCGCATCTCGACATGGGTGAGGAAACTGGAGCGCCCCGGATGGCTGGCGTAGGTCCGTACCTCGACCGTCCCGGGATAGCTCAGTGGAATCAGGAAAGTGCAGCTGGCGTTGATGATCACCGGCCCCTCCGCACCCGGGCGAACCTGCACCTGCATCGCCTCGATCCACTCGACGCGCGCCTGCTCGATGTAACGGAAGTAGACGGTGTTATTAACGTGGCCGTAGGCATCCATATCACCCCAGCGAATGGGTATGGTGGTGAGATGAACGAGTTTCCAGCGCTTTTCCATATTGGATCGTTTCCCTGAAAGGGTTGAAAAATTGAACACCATACTGTACCGTATTGCCCACGACGCGACAATGATCTGACAAGGAGAGATGATGGAACGCGAAGCGATGGAGTTTGACGTTGTCATCGTCGGCGGTGGCCCAGCGGGACTGGCGTCGGCAATTCGCCTCAAGCAACTGGCAGCGGAGAACGGCAGCGAAGTTTCGGTCTGCCTCATTGAAAAAGGTGCCGAGATCGGCGCCCACATCCTTTCGGGCGCTGTGCTGGACCCCGGGGCTCTGACCGAGCTTCTGCCGAACTGGAAACAAGACGGCGCGCCGCTCAACGCGCCAGTCAGCGAGGACCGTTTTTTCATCCTCAGCGAAACGGGTGCCAACAAGGTTTCCAACAGCCTTTTGCCGAAGTGTTTCCATAACGAAGGCTGCTATGTCATCTCGCTCGCCAACCTTTGCCGCTGGCTCGGTGAGCAGGCCGAGGCGCTGGGTGTCGAAATCTACCCTGGCTTTGCTGGCGCTGAAGTCCTGTTCAACGTGGATGGCTCGGTGAAGGGTGTCGCGACTGGCGACATGGGACGTCTGCACGATGGTGCCGAAGGCCCGAATTTCCAGATGGGCATGGAGTTGCACGGCAAGTACACGTTCTTTGGCGAGGGCTGCCGCGGCCATCTCGGCAAGCAGCTTCAGGAAAGATTCAGGCTCAACGCTGGCGCGGACCCGCAGACCTACGGCATCGGCATCAAAGAGCTGTGGGAGATCAAGCCGGAGAATCACCAGCCTGGCCTCGTCGTCCATAGCGGCGGCTGGCCGATGGAGCCCGACACCTACGGCGGCGGTTTCCTCTACCACCTCGAAAACAACCAGGTCGCGGTCGGTTACGTGGTCGGTCTCGGCTATACCAATCCACACCTGTCACCGTTCGATGAATTCCAGCGCTACAAGACCCATCCGGAGATACGCAAGTTCCTCGACGGCGGCAAGCGAATCGCCTACGGCGCCCGCGCCCTGACGGCGGGCGGCATCCAGTCCCTGCCGAAACTGGTTTTCCCGGGCGGCATCCTGGTCGGCGACAATGCCGGCTTCCTGAATGCGGCGCGAATCAAGGGGATCCATTGTGCCATCAAGTCAGGCATGCTCGCCTCCGAGGCCTGTTTCGAGGCACTCAAGGGCGCGCGCCAGCACGACGAACTGATCGCCTACCCGGAAGCATTCAGGAACAGTTGGCTCTACGACGAGCTCTACCGGGCGCGAAATTTCAAGCCGTGGATGAACAAGGGCATGAAACTTGGTTCGCTGATGTTCGGGATAGACCAGATCGTCCTGCGCGGCAAGGCACCGTGGACGCTACACCACAAGGCTCCGGATCACGCCAAGTTGAAGCACGCTTCCGAGTGCCCGCCGATTTCCTACCCGAAACCGGACGGCGTACTGACCTTCGACCGCCTGTCTTCGGTCTTTTTGTCCAGCACCAACCACGAGGAAGACCAGCCCTGCCACCTCCAGTTGAAGGATGCGAACATCCCGATCACCGTCAATCTCGAGCAATATGACGCGCCGGAACAACGTTATTGTCCGGCCGGCGTCTATGAAATCCTGCGCGACGAACAGGGCAACAATCCGCGCCTTCAGATCAATGCGCAAAACTGCGTCCATTGCAAGACTTGCGACATCAAGGATCCAACCCAGAACATCAACTGGGTTGTGCCCCAAGGCGGCGAAGGGCCGACCTATCCGAACATGTGATGCATTATAATCGCCGGGCTGAACCCTCCAGGGAGAACATCGCATGGGCTTTCTAGCCGACAAGAAGATTCTGATTACCGGTTTGCTGTCCAAACACTCGATCGCCTACGGTATCGCCAAGGCTTGTCACCGTGAAGGTGCGCAACTCGCCTTCACCTATCAGAATGACCGCTTCGAGGAACGCATCAAGAAATTCGCAGGCGAATTCGCCAGCGACATCACGATTCCCCTTGATGTCAGCAGCGACGAGCAGATCGACAATGTTTTCGTCGTCCTCGGCAAGCGCTGGGACGGCCTCGATGGCCTCGTGCACTCGATCGCCTACGCACCTACCGAAGCCATCGAAGGCGACTTCCTGACCGGCATCTCGCGCGAAGCCTTCCGCATCGCTCACGAGATTTCGGCATACAGCTACCCGGCGCTGGCCAAGGCCGCGCGCCCGATGATGCAGGGGCGCAAAGGGTCGCTGCTTGCCCTCTCCTATCTTGGCGCCGAGCGCACCATGCCCAATTACAACACCATGGGCCTGGCGAAGGCCAGCCTCGAAGCAGCGACGCGATACCTAGCGTTCAGCCTCGGTCCCGAAGGCACGCGTGCCAACGCCATATCGGCCGGCCCGATCAAGACGCTCGCGGCCTCCGGCATCGGCAATTTCGGCAAGCTGCTTGCCTACAATTCGCACCACGCTCCGCTGAGGCGCAACGTGACCATCGACGAGGTCGGCAACGCGGCCGCCTTCATGCTTTCCGACCTGGCCAGCGGCATCACCGGCGAAATTCTCTACGTCGATGGCGGCATGAACACAACGGCGCTGGGCAATGCGGAGCCACTGCCCGCCTGAAAAAGCGACTGTCGCGGTCCACCCGCGAAATGGCATGAAAAACGCCGACCACGAAGAACCGGTCGGCGTTTTCTTGTATCGGGCTGGGCATGATCAGCCCGCCTGATTACTTGTCCTTGGCTTCGAGCGCAGCCGTGTTGATTTCCACCTTGTAACGGCTGCGGAGAGCGGCGAGGTAGCTCTGCACCTCTTCCTGCGCCTCCAGCGTATTCAACTGGCGCAACAGGGCCTGCTTGCGGGAATCGTCGAGAGCATCACCGGCATTGATGCTGACCAGCTTGAACAGCGCGTAGCCCGTCCCGGGCAGATCGACGCCCGCATAGGCCGGCAGCTTGGTCGTGTCCATCTTGAAGACGGTCGGCCCTGCGGGCTGCGGAATCTGCCGGGGATCAAGGCGGGATATGCTCTTGACCGCACCCCAATTGAGACTGTCCTCGCCCCTCCTGAGCGCTTCGAGACGGGATTCGCCATCCTTGCGCGCCAGAGTCTGGGCCTCCTGACGTCTGAGCAAGGTCTCGATACTACCCTTGACGCTGTCGAAAGGCTGCAGCGCGGCCGGCTTGTATTCAAGAATCCGGGCGGCGACGAGCGTGTTTGGCGCGATTTCGACGGCTTCGCTATTGCGCCTGCTCTTCACCGAGTCCGCCGAAAACACAGCGGCCAGCAGTTTTTCATTGGCCAGCGGACCGTTCGCCGGATTGGCCTGGCGTCCCAGCCACTCCGACTGCTTGACGGCGAGTCCGAACTTGTCGGCCGCCGGTTTCAGGCTGTCGGACTGCTCATAGACGGTATTGCTGAATCCTTCGGCAGCTTCGGCAAATTTGCGCGACCCGGCAGCTTTCTTCAACTCCGCCTCAATTTCACCTTTGACCTCGGACAGATCCTTTTCCTTGGCGGCGCGCATGCCGGTCAGCTTGATGACGTGGAAGCCGAAATCCGTTTCAACAACGCTCGAGATCTCTCCATCCTTGAGGCTGAAGGTGGCCTCCTCGAATGGCTTGACCATCATGCCGCGGCCAATGAACCCGAGATCTCCACCCTTGGCGGCCGAGCCCGGATCATCGGAGTTCCTCTTCGCCAGATCGGCAAAGGCAGCCGGATTCTTGCGGACTTCCTTGAGCACTTCGTCGGCCTTGGCTTTGGCCTTGTCCTTGCCAAGCTTTTCGGAACTCATCAGGATGTGGCTGGCACGACGCTCTTCGGGTTGCTGGTAACGATCCTTGTGACCGTCATACCACGCCTTGATCTCGGTTTCCGAAATCGCCAGCGACGCCCCGACGGTTTCCATCGACAGCACGACGAATTCGACCTTGGCTTGCTCCGGCATCTCGAACTGTTTGCTGTTCTCGTCGTAGAACTTCTTTGCCGCACCGTCGGCCAACTGGACCCGGTCAAGATAGGCGTCGAGCGGCAGACGGAATTCCTGAATATCGCGTTTTTCGGCCTGAATGGCGAGGATGCGGTCGCTGACCGTCCGCGCCATGACCCCCGACTGGCTGACGGCCGTCGCCAGTTGCTGCAGGGTCAGGTCCTGACGCAGACGCGCCTCGAAGCCGGCTGGGGTCATGCCTTGACCGCGGAGCGCCGCTTCATAGCGTTCCTGAGAAAACTTCCCATCGACCTTGAAGGCGTCGATGCCGTTGATCGTGCGCCGGATCGCATCGTCGCTGGCAAACATCTTCTTTTTTGTCCCTTCCAGCGTCAGCAACTGCTTGTCAACGAGATCATCGAGAATCGCCTTCCGCGCTTCCGGTGCGTCCAGCATCTTTGCATCGAACTGCGCCCCCATCTGCGTCCGCAAACGTTCCTGCTGGTCACGTAGCGCCTGCTGGAACTGCTGCTGGCTGATCTTGACATCACCGATCCTGGCCACAGCGTCTCCGGTTCCTGCGTTGCGCACATAGGAATCGACGCCGAAGAAAGCGAACGGCAGGGTGATCAGCGCCAGAAAGATCTGGACAATCCTTTTGTTGTTGCGAACTGCATCAAACATGAGCGAAAAAACCCTTCGGATACGTTCAAAAAAAACGACGAACGGGGGTTCGCCGGAAACGGCAATGATACCGTAATTTCACTACCCTTCATTGACTTGGCCCGGTGTTGCGGAACTGTCCCTGTCCGATCAGTTTCCCCAGTCGGCGCACGGCATCCTCGATCTCGGGCGCATGCGGGTTGCCGCAGTTCAGGCGCAGGCAATTGCGATACATGCCGCTGGCGGAGAACAGTTCGCCGGGAACAAAAGCGAGTCCCTGCCCCGCCGCCGCTTCATGCAATGCCATCGTGTCGCAATCCTCGGGCATTTCGATCCACAGGACGAAACCACCCTGAGGCTGGGCAATGCGGGTCTCTGCCGGAAAGTGCCGGGTCACCGCCTGACGCATGGCATCGACCTGACGCTCATAGCTGCGCCGCAAGCTGCGGAGATGTCGCTCGTAAGCGCCGGAATCGAGATATTCAGCGAGCACATGCTGGGTCAGCGGATTGGTGCCGCCACTGGTCACCGTCTTCTGCAGCGCGATTGCCTGCCGGTAGCGCCCGGCAGCGACGAAGCCGATGCGCAGGGCCGGCGATAGACTCTTCGAGAAAGACGAGCAGAGCATTACGTTACCGCTCGCGTCGAAGGCCTTGATCGGCCATGGACGCTGGTCGTCGAAGCAGAGGTCGCCATAGATGTCGTCCTCGATCAACGCGACGCCGCGTGTTGCGGTCAACGCCGCCAGCAAGCGTTTTTTGGGCTCCGGCATCAGGCTGCCGAGCGGATTGCTGGCATTCGGCACCAGCAGGCATGCCGCCACTCGCCCATCGCGGGTGGCCACATCGAGCGCCTCGACCGACATGCCGGTGCGCGGGTCGCTCGGAATCTCCAGGGCGCGCAGCCCGAGGGTCTCCAGCAACTGCAGCATCAGGTAGTAAGCCGGCGATTCGACGGCCACGGTGTCACCGGGTCGGGTGACCGCCCGCAGGCAGAGACCGAGCGCTTCGGTGCAGGAATTGGTGACGACGATCTCGTCAGCGTCCAGCGGCCCACCCCACGCCAGTGAACGGCGTACCAACTGGCGAACCAGCGCCGGTTCGTCCATGTCGATGTGGCTGCCACCCGCGAGAAGCTTTGGGCAACGCCGGGCGACGCCGGCATAGAGCCGCTGCAATGCGGCTATCGGCAACAATGAAGAATGCGGTAGTGCCGCCGCCAGCGGCGCCACGCCGGGCCTGCCGCCGGCTTGCAATACACGAATCAGGCGTTGCGTGACATCCACCGGCACCGCGACTTCCGGCGTCGACCGCAGTACCGGTTCGGCGCGTGGAGGGAGCGGTCGACGCACGAAATATCCGGACTGCGGGCGCGCTTCCACCAGGCCGCGATCCTCGAGCTGGCGCAACGCCTGCACGACGGTGGATAGCGAAAGCCTCCGTTCCGTTGCCAGGCGCCGCAACGAAGGCAGGCGATCGCCGTGGCGCAGAACCCCGCCGGCGATCAATCCCTGCAGGTCGCCAGCCAGCTTTTCATAGCGCAGCAGTTCAGTCGTCATGAATCACCGATACAGTTGGGGGGTGAACCGGGAGGTACAGTTCATGATTGACAGAACTGTACTGGTGACAATTTTACTTTATTGCAACTGTATCGCCAAGCCGGATTGCCCTAATCTCTCGCCAAAGCCCAATGCTGGAGCGAGCCATGAAACTCATCTTGAACAGCGCTGAAATCCGCCTCTTGGAAAACGCCCCGATCAGCCTGCGAAACGCGGCGGGGAAACAAATCACTTGTGCCGCCGGCACGCTCTGGATCACCTTCGCTGGAAACGCCGGTGACCTCTTTCTGGTGGCGGGTGAATCCTGCCACGTGAAAGGCAACGGCCTGGTGGTGGCCGAGGCGATCGGTTCGGCGAGCGTCCGGATCGACGGACCGCAAAATATTCGCCCCTTGTGGATGTCGCTCAGGAATTGGTACAGGGAATTTTGCCCGAGTCTGCCTGCAGGTCATGCCCGAGTTTCAGGTCATACTGGACGACATGGGTTTCGAAACAGCGCTCCATGAACACCATGAGGGCAGGAATGTTGCAGTCACCGCGACTGACCTCCGCGACTTTCAAGCGAATGAAAGCAGTCATCTGGCGATGCGCCTTGATGTGCCCCTCCTCGAACAGAACGCCCTGAATCCGGGCGATTTCCTCTTCCCACGCGAAGTGCGCAATGAGGTCCTCGGCAAAACGGGAAAGCAGCGCCAGGCCATCGTGATCATCCTCGACCTCGAGAAAGGCGCACTTGACCTGCACTATCTGGTTAAACAGTTGGTCGTGCTGACGATCCATCTCGGCGACGCCAGACACCAGCTCGGTCGGCATATGGATTGCGCTCATGGCACGTCCTCCAGACCGGGTTTCAGAGAATCGCTGAACAAACTCAGGTGGCCCGACCCTTCCGCGATACAGACCCGCGTGCCACGCTGTCGGCCGACCTCGACGACCATTGTTCCGCCGGCAACCTCGGAAATAATTCTGACTTTGCGGATTCTGTTCCGGTGTCCGCCGATACCGGGTCCGAAGAAAGAGGTACGTGGCAAGCTGAGATATCTGACCCAAGACATGCTTCTTTCATCCACCGGAAGATGACAATTTGAGAGACTACAACGGGTTCGATAGAAAGCGAATACTGTACATTCATCCAGTTAAATGATAAGCTGCCTTCATGGTCGAAAAACCTGGACGAGACCTCGCCCATATCCCCAAAAAACAAGGAGCCCAGAACATGAAACACATCCAGAAATGGTTCGAGCTGATGGCCGGAATCTGCCGGGAGGAAATGGCCCGCGAGGAGCGCGCCCGGGAAATTTTCGCCGGTGCCGATCCGCACCTCCGGTCGCTGCAGACGCCTGCCTGCTGGCGCCGGTCTTGTCGGATAAACCGGACTCGCATCTGACTCAATCGCGGTAGTGAGCAGTCTTGCCGGTTTTCAAAGCGACCACGGCGGCCCAGCCAACTGGGGCAATTCGCCGGGAGCTTAGCCCACCCAGCGCCGCGCGTTGCGGAACATCCGCATCCATGGTGAATCCTCGCCCCAGTTTTCCGGGTGCCACGACATCTGCACGGTGCGGAAGACACGTTCCGGGTGCGGCATCATGATCGTGAAACGGCCGTCGGCCGTGGTCACCGCCGTCAGGCCATTCGGCGAACCGTTCGGGTTGTACGGATAGACTTCGGTTGGCTCGCCCTTGTTGTCGACGTAACGCACGGCGGACAGCACCTTGGCCTGGTCGTCGGCGTTGTCGAACACCGCCCTGCCCTCGCCGTGCGAAACGACGATGGGCACTTGCGAACCTTCCATGCCGGCAAAGAAGATCGACGGCGATTCGAGGATTTCGGCCATCACGAAACGGGCTTCGAACTGCTCGACCTGGTTGCGACGGAAAGCCGGCCAGTGTTCGGCGCCCGGAATGATGGACTTCAGTGCGCTCATCATCTGGCAGCCGTTGCAGACGCCCAGGGCGAAGGTGTCCGGACGATTGAAGAAGGCGGCGAACTCGTCGCGGCAGCCGTCGTGCATCAGGATGGTCCGCGCCCAGCCGAGGCCGGCGCCGAGCACGTCGCCGTAGGAGAAGCCGCCGCAGGCGACCAGACCCTTGAAATCCTTGAGGCTGACACGACCGGCCAGGATATCGCTCATATGGACGTCGACTGAGGCAAAGCCTGCCTTGTCGAATGCGGCCGCCATCTCGTAATGGCTGTTGACGCCCTGCTCGCGCAGGATGGCGACGCGCGGGCGACCGCTGATCTGGCCGTAAACCCGGGTGAAATTTTCCTGCGGATCGAAAGTTAGCTTCGGCGTCAGCCCGGGATCGGTGACATCGAGAATGCGGTCGAATTCCTGCTGCGCGCACTCCGGGTTGTCGCGCATGGCCTGCATCTGGTAGCTGGTCTCTGACCAGGCGCGCTGGAGGTCGACGCGCTTTTCGCGCAGCACGCGCCTGGCGTTGCGGGTGACGCGGATTTCGTCCCATTCGTTGAGCGTACCGACGAAATGGTACGGCACGCCACAGGCGCGCAGGATGGGTGTGACCTTTTCGCGGTCGGCACGGCGGATCTGGATCAGGGCGCCAAGTTCTTCGTTGAACAGGGCGCGGACGATATTCTCGAAATCACGACCAGCCAGCAGGTCCGGACGCTTTTCCGATCCATCGACATCACCGGTACCGACGTCGTAGCAGATGCCGTCGAGATCGAGCGACACGCCGCGACGGGTCGCGAAGGCCATTTCGCAGGCAGCAACGAACAGGCCGCCATCGGAACGGTCGTGGTAGGCGAGCAACATGCCTTCACGGTTCAGCTTCTGCACGGCGTCGAACAGGCCTATCAACTGGGCCGGTTCATCGACGTCCGGCGCATCGTTGCCGGTCGCGTTGTACACCTGGGCCAGCGCCGAGCCACCGAGGCGGTTCTTGCCGAGGTCGAGCAGCAGTAGTTCGGTTTCGCCCTGGTCGACGTCCAGTTGCGGCGTTTTGGTCTTGCGCACGTCGTCGACCGCAGCAAACGAGGTCACCACCAGCGACAACGGCGAAACGACCTGTTTCTTCTCGCCGCCCTCCTCCCAGGCGGTGCGCATCGACAGCGAATCCTTGCCGACCGGGATCGAGACGCCAATCGCCTTGCACAGGTCGGAGACAGCTTCGACGGTGTCGAACAAACGGGCATCCTCGCCCGGCACGCCGCAGGGCGCCATCCAGTTGGCCGAGAGCTTGACCTTGCCGAGTTCGCCAATATCTGCAGCGGCCAGGTTGGTCAGCGCTTCGCCGATGGCCATGCGGCCGGAAGCCGGGGCATCGAACACGGCAAGCGGCGTACGCTCGCCCATGGTGAAGGCTTCGCCCAAATAGCCCTGATAACCCATCGTGGTGACGGCGACATCGGCCACCGGCACCTGCCACGGACCGACCATCTGGTCGCGGGCGGTCATGCCGCCGACCGAGCGGTCGCCGATCGAGATCAGGAAGGTCTTGTCGGCGATGGTCGGCAGACGCATCAGGCGGTAGGCCGCGTCCTTGAGTTCTATGGCGGTGGCGTCGAAGGACACGAAGGTTTCCGGCTGGTGCGTCACGTCGCGGGTCATGCGCGGCGGCTTGCCGAGCAGCGCTTCCATTTCCATGTCGACCGGATTGACGCCGAAATGCGCGTCGGTGACGGTCAGGTGACCGTCACCGGTCGCTTCGCCGACCACGGCAAACGGGCAGCGCTCGCGCTCGCACATGGCCTGGA
>JBEOKN010000060.1:0-19671 GCA_040275885.1 Azonexus sp. | reverse complement strand
AAGTGACATCGATCTTAGGTCACCCTTGGCAGACGAAATTTCGGGGGAAGCTCATCTTGCCGGAATGCCTCCAAGCCAGCCAAGCCTGCGGCTCGGCACCCCACACGCTTACTATAAACCCTGGTTGAGAAAGTTGAACAGCGCGGGGAAGAGCAACCCTGCATTCGCGCGCTTTGGCCAAGGGCGCACCATTCATCAGCACTTGGCGCGTTGGCGGCTGCCAACCGAACCAGCGCAAACCGCACGACGGATCAAGTTTGGTGGGAGACCGCCTGTCACGGTTGCGTAGCGCACGTGTATCATTCACTTGGGCGGACACGGCAGGTGGCTGTACTCGGCACAACGCTGCGGCTCCGCGTGACCGCTGGAGAAGCAAGGATTGGCGGAGAGGATGGGATTCGAACCCATGTGCCAGATTTCTCTGACCATCCGATTTCGAGTCGGCGCCGTTATGGCCACTTCGGTACCTCTCCGGAGCGGGCAGGATAATAGCACAAAACAACGCATGCGCTGGTTCAAGAGCTTGATGATAGTTCTGCTTTCACTGTTCTTCGCGGGATGCGGCGAGCAGGCAGCGCCGTTGGCCCTGAAGCGGCCGTTGCCCTTCCCGACCCCGGCCCAGCATGATCTGGTCGTCGTCACCAGCACGGGACCACTCACCTATTTTCTGGATGACAAGGGAACCGTGGTCGGCCTTGAGCACGATCTGATCGAAGCCTTTGCCCAGGAACTCGGGGTCGGCGTGAAGTATGAGGTCGTGCCTCCGGACGAAATCGAAGCCGCGCTCGATGCGGGCAAGGCTCATCTTGCCGCGGCATGGCTGCCCATGCCTGCGGACACCCGCGAAAAATCGACGCCACCAATATTGCAAACCAGCGATGTGCTCCTTCAGCATGAAGCGTCGCTGCCGCTCGACGACATGGGCGACCTGCGCGGGCGAACGGTGGTCGTGATGCCCGGCTCGCGCCAGTTGGCCACGCTGCGCGAGCTCCAGAAGCGGATGCCCGACCTGCAGGTCATCGAATACAAGGACGGCGATCTCTTCAGCCTGCTCGAATCGCTCGGCAAACGGAAGTTCGAACTGGTCGCCATCGATTCGACGCTGACCCAGATTGCCGCGCAGTTCATCCCTTCACTGCAGGCGACGCTGGAACTGAGCGAGAACCACCCTGTCGTCTGGCGGCTGGGAACCCACCCGAACGCTGAGTTGCTGGCTCGGCTCAGCGCCTTCGTCGAACGCGCGCAGCGCGACGGCACGCTGCTGAAGATCGAAGACCGCTATTTCGGGCACGTGCGCCGTCTCAAGCAAGCCGATATCGTGAGCTTTCTCGGTCGCATGGAAACCGTACTGCCCAGGCTGAAAAAGCACTTCCAGTCGGCTCAGACAGTTTCCGGAATCGACTGGCGCCTGATCGCCGCGGTCGCTTACCACGAATCAAACTGGGACCCGGAAGCCACCAGCCCGACCGGAGTACGCGGCATCATGATGCTCACCGAGGACACCGCGGACCGCCTCGGCATCGGCAACCGCCTCGACCCGCGCGAAAGCATCCTGGGCGGCGCACGTTACCTGAGCCTGCTCAAGGACATGCAGCCCGCGGATATCCCTGAACCCGATCGCACCTGGCTGGCGCTCGCCGCTTATAACATCGGCCCCGGCCATTTCAATGCGGCCCGCGCACTGGCGAAGCTGCAGGGGGCCGATCCGGCCGCGTGGTACGAAATGAAACAGATCCTGCCCCTGCTAGCCCAGCCGAAATACTACGAAAAGGTCAAATCCGGCCGCGCACGCGGCGGCGAGGCTGTTCTTCTGGTCGAGAACATTCGCGCTTACCACGACATCCTCGTCCGCTATGAACCGCCGTTCCAGACAGTCTCAACGCGCGTCGAGAAGATGGTCGGCATGCAGGGCAGCGGCCCCGGCCTCAGACTCAGGCGCTGAGCTTCTCCAGCCCGCCCATGTACGGACGCAGCGCTGCGGGAATGGTCACACTGCCGTCGGCCTGCTGGTTGTTTTCGAGGATTGCCACCAGCGTGCGGCCAACCGCCAGGCCGGAACCATTCAGCGTATGGCACAGTTCGGTCTTGTTCCGGTCGTTGCGGAAACGCGCCTGCATGCGCCGGGCCTGGAAGGCGCCGAAATTGGAGCACGACGAAATCTCGCGATAGGCGTTCTGCGCCGGCAGCCAGACTTCGAGATCGTAGGTTTTCTGGCTGGAAAAGCCCATGTCGCCGGTGCACAAAACGACACGGCGGTAAGGGAGATCAAGCTTTTCGAGGATGACTTCGGCGTGGCGGGTCAGTTCCTCGTGTGCCGCGGTCGACTGCTCGGGATGGACGATTTGCACGAGTTCAACCTTGTCGAACTGATGCTGGCGGATCATGCCGCGCACGTCGCGGCCGCCGGAACCAGCTTCGGAACGGAAGCACGGCGTGTGGCAGACGAACTTGAGCGGCAGCGCCTCGGCGGCGAGAATCTCGTCGCGCACGATGTTGGTCACCGGGACTTCGGCGGTCGGGATCAGGTAGAGCGGCTCCTGTTCGCCGCGCAGCACCTTGAACAGGTCCTCCTCGAACTTGGGCAACTGGCCGGTACCGAACAAGCTGGCGGCGTTGACCAAGTAGGGCGCATAGACTTCAGTGTAGCCGTGCTCGGCGGTATGCGTATCGAGCATGAACTGCGCGAGCGCCCGATGCAGGCGGGCCAGCCCGCCCTTGAGCAGCGAAAAGCGGGAAGCGGAGATCTTGGCGGCGGTGGCGAAATCGAGCTGGCCGAGCGCCTCGCCGACATCGGTGTGATCCTTGACTTCAAATTCGAAATTACGCGGCGCACCCCAGCGCCTGATCTCGACGTTGGCCGTCTCGTCGTCGCCGTCCGGCACCGATTCATCGGGAATGTTCGGCAGCGTCGCGAGGATGGCGTTGAACTTTTCCAGCAATTCGCCGAGGCGAAGCTCCGAGGCCTTCAACTCGTCGCCGAGCGCGCCGACCTGTGCCATGACCTCGGAGGCATCCTTGCCCTGCCCCTTGAGCATGCCGATCTGTTTCGACAGGCTGTTGCGCTGCGCCTGCAATTCCTGGGTGCGCGTCTGCAGCGTCTTGCGCTCGGCTTCGAGCGCCGTGAATCCGGAAAAATCGATCGGCTTGCCGCGCCTGGCCAAGCCTTCGGCGATGGCGTCGAGGTTGGAGCGGAGTTGCTGTATGTCGAGCATGGTTTTCCTTGTTTTCCGGCGGTCGACCGCACCCATCAACCTAAAATGCGGCCGCAAAGCGCGCAATTATACGCGACGCCGCAACCTTCCCACGACACCCCAGAGCTTGACCAGGACGAGTCCGGCAATCACCAGAAACACCGCCAGCAGGCCGAGAAAGACCAGCGGCGAGGCGAGCATCGCCCACAGGCCGCCAAGCACCATGCCCTCCTCGCCGAACGACGCCATCCAGTTGGAGAAGGGCTCGGGCGAGGTGTTGATCGCCAGCCGGCTGCCGGCCTTCGCGAAATGCGTGCCGGCGGTAATCGTCCCGCCGATCAGCCCGGCCACGACCATCCACGCCGGATCGACCTCGCCCAGCGCAAATGCCGCCAGCAGCGCGCCGGCCGGAATGCGGATGAAGGTCTGGAAGCTGTCCCACAGCGAATCGAAGGCCGGCACCTTGTCGGCGATCAGTTCGGCCAAGGCCATGATTCCCGCCACCCCAATCACCAGCGGGTTCTGCAGCACAGCCAGCGTCGACGGCAGGTGCAGATAGCCGAGATGCGCCAACGCCCCGGCCAGAAACACCACCAGATAGAGGCGCAGGCCGCTGGCCCAGGCGAGGCCGGCGGAAAGGGCGATCGTTTGCGCCATGTCCACTACTTCTTCGCTTTCCGGTCGAGTTCGCGCAGGTGCGCCAGTTTCTCGGCGATCTTGCCTTCCAGCCCGCGCGGCGTCGGCTCGTACCAGCCCGGATCGGCCATGCCGTCAGGCAGATAGGTTTCGCCCGCGGCATAGGCTTCGGGCTCGTCGTGCGCGTAGCGGTATTCTCTGCCGTAGCCGAGTTCCTTCATCAGTTTGGTCGGCGCGTTGCGCAGATGCACCGGCACTGGCCGCGACCCCTCCTTGGCCATGAAAGCCCGCGCCGCGTTGTAGGCCTTGTAGCCGGCATTCGACTTGGCCGCGACGGCCAGGTAGATCACCGCCTGGCCGAGCGCCAGTTCGCCTTCGGGCGACCCGAGGCGCTCGTAGGTAGCGGCTGCATCATTGGCCATCTGCATGGCGCGTGGATCGGCCAGGCCGACGTCTTCCCAGGCCATGCGGATAATCCGCCGGGCCAGGTAGCGCGGGTCGGCGCCGCCGTCGAGCATACGGATCAGCCAGTAGAGGGCGGCGTCCGGATGCGAGCCGCGCACGGACTTGTGCAGAGCCGAAATCTGGTCGTAGAAGGCATCACCCCCCTTGTCGAAGCGGCGCAGGTTCTGCGCCACGGCTTTCTCTACCATTTGGCCGTCGACCGCGACAAGACCCGCCGTATGCGCTGCGATGCGGATCTGTTCAAGCAGGTTGAGCAGCCGCCGCGCATCGCCGTCGGCTAGCCCGACCAGCCGCTCTCGGGCCGCGACATCGAAGCTCAGGTCGGCCAGCGCCTGATCGCAGGCTCGGTCGAACAGCTGGCCCAACTCTGCCACGTCGAGCGATTTAAGCACGTAGACCGAGACCCGCGAGAGCAAGGCGGAATTGACTTCAAATGAAGGATTCTCGGTCGTCGCGCCGATGAAGGTCAGCACGCCCGACTCGACGAAAGGCAGGAAACCGTCCTGCTGCGCCTTGTTGAAGCGGTGGATTTCATCGACGAAGAGAATGGTCCGCCGTCCCTGGTCGCGCCACATCTCGGCCTGCGCCACCGCCTCGCGCACCTCCTTGATCCCGGAAAACACCGCCGACAGGGCGATGAACTCGCACTGAAACTGTGTTGCCATCATCCGCGCCAGCGTCGTCTTGCCGACCCCCGGAGGGCCCCAGAGGATCAATGAATGCGGCTGACCGGATTCAAACGCCAGGCGCAGCGGCTTGCCCGGCCCGAGCAGGTGCATCTGGCCGATCACCTCGTCCGGCGTTTGCGGACGCAGTTGCTCGGCCAGCGGGGCATTTCGGTCAACCGTGTCTTGGGAGAACAAATCGCTCAACATGCCAATGTCCAGATATCTTTATCGTGTCTTGGCCATCGGTGACCCCGACTCATTCGGCCCGGCAACGGCAAGTCTCGGAGAACAAGGGCAGTTGCTTTGATGTTCCCCCAGTTTATCGTCCTCTCAAAGGGCGCTGTTGATGCTACCAGTTTTCTTCAGGTAGCTTGCAGGGTGATGGGTCTGTTCTTGACGGTTTGGTGATCTTGATACGGCACTGTCCCGCCGGGTGGTGTCCGAGCTTAAGGTCTTGGGCCCGGGGACACGATCCGGAAACTCGCAGCCAGCGGCGCATCGAAGGGCTTGTGGCGAACCCCGGCTCTTTCCGGCGCGAAATCTGCGATTGACGGTGGCGACCAGGGTAGAAGATACTCCCGCATGTCGCTTTGACTTTCCTATCTTGGGATCGATGAAGAGATCTGTCCGATGACACACCTCAAGCAAGCCTTGCGTGCGCTGTTGTTCTCGTGCTGCACGGCAATCGGCACAGCCCAGGCTGTTCCACTGGCGACCTTCGACACCGCACACGCGAGCAACTACGTCGACTTTCCGATCGACGACGAGGACGACCGCGCGATTCCCCCGTTCCAGGTCTCGGGCGTCTTGGCGTTGGTCCGACCGAACACGGATGTATTCGCCCTCGACACCCACTACATCTACGACCACTCGCTCATCGCGTACTTCGACTTCCTCTACGGATTGAGGGTCACGGACGCAGCCGGTCAGGTTATCACCGTAGACGGGCTGAGTTTCCACATGCTCTTCGATTCGCCCGACGACTACATCGAACTCGGCAGGATCCCCGCTCCGGGGTCGTCACTCACCCAGACCTTTGCCGCCCAGGACATCGTCGACGAGTTCAAGTCGCAGTTCCACGGGCTGTGGGACAACGACTGGTTCATCACCGGATTCGAGGCGTCGGTGCGCCACGTTTACATGCCTGCTCCGGAACCGGCGACGTTGCTTCTCGTCGGCATTGCCGTGGCCGCGCTGGCCGGTCTGCGGCCACGGTCGACAGCGACGTCGGGACGCATCGCGCAGCCACTGGCCTGACCAGGGCAAGCCGCTCAGGCCCCAGCCCGTTGGTTCGGCCCCGCAGGTGAGCTCGCACCGGACCGGCCGTTTCCTTCGAGTTGAACAAGCAGCGCCGCATCTGTGAACCGCCTCGGCCAACCAGCGTCACCGTCGCGCCCGCATGTGCAGGGTGCGCACCTATTCTTATGGCGCGGAAACGGCCGTCAATCTGCGTATCTTTGAGGCCCTCGCAGCCGGCTGCTTCCTGCTGACGGACCATTGCGGCGAGATCATCAGATCAATGCCGTCGTTTGCATCACACAGTACGTGGGGGTCGCCACCTGCGAGCGCATCAGCGCAGCCTTCCTCATCCTGGTGCTGAAAGCCCTCCTCTAAACCTGCCCGGTCGTGAATCACGGCTTCCATACCAACAACAGTCAATTTAAACTACCACTTGCATGATGACACTTGACAACAATTTCGGCAGAAAAAGCCAAAAGCCCTGAATAATCAGGGCTTTTGGCTATCTTTGCGGGCCAGAAGGTATGCCAATACAAACCGCCTCTGGCTGCAATGGGTAGATCGTATTCGAGGCAACCAGCATTGACAATCGATGGGCTCACCTGAACGACATCAACTTCTGAGCGCCAATCGATTAATGTAATATGTTCCCCAATGGGTGTCCGTGAACAGCTTAAAAAGACCAACGTAGTCACGGGCAGGTTTTCGTGCCGGTCGGGCCGCCGCATGATGTATTGAGACCGCCCCTGAACCGACTGTTCCGACTGTTCCGAGCGTTCTCGACGGAGCTTCCCACATGAAACTATCCCTACGCTTCGTTCTACCGTTGATGCTCGTCCTGGCAGGCATTGCCTATGCCGTCGCACCATTCGTGGATCAATTGACCTTGCGCTGGTTCGTGCGGGATCTCGAGATACGCTCTGCCTTGATTGCGAACACCATTCAAGAGCCTCTGCAGGAACAATTGGCGGCCGGCAAGAAAGCCAAGATCGGCGAGTTCTTCAGTCGCATCACCCAAGACGAGCGCCTGTATGCCATCGGCTATTGTGCTTCGGCGCAGGCCACGGCTTTCGCCAGCCGGACGCTGCCAGCGGAAATACGTTGTGACGATCTCGCACGCTGGGAACAGCCGGGAAACCACCTCCTGCCGAGTTCTCAAGGTCCTTTGCACGTTGCGGTAAGAGCGATGGCGAGCGAGGCATCACCCGATGGAAAGTTCATCCTGGTGCACGACATGAGTTTCGTTACGCGTCGAAGCGAAGAAACCAAGCGCTATGTCTTCTATTTCTTCATGGCGTTGGCGACGGTCGTATCGCTGATCACGGTCATCATTGCCCAGTTGTCGTGGCGGGGCTGGATGGCCGGCGCGCGCTCGCTGCTGAGAGGCGAAGGGCTGCTACGCCAGCCCGCCGCTGGTGCGCCTGAACTCCCAGAGTTCAAACCCATTGCCCGTGACTTGCAGATGCTGATACGTGAATTAGAAGCCGACGCACGTGCTCGCGACGAAAGCCAGATGACCTGGACGCCGGAGACTCTGCGCGCCATTCTCCACGGCGAACTGCGCGGCGAAGACGTAATCGTGGTCTCCAACCGGGAGCCCTACATCCACCAGCGGCGTGGCGATCGCATCGAGGTACAACGCCCGGCGAGCGGTTTGGTGACTGCGCTCGAGCCAATCATGCGTGCCTGCTCCGGCACATGGGTTGCGCATGGCAGCGGTTCAGCCGACCGCAAGGTGGTCGATAGGCATGACCGTGTTGCCGTCCCGCCGGAGAAACCCGCTTACCAGATCCGCCGCGTCTGGCTCACTGCCGAGGAAGAGTCGGGCTACTACTACGGATTTTCCAACGAGGGTCTCTGGCCGCTCTGCCATATCGCCCATGTCCGCCCGACTTTCCGTTCGGGCGACTGGGCCCAGTATGTCGCCGTCAACCGCAAGTTCGCCAAGGCCGTCGTCAGCGAGGCCAAGACGAAGGAGCCCATCGTCCTCGTGCAGGACTATCACTTCGCGCTGCTGCCGAAGATGATCCGCGAGGAACTGCCGGAGGCGACGATCATCACCTTTTGGCACATCCCTTGGCCCAATCCCGAGTCTTTCGCCATCTGCCCTTGGGGCCAGGATGTGCTCGCAGGAATGCTAGGCAGCAGCATCCTCGGGTTCCACACGCAATTCCACTGTAACAATTTTGTCGATACCATCGATCGCCTGCTCGAGGCCCGCGTCGACCGCGAGTCCTTCAATGTCTCGTATGGCGGCAAACTGACGGCAGTCCGGCGCTATCCGATCTCGATTGCCTGGCCGCCGGAACCTGAAATGCTGCAGAAGGCGGTGCCGACATGCCGGGCCGATATTCGCAGCTTCACCGGCCTGCCTGCCGAACACATGGTTGGCATCGGCGTCGATCGCCTCGATTACACCAAGGGCATCGTGGAGCGATTCCACGCCATTGAGCGGCTGCTGGAATTGAAACCGGAATGGATTGGGCGCTTCACCTTCGTCCAGATCGCCGCGCCGACGCGTTCTGGAATCGATGAGTACCAGCATCACGAGGCGCAGGTGCGGGCGATGGCAGCACGCATTAATGGCCGCTTCGAGCGCCAGGGACCACCGCCCATTATCCTCAAGATTGAGCACCATGAGCCGCGGGAGGTCTATGAGTATTTCCGTGCGGCCGATCTCTGCTTTGTCAGCAGTCTGCACGATGGCATGAACCTAGTGGCGAAGGAATTCGTCGCCGCGCGCGACGACGAGCGCGGCGTGCTTATCCTCTCCCAGTTCACGGGTGCCGCGCGTGAATTGCCCGAGGCACTGATAGTCAATCCTTACGACGCGGACCAATGCGCAGCCGCATTGCACATGGCGTTGATCATGCCGGAGGCCGAGCAACGGGACCGCATGCGCTTGATGCGCGGACTGGTGGCCGAATTCAACGTCTTCCGCTGGGCCGGCCGCATGCTGCTCGATGCCGCCGCCATGCGGCGGCGCAATCGCCTGGTTGGCACGGGCGGCACCGGATCTGCATGATCATGAGGCGCAATCGTCTCCCGCCAATGCCGTCGGCCGACTCGGCCTTTTTCCTCGACGTCGATGGCACCCTGATTGAGATCGCCGAGACGCCTTCCGCTGTAAGCGTCGATCGCTGTTTGCTCGAATTGATCGGGCGAATTCACAGGGCGAGTTCCGGCGCGATTGCGCTCATCAGCGGCCGCTCGCTGAGCGACCTCGGCACACTGCTGGGTCTGCCGCGTCTGCCCATGGCAGGCCAGCATGGGCTGGAGCGACGGGATGCGACCGGTCGCCTGTGGATTCATGCCACGCCACCCGACGCCAAGTGCGCCATTAAGGCGGCCCTGGCCCCGGTGCTCGCCCGTCATTCAGGGCTGTTGCTTGAGGACAAGGGGCTGACGCTGGCGCTGCATTATCGGCAGGCGTTACACATGGCCGCCTATGTGCATAGGTTGCTGGCGCAACTTGTCGGCGAGATCGGCAGCGGACTCGAACTGCAGCGGGGAAAGCGCGTGGTCGAAGTGAAACCGGCAGGCATCGACAAGGGTTCTGCCATCGCCGAGTACATGCTGGAGCCCCCCTTTCTCGGTCGAACTCCGATATTCATAGGTGACGACCTGAATGACGAACATGGCTTCGCCGAAGTAAACCGACTCGATGGGGTTTCGATCAAGGTGGGTAGCGGCGCAAGTTGCGCCCGCTTCCGACTGCCTAACGTGGCGGCCGTGCGAAGTTGGCTGGCAACTACCCTGAAAGGATGGGAATGCAGAACCTAGATCTGGCCTTGATTGGCAACTGTACGCTGGGCGCGCTTGTCGATGCACGGGCCCGTATTGTATGGGGCTGCTTTCCGCGTTTCGACGGCGATCCGGTGTTCTGTTCTCTCCTCCGGAATACCGACGACTACGGGTATTCCGCCGTTGACCTTGCCGAGTGCGAGCGGATCGAGCAGCACTATCTCGAGAACACCGCCATCCTTGTTACGCGTCTGCATGACTGCCATGGGGGCGCCGTGGAAGTCACCGACTTCGCCCCGCGCTTCGGCCAGTACGGCAGGATGTTCCGACCGACGATGTTGGTCCGTCGCATCCGGCGACTGTCGGGCAGCCCGCGCCTGACGTTGCGCCTGCGCCCGGCATGCAGAAATGGTGCCGAGCGCCCGGACGTGACCTGGGGCAGCAACCATATTCGCTACGTCACGCCGGGTCTGACGTTGCGCCTGACAACCGATGCCTCGCTGACGGTAATCCTTCAGGAAACCGAATTTTTCCTCGAAGATACCGTGACCCTGCTGCTGGGTGCCGACGAGACGGTGCACGAAGCTGCCGGCGAGGTAAGCCGCCGCTTCCTCGACGAAACGTCGCAGTACTGGCACGAGTGGGTACGCTTCCTCGGTATTCCCTACGAGTGGCAGGAGGCGGTTATTCGCGCGGCCATCACGCTCAAGCTGAACGCCTACGACGACACCGGCGCCATCGTTGCCGCCATGACCACATCCATTCCGGAGGCCGCGGGCAGCAGTCGCAACTGGGACTACCGCTACTGTTGGTTGCGCGACGGCTATTTCGTGGTCAACGCCCTGAACCGGCTGGGCGCGACCCGCACCATGGAACGCTATCTCGGCTATATCATCAACATTGCCGCCAATTCCGGCGGTGGCCTCCTGCAGCCTGTTTACGGTATCGATGGCCGGGCGGAACTGGACGAACAGGAAATTCCGTCGCTCGCCGGCTATCGGGGAATGGGCCCGGTACGCCTCGGCAACCAAGCCTATCGTCAGATCCAGCATGACGTCTATGGTTCAGCCATCCTCGCTGCAACCCATGTCTTTTTCGACCAGCGCCTGACGCGGCGTGGTGACGACGCCCTGTTCCGACGACTCGAACTGTTGGGCGAGCAGGCCCGTCGCTGCTACGACCAGCCGGATGCCGGGCTATGGGAATTGCGCGGCAGCGCACGGGTGCATACCTTCTCGGCCGTCATGTGTTGGGCTGCATGCGACCGCATCAGGCGGATTGCGCACCAACTGGGGCTGGATGAGCGCGCAGCCTATTGGCTCGGTCACGCCCGCCAGATCCACGAGACCATCAGTCATCGCGCCTGGAGCGAGCAGCGCGGCTCGTTCGTGTCAACCTTCGAGGGCGAAGCGATGGATGCGAGTTTGCTCCTGCTGGCCGAAGTCGGATTCCTCGATGCCGCCGATCCGCGCTTTGCGGCCACGGTCAACGCGGTCGAAAAAGACCTGCGCCGTGGCGACTTCATTTTCCGCTATGTAGAGAAGGACGATTTCGGCGAACCTGAAAATGCATTCCTCGTCTGCACCTTCTGGTACGTCAATGCCCTGGCGGCGCTGGATCGCCGCCAGGAAGCGCGCGAGCTTTTCGGGAAGCTGTTGGCCTGCCGCAACCGCCACGGACTGCTGGCCGAACATATCGATCCGAAGAGCGGGGAGCAGTGGGGCAACTTCGTACAGACCTACAGCATGGTGGGCTTGATCAACGCCGCCATTCGATTATCGATTCGTTGGGATCAGGCCTTCTGATAACCTGGGGCGAGCAGAGTTGAACCTTCTCATATGTGAGGTCGGTTGCAAATCACGGAGTCCAACGGGTTAAGCGGCCATCTGCATTGCATAGTATTTCTGACTGAAAGCGGCGGGCGACCGATGACCGAGTCGAGCCTGCTTTCGGATGCGGTTGTAGAATATCTCGATGTATTCCGTGATCTCGCGTTTGGCCTGCTCGCGGGTCGCGAAGCGACAGTGATGCACCAGTTCAGTCTTCAAGGAACCCCAGCAGCTTTCCATCGGCGCGTTGTCCCAACAGTTGAGCGCGACCGTCGAAAGGCTTGCCGCACACTTTGCAGGATTTCATCCTTATGTCATACCTCGGATTGCCCGAGCAAATTATGGTGTGACGGCGACCAATACGTATCTGATGTCACATCTGAACCAAAACGAAAAATCCGCAAACCCTTGCAGGATGCGGATTTCGCGTTATTGCTTGGCGGGCCAGAAGATAGACCAACACAAACTGTCTATGCTGCAGCGGCAAGTTCCCCCAATACCTCCGGGCACCGTTCTGCGATCGTAATCAAGGTTTGTGCTGCCTTTGAGGGGGATCGACGCCCCTGCTCCCATATTTCCTTGCGACACCCCCTGCTTCCTGATTCTCACAATTTCTCGATGGCAGCAGTCGGCAGCCACAAAGTCAAAGGCGAATCCGGCAGTCGCTCGAATTCGTAACGTTCATACCATCCACGTGCCTGTTCATCCTTGGCATCCACGATCACGCCGATCATCCCGATCTCGACCGATAGGCGCAGGCAACGCTGCAGAGCGTCCGCCAACAGCAGTTCGCCGAGTCCTTTGCGCTGATGCCGGATGGCCACAGCCAACCGAGCCAAACGAGCGACCGGTAGCGGGAAGTTCGGAAACCGACCAGCGTGCTTGGCCGGGAGGTTTTCCTTTCGGATACCGGACATGGCCAAGCTGTAAAAGCCAAGAATCTCCGAGCCTACGGCTGCAACGTACGTTCGGTTGATGTTGGTGGCAGCATGCTGACGGGCAAAACGACGCAGATACTCATCCAGGGCATCTACACCACAGGTGAACGATCGCCGATCGTGATCCGACGATAACGGATCAATATCGCCGAAGTAACTCGATATCAACGCTTGCCCTGCTGCCAGTCGCGGTGCCGCTGGAAGGCAGCAGAAAGGTTCGGCCTCGGCTTATCGGAGTTATCTAGCGCCTTGGCAAAGGCGTTCCAGTCCTTGGTGGTCAACGTGATCATCTCCGCTTCTGCGAGGATTTGCCTGGCTCGTTCCTGGGCCGTTCCGAGAAGAAAGGCGCTGACCGACATGCCGGCAGTGCTAGCGGCTCGAACGATCAATTCCTTGATTTCCGGCGATGTGCGCAAATCAATGCGTTCGTGTGCTTGTGCGGTAGTCGACATGGCCATCACTTCTGTACGGAAGAATTACGGAGAATTGTAGAGCACAACCGGGCAACAATCCAATGATCCGTACAAACACCGTACAACTTTTGACTTTATCGTCAAATTACGGGAACTATGCCAGATCGAAACTCCGCCCCTCACGAGATAACATCTTCAAGGTTCCCTCGAGTTCAACTCTGTCGCACCCCCCTCTACCCCGCCGCTGCCTCGCCTTCAGCCTTTTTTCGCTCGCCTACCATTTCAACAGCGATAGCGGCTGACTCTGCGGCCGGCAGACCTTCGGTCCTGCGCTCGTATTCAAGCTCGCCACGCTCGTCCAACTCTCTCGTCGCTGCATCGTCTTCCTGCTCGGTTTCACCGGGCAACTCGACGCGCAGCTCATCGATGAGCATCAGGATGGTAGCCGCGACGGGTAGCGCGAGCAGCGCCCCGATGATGCCGAACAGCGTGGCGCCAGCGAGCAGGGAAAAGAACACCACCGATGAGGGCAGTCGCAGCGCGCGCCCGTAGACCTCCGGCACCAGCACGCGGCTCTCGAAACTGCCGTAAGCCAGCATCAGCAGGAAAACGACCGTGGCGATGAGCGGCCCGAAGGGGAGTGCGGCGGCAACCGCAGGCCCCATGGTGAGGAAGATGCCGACGTAAGGCAGCACGTCGGCCAGTCCGCCGAATACTGAAAGCGCCAGGGCATTGGGGATGCCACAAGCGGTAAGCAGGATGAACATGAATACCGCCATCAGGGCGCAGGTGATCGCCTGGCCACGGATATAGCCACCGACAATGGTTTCCAGATTGACCAGGATGCGCGATAGCCGGATATGCTGCGTACGCGGCACCAGCGCGAAAAGCGTACCGCGCAGCCGGTCGCGGTCCACCATCATGTACAACGCAAGAAAGACAGCGCCGAACCCGTAAGCGATGCCCTCCAGCAGGAGGGTGGAAAAGCTCAGCACGGTCGCGGCGGAAGACTTGATCAGCTCGTCATAGTGAATATTGCGCAGGGCATGCGCGAGGCTGGCGGTCAGCGGCGATTGTGCCAACCAGGCGGCCAGTTGTTCGCGCAGTGCCGGCTCCATGCCGATCAGGCTTCTTGTCTGGTTCATCAGCTCGGGAATGGTCAGTGCAAACAGCAGCACCGTCGCCACCGACAGCACGGCGAACACGATGCCGATACCCGCATTCCGGCGGACGCCGCGCCGCTCCAGCCAAGCCACGGCCGGACCGAGCGTACCAACGATCATCAAGGCTGCCACCAGCACCAGGACGACCGGCAGGAGGCGGATGAATATCCACAGCGCGGCAATGATCAGCACCAGGTGAATCATCGTCCGCAGCGAGATTTCGACGCGTATCCGGCGGGTTCGCAAGGAGTTCATTTACGGCTCTGGAGTGACCGGCTAAAAGCCGTCGCTCAGGGCGATACCGACCCCGATGGTATTCTGCTTCCAGTTGTAATCGATCAGGGTCTCCCCGTATCCCGAGAAGACCTGGACGTAGCCGCGGAGCGGGCCGAGGATGGGCGGCGAGAAACAGCCGAGCTGGACGGCGCCCTTGCCGGTGCTCAGGTTGCCGCGGGCCATTGCCGCAAAGCTGTTGCCACGCCAGCGGTACAAGGCGCTGATCTCGCCGTGGCCGTAGTAGTCGGTGATATCGGGGTTGTCGTCCGTACCCGCGTCTTCAGGCAGGCGGTACCAGGCCCTGGCGGACAACGCGAGGCTGTCGCGCTCGACGCCGACTTCGGCAAAAAGGCGGTTCCAGCTCCGCGAAAGCACGTCCGAGCGGCCGTTCGACTGGTGGTTGAAGCCGGCGCTCAAAAGGTTCCAGTTGAAGCCGCCGCCGAGATCGATGGCGGGCTTGTAACTGACGAGCAGCTCGGGCATGTAGTTGGTGTCGCGAAACGCCCGCGACACGTCGCTGTTGTACAACTGCCACTGGCTCTGCTGCGTGTAGGCAGCCCAGACGCCCCAGCGCCGGTCATCCGTCGCCCACAGGCGCGCCTTGAAGCTGAACTGGAATTTCGCCTCCGTATTGCTCAGATCATTCTGACCCCCGCCAGCAGATTGGAAGAGCGGCGAAAACGGCGCGCTGTTGACGTTATCCGAGTAGCGCCCGAACAGCACGTAGTTCGCCCGGTGAAAACGGATTTCATACGGCGCCGACGAGGGATCAAAGCCCCAGGACTCGTCGATCATCGACAGGGCCGCCGGGGCAGCAACGCTGCTGTCGGCGCGTGCCGCGGCGGACAGACGTGGCCGGTCTCTTCGTCGCGCAAATAGAGCGCTTCGCCACCGCCATCGCTGACCGGATCGTTGTGCCACGGGGTCAGGCGGAACTCGTGGGCGTTCTCGCTCCAGGTATAGGCAGCGCCGCTCTCCGAGATGACCGTCCCGAAGTGCGGGTTGGCCAGCACATTCGCCCACGGTGCCGGTGTCGTCTGGCCGGGAGCAAGCGTGATGACATATTCGGAACCGTCGGCAGCAAACCCGCCGAGCCAGTTGAACAACTGCAGACCGACGCCCGGGGGCACGGCGGCTGGCGGTGCTTCTGGCCGGTAGCGACGGGTCGGCACCAGGCGCGGCACGCGCGTTTCGCCGAGGCTGCGCCGGTCGAGCTGTTCGGCCAGGGTTCCCCGGTTGTCGACGATGACGGCACGTGCCACCGACTGGAACAGGATGCGGTCCTCGCTCGATATCTGGTCGGCCAGGCGCACGAAGATGCCGCCCGGCCTGTCGATCACGCTGGCCTCGATGCCCGAGGCGATCAGGCCCATGATCTGTTCCTGCAGGCGCTGCCGGTAGCCGGCGTGATCCTCGTTCCAGATCACCAGGTCAACGGCCAGCCCCTTCAGGCGCCAGTAGACGTGCGCCTGGACTAGCTGGCGCACGAGATCGAAATTGGCCGCATCGCCGATCTGCAGCAGCACGATGGGCAGGTCGCCGGAAATAGCGTAGCCCCAGAGTCCCGACTGCCCGCGCCGGTTCTTGACGAGCACCTCGGCATCGGCGCGCAGCAGGGCATTGGCATGGATGACGGCGCCGGCCAGGCGCGCATACAGTTGCGCGTCGGCCTCGGTCGCGTTGAGCTGGCGCAGGACGACCTGGCTGTGCGTCCAGGTCAGGTCGAAGACGCGGTCGGCGAGATTGCGGTCCTGATATTTCTCGACCAGGCCGAGGGCCAGGTCGCGGTTTCCCGCGATGCCGGTCACCAGGTCGATGGTCACCGACTGTTCGGGTTCCAGCATGATGCGCCGGCGGACGGCAGCCACCGGGTCGAGCACCGACCCCTCGGCCCCGCCCAGCACTGCGCCCTCATCCAGCGCCTGCGGGTTGGCGATGCTGCGGGTACGGCCGAGGAAGGCCAGGCGGTCAGTTTCACAGGAAACCGTGCCGTTGGCCGCGCCGTGCACCGCCATCAGGTGCAGCATGGTCGGCGCCGGCTCGGCGAGCGAGCGCGGCCGGCGGGTGCACAGGATGGCGTGGCGTTCGCGCAGGATTTCGGTCTGCACGAAAAGATTGCTGAAGGCCGGATGCAGTTCGTCGGCCGCCGCCGGCGCCAGCACCACCTCAGTGTAACTGGTGACCTCGATTTCCCGGCGCTGTCGCGAGCGATTGGTGATGCGTGTCCGGCGCAATTCGATGTCGTCTTCCGGCGAGACAACGATCTCGGTATACGTCTCGAACTCGCCTTCCCCGCTGCCCGGAATGCTGCCCAGCGAATCGCGGCGGCGGAACTCAGCGCGCCCCTCGGAGAAGATCGCCTCGTAATGGTCGGCGCGCCTGAGCGTCGGCTGGTAGGCGGTCGACCAGACGGTCCCGCTCGCCACTTCGCGGATGTAGCAGAACGTTCCCCAGTTGTCGCGCAAGCCGTCTTCGCGCCAGCGGGTGATGGCGAGATCGTTCCAGCGGCTGTAGCCGCCCCCGGCGTTGGTGACCATGACGTGGTAACGCCCGTTCGACAGCAACTGGACTTCCGGCATCGGCGTATCGGGGGTGGCAAACACCCGGATCGGCATTTCGGCAGCAGCTTCGGTCGAACGTGCGTCGGCCAGTTCGGCGGTGTGCGAGAACAGCGTGGTGACCTTGGGTATGCGTTCCTGCAGCAGCAGCATGACCGCCTGGAACAGGCGGTCCGCCGCAAAACGGCGCTGCATCGGCTGGTCGAGAAGCAGGTAAGCCAGCGCCAGCAGGCTCATGCCCTGGTGATGCGCCATGAAGGAACTCGTGCACAATCACGTACACCAGCATTCTTCTGGATGAGAACGGCACAACGCACGAAGTCGGCGTCAAATCGGCGGGCAAGCCGGGCTTCATCTGTTATGCCCATCCAGTTGATGGGAAAACTGTTGAACTACCCTTGGCGGCAGTGGAGAAATTTGGGATAAATCGCGACTGGCTGGATGAGATCGTACTAAAACGGATCAAGGGCCACCTGGTGACTGTCGAATTTTCGAGGCTCGACCACCAACTGACCTATCTTGGGACGATCAACCTCGGTGCCGAAGTGGTTCCCTGCTACCTGGCCCGTGACTTGCGGACACCATCCACACTGCAGCGCCTCGATATCCTACTCAGGGGCCTCAGTGACAAAGGTGTCGGACTGATCTTTTCAGCGGGACGGGATAACCCATTGTGCCTCGGTCCAAACGTCATCACGGCTGTTGCAGACTACATTTCAGATTGTAGCGATGGGCAATTGCTCGATATTGCCAAGGTCGCCAGCGCATACAGCCTCGGCAAGCAACTCGCGCGCGGCGGGATGGTTCTGGACTTGGTCAAGACTGACAACTACAGCGCTTCACTGCGGATACCTGGCAAGCCTCCGCTCCCTCTGGCCGGACCAAAAGCGATCGCCTTCTTTCAGGCTCTCGTCGATGCCTACCGTAACGCATCCCCAGCGGTACCCACCAAGCAGCTGATGTCCGCAGCAGGATCTGCTTCATCTACTCCCAGCCAGCTGTTAGGACGAACCTTCTGGGCATCGGTTGAAGGCGTTTACGTGGGCTTTCCACCCGGGGTAAAGCGGGGCAGCTACCAACTGCTGGTCTAGCCCGTCCGGTTTTCGTCAGATCCTGATTCACAAACGGCCGCCATGAGCGGCCTTTTTTTCGTCGGTACCTCGCCAAAACGCTGCAGACGCAAGGCATTGAGGCCATCTCACTTACATCTCAATTAGCACCATAGAGCATCTCACGGCGTATTCGAAGAATGGGGAACTCCTAAACGAAACAGGAGTTTTACCGTGGAATACAACGATGCATATATTAAGTCCGCGCTCGATGCCGCGGCGACCAGAACCTACCGGTTGGGCATTGCACCAGCGTGACGGCACCATAACCAGCGGCACCGAACACTTTTCGCCTCAGCGCTTCGAGGGTGGTGGGATGCGCTACCTGCGCTTCAAGCGCTGGTTGAACGAACTGCGATTCACCAGCGGCGACATCAATGCCGTGTTCTTTGAGGAGGTACGACGCCATGCTGGCGTCGATGCGGCGCATGCCTACGGCGGCTTCATGGGCCATCTGACCGCCTGGTGCGAACAGCACAACATTCCCTACCAGGGCGTCCCAGTCGGCACGATCAAGAAGCACGCGACCGGCAAAGGCAATGCCAGCAAGGATGACATGGTCGCCGTTGCAAAGGCCCGTGGCTATTTCCCGATAGACGACAACGAAGCGGATGCGCTTGCAATCCTGCACTGGGCCATGGAAGGAGAATTCTGATGCGTACCCCGGTCTGTGCTCTGGCACGGTTGATACCGATCTCACCCGCGTCCGAAGGTGAATTGCGAGCCATGCGCGCAGCGGCATGGCACAAACAAGGTGTGCTGGTGGTTTCACCCGAACTCGTGACTGATAGCTGGGAGCGACAATTCCTTGAAGGTATCGCGTCCAGACTCTACGGTCGTCGTAACCCTGTCTCTGGAGGTGTGGTCAATGATGGCTAAATCCAAACCACAACCATTGCGCCAGGGCGACATCATTCCGCTCGCAGGTGGTCGCCCGGCCGAGTGGGTTCGGGAAGATTCTGGCGAACACATCGGTAACCTGCATTTTCGTACTATCGATTCCCTGAGCCTGATGCTCAAGAACGGTACGATCACTGCGCAGATGCACGACGCCGGGCAGGACTTCTCGACCACATTCATTCTGGCTCAACTCAGCGGTCAAAGCGTGCCTGCCTTTGACCGCATTCCAGGCGGCCAGTGGCGCGACAGCATGACCGAGCGAACTGCCTTCGCCCGCAAACGTATTGGTCAGGCGCTTGATGCGGTCGGTGGCATCGCCAGTCCAGGTGGCTCAGCGATCTGGTACATCGCAGGCCTTGGGCATAGTGTTAAAGAGTGGGCTGCCATGCAAGGGTGGAATGGACGGTCCTTGTCACAACCGGAAGCACGCGGGATTCTGGTCGCTGCGCTGGGCATGCTGGCAATGCATTATGGATATATCAAAACTAATCTTGATTAGCAATGAACGTCAGCTACGCGAATCGTGCGCAGTGGACGAGGAT
>JBEOKN010000059.1:0-10447 GCA_040275885.1 Azonexus sp. | reverse complement strand
TGGTGGAGAGGAGGAGAATCGAACTCCCGACCTCCGCATTGCGAACGCGGCGCTCTCCCAGCTGAGCTACCCCCCCAGTGCCGGGACAATTCTATATCACTCGGTTTCGCTTCTCAAAGCGATGTCGACCGCGGGCGGAACCGAAAGGCTGAGAACGCTCTCTGAAGCTCAGACGCTTCGCATCTGCGAGCTAACTTGGAGGCAGGAAATGGATACCACTTGTGATCTCGGCAGCCGGAAATGCAAGCCTTGCGAAGGCGGCGTGGCAGCGCTTGACGCAACCGCTGCCCGGGAGTACCTGAGTTCGCTTGACGGCTGGGAGCTGGCCGGCGCAGCCATTGAAAAGACCTACCGCTTTCGCAATTTCCACGAGACCATGGCTTTCGTTAACGCCCTGGCCTGGGTGTCGCATCGTGAGGACCACCATCCGGACCTGGCGGTTGGTTATGCGGAGTGCCGGGTCCGGTACCAGACTCATGCCATCGGCGGCCTGTCGGAAAACGATTTCATCTGCGCCGCGAAGGTGGACAGCCTCTTCCCGCTCTGATCAGGCACTGCCCGACCCGCCGGCTGCGCGCCGCAGACGGTCGCTGACGGCGACCCACTCCGGCCGATCCGGTGGCGCTTCGACGACAATCAGGTCGACGCCAGCGTGATCCATCTCGCGCAGCGTCGCGTACAGATCGTGCGCGTAGGCAACCGGATCGGCGGCAAGCAGGCACCAGAGGTGCGGCATGCCGGCTAGTGGGGGCTGGCTCTGGCCGATAATGCCGCAGCGGACCCCCTGCTGCCCTTGGGCATCGAGAAAATCGAGCAACCGCTCGCCGGCGACCATTCGCATGTGGGTCTGCGGCGCGTAGTGGGCCTCGAGCGAACCGGAAACACGCGGGGTGCCGGCAGCAGCCTCCAGCTGTGGCTGAATTCCGGTGACGGCCTCCAGATGTGCCGCCGAGATGTGGCCCGGACGGAGGGTCACCGGCGCGCCGCGCGAGCAGTCGACAATCGTCGATTCGATGCCGAACGTGCACGGGCCACCGTCGAGAACCAACGGTACGCAGTCGCCAAGTTCCTCCCGGACATGGTCGGCGGTGGTCGGGCTGATACGGCCGAACCGGTTGGCCGACGGCGCGGCGATGCCGGCCGGCCCGCCGTCGGCAGCGAACCCGCGCAGCAGTTCGAGGGCGACCGGGTGGCCGGGAACGCGCAGCCCGACGGTATCCTGACCGCCCGTCACGGTCGACGGCACCCAGGCCTGCTTTTTCAGAATCAGCGTCAAGGGACCCGGCCAGAAAGCCTCCATGAGTTCCCAGGCGAATCCCGGAACCTGCTCGGCCCAGCGGTCGACCGCGTCATGTCCGTATAGATGGACGATCAGCGGGTGATCGACGGGACGGCCCTTGGCGGCGAAAATCCGGGCGACCGCTTCGGGGTTGGCGGCATCCGCGCCTAGGCCGTAGACGGTTTCGGTGGGGAAGGCGACCAGCTGGCCGGCGCGCAACAACTCAACGGCGCGCGCGAAGTCCGGGCTCATCGGCAGGAGTCGCAGTCAGCGGCGCTCAAGGGAGATCGGGCAGCGTCTTCGCCAGCACCTTTTCGGTCTGGCGCTGGCGGAAATTCGCCAGCCGGATGGCGACCTCGGCGTCTTCCAGAGCCAGGATCGAGACGGCGAACAGTGCCGCATTGAGCGCTCCCGCCTCGCCGACGGCGAAGGTGGCAACGGGAATGCCGCCGGGCATCTGCACCATCGACAGCAGGGAATCGAGACCCTGCAGGTGCTTGGAAGGCATCGGTACGCCGAGCACGGGAATCTGCGTCTTGGCCGCGAGAACGCCGGCCAGATGGGCGGCTCCGCCGGCCGCGCCGATCAGCATCCTGATGCCGCGCTCGCTGGCGGTCGCCGCATAGTCGAGGGCGGCGTCGGGCGTGCGATGGGCCGACAATACCCTGGCATCGTAGGCGATGTCGAAGTTCCTGAGGGTTTCTGCGGCTACCCGCATCACCGGCCAGTCACTGTCCGAACCCATGACGATACCCACCAGCGCTTTCCTGCTCATGCCTTTTACTCCTTGAAAAGATGACGAAATATGAAAATTGAAGAGAGATGGTCCGGGGGCCGTACAAGCCGACCCGCACCGGCCGGGGCTTTGTCAGCAATCCGGCGTTTCAGTTCCCGGTGGCCTTGCGCTCCGCAGCTTCGATCGTATTGGCCAGCAGCATGGTGATGGTCATCGGACCGACACCGCCCGGCACCGGCGTGATCTGGCCTGCAACTTCCAGGCAGCCGGCGAAATCAACATCGCCGCACAGTTTGCCATCGGGCAGGCGGTTGATGCCGACGTCGATGACGACCGCGCCCGGCCTGACCATGTCAGCAGTGACGAAGCGCGGCTTGCCGACGGCGACGACCAGGATGTCGGCGCGGCGGGTATGGCCGCCGAGGTCTTTCGTGCGCGAATTGCAGACGGTGACGGTGGCGCCGGCATTGATCAGCAGCAACGCCATCGGCTTGCCGACGATGTTGGAGCGGCCGATGACGACGGCTTCCTTGCCGGCCAGATCGACGCCGCCCTTCTCGAACATTTTCATCACGCCGTAAGGCGTGCACGGGATGAAGCGCGGATTGCCCTGCGCCAGCGCGCCGACATTTTCGGCATGAAAGCCGTCGACGTCCTTGTCGACGGCGATCGCGGTGAGCACTGCGGCTTCGGCAAAATGCCCGGGTAGCGGCAACTGCACGAGAATGCCGTGGATGGCAGGGTCTGCATTCAGTGCAGCGATCCTTTTGAGCACGATTTCGGGGTCGGCCGCGGCGTCGTAGGTGATCTTCTCGGAGTGCATGCCGATCGCCTGGCAGGCACTGACCTTGTTGCGCACATAGACCTGCGATGCGGCGACCTCACCCACCAGAATGACCGCCAGACCGGGACGTTGCCCACTGGCGGCGAGCGCCTCGACCCGCGCCTTGAAGCTCTGGCGCAGTTCCTCTGCCAGCGCCTTGCCGTCGATTATTTGTGCCGTCATCGTTGCGTCACGCGGAAATGAAAAGGGAAGGGCGACGCCTTTCCCCTTGAATTGGTGCGTATTTTACCAGACTATCCGAGCGCGGCTTCCGCTGCGCCGACGGCAGCGCGACCTGCCTCGAATGCCCGACGGTTCAGTTCGACCAGTTTCTCGCCCTTGCGCTGGAAACGTTTGAGCACGCAGTCGAGCAGAACTTCCGCCGAGAACGGCAGGTGGTCGGCGATGGCGCCGAGCATGACGGTATTGCCGAGACGGATTTCGCCGAGTTCCTGGGCAATCGAAGTCGCGTCGAAGGCGACGACCTTGCGGCCGGCCTTCCTGATCTCGGCAAGGGGATCGTCCGGGTAATCGAACAGGCCGAGCTCGACCACCGGCGGTACCAGCTTCGCTGTGTTCATCAGGGTGATTCCGCGCGGACGCAGCATGTGCTGCCAGCGCATGGTCTCGGCCGATTCGAAGCCGAGCAGGACATCGGCGGTGCCTGGCGTGATCTGTGGCGTCAGGACCCGCGTGCCGAAGCGCAGGTGCGAGGAGACGACCCCGCCGCGCTGCGCCATGCCCGCCACCTCGGTCTTCTTGACGTCGTGACCGAGCGCGATCGCTGCCTCGGCGAGAATTTCGGTCGCCGTCATGACTCCCTGCCCGCCGATGCCAACGACGAGGATATTGGTGTTCTCGCTCATCTCAGACTCCGCAACCCTTTACCAGCTTGATCGGCGACACCGGTACGTGATGGACGATGGCATTCGGCGCGCAGGGCTGCACGCACAGGCCACAGCCGGTGCACACGGAAGTCTCGATGCGCACAAAGGCAAGATCGACCTCGCGCCCACTGGCCTTGACCTCCTTCCCTCTTCGGGTGACGTGGATGGCCGGGCAGCCGACATCGATGCAATTGCCGCAACCGGTGCACTTGTCGTCGATGACCTCGTAGGCCTTGAGCTTGTGATAGTCCTTGATCAGGACGCAGGGCTGGTCGGTGATGATGACCGAGACTTCCGGCACCTTGACTTCGTCGCGGATGGTCTTGAACAGCACCGGCAACTGGTAGGGATCGACGACGTGGATGCGCTCCTGTTTGACCCCGAGCGCCTCGACCAGCTTGGCGAAGTCTACGCGCGGCGCCGGGTCACCATGGATGTCGCGGCCGTTGCCGGGGTTGTCCTGGCCGCCGGTCATGCCGACCGCGCGGTTGTCGAGCAGTAGCACGGTGACGTTACCCTTGTTGTAGACGATGTCGAGCAGCCCCTGCATGCCCATGTGCAGGAAGGTCGAGTCGCCGATCACCGCGAGGATGCGCTTGTCCTTGTCGGCTTCGCCGCGTCCCTTGTCGAGACCGAGCGCGATGCCCATCGAGGCGCCCATCGAGATGCACGTGTCGAGCGCATTCCACGGATGACCGGCACCCAGCGTGTAGCAGCCGATGTCGCCGGAAATGGTTAGGTTGCGCACTTGCGACAGGGTGTAATAGACGCCGAGATGCGGGCAGGCCACGCACATCGTCGGTGGTCGTGGAAAGACAGGCATCGGCGCGGTCGACCGCAACAGCGGGATTTCTTCGCCGAGCAGTCGCGCGATCGCCGGAATGAGCACATTCGGCGCCAGTTCGCCCTGCAGCGGCAGGATGTCCTTGCCGATCACGGCAATTCCCTGGGCCTTCAGCTCGTTCTCGACCAGTGGCTCGACTTCCTCGACGACCACCACCTGATCGACCAGCGCTGCCAGGTCGCGGCATTTCTCGAATGGCACCGGACTGGAGAAGCCGAGCTTGAGTACCGGCGCATCCGGGAATGACTCCTTGACATGCATGTAGGCCGGACCCGAGGCGATGAAGCCGACGCGCCGGTCGCTGCCCGGCTCGATGAAATTCAGCGCGGAAACCTCGGCTTCCTTGCGCAGTTCGCCAACCCGGGCGAACATCAGCGGAATGCGCTTGCCGGCGCCGGTCGGCGTCATCACCCAGCGCGCCGGATCCTTGCGGAAACCGGGCGATACCTTGGCGCTGCGCTCACCGACCGTGACCAGACCCTTGACGTGGTTGATCCGCGTCGTCATGCGCAGGATCACCGGCACCTGAAAGCGCTCGGACAACTCGTAAGCGTCGAGCGTCATCGCATAGGCTTCCTGCGAATCGGCTGGCTCGAGCACCGGCACATGCGCGAAGCGCCCCCAGAAGCGCGAATCCTGCTCGTTCTGCGACGACGACAGCCCGACGTCGTCGGCGATGGCGATGACCAGACCACCGATCACGCCGGTCAACGTCAGGGTCATCAGCGCGTCGGAGGCGACGTTCATGCCGACATGCTTCATGCAGCAGAAGGCGCGCGACCCGGCATAGGCGGCGCCGATGGCAACCTCGAGCGAGACCTTTTCGTTGACCGACCATTCGGCGTACAGGTCCGGATAGGTCGAGATCACCTCGAGCATCTCGGTCGACGGGGTGCCGGGGTAGGCCGCAGCGACCCTGACCCCCGCCTCCCAGACGGCGCGGGCGACCGCTTCGTTACCGGACATCAGAACCCGGCTTGCGGCCGGTACGGGCATCACTGCCGCCATGGCGACTCCTCGATCAGCAATAGGAAACCGCTCATTATACGAAGCAACCTGAGCCGGCGTTTGATGCAAGGCAAGCCAAGCCGCATTTCTTTTCCGCGTCCTGGTCGTTTCGCACAGGCGGGAGACCGGCAGGTGGCGGCTGGCGACAAGATTCTTGCCGAAGGCCAGGGATTTCAGCGCTGCTTCGACGGAGTATCCCTAGTCTTGCACTCAGCCGCTTCGGAAACCGGATTTCGTCTCGAATGACCCGCAAGGCCGCGCCAAACTGGCTAGAGTGGCGGCAAATTGACTAGCTTCGTCCTTGATTCGTCAGGCCGGCACCTTCTGTTCTCGCGTTGCCGAGCATATGATTCGATATTGTTGTTGCGTGGGATTGACGGGCTGTCCAGATGAACAGAATTCCTCTTGTTGGCAAACGTCTGTGATCCAGTCTGTTCAGCTGCTTCGTGCCAGGCGATCACGGTGGGTAAGATACGTTTTCTTCTGCTTGGCGATCGTGCTGGTGATCGGCGGAATTGCCACGCTTGTCCTCAAAGCGGGCCTGGTTCGGTGGCCGCTCAAGGTGACGACAGGCCCGTATCTGGAGGGAGGGCCGGTTTTCATATCGACGCTCACCCAGGTGGTCGCGGAAGAACGTCCACTAGTTCGGCTGAAACCGATCAAGAAAGACAGCCTGGCGGCGAGTGCCAAGGCCCTGGAGAAAGGCGAGACCGACCTCGCCATTGTCCGCAGCGACATTGCGATGCCAACCAACGGTTTGACCATCGCCATCGTCCGGCGCGACGATCTGGTTCTGATCGTGCCTGGCCACTCGCGGATCAACAGCTTTCAAGGGTTGGCCGGCAAGAACGTCGCCCTGCTTAAATCAGCTTTGACAGAAAAGGATCAAGGTCTCGAACGGTTGCTCGATGCAGTATTGGCCTTTTATGGCATTTCCCCCTATCAGGTGCGCAGAGAGTTCCTGTCGATCGATGAAATAGGCCAGGCGGTGGCCAAGAAACAGGTCGCTGGCGTCCTGGTCCTCGGTCCGTCCGGCCCAGGCGCCATTGCCAATGCGATCGCCGCCATCACCCACGCCACGAATGTCTCGCCCCGACTAATTGGTGACAAGCAGGCGGCAGCGATAGCCAAGACAATCCCGGGCGCGGAGCCCAACGAGATCGAAGTCGGCGCCTTCGGCGGGACGTCACCAAAGCCTGAGGAGGCTCTGGGTACGCTGGCTGTCACCTTCCGGTTGGTAGGCAGACACTCCTTGCCCGAGTATGTGGCCGGAGAATCTGCGCGCATGGTGTCCCTGGCCAAAGCCAGGCTGTTGTCGAGTTCGCGGCTTGCCGTGCATATTGAAGCGCCAGACCCGGAAGATGGGTCGGGCCTGCCCGTTCACCCGGGCGCGGCGGCTTTTTTCAACGGGGAACAAACGTCTTTGCTTGACAGCGCGATGGGCCTCCTGTATCTGACCTCGATTCTCCTGGGTGTCTTCGGCTCCGGCCTGGTCTGGTTGTTTGGCACCTGGAGAAGCCAGGCGACCAACGAGGGACAAGGCGACATCGACCGGCTGATTGCCATCATGCGCGAGGGGCGGGGCGTCGATCTGGAAGCCATCGATCGGCTCGAAGATGAGATCGATGACGTGGTCGCCAGATCATTCGGGCAAGTCAAGGCGAAGCCGCTGGATGTCGGCCAGCTCAATGTCCTTTCCGTCGTAATCGGCCAGGCCAGACAGGCCCTGGACATGAGACGCAGGGCGATCCAAAACAGAGAGTCGTGAGCGGTCAGGTCCTGGCAGGAGCCGACTGTGCATCGGATTCCGCAGGAACGGCGAGTACCGTCCGCAGTTTCTTCATGACATGAAATCCGACTGCGCTCGGGCGCCGGTCATGTTCAAAGCCGGTGACGGTGCGGTTTCAGTTGGTCCTGCGGCCAAACTTCTCGGTGAGCTGGCCAAGCTTTTCCAGGCGGCGCTGCTCGGCCCTGGCGGCCTCCTGCGCGGCTCTGGCTGACTCCTGCTCGGCCTTGCGCTGCTCGGCTTGTTTCTTGAAGCGTTCGCGCAGCATTTCTCCGGAATGGGTGCGCGCCTCGTCGGTGACTTCGCCGGCTGCCGAGGCGTCAAGGTTGAGCCGCATGCTCGCCGTCTGCATTTCCTTGAGGTAGCGCGTCGACATGGTGTGACTGCGCAGTGCCAGGCGCAAGGCCTTGCGGTTGAGGTCCGGCTCTTGCGCGATGAGCTGCTTGTCGATGCCGATCGCCAGCGGGCTGAAGTTGCGGAATACATCGAAGCGGCCCTGCAGGTCCTTGAGCAGGGCGCGCGCGTCGACGGGCGATTCGGTCTTCTGGTCGGCTTCGGTCATCTGGGAGTTCCTTGCGAGCGGCGAAGCGTAGCACGAAGCGACGCTTCGCCAAAACCCGCTCAGGCCTGGTCGATCTTCTTGAACCAGGACTGCATCCGCTTCCAGCCGTCTTCCGCCGCTTCCTTGGTGAAACTGGGGCGGTAATCGGCGTGGAAGGCATGCGGGGCATTGTCGTAAACGTGAATCTGCGAAAGTCGGGCAGCCTTGCTGCCTTCCTTCAGCGCCATTTCCATCTTCTCGACGGTCTCCAGCGGGATGCCCGTATCGAGGCCACCATACAGGCCGAGTACCGGTGCCTTGAGGTCGGCGGCAATGTTGATCGGATGGCGTGGGGTGAACTCATTGACGTCGCCGACCAGCCGCCCGTACCAGGCGACGCCGGCCTTGACCTGCGGGTTGTGGGCACAATAGAGCCAGGTGATGCGACCACCCCAGCAGAAGCCGGTGATCGCCAGTCGGTCTGTATTGGCGCCTTTGGACGCCGCCCAGGCGACGGTCGAATCGAGATCGCTCATCACCTGCGCATCCGGCGTCTTGCTGGTGATTTTGGCGAGAATATCGGGAATGCTTGAATACTGGCGCGGGTCACCCTGACGGGCGAAGAGTTCGGGCGCGATGGCACAATAGCCGAGCTTGGCCAGGCGGCGGCAAACGTCCTGGATGTGCTCATGGACCCCAAAGATTTCGGAAACCACGAGGACAACCGGCGGCTTGACCGCCCCCTTGGGCAAGGCGCGATAGGCGACCATTTCGCCATCCTTGACCGGCACCTTGACCTCGCCCGCCAGCAGGCCGGCGTCATCGGTCTTGATCGCCGTCTGCGCCATCACCGGTTGCACGGACAGCGCGAAACCGGCCCCGAGGCTGGTGACGAGGAAGCTGCGGCGGGTGAACGACAGCGCGGGAACGAGGCTTTCGAATTCCGGATCGGGGGTCATGAATGGTCTCCTTGGTTGTGACTACATAAGAACGATGTCGTATAGATAGGTTCACTGCATAATATACATTTAATATCAATAACATGCAGAGAATGTGTGCTTCTGATTTGTCGCCAGCTACCCGTCTGGCTACCCGGAAACCGCGGGCTCCCACTGGACCGTCTGCGACGGCTTGAATCGAACCCAGCGCTCAGGGCAGCTTGTTTGACTCTGGCCCCCACTCTGCCCGCCACGCTGGCCGGGAACGCCATTCGTCCTCCGACTCTGGCCTTGACTCTGGCCTTGACTCTGGCCTCGATTCTGGCCCGGTCGGTGAAGTTGCTTCCCCGGCAGCAGACTTCGCCACCTCCAGTGCAGCCGGATGCACGGGTACTCCAGTTCTGATCGGCGGCTTCGTTCATGTACCAAGCGCGGCGGCGGGTTCTTCGACACGAAGGAGGGATCGGTAGTGGGTCCAGCTCAATTCGTGACGCAGTGCGTCACGAATCGGCAACGTCCAGGAGCATTTCATGCTGCGACGGGCGATTACGCACGGCGTCACCCGGACCGGCTCGCCAAGGCACTCAGGGTATCTATCGTGCAGACGGTGTCGATCGATCAATATCTGACCCCGGGTCGCCGCTCGAGACCTTTACCGCCGCCCGGCTACTTGTTCTTCTTGAGCAGCTGATCCAAGGTCTCGATGCCTTCACGCTTGAGCACCGTGCCGAGTTGTGCATCCGACCGATAACCCTTGGCGAAATCTTCGCCGTAGGTCTTACGCAGAGTTTCCACTTTCGTATCGCTACGCTTCTGGCGGATCTCGCCGTCCTGATCCCGCATGCGGCCATCAAGGCCCTTTGGATAATGTTTTGCCGCCATGTCAAGCTCCTGTAGCAGTCCAGCTGTTGATGATCCCTAGTTCGCGCCAAGCCTTTAAATCATAATCATTATGCGTCGCACTTGGTTGTTTAATACAACGCTATGAACATTCTAGAGCAACCTATATACTATGTGCAATAGCCAAAATGTATCAAATTGACCAACAAAGATGACCGCCGAAAAGATCACAGAATTGACCCAGCACCAGCGCGACCGTCTCGCGTTCATAGAACTGCGTGTCCGTTTTGTTGGGGAAATCCGCCGCCAGGACTTAGTAGCTCGATTTGGCATCCAGGCGGCAGCCGCAACGCGAGACATCGCGCAGTACAAGGACATTGCCCCACGCAACCTCGACTACGACACCAAGGGCAAAGTGTATGTACGCGGTAAGTGGTTTCGCCCGGCGTTCGAGTTTCCAGTCGAACGGGTTCTCACTTGGCTGTCGCAAGGTTACGGGGATGGCGAACCGCTACGGCTCAAGTCTTTCGTATCTTGCGAAGGACCAGCGCTGCTGAACAAGCTAGATCTCGAAACGCTATCTGTGCTGACGCGCGCAATTCACCAAAAGGGCGCTATCGAGATTTCCTATCGCGCGCTATCTAGCGGCCTGACCAAACGCGAGATCGTGCCGTTTGCCTTGGCTGACAACGGCCAACGTTGGCATGTGCGCGCCTTCGACCGGCGCAGTGGCGAGTTCCGTGACTTTGTTCTGGCCCGGATCGC
>JBEOKN010000058.1:0-4805 GCA_040275885.1 Azonexus sp. | reverse complement strand
TGCTTCTCGTGCTCGGCATCAGGAGTTCGGACAATCTCGTTGATCCTTTCGGAATTGTGGTGAGTGGCCAAATGATGATCACGTCGCTGCTCAGCGCCGCGATCGTCGCTCGCGGCTGGGGATGGATCAAGGCCGGCGTGCTGTTTGGCGGCTTCCTGGCGATTGAATTGGCTTTTTTGGTGGCGAACCTTCTCAATCTTTCCCAAGGCGGCTGGCTGTTGTTGCTCACGGCTGGCGCAATCTTCATTGCGATGGCGACCTGGAAACAGGGTCGCGTGCTGCACACCGCGCGAATCAGGAGTGAGCGCCTCGAGCTTTCAATGTTTCTCGAATCGCTCGCGGCGTCGATGCCGACCCGGGTTGGCGGAACATCGGTGTTCCTGAATGCCGATGTCCGGGCCGTGCCGCATGCGCTGTTGCACAACCTGATGCACAACAAGGTGCTGCACGAGCGGGTGGTCGTCGTTGCCGCCCAGTTTTCCGATGTGCCCTCTGTGCCGGATGCTAGTCGTGTCAAGGTCAGGAAACTGCGCGACAACTTCTGGAGTGTCAGCATTCTCTTTGGTTTCAAGGATGACCCGGACATTCCCCGGGCGCTGTCGCTGTGCGCGAGTTCCGGGCTCGAGTTCGACGCGCTCGAGACTACTTACTTCATCGGACGCGAGACGCTGTATCCCAGGTTCCATTCGGAGATGGCCTTCTGGCGGGAACGGATATTCGTCGCCATGTACCGAAACGCCGGCTCGCCCACTGCTTTTTTCCGGATTCCCAGCAACCGGGTTGTCGAACTGGGCGCCCAGGTTACGCTTTAGGCGAATGCCCTATCGCTGGCAGTGACGATCGCGGCCCGTGTTCTTGGCCGCATAAAGTCCGTCATCGGCACGCTGGATTGCCGTCTCCATGGTGTCACCCCTGAGAATTTCGGTGCTGCCGATGCTGACTGTGAAATGCGCCGCCGTGCCGTCAGCCAGAATGGCCGGAGTTCCGCGAGTCTGCTCGAGCAGACGGTCGATGACCGGTTGTGCCATTTCCGGACTGGTATCGACCAACACCACGGCGAATTCCTCGCCGCCGATGCGGCCGATAATATCGACGTTGCGCAGGCAGCGCCTCAGTGATTGCGCAAGATGCACCAGGACGAGGTCACCCGCCGGGTGGCCATGCCGGTCGTTGATCTTCTTGAAGTGATCGAGGTCGAGCATGAGCAGTGTCAGCTCCGGCCCGTGGCGTTGGCTGCGCGCCAGTTCGTGAGAGAAACGCTCCAGAAAGGCGCGCCGGTTGAGAAGGCTTGTCAGGGAGTCGATCGAGGCCAGCACCCGCAATTCGCCCTCGAGCGAGGTGCGCCGCGCAATCTCCATTTTGAGGCGGGCGCTTTCAATCTCAATGAGGCGCTTTTGCGCGCTTGTCTCCTCCTGGTAGCGCCGCAGCGTGGTTTCAAACCAGTAAATGCAGGTCGTGAGCAGGATGTTGACGACCACGAAGCGAATGCCGAAGGCCATCGAGTAGGTGCTGGTGCCTGTCTCGGGGCCGTCCCGAATCATGATGCCGGTCACGATCGCCAGGCCGAGGCAAGACCAGACCAAGCCTTCCCGTGGCGGCAGGAGCATGACCGCAACCACCGGATAGGCGAAAAACCACAGGGCGAAGCTGTGCTCCTCCCCGGACAATGCAACCAGGTAGGTTACCAACACGGCAAACGCTGCCACGGCGATCCTGATCGCCCAGAAGTGCGTCTGTCCACGCACCAGCGCCAGATAGCAGCCGGAAAGGATCGCGGCGGTGGCCATGACCAGTCCCACCTGGACCCAGTTGCCAGTGCGCAGGGCGAGGACACTGAAAGCCAACAGGGTCGGAATGCCGACCATGCAGAAGAGCTTGGCGCGTTCATGCGCCTGCAGTTGTCTGTCGATTGGCTTCGTGCCGGGTGTCGTCATCCAGAGATCACCCTTTCCACTAGAGGCTGCGGATTCTTTCCAGCAGTGCGGTCGTCGATTTCTGATGAATGAAGGGGATCGAAAGCACCGTTCCGCCCCAGCCGATGACTTCGCGAGCGCCGACGATCCTGTCCACCGGCCAGTCACCGCCCTTGACGAGAATATCCGGGCGGCATTCGACGATGCGCCGCAGGGGTGTGTCCTCGTCGAACCAGGTGACCAGGGAGACGCAGCCGAGCGCGGCGATTACCGCCAGGCGGTCATCGAGCGTGTTGACCGGCCGCTCGTTGCCCTTGCCCTGGCGCCTGACCGAGGCGTCGCTGTTGAGCGCCACGACCAGGCTCGCCCCGAGTGCAGCGGCTTGCGCCAGATAGGTCACGTGACCGCGATGCACGATGTCGAAACAGCCGTTGGTGAATACCGACGGGCGCGCCAGGTCGGCGACGCGCGCGGTCAACTGCTCCGGAGGGCAGATTTTCGATTCGAAGTCGGGTGCGGGGTAGGCCACTTCAAGCAGGTCGCCGGATGCCAGGGAACAATTGACATTCTATAGGGTCCTTCGCCGGATTCGGGTTTTTGTCTTGCAGCAAGGTTAGACCTGCTTTCGTCGCCACCCTTCGAGAGCTACCAGGGAATATTCGAGTGAAGCGAGCAGTTTCACCCCCGCAACTTCGGGCAGGCGCCTGACGCCGCCGCCGCCGGCCCACAGTGCCGCTTCGGCTGGCAGGACCATGCGTAACTGCTGCAGCAGGCCGGGAATCTGGCGTTGCGGGAAGGCGTCCGAAAACGACAGGGCGACGATGTCGGCGCGGTGAGCGCTGGCGGCGCGAGCGATTTCCAGGAGCGGCATCTGCGTGCCGAGCGGAATGCACTCGGCGCCTTCCAGTGCGAAGAGTGCTTCGGCCATCAGCAGGCCAAGGACGTGCGTTTCGTCCGGCACGCTGGTGAGGATGATGCGCGGGCTGCGCTTGCCACCGGGCAGGCTGGCGATCGCCTGGCGCAGGACGCGCTTGGTCAATTCGGTGAACAGATGTTCCTCGAAGACCTCGACGCTGCCTTCCTCCCAGGCTGCGCCGACGTTGCGGGTGAGCGGGGCGACAGTATGCTGGACAAACTGCCCCAGCCCCTGGCGGGCCAACCGCTGCTGCATCGCCTGCTGGTAAGCCGCGCCGTCATGCTGCTTGATCAGGGAGATCAACTCTCTGAGTTCCGTGGCTGCATCGGGTTCGGAGACTACCGCCGGCGCCATCGGACGCCGCGGGGCCAGCGCGTTAAGCTCCTCGGTGGGTGTGGCAAGCAGTTTTCCGGGCCGGTGTCCGGCATCCATCAGGCGCTTGACCAGCCGCAGGCGTTCGACCTGCTCCGCCGGGTAGATGCGTTCGCCGTGATCGTCGCGGGAGGGAGCGGGAAAGCCGTAGCGGCGCTCCCATACGCGCAAGACGTCCTTGGACAGACCGGTCTCTCGTTCGACGGCGGCAATGTTGAAGCCTGGATTATTCATAATTGTCCTGAACAAAAACTAGACAAACAGTTGACATTTCGGATTTTCATCTCTACAGTACAGAAAAACGAATAGTTTGTCCACGACAAAATTACGAAAGGTTGGACATGGTCAAAGAACTGAAACATGCCATGCTGGTTGCCGGACTCCTGACGCTGGGTCTGGTGTCGATGTCATCCGCTGCCGAATGCCCGCCCTTGCTCAACCACACTTTCCCCGGGTTGCAGGATGGCAAGCCCCAGTCGCTTTGCCAATATCAGGGCAAAGTCATCCTGGTGGTCAATACAGCGAGTTACTGTGGATTCACTTCTCAGTACGGAGGCCTGGAAAAACTCTATGCCCGGCTCAAGGACAAGGGGCTGGTGGTGCTCGGCTTCCCCTCCAACGACTTTGGCGAGCAGGAACCCGGCAGCGACACGGAAATTGCCGAATTCTGCCGCCTGACGTATGGCGTGGACTTCCCGATGGTGGCCAAGACGACAGTCAAGGGCAGGGATGCCAACCCCTTCTACCTGAAGCTGGCCGAGGTTACCGGTAGCAGGCCGAAGTGGAATTTCCACAAGTACCTGATCAATCGCGATGCCTCGCAGGTCGTCGCCTACTCCAGCTTCACCAAGCCGGATGACACGGATCTGCTGAAAAAGATTGACGAATTCCTCAAATAGAACGACTGCCCCGAATCCAAGGAGTCACTGCCATGAATGCACCTGATCGCTTTTTCCTGCCTGACGTCCAGTCGGCCGCCGACACCCGCCGTCTGGCCATCCAGAACGTCGGCGTCAAGGGACTGCGCTACCCGCTGCAACTGGAAACCGCCAGTGGCGAGATAATGAACACCGTCGCCAATCTGACCATGACAGTTGGTCTGCCGCCCGAGGCCAAGGGCACCCACATGTCGCGCTTCATCGAGCTTCTCGAAGGCAGGCGCGGCGCGCTGACGCAGGATGGCCTGTTCGCAATGCTCGGGGAAATGCTGCTGCGCCTGGACGCTGCGAGCGGCCGCATCGAACTCGCCTTTCCCTACTTCATTCGCAAGACAGCACCGGTGTCGGGTGTTGAAAGCCTGCTCGACTACGACGCGACTTTGATCATCGACAGTCCTGAAGGGCAGCATTCCGCGCTGACCCTGCGCGTGACGGCGGCGGTGACGAGCCTCTGCCCCTGCTCGAAGAAGATCTCCGACTACGGCGCCCACAATCAGCGCTCGCACATCACGGTGGAAGCGAAACTGCGCTCGCCGATGGCGATCGAGGAACTCGTCCGTCTGGCCGAGGAAGAGGCATCTTGTGAAGTCTTCGGCCTGCTCAAGCGCCCAGACGAAAAGTGGGTGACCGAACGCGCCTACGACAACCCGAAGTTCGTCGAGGATC
>JBEOKN010000057.1:0-2170 GCA_040275885.1 Azonexus sp. | reverse complement strand
TGAAGCGGCGAATCCTGTTCGTCAGACACGAGGTGGTCGCGGCGGATTCCACGGAGACGCCGGTCTTCGAGCGCCGCAGCGATTCCACCATCGTCCGTTTCGGCGGCGACGAACGCTTCGAGATTCCGGAGGCGCTCGTCACCGGCGGTTGAAATTTGCCCTGAATCCGGCGTCGACCGCAGCAGGCCGCGTTGAGTGAGTCATGCGGCCTGTCGGAGGGCGGTGACCCGCGCGTCGGTCAGCCGGCTTCGGCGGCGCGCCGACCTCTTTCGGGATCGATGCCGGCGAGAATGACGAGCCCGGCGACGAAGAACGCGCCGGTGGCGAGCATGGCCAGGCGATGGTCGCCGCCCGAAACCCAGCTTACGGCGCCGTAGGTCAGCGGGCCGAATATCGACGACAGCTTCACCGAGACGCCCCACAGGCCGAAAAATTCGGCCCGCCGCGCCTCCGGGCTCAGGTAGCCGACCAGCGCGCGGCCGGCCGACTGGCTGGCGCCCATGCACAGGCCGGCAAGGTTCGCGGCCACCCAGAACATCCCCGGACCGTCGGCCCGCCAGGCGACCAGCGTGGTCAGCAGCCAGCAGGCCAGCGTGAACGCGACGCTGCGGACGTGGCCGATGCGGTCCTGGAACTGGCCGAAGGCGAAGGCCCCGATACTGGCGGTGACATTGACTACCAGCAGCATCAGCAGGGTCTGCTGCGTCCCGAAGCCCATCGCCTGCTGCGCGTAGATCGCGGCGATCGAGATCACCGTCTGCACGCCGGCCTGGTAGAGCAGGATGCAGACGAGGAAGCGCGCGAGGTCACGATAGCGGCTGGCCTGCCGCACCGTCTCGCGGAACCGCGCGAACGTCTGCGCGTAGTCGCCGCTTGCCTGGCGCTGGGGCAGGGCGCGCTCCTTGAGGATGAGGAAAGTCGGCAGGCTGGCGAGCGCGAAAATCGCGGCGGTGATCAGCATCGTCACCGGCACGTACTGCTCGGCGGTCTGCCCCTGTCCCTGCGCGAAGACGACATAGGCGAAGGAGACGCCGAGGCTCAGGATGCCGCCGACGTAGCCGAAGGACCAGCCCCACCCGGAGACCTTGCCCAGCGCCGACCCCTTGGCGAGTTCGGGCAGGAAGGCGGCGATCAGGTTTTCGCCGGTGCCGAAGAAGAAATTGGACACCACCAGCGCCGCGATGGCGATGGCGAAATTCCCCGGCCCGGCGAAATACAGCGCCGCGGTTCCGGCGATGCAGCCGACGGTGGTGACGGCAAGCGCCCGCTTCTTGGCCGCATGGGCGTCGGCCCAGGCGCCGATCAATGGCGCGGTGACCACGATCGCCGCGTACGACACCGACAGCGCGGCGGTCCAGGCGAAGGTGGCCCAGGTGGCATTGCCGGCAACCACCGCGACGAAATAGGCGTTGAAGATCGCCGTGACCACCACCGTCGTGTAGCCCGAATTGGCGAAGTCGTAGCAGGCCCACGACCACACTTCGCGTGGTCGCACGCCTTCGTTCAGGTAGTCGGATGCCTGGCTCAAGGGTTTGCCTTTCAGGATTCGCGGTAGTGCATGACGGGACGAATTGCCGGTTGCAGCGCAATCATAATCCCGGGATGGAAGATTGTTCTCGCAGACGCGGCGCTGACTGTTCATCGGCAGATGCCAAGTTCCTGCGATTCGGCGATCCATATCCTTGTATCCTTGGAGAATCGTTCATTTCGGGTCTCTTGCGGCTAAAGTCATGATCAAGTTCAAAACATCAAAATCCCTGATCCAGCGTACGCTGGCGTGCGGTATTGTCGGAATCGCCCTCTGCAGCACGTTGACGGTAGCCGCCGAGCGTCCACGCGTTGGTCTCGTTCTCGGCGGTGGTGGCGCCCGTGGCGCGGCGCACATCGGTATCCTGGAAGTCCTCCGCGAGAATCGGATTCCCGTCGATTGCGTGGCCGGCACCAGCATGGGCGGTCTGGTTACAGGTGCCTTCGTCGCCGGGCTGAGCCCTGATGAAATGCTGACGGCAATGGGCGAAGCCGACTGGCGCGCCATGTTCAACGACAACCCCCCGATCAATGAGCTCAACCCGCGCATCAAATACCAGTCCCGGCGTTTCATTCCCGGTACCGAGCTGGGGGTGACGAAAGAGGGTGCGCAACCGCTCCCCGCCGTCGTCCAGGGCCAGAA
>JBEOKN010000056.1:0-24613 GCA_040275885.1 Azonexus sp. | reverse complement strand
TACGGGTCGACAGGCTCACCAGATGAGCTTGGCTGACGCTTGTTGCTAATCAGGATGAATTTTGTAATCACCACCTGAGGAAGAACCGATCATGAAAATCAATGTTGGCGGAATCGACAAAATCCTGCGTATCGCCGTGGGTCTGGCATTGATTGCCTGGGCTCTGGTGGGCGGCCCGGTGTGGGCCTGGGTCGGGGTCGTCCCCCTGGCGACCGGCGCTATAGGCTGGTGTCCGGCCTACAACCTGTTCGGCATGAACACCTGCCCGAGCAGGAAATAGGCGGGGCCACCGGCCGCGAAAAACCCGCCAACGGCGGGTTTTTTTATATCACCGGCATCGTCGGTGACAATATCCCTTGCGGACATGTCAGATGGTTGGCGATGCGGACGTAATCGGCCACCGGGATATCTTCGGCGCGCAGCGTCGGAACGATGCCGAGATCGGCAAACCCGTCATCGTCCAAGATCCCCTTGAGGGAATTGCGCAGCATCTTCCGGCGCTGGGAAAAAGCAGTCTGGACAACCATCGCCAGCTTTCCCGGGTCTTTCGCATCAAGTTCGGAGACATCCCTGGGAATCAGGCGCACGAACGCCGACCGGACCCTCGGCGGCGGGTCGAAACTCTCGGGCGGCACGTCGATCAGCCACTCAATGTGGAAGCGGTACTGCAGCATGACCGAGATCCGGCTGAAATCGGAGTCGCCGGGCACGGCAACCATGCGCTCGACGACTTCCTTTTGCAGCATGAAATGCATGTCGCGAATGCTGCTGGCGTACTCCGCCAAGTGAAAGAGCAGAGGCGTCGAGATGTTGTACGGCAGATTGCCGACCAGGCGCAGATTCGTGCCGATGGTGGCAAAGTCGAAGGCAAGCGCGTCGCCTTCGTGGATCGTCATGCGCTCCCGGGTGTGCTGCCCTTTCAGCCGGAATATCAGGTCGCGGTCGATCTCGACGACGTGCAAGTGATCGAGTCGCGCCAGCAGCGGCCCGGTAATCGCCCCCAGTCCGGGACCGATCTCGACCACCGCGTCGCCACGCTGCGGGTTGATGACCGAAACAATGGCACTGATGATGCCGCGGTCGACCAGAAAATTCTGGCCAAACCGCTTGCGGGCAACATGCCCTTTCACTGGACTGCAGACTTCCCGCCGGCCATGCGCTCCGCCTCGGCCAGCGCCGCGAACAGGCTGCCCGGATCGGCGCCGCCCGTTCCCGCCAGTTCGAGCGCGGTGCCGTGGTCGACCGAGGTACGAATCACCGGCAATCCCAACGTCACGTTGATGCCGTGGCCGAAGGTGGCGTACTTGAGCACCGTCAATCCCTGGTCGTGGTACATCGCCAGAACGGCATCCCCCTGTGCCAGCCGGGGTGGCGTGAACAGGGTGTCGGCGGGATGCGGACCGCTCACAAGCATGCCCTGCGCCCGCAGCTTCTCGAGAACCGGCGTGATCACCTCGATTTCCTCGGACCCCAGATAGCCTCCTTCGCCGGCATGCGGGTTGAGCCCGGCGACCAGGATGCGCGGCGTCGCCAGCTCGTACCTTGCCCTGAGATCGGCGTTCAGAATGCGCAGCGTGCGCTCCAGCAGATCCCGCGTGATCGCTGCCGGGACTTGCTTCAGGGGCAGGTGTGTCGTCGCCAGCGCGACACGCAGCGGGCCGTTCCCGGTGCTGCCGGCGAGCATCATGACGACGAGCGGCGTGCCCGTCTTTTCGGCAAGATATTCGGTATGTCCGGCAAAAAGGATGCCCGCGTCGTTGATGACGCCCTTGTGCACCGGCGCCGTGACCATCGCCGCAAACTCGCCGGAAAGGCAACCTGCCAGAGCGCGGTCCAGCAGTGCGAGGACGTAGGCAGCATTGGCGGGGTCGAGACGGCCAGCCACGGCAGGCGTCATAAGGGGAATGTGAACCAGATCGAGGCAATTGCGGTCGACCGGATTTTCCGGGTGAAAATCACGCAGGGCGACGTTCAGGCCGATCGCCGCGGCCCGTTCGGCAAGCAGACCACGGTCCCCGAGAATGACCGGCTGCGCCACACCGTGGCGACCAGCCAGACGCAGGCAGAGCTCCGGCCCGATTCCCGCCGGTTCGCCGCTGGTGACGGCGATGCGCACCGGCATTATTTCTCTTCGAGACGAATTTCGACGTAAGCGCGGTCGCGCGTCTGGCGCAGCCAGTCCTGATAGGCGTCATCAAGTTTGCGCTCGCGCAAGGCCTGCCGGGCAGCTGCTCGCTGACGCTCCTCGGACACATCGCGCTGGCGACGCTCGAGAACCTGGATAACGTGCATGCCGAACGGCGACTGAACCACCGGGCTGAGCTCCTTGTCCTTCAGCGCATCCATCGCCCGCTCGAATTCGGGCACCGTATCGCCCGGGCTGATCCAGCCGAGATCGCCTCCTTTGGCGGCGGAACCGTCCTGCGAATAGAGGCGCGCGAGCTCGGCAAAATCGCCACCATTCACCAGACGCTCGCGCAGGTTCTCCATCTTGCGGCGCGCCTCGGTCTCCGAAACCACCTCGTTGATCCTGATCAGGATGTGACGGGCGTGCGTCTGCTGTATCGACGCCGGGCCTTTGCCGCCGCGCCGGGCCAGCAGTTTGACAATGTGAAATCCCGCCGACGAACGCAGGAGGTCGCTGACCTCCCCTGGTTGCAAGCGCACTGCTGTCTCGGCGTAGAGTTGCGGCAGGCGGTCGAGCGGTCGCCAGCCCAGACTTCCCCCTTGAAGCGCATCCGGCGCATCGGAGAAAGTCGCTGTCAGTGCTGCAAAGTTTTCGCCGGCGTTTGCTCTCTTGAGCGCCTGCTCACCGCGCTGGCGCAATTTCTGCAGCTGTTCGGGACTCGCCGACTCCGGCGCCCGCAGCAGGATGTGCGCAAGCTCATACTCCTCGCCACCGCCAATACTGGTCTGATTGGCCAGATACATGTCGACTTCGCCGTCGGAAATGACGATCTTGCTTTCCACCTCACGTTCGCGCAGGCGGACCATGGTCATTTCGCCGCGAATCTCCTCACGAAAGACTGCGTAGTTGATACCGTCCTTTTCCAGCGCCAGCCTGAACTGCTGCGGCGTCATCTTGTTGTTCGCGGCGACACGGCCGATCGCCTGCTCAAGTTGGGCGTCATCCACCTTCAGCCCGGTTTCGCGGGCAAACTGTATCTGGACACGGTCCATGATCATGCGCTCGAGCAACTGACGCTCAAGGAGATCCTGCGGCGGTAGCGGCGTGCCCTGCTTCTTCAGTTGCTTGAGCGCGCTGTCAAGACGCGTCCGCAGGTCGTAGAGGGTGATGACCTCGTCACCCACTACGGCGACGATGCTATCGGCCTCCACCGGTTCCGCCGGCACCGCGCCGGCCAGCGACCAGTAGAAGCCTGTCACAAGCAGAACAAGGGCGAAAAGGGTGCGAATGGTTTGGCGCATAGCGATTACTGTGTCGTAAGCAGGCTGCTGGAAGAGGTCAACTCGTTGGACTTGCCGTAACCGGGAATCGAACGGCGCAGAAGCGAGATGGGATTGGAACCGACGCTGCCAAAATCGTTGAGCTCGAGTTGCAGGAACAGCGTGGTATTCGGCGTACCGGCAATGGCCGCCAGGCGCTGAGCGACAACCCGGGTCGCCCAGCAGCCGGCATTGTATTCGAAGCCGGCAATGGCCTCGAGCAATTGCGGGGCAATCGTGTCCGTATTGAGCAGCGAGTAGTTGAAGCGCCCGACGGCATAGAGGCGGGGAGTCAGCGGCCATTGGCCGGCGATGTCGATCTGGCTGACCTGCGGTACCCCGAGCGTCGGCTCGCGGGTATATCGATAGCCGGCGCTGATCACCTTGGCCAGCTCAGGCTGATAACGCAGTCCTGCAGACACACGCTCATTCAGGCCATCACGGTAGTTATAGTCCCAGGCGACATCGGCGTAGGTCTTGGGCAAGACCAGGCCGCTGAACGCTGCGAGCAAGTCGGAATAGCCCTGCTGCTCGTTGCCAAGCGGAACAATCGGTGATTTGAGCGGTGTGTAGTTGAGCGTCACACGGCTCGGGCTGAAGTAGTAACGCTGGCCGATCATCGCCTTGAAGCGCTCGACCCCCGTCTCGGCGTCGAGCATGCGGGTGGTCACGGCCGCCGTCAACTGATTGGCGTCATTGATGCGGTCGTAGCCGCTGAAGCGGTTCTCGGAAAACATCTGGGCGAAATTGAAGTCAGCCTGGGCCGAATCGAAAAGCGGGATGTTGCTTTGATTCTTGTAGGGGATTTTCACATAGTACAAGCGCGGTTCGAGCGTCTGGATGAAAGCCTTGTCAAGCAGGCTGGTTTCGCGTTCGAAGATCACGCTGGAATCCACGGTGAACGTCGGGAGCACCCGCGAGATGTTGGAGTCCGCCCCGGCGACGGTCTGATTGCTCAGCCCGTACTGAGTCACGTTGACCCCAACCTTGGGAATGAAAGTGAACGCCGGGTGCACGATCGGCAGCGAAAACTGGGGGTAGATCACCATGCGGTCGCCCTGAACTCGTGTCTGGTGGACGAAGCGCGAGTACTGCCCAATCAAAGTGAGATCCGTACCCAGCAGATCGGGCTTGAAGCCGACCAGATTGACTTGTGGTTCGAGAAAGTAGGGAACTGCCACCGGGTTCGCCGGATCGGTCTGCAGCGTCTGATAGCGCAGGACCTGCATGTTGGTCTGCAGCCACGGAGATGGCCAATAGGCGACCGTCAGCTGCTGCGGCAACTGGACCTGCGAGGTCTGCAGCAGACGGGACGAAGTGTCCTGCCAATAGAAACTGTCCGACACGCGGTTGTAGTTGACCACGGCGGAAACCCCTTGGCCGAGGTTCTGCTGGTGGTTAATCATGTACGCGTAGCGCTCACGGTCGGCCAACTTGTCATAGGGCATGTACTCCGCCTTGTAGACATTGGGAGTGTTTGCGTTGGGCGTATTGAAATCGACGTAGCGCACTTCGGCCCCCAGTTGCAGACCACGCTTGCTCATGTAGCGGGGAAGGATGAGCGCGTCGTAGTTCGGGGCAATGTTCCAGTAGTAGGGGACCGTCAGGTCCAGGCCATCACGCGTCGAAGTCGAGAAAAAGGGATGCATCACGCCAGAATGCCGCTGATGATTGAGGGAAAAAGTCATGGCCGGCGTATAGAAAATCGGAACATCCATGAACCAGACCGAGGCGTTCTTCGCATCCCCTACGTCGCGATCGTAATCGAGATGCGTTTCCGTGGCACGCAGGTACCAGTCCTTCTCACCCGGCTTGCACGTCGAGTAGGTATTATCGAACAGCGTAATCTGGTTCTCGCCCTCGAATTCGATCCGTTCCGCGGTACCGCTCCCCAAGGAAGGGCGTGTGCGCGGCGCCTCGGTCGGCAGGCCGTAGCTGCTGGCGACGTTCGTCATCATCGGTGCGCTGGAACTGACTGTATTTGAAGCGGCGTTGCTGACAACCACCGTCGTCGCCTTGAAGAACTTGCTCTCAACCTGTTTGACGATCAGGAAATCGGCATCCTCGGCAAAACCGACCTGCTCGGACAGCTTCATGCGGACATGCGGCGCGTTGAATTCCGCGCCTTGCTGCAGCATGCGCACCTTGCCGGTCGCGTCGACCTCGTCATCGAGCGGCCAGTAAACCATCTTGTCACCGAAGACCTGGGCATCCAGCTTGCGCAGTTCGACATCCCCGGTGGCCACCGCCATGTCATCGGTGCGTCCTTCGATCTGCCCCGCAGCGACAAACAGCGGGTAGGCATCATCCTTCTTGAGTTCGACCGGATAGGGTATCCCGACCTCCGGCATGAGTGGCGGCTTCTTGCCGCCCAGCACATTGAACCGGCGCTCAACCCGCAGGCTGAGCGGCAGATCCTCATCAAGCAACCCGGCAGTGCCCTTGACGGCACCACCCCGGTTTGCCGGGATGGACTGCCGGAAGACCGATGCAGCAAGCAACAGTCCGTCGGTATCCTGGGCAGCATGACTCGCCGGCACAGCCGCGAACAGGCAAACCGCGAGACAGGCAAACGGATGACGTGCCGGATCAGGCATCTGACGGAAGGAGGTAGGAGTCGATATGATGAGCCCCGGGAGGAATGGCGACCGAGTGTTAAAATCGGTCATTTTACAACGAACCATCGGCCATCCTGATGTCGCGCGATCAACTTGTTACCGACTGGGTTGCCAGCCGTTTCCCGAATCAGTCAGTCGAGATCACCCCGGCTTCCGCCGACGCCAGTTTCCGGCGCTATTTCCGCCTGACCTGGCCTGATGGCGGAACGCGTATCCTGATGGATGCACCGCCGGAAAAAGAGGACTGCAGACCGTTCATCCACGTCGCCGGCCTGCTCGCCAAGGCCGGGCTGGCGGCGCCGCGCATCCTCGACCAGGATCTCGCCAGCGGCTTTCTGGTCCTCACCGATCTCGGCCGCGTCGGCTATCTCGACGCACTGAATGCCGACCTCAGCCTGGCCGATACCCTGATGCGCCCGGTTCTCGACGTCCTGGTCAAGTGGCAATTGTCCTCCAGGGCGGGCACTTTGCCCCCCTACGACGCAACCCTGCTGCGGCGTGAACTCGACCTCTTTCCGGAATGGTTCGTCGGCCGTCACCTCGGCTACCAGTTGGGGGACGATGAAAAATGCATGCTCGACCGGACTTTCAGGCTCCTGATCAACAGCGCGCTGGCTCAGCCCAAGGTGTTTACCCACCGTGACTTGATGCCGCGCAACTTGATGGTGGTGGAAAGCGAAGCCCATTTGACGCCCGGCATCATCGACTTCCAGGATGCCGTCTACGGCCCGATCGCCTACGACGTCGTCTCGCTGTTCCGCGACGCCTTCATCTCCTGGGACGAAGAACAGGAGATCGACTGGGTCGTCCGCTACTGGGAGAAGGCCCGTGCCGCCGGCTTGCCGGTGCGCGAGGACTTCGGCGATTTCTGGCGCGACTACGAACTGATGGGCCTGCAGCGCCACCTCAAGGTTCTCGGCATCTTCTGCCGCCTGAAGTACCGCGACGGCAAGGACAAGTACATCGAGGACCTGCCGCGCTTCATGAACTATGCGCGCAAGACGGCCGGTCGCTACGTCGCGCTGAAGCCGTTGCTCACCCTGCTCGACACCCTCGACGGCAAGAGCGCGGAAGTCGGCTACACCTTTTGATGAAAGCCTTCATCCTTGCCGCCGGGCGCGGCGAACGCATGCGCCCGCTGACCGACGACACACCCAAGCCGTTGTTGCCGGCGGGCGGCAAGCCACTCATTGCCTGGCATCTGGAACGACTGGCTGCAGCCGGGTTTAGCGAGGTCGTCATCAACCACGCCCACCTCGGCGAGAAGATCGAGGCAGCGCTCGGCGACGGCTCGCAGTGGGGCCTGAGAATCCGCTATTCGGCGGAACCGCCGGGCGCCCTGGAAACCGCCGGCGGCATCGCCAACGCCCTGCCCCTGCTCGGCGACGAGCCGTTTCTCGTAGTCAATGGCGACGTCTATTGCGACATCGATTTTGGCCGTTTTCCCGGGTTGACCCTAGGGCCAGCCGTTGACTCTATGGTCGCGGCAGGCAACCAACCCATCTCCCACCTCGTCATGGTCGCCAACCCGGCGCACCATGCCGGCGGCGATTTCAGCCTCGACGGCCAGCGCATCACTTTCGCGCAGGGCGGGGAGACACTGACCTACGCCGGCATCGCGGCATTTTCTCCATCCTTCTTCGCCGACGTGCCGCGCGGCTCGGTCATGAAGCTCTATCCGCTGCTCGCCGCCGCCATAGCCGCCGGTACATTGACCGGAGAACGTCACAGCGGCCGCTGGGTCGACGTCGGCACCCCGCAACGTCTGGCCGAACTGGATGCCGAGTTGAAAAAGCCATGAGCCACGCCCATTTCATCGCCCGCCGCAAGCGCCTGCTGAAGACCATCGGCGACGGCGTCGCCATCGTGCCGACCGCGCCGGAAGTCATGCGCAACCGCGATGCCCACCATCCCTACCGTTTCGACAGCTACTTCTGGTACCTGACGGGCTTCCCCGAACCGGAAGCGGTGGTCGTGCTGATCGGCGGCAGGAAGCCGAAATCCATCCTGTTCTGCCGTGAAAAGCATGAAGAGCGGGAAATCTGGGACGGCTACCGCTACGGGCCGAAGGCGGCCAAGACTGCTTTTGGCTTCGATGCCGCCTATCCGATCGAACAACTCGACAAGAAACTGCCCGAATTTCTCGTCGACCGCGACACGCTATGGCACGCCATCGGCCATGACGCTGAGTGGGATGCCCGCATCGCCAAGGCGCTCAACGAAGTCCGCGCCCAGACCCGGGCCGGCAAGCGGGCGCCGCGCGCCATCCACGACCTGCGCGCCGAACTCGACGCCATGCGCCTGGTCAAGGACGCCGCCGAGGCCGGGATCCAGCAGCGCTCGGCCGACATCGCCAGCGCCGGCCACGCCCGCGCCATGCGCGCCTGCCGCCCCGGCCTGGCCGAGTACGAGCTCGAAGCAGAGCTGAGCTACGAGTTCCGCAAGCGCGGTGCCGATGCCCACGCCTACACACCCATCGTCGCCGGCGGCGCCAACGCCTGCGTGCTGCATTACGTCGCCAATGACAAGCTGCTCAACGACCACACGCTGGTCCTGATCGACGCCGGCTGCGAAGTCGCAGGCTACGCCGCCGACATCACCCGGACCTTTCCCGTCAATGGCCGCTTCAACGCGCCGCAGAAGGACGTCTACGAAATCGTCCTCGCCGCCCAGGCGGCAGCGATCGCCGCCACCGCCCCTGGCCGCCATTTCATGGAAGGCCATGACGCCGCCGTGCGCGTACTCACGCAAGGGCTGGTCGACCTCAAGCTGCTGCAGGGCGACCTCGACAACCTGATCGACAAAGGCGACTACAAGCGCTTCTACATGCACCGCACCGGCCACTGGCTCGGCCTCGATGTGCACGACGCCGGCGAATACAAGGTCGGTGACGCGTGGACCACGCTCCAGCCGGGCATGACGCTGACCGTCGAACCGGGCCTCTATATTCGCCCCGCCGAGGACATCCCGCTGGCGCTGGCCGGCATCGGCATCCGCATCGAGGATGACGTGCGCGTCAGCGAGACCGGCTGCCACGTGTTCACGACGGCCCCGAAAACCATCGCCGAAATCGAAGAGGTCATGCGCCATGACTGAGCAGCTCACCGAGCACGTCGACATCCTGATCATCGGCGCCGGTCCGGTGGGGATGACGCTGAGTCTTGCCCTCGCTGCGGGTGGCCAGAGATCGCTCCTTCTCGACAGTCGACCGCGCGCGGCGCAGCAGGACGACCCGCGCGCCCTCGCCCTCGCGCACGGCGCCCGGCAACTGCTGGAACAGATCAGGGCCTGGCCGACGCGCGCCGCAACACTGATCGAAACCATCCACGTCTCGCAGAAGGAAGGTTTCGGCCGCACCGTCATCGACCGGGCCGACTATGACCTGCCGGCGCTCGGCTACGTCGTGCGCTACCGCGACCTTGCCGCCGAACTCGCTGCGCAACTGCCGGGCGACGCCTTGCTCGATGCCGTCGACATCGTCGACGTCAGCTGCGGCGACGATCACGTCAGCGTTTCCGTGCGTCAAGACGGCGCCATGCGCATGATTCGCGCCAAGGTGCTGGTCCACGCCGAAGGCACCCCCGGCGACGACCCGGCGGTCAAGGTCAGCAATTACGGCCAGCACGCGGTGATCGCCGAGATCACCCCGCAACCCGGCCACAACAAGCGCGCCTGGGAACGCTTCACGGCGGACGGCCCGCTCGCCCTGCTGCCGCTCGGCAACCAATACTCGGTCGTATTCACGTTGCCGCCGGACAAGGCCGATGCCGTCCTGGCGCTCGACGACGACGCCTTTACCGCCGCGCTCCAGGAGCAGTTCGGCAAGCGGATGACATTCAGCAACCCCGGCCCGCGCAGTCGTTTCCCGCTCGCCCTGCGCATGCGCGAATCGCTTGTCAGGGGCCGCGAGGTGTGGATCGGCAACACGGCGCAAACGCTGCATCCGGTCTCCGGCCAGGGTTTCAACCTCGGCCTGCGCGACGCCTGGCAGCTCGCTGAAATGCTGATCGCAAACGGCGTCGACCGCAGCAGCCTCGAAAACTACGCCGCGAGTCGTCATCTCGACCGCCACGGTAGCGCGTTGTTCACCGACCAGATCGTCCGCGCCTTTTCCAATGATTTCGGCCCGCTCAAGCTGGCGCGCGGCCTCGGCCTGCTCGCCCTCGACCTCTTTCCGCCTGCCCGCCACTTCGTCGCCAAACGGATGATCTGGGGCGCCCGCGCTTGGCCGTAAATCCCGGGCGGCTGCGCGCCTGGTTCTTCGCCTGCCGTCCGAAAACACTCTCGGTCTCGCTGTCGCCGGTCCTCGTCGGCACCGCCATCGCCTGGCACGACAGCGGCCGCGTCCTCTGGCTGCCGCTGCTCGTCGCCGCGCTCGGGGCCGCCCTGATCCAGATCGGCACCAACCTGTTCAACGATGTCGGCGATTTCCGGCGCGGTACCGACACGCCCGACCGTCTCGGGCCGAAACGCGCCACCGCCGAAGGCTGGCTCGGGGCGGGCGTGGTTGAGGCCGCTGCCTGGCTGGCCTTCGCGCTCGCCTTCGTGTGCGGTATCTACCTGGTCGAGCACGGCGGCTGGCCGATCGTCATTGTCGGTCTCGCCTCACTCGGCGCCGGCTGGGCTTATACGGGAGGGCCGGTACCGATAGCCTACCGGCCGCTCGGAGAAGTGTTCGTCTTCATCTTCTTCGGCCTGGTGGCCGTCGGCGGCAGCTACTACCTGCAGATGTTGACGCTGGCACCGGTAGCGGTCTTTGCCGCGACGCTGGTCGGCCTCCATGCGGCGGCGGTCATTACCGTGAACAACTACCGCGACCGCGATGGCGACGCCCGCAACGCCAAGAACACGCTGGCCGTCCTGCTCGGCCGGCCGGCAACCCGACGCCTCTACAGCGCCGAGATGCTGGTACCGTACACCCTCTTGCCGGTATTCGCCGCCAGCCTGGGCTGGCGCGCAACGCTGCCGCTGCTGTCACTGCCACTGGCCCTCAGGCTGATCCGGCGCTTCAACAGCGAAGCACCCGGTCCGGTTTTCAATGACATCCTCGCAGCCACCGCTGGATTGCAGATGACATATGCCCTGCTGTTATCTCTCAGTTTCGCAATCTGACTATTTCTTGGGCGTCTAGTCGGGTAGAATCGTTCGTTCTGCTCGTCCGGTCCACACGTCGCCCACCCATGGAATTTGCCGGCTTCAACTTGCGCAATAACCTGTTCGTCGCCCCCATGGCCGGCGTAACGGACCGTCCTTTCCGTCAATTGTGCAAGAAGATGGGCGCGGGACTGGCGGTGTCGGAAATGGTTACCTCGAACTCGCTGCTCTACGGCAGCACCAAGACGCTGCGCCGCGCCAACCACGAGGGCGAGGTCGCGCCGATTGCGGTCCAGATCGCCGGTGCCGACCCCAGGATGATGGCCGCAGCAGCCAGACACAACGTTGACAATGGTGCCCAGATCATCGACATCAACATGGGCTGCCCAGCCAGGAAGATTTGCAACGTGATGGCCGGCTCGGCACTGATGCAGGACGAAAAACTGGTCGGCCAGATTCTCGACGCCGTCGTCGGTGCAGTCCCGGACACCCCGGTCACCCTCAAGTTCCGCACCGGCTGGAACCTCGCCAACAAGAACGCGCCGACCATCGCCCGCATTGCCGAGAGCGCGGGTGTGCGGGGCGTCGCCATCCACGGTCGCACACGCTGTCAGCAATACACCGGCGCGGCCGAGTACGACACCATTTCGCTGGTCAAGACGCTGATCCGGATTCCCGTCATCGCCAACGGCGACATCACGACCCCGGAAAAAGCCAAGCACGTGCTTGACGTGACCGGCGCCGACGGCATCATGATCGGCCGTGCCGCCCAGGGGCGTCCGTGGCTGTTCCGAGAGATCGAGCATTACCTGAAGACCGGCGAAAAACTGCCGCCGGCTTCGGTCGTCGAGATTCACGCCATTCTGCACGCCCACCTGGAAGAGCTCCATGCTTTCTACGGACCGGAAACCGGGCTCAGGGTCGCCCGCAAGCACATCTCCTGGTACACCAGAGGGCTGGTCGGGTCAGCAGCCTTCCGCAAGGAAATGAACACCTTGCCCAGCATCGATCGACAGATGCAGGCAGTGAACGGTTTCTTCAGCCGCCTGGCGGACGAACATGAACATCTCGAATACGAACAAGAGGAGGCGTTGGCGGCATGAGTCAGACTGACTTGGAGAAATGTGTCACGGATTCGCTGGAGCAGTATTTCCGTGACCTCGACGGCGAGAAGCCCGCCGCGATCCATGACATGGTTTTGAAGAGCATCGAAAGGCCGATGCTCGAAGTCGTTCTTGCGAAGGCGGGTGGCAACCAGACGCTGGCGGCGGAGATGCTCGGCATCAACCGCAATACGCTGCGCAAGAAACTCACCGAACACCAGCTACTGCAATCGCCATGACCATCAAGCAAGCGCTGATTTCCGTCTCCGACAAGCGGGGCGTCCTCGAATTTGCCCGGGGCCTCGCCATCCAGGGCGTCAATCTGCTGTCCACCGGCGGCACCGCGAAGATGCTGCGCGACGCCGGGTTGACCGTAACGGAAATCGGCGATTACACCGGTTTCCCGGAAATGCTCGACGGCCGCGTCAAGACGCTTCACCCGAAGGTGCATGGCGGCATCCTCGCCCGGCGTGACTTGCCTGAGCACCTGGCGACCATCGCCGCACACGGCATCCCGACCATCGACCTCGTCTGCGTAAACCTCTATCCATTTGCCGCCACCATCGCCAAGGCCGGCGTCACCCTGGACGATGCGATCGAGAACATCGACATCGGCGGTCCGGCGATGGTCCGTTCGTCGGCCAAGAACTACGTCGGCGTCGCCATCGTCACCGATCCCGAAGACTACGAACCGCTGCTCGCCGAAATGAAGGCCAATGGCGGCGCCCTGCATCTCGGTACCCGCTTCAACCTGGCGAAAAAGGCCTTTACGCACACCGCCCGCTACGACAGCACGATCGCCAACTGGCTGACTGGGCTGGACGAAGGCGCCGAAGCCAAACCGGCCGAAGCCGCACCGACCCCGGCGATCTTCCCGAACACGCTGCAACTGGCCTTCGACCGCGTCGAGATCCTGCGCTATGGCGAAAATTCGCACCAGTCCGCCGCCTTCTACCGCGACACCACCCCGCTGCCGGGCAGTATCGCCGCCTTCACCCAGTTGCAGGGCAAGGAACTGTCGTACAACAACATCGCCGACTCCGATGCCGCTTGGGAATGCGTCAAGGCATTCGACGCCCCTGCCTGCGTCATCATCAAGCACGCCAACCCCTGCGGCGTCGCCATTGACGGCACCCTGCTCGGCGCTTACGAAAAGGCGTTCAAGACCGACTCGACCTCGGCCTTCGGCGGCATCATCGCCTTCAATGGCGAAGTCGGCATCAACGTGGCCAATGCCATGAACGAACGCAAGCACTTTGTCGAAGTGCTGATCGCCCCCTCCTTCACCGCTGAAGCCAGGGCGGCGCTGGCGTCCAAGGCCAACCTGCGCGTCCTGGTCGTACCGCCGGGTCGCGACCTCAACAAGCTCGAACTCAAGCGCGTCAGCGGTGGCCTGCTGGTGCAGACCGCTGACGACTTCACCGCCCAGGCATCCGGCCTCAAGGTCGTCACCAAGCTGCGGCCGACCACCCAGCAGATCGAAGACCTGCTCTTTGCCGAGCGCGTCGCCAAGTTCGTCAAGTCCAACGCCATCGTCTTCTGCGGCGACGGCATGACCTTGGGCGTCGGCGCCGGCCAGATGAGCCGCGTCGATTCGACCCGGATTGCCTGCATGAAGGCGCAGAACGCCAGCCTGGACCTTAGGGGTTCGGTCGTTGCGTCGGATGCCTTTTTCCCGTTCCGCGACGGGGTCGATGTTCTGGCTGCCGCCGGTGCGGCCGCTGTCATCCAGCCGGGCGGTTCGATGCGCGACGACGAAGTGATCGCCGCCGCCGACGAGCATGGTCTGGCGATGGTCGTGACCGGCGCCCGCCACTTCCGTCACTGACAACAATGAAATCCAAGAACTCAGGCATCAAACTCCTAGTCATCGGTTCTGGTGGCCGTGAACACGCCATGGCCTGGCGCCTGGCACAGAGCCCTGGCGTCCAGAAGGTTTACGTTGCTCCCGGAAATGCCGGTACGGCGCGAGAGCGGCGGCTGACGAACGTCAATCTTACCGACCCGGTCGTGCTTGCCTGCTTCGCCAAGAGAGAGGGTATCCGCCTTACCGTCGTCGGCCCCGAGGCGCCACTCGCCGCCGGGGTGGTCGATGTCTTCCGCGCCCGCGGCCTGAAGATCTTCGGACCGACCAGGGAAGCCGCCCAACTTGAATCGTCCAAGGATTTCGCCAAGCGCTTCATGGCTCGTCACAACATCCCGACCGCCGGATTCGGGACTTTTTCCGAGTCGACCGCAGCGCATGCCTACATCGACCGGCAGGGTGCGCCGATCGTCATCAAGGCCGACGGCCTGGCCGCCGGCAAGGGTGTTGTCGTCGCCATGTCGCTTGCGGAAGCGCACGCCGCGATCGACGACATGCTGTCGGGCAACAAGCTGGGCGACGCCGGCGCCCGAGTGGTTATCGAGGAATTTCTCGACGGCGAGGAGGCCAGCTTCATCGTCATGGTCGACGGCAGGAACGTCCTCGCGCTGGCCGCCAGTCAGGACCACAAGCGAATCGGCGACGGCGACACCGGCCCGAACACCGGCGGCATGGGCGCCTACTCGCCCGCACCGTGCGTCACGCCAGAAGTGCACGCAAAGGCCATGCGCGAGATTATCCTGCCCACCGTGCGCGGCATGGCCGCCGACGGCATACCGTTCACTGGCTTCCTCTACGCCGGCCTGATGATCGGCAAGGATGGATCGGTCAAGACCCTGGAATTCAATTGCCGCATGGGCGACCCGGAGACGCAACCAATCCTGATGCGTTTGAAATCCAATTTCATCGAACTGCTTGAACACGGCATCGCCGGCACGCTCGACCAGGTCGAAGCCGAGTGGGACCGGCGCGTCGCGCTCGGCGTCGTGCTGGCGGCCGCCAACTACCCGGACACTCCGCGCAACGGTGACGTCATCTCCGGACTGCCCAAGGGCAACGGTTTCGGCGAGGATGTGCACGTCTTCCATGCCGGGACGGCAGAAAGGGATGGTCAGGTCGTCACTGCCGGCGGTCGCGTGCTGTGCGTGACCGCCCTCGGCGAGAACGCCAAACTGGCCCAGAGGCGTGCCTACGAGGCCGCCGCCGAGATCAGCTGGGACGGCATGCAGTTCCGCACCGACATCGGCCACCGAGCCGTCGGTCGCTGATCAGGCGTCGGCGACAACATGCGGGCGGCATCGACCGCCCCTTTTTTTGCTCTATGGAGAAATGATGGACACTGACTGTCTCAAGGATTTCTTCACCGGCCTGCAGAGGCGCATCGTCGGCGAACTGGAAGCGTTCGACGGCCAGGCATTCCGCACCGATTCGTGGCTGCGCCCGGAAGGCGGCGGCGGGATCTCGCGGCTGATCGAGGAAGGGCAATTCTTCGAGCGCGGCGGCGTCAATTTCTCGCACGTCACCGGCAAGTCGCTGCCCGCCTCGGCCACCGCCGTCCGCCCGCAGCTGGCTGGCCGTCCCTGGGAGGCGATGGGGGTGTCGCTGGTCGTGCATCCGCGCAACCCTTACTGCCCGACGGCACACATGAACGTGCGCTGCTTCGTCGCCAGCAAGGACGGGGAGGACGATGTCTGGTGGTTCGGCGGCGGCATGGACATGACGCCCTACTACGGTCAACGCGAAGATGTCGCGCATTTTCACCGTACCTGCAGGGACTCGCTGGCGCCGTTCGGCGACGACGTCTATGTGAAATACAAGAAATGGTGCGACGAGTATTTCTTCCTGAAGCACCGCAACGAGCCGCGCGGCGTCGGCGGCATCTTTTTCGATGATCTCAACGAAGGCGGATTCGCGCGCTGCTTCGCGCTGACCCAAGCCGTCGGCAATGCCTTCACCAAGGCTTACCTGCCGGTCCTGGCGACGCGCCGCGACACGCCCTACGGCGAGCGCGAACGCGATTTCCAGGCCTACCGTCGTGGACGCTACGTCGAATTCAATCTGGTCTGGGACCGCGGCACGCTGTTCGGCCTGCAATCGGGCGGGCGTACCGAGTCGATCCTGATGTCGCTGCCGCCGATCGTCAAATGGCGCTACGACTGGAAGCCCGAAGCCGGCACGCCGGAAGCCGAACTCTACGAGGTATTCCTGCAACCCGCCGACTGGGCCTGAGCTTCAACGCAGGCTGAAGCTGTTCAGCGCGCTTCGAGTCCTACCGCCGCCCGAAAATGGCGGTTGGCTTCGTCGTCGCGCTCAAGCTTGTCGCATAATTCGGCGAGCGCCAGATGCGCGTCACGCGTCTCCTCGGTAGCCAGCGACGCCTCGATATAACTCTGCGCCTTACCCCACAGGCGCTGATTCATGCACATGCGTCCGAGCGCCAGCAGCAGGGCTGCTTCGCCGGGATACTGGCGCAGCCAGTCCTCCGCCCTGGCAATTCGCGCGGTCAATCCCGGCCCCGCCATTGCGCCATACAAAGCCACCAGTTCGGGCTGCCAACCGGCCTCTGAATAACCGTCAAGAGCGCTTTCAATGATGTTCTGCGCCACCGGCACCTCACCCTGCTCAACCAGCGCCCTGGCGCCGGCCAGCACCACGCGACGGCCAAACTCGGCAGCCGGCACGGCCCGCAGATAATCCTGGAGCTGACCGGCATCACTACGGTGCCGGCGGATGTTCTCGAGATGGGCGAGCATCTTGACTTCGCGCGCCACTTCGGGTGGCAAGGCATCGCGCTTTTCAAGCTGGCGCGCAAGCTTCAGGACACCATCCCAGTCGCCAGCGCCCTGACGGGCCCGCAACTCCAGGCGAAGTGCTGCGAGGTGGCGCCCCTGCTTGCCCTGAAATCGGCCAAGCACGCCCAGCGCCTCATCGAAGCGGCGCAACTCGTTCATCATCTCGGCCTCCAGCATCAGCGCCGCCGCTTCGTTGTGCGGATCGTCGGCCAGCGCCCGCCGCATCCACTCCTGCTGTTTTTCCGGCTCGTGCATGCGTTGCGCGGCACGGGCAGCAACCAGAGCCGCAACGCCGCGGGCAGTGCCAGCCGCGTAGGCTTCGCCGGCCCTTTTCATCGCTTGCCCGAAGCGTCCCTCAAAAAGCAGCCGCACGGCGTCCTGGAACACCTGGCCGGCGCGCTCGCGCCGGCGCCGCTCACGATATTCCTTGACCCGCTTGGGCAGGCCAAAGGTCAGCGCCAATGTCCGCAGCGTCATGTAAATGACAAGAATGAGGCCAACCAGCACCAGAATGAACAGGTTCAGGCTGACTTCAGCGCGATACGGGGGAAGGACAAGCAGGACATAGCCGTCGTTGACCCGCGCGCCAAGGGCGACGGCAACCGCCAGCCCGAACAGGGCAAGAACCCAGAACAGGCCCTTCACTTCTTCTCCTTGCCGTTGCGCAGGAGGCGCATGGCCGCCTGGGTTTCATTCAGCGTCGGCAAGGCGATGACGATCTCGGTCGCCAGCAGTTGGCGCAGCGTCGCCTGCGCCGCCTGTACCCCCTTGTCGCGACCGTCGAAGAGACGACCGAGAAATTCGGAGGCTGCCTTCAGTTCGCCGCGGAATGCCACCTGATCGCGCGAGAGCAAGGCCAGGCGGGCATTCAACAGGCGCAGCTTGAGATTCTCGCGGAGGAAGAAACTCTGTCCAGGCGCCAGCAGCACCGCCTCCTCGCGGTCGAAGCGCTGAATGCGGACGAGACCCTTCAACTCCTGCCAGATCTCGCCCCCGGTCCGCTTCCACCAGGGCAGCTGCGCGGCGTCGGCCGGCTTTTCGCGGGATTCCTGCGGCCGGACGTCCATCGCCAGCGGTAACTTGTCGATGGTCAGCAAAATCTCCTCCAACCGCGCATTGGTCGCCGCCAGGTCGACCACCGGCAACGCCGAAAGGCGCTCCAGATCGGCGACCAGCGCCTTGCGCAGTGGCAGCAACTGCGGGCGATCAACGCGGGCGAGGCGGGTCTCCGCCGAGCGCAGGGCGACGATCGCCGCCGGAATATTGCCCGCCAGCTGCAATTGCTGTCCGGCCAGCGCAATCGCCTGTTCGGCTTCGAGCACGCCGGATTCGTCGCGGCTGCGCGCGAGGTCCTGGTAGAGTGCCTGCAGCGAATCCGACTGCGCCTGGAACTGAGCCAGCCGGGCATCGGCCGCACCCAGCTTGCTCTGGAGTCCGTCGATCTGCTCGCGCATCTGTTTCAACGCGCCGCGATCCTCCTTGCTGACGGCATCCGCCTCGGCCAGCCGACGGCTGGTTTCGTGTTCGACTTCGGCAAACCGCTGGCGGGTTTCGAACCATTGCCAGCCAGCCAGCGCAAGTGCCGCCAGCGCCACGAAAAACCAAGGGCCGAAGCGCGACGCGGGCGGCGACGGTTTGTGCGCTGCTGGCGGAGGAAGGGGAGTCGTGTTGTCAGGTGTCATGCCGGCCAATTATAAGCAAGCAAGCCGGCAAGGATGCCGGCATCCGCCGCATCGGTAAGGATAATTTTGTGCAATCCCGAGATCCGTGCGTTTTCTGCAATGCGGGCATGCGGCACGAAAACCGGGGTCCGCGCGAGAAAGGAGCGGCCCTCGTCGTCGAGCAGTTCGACCAGGTAGCGCAGCCCCTCGCTGCTCGACACCGTCAGCGCATCGAGGTGCCCGGCGCGCCATCTTTCCAGCAGGATATCAACACCGCCGGCAGGACCACCGCGCCGATAGCAGGTGATGTACTCGACCGCGGCGCCCCGCGCGCGCAGCGTGTCGGCCAGCAGTTCGCGGCCGCCGTCGCCACGAAAGATGACGATGCGCTTGCCGCTGACCCGTTCTCCCGCCAGTTCGGGCAGCGCCAGCAGCGCCTCCGATTCGAAGCGCACCTGCGGCGCGATGCAACCGGTCACGCCACGCGCCGCCAGCGCCTTCACCGTGCTCTGCCCGACCGCCGCCGGAACCAGCCCGGCCGGCCAGGAGCCACGCGCCAGAATGACCGGCAGCGCGTGGTCGACCGCATTGGGACTGATGAAGATGGCCAGCGCCGCGCCGGGCAGACGGTCCACGCCGGCTTCCAGCGCCTGCGGATCGGCCACCGGCAGGATCTCCAGCAAGGGGAAGATCAACGGAGTGCCCCCCTCGGCGGCAATGGCGCCAGCCAGCGGCGTGGCCTGCTCCCGTGGCCGGGTGACGACGATAGTCCTGCCGGCAAGCGGGCCGGTCGCGTTCATTGGCGGTGGGCGAGCTTTTCCAGGATGACGCCGGCCCCCTGCGCCCGCAACTGGTCCGCGAGCTGGCGGCCGAGCGCTTCGTCGTCACCGGCCACCTTGCCGACGGCGCCGCGCAATTCGCCGCTGACCATCTCCTGGCCGTCCGGTGTCGCGACGAAACCGCGCAGCCACAGACTGCCCTCTTCCATGACCGCGTAGCCGCCGAGCGGCACTTGGCAACTGCCGCCCAGCGCCCGCGAAAAGGCGCGTTCAGCCTTGACGCAGTGGGCGGTTTCGGAATCGTTGAGCGGCGCGACGACGGCGGCCATCGTCGCATCGCCGTCGACCAGTTCGATGCCGAGCGCGCCCTGGCCGGGCGCCGGCAGCGACTGCTCCGCGGTCAACATCGATTTGATGCGGTTTTCCAGTCCGAGGCGGATCAGGCCGGCGGCGGCGAGAATGATCGCGTCGTATTCGCCGGCATCGAGCTTGCGCAAGCGCGTGTCGAGGTTGCCACGCAGGCTCTTGATGACCAAATGCGGGTATTTGGCGCGCAGGATGGCTTCGCGGCGCAGGCTGGAGGTCCCGACGACGGCGCCCGCCGGCAGCTCGTCGAGGCCGGCGTACTTGGTCGAGACGAAGGCATCGCGCGGGTTTTCGCGGGCCGAGATGGCCGCCAGCACGAAACCTTCCGGCATCACCATCGGCACGTCCTTCATCGAATGGACAGCGAGGTGGGCCTTGCCCTGCTCCATAGCCACTTCGAGTTCCTTGATGAACAGGCCCTTGCCGCCGATTTCGGAAAGCGGGCGGTCGAGAATCTGGTCGCCCTTCGTCGTCATGCCGAGAATGACAACTTCCGCCCCCGGATTTAGACTGCTCAGACGGCCCTGAACATGCACGGCCTGCCACATGGCAAGGCGGGATTCGCGGGAGGCGATGATTATCTTGGAAGGAGCGGACATGAAGCGGCACGCGGCAGGGGTTTTGAAGGCGACAATCTTAGCATGAGCGATTCCCCGCCCTCTTCCACACCGATCAAACCCGACGACCAGCGCCCGGAGCATCCCGATTTCTGGTGCAAGCGCTTCGGCGAGGGCGTCACGCCGTGGGATGCCGGCAAGGTGCCCGCCGCCTTCGCCGATTTCGTCGCCCGCCAGCGGGCGCCGCGCAACACGCTGATTCCCGGTTGCGGCAGCGCCTGGGAAGCGCGCCACCTGGCCGAATGTGGCTGGCCGGTCACGGCGCTCGATTTCTCGCCCGCCGCCGTGGGCACCGCCCGCAGGGCATTGGGCAATGCCCGCGTCGACCTCCGCTGCGCCGACTTTTTCACCTTTTCGCCGGCCGCAGCCTACCCGCTGATTTACGAGCGCGCCTTCCTCTGCGCCCTGCCACGCAAGCTGTGGGCTGATTGGGGCCGGCGCGTCGCCGAACTGCTGGCGGCAGGCGGCTTGCTCGCCGGATACTTCTTCATCTGCGACCAGGCGAAGGGACCGCCCTTCGGCATCCTGCCCGAACAACTTGACGAGCTCCTCAGCCCGAATTTCGTCCGCATCGAGGATGCCGCGGTCGACGACTCGATTCCGGTGTTTTTCGGGCGCGAGCGCTGGCAGGTCTGGCGGCGATGTTAAGGCGTCCCGTTCTTCGTTCACTCATCCAAAGCAAGGAGTCATGCGATGCCAATGATCACCACCCGCGTGCCGGCGCTGTTGCTGGCCGGATTCCTGGCCGCCTGTTCGGCGATGCCGTCCGCCACCTCTGAAACGCCTCCGCTGGATGGTACGGCCTGGATCCTGTCGGCGCTGCCCGGACGGACGCTGGCTGCCGGCCAGACGGTGACCCTGCGCTTCGAGGGTGGGCAGGCACAAGGCAGCGACGGCTGCAATCGCTACAGCACACCCTACACCGCTAGCGGCCGCAGCCTCGAAGTATCAGTTCGCAGCGCATCGACGATGATGGCCTGCCCAGCGGAAACAATGCAGCAGGCCACCGACTACATGGCGGCACTGAACAGCGCCAGGGCCTGGCGGGTCGACGCCGGGCAGTTGAAGTTGCTGGGAGTCGACGGTCGGGCGCTGGCGATGCTGGCGGCGCAACCCACCTCGCTCGTCGGCAGCAAATGGCGGGTGACCGCATTCAACAACGGCAAGCAGGCGGTAGTCAGCATCATCTCCGGAACGACCCTGACGCTGTCCTTCGCCGGCGACGGACAAGCCAGCGGTTCGGCCGGCTGCAATCGTTACCACGCGCGCTACGAGGCCGAGGCCGCGCACCTGCGCTTCCGGTCTCCGGCAGCGACCCGCATGGTGTGCTCCCACAAGGGGGTGATGGAACAGGAACAGGCTTTCCTCAAGGCCCTCGAAACCGTCACCACGGCACGCCACGAAGGCGACCGCCTCGAACTGAGAACCACCGGCGGTGCGTTGGCCGTCACGCTGGTTCTGGTGGCGCGCGAGTAGCCTGGTTGCAGCCACGGACCGGGAACGCAGTAGTCCCGGCGGCGACGGTGCCGGGAAAGGGTTTTGTATCTCGCCACCTGGCTCCGCTTGTGCGCAGTCAGTCGACCCTGCGCCAATCACGACCAACGCGCTGATCGTTGGGCCAGTTGAACAACCAGGAAAAAGAAGGAGCCCGGATTTTCCGGGCTCTTTGTTCATGCTTACGGCACAGGCAACCGGGACAGGTCCCGGTCCCCGAGATGCACGGTCAGAAAATTTCGGGTATGAAAGTCTGGTCCGACATCGGCGGGCGCACATAGCCCTGGTCTTCCTGGCGCGGCGGCAGTTCGATGCGTTCCGGCGTGAGGTCCTCGTAGTCGATCAGGCTCAGCAGGTGAGTCATGACATTGAGGCGTGCGCGCTCCTTGTCATCCCCGTGCACCACATACCAGGGTGCCTGCTTGATGTCGGTATGGGCGAACATTTCGTCCTTCGCCTTCGAATACTCGACCCAGCGCGCGCGTGACTGGAGGTCCATCGGGCTCAGTTTCCAGTGCTTGGTCGGGTGGTAGATACGCTTCCTGAACCGGCGCTCCTGCTCGTCGTTGCTGATCGAGAACCAGTACTTGATCAGGATGATGCCGCTACGCACCAACATGCGCTCGAATTCGGGGCAGCTACGCAGGAACTCGCTGTGCTCGTCAGGGGTGCAAAAACCCATTACCTTTTCAACCCCGGCGCGGTTGTACCAGCTGCGATCCATGAGAACCATCTCGCCGGCCGCCGGCAGATGCAGCACATAGCGCTGGAAATACCACTGGCTCTTCTCGCGCTCGGTCGGCGCCGGCAGTGCCACGACTTTCGTGACGCGCGGGCTCAGACTCTCGGTGATGCGCTTGATACAGCCGCCCTTGCCGGCCGCATCGCGACCCTCGAAGACCACGACTACCTTGAGTCCCTTGAACTTGATCCATTCCTGGAGCTTGACCATTTCGACCTGCAGGCCCGAGATTGCCCTCTCGTATTCGTCCGCCTTCATGCGCTTATGCTTCGCGGCAGCTTCTTGCGTCTCATCATCGTCGCCGCCCCTCATGGGCAGCCGTGCTGCTTCCTTGCGCGAAGCCTTGATAGCCTTAACCGCGTCCTCGGCGGCCTTGGTCAGCGCCACCTTGGCCTTCACCGCGCCATGCGAGGCCTTGGCAAGTGCCTCCTTGTCCTTTGCCGTTGGCGCAGGTGCTGGCACTGCTTTCCTTGGCGCCGCTGCCTTCGTTGCAGCCGGCGCGGGAGTCTTCTTGGGTGCCACCGCACTCGGTGTTCTTCTTTTCGCAGGTGCTTTCACGGGTGCAGCCGACTCCTTGGTAGCGGCTGCCGGGGCAGCCTTGGTGACCTCAGGGGTTCCTTCCTCGCCGTTCGTTGCCATATCTGTACCTTCCATTCTCAGTTTGCGACCGGGTATTATGGAGCAAATTGGCTTTTTTGTATCTGGAGTGCGATGCAGTCGCCTGAAGACGGACGGGGTCAGGCTCTCGATGGAAAATCAATCAGGCCCATGATTCAACGAGGGCGTTCAAGACTTTATAATCCACCACACTGTTACCCACGGAGTTTCACATGGCACGCACCGTCAAATGCATCAAGCTCGGCCGCGAGGCAGAGGGCCTCGATTTTCCGCCCTATCCGGGCGCCCTTGGCCAGCGGATTTTCGAGAACGTTTCCAAGGAAGCGTGGCAGCAGTGGATCAAGATGCAAACCATGCTCATCAACGAAAACCGGCTCAATCTGGTCGATGCCAAGCATCGCAAGTATCTGTCCGAACAGGTTGAGAAGCATTTCTTCGGAGACGGAGCCGACCGGATTCAGGGCTACGTCCCGCCGGCCTGAGCGCAGGGCATGGCAAGAGCGAAATCCCGCTGCGGCGGGATTTTTCGCGGTTGGGAATTGCCGCTTCCGGACTGTCGACCGCAACAGCGGTAGCCGATGACTCAGGATATTGTCTTTGTCTTGACACCCTCGGCGGTACCGAGCAGCAGGAGGTCGGCCGGCCGGATGGCGAAAAGGCCGTTGGCAACCACGCCGGCAATCTGATTGATTTGCGCCTCCAGACCTTTCGGGTCGATGATGTCAAGCCCCTCGACATCGAGAATGACGTTGCCATTGTCCGTAACAAAGCCTTCCCGCAACAAGGCGATTCCTCCCACCCTCGCCAGTTCGCGGACAACGTGGGCACGCGCCATCGGAATAACCTCGACGGGCAGCGGGAATCCACCCAATATGCCAACGCACTTGGAGCTGTCGGCAATGCAGATGAACTTCCGTGCCACCGCCGCGACAATCTTCTCCCGCGTCAGCGCGCCCCCACCACCCTTGATCATGTTCAGGCCGGCATCGATTTCGTCGGCACCGTCGACGTAGAAGGGGAGATCGTCGACGTCATTCAGATCGAATACGGCAATGCCATGGCCTTCGAGACGTTTTCGCGTCGCTTCCGAACTCGCCACTGCTCCCCTGTAGCGGGCACGGGCCGGCGCAAGCGCGTCAATGAAGCAATTTGCCGTCGAGCCAGTGCCAACGCCGATGATGCTGCCTTCCTGGGCGTTCTCCGCCACGTAGTCAGCTGCCGCCTGGCCAACCGCCCGCTTGAGTTCGTCCTGGGTCATGATGTGTCTCATTTTTGAAGTCTGGCGCATTCTACCCTTCAAAAACTTCACACTCTTGTTATCTGAACTTGCTAACATGCGCGTTGCAAATTCTTTATGGAGTGAGACCGATGACAGAAGAACTGAAACCCGAAGTAACCGCTGCCGCAGCCAAACCCGC
>JBEOKN010000055.1:0-93141 GCA_040275885.1 Azonexus sp. | reverse complement strand
GCCTGGGCTGGTTGCGCGACGTGGATCTGCGCCCGCTCGCGCCGCTGGTCACGGCGCCGACCCTGCTGGTCCACGGCGCGAACGATCCGCTGATGCCCTTGGCCGCCGCCGAGGCGCTGGCGGCGCTGATCCCCGGATCGCGCCTCGCAACCTTCGCCGATTGCGCCCACGCCCCGTTCATTTCCAGACCGGAGGAGTTCCTCGAACGGGTGCAAGCCTTCCTGAATGAGTAGCACCATAAAAACAACGGCCCAAGGCCACCCGGAGGCTGGCACCAGACCGTCCAAGGCGCGCATCCGCAATTCCTTCGAGTGTGCCGCGCCGACCTATGGGGCTGCCGCCTTCGTCCAGCGTCGCGTCTGCGCCCGTCTGGCCGTCGGCCTGCCCGCCACCATCACAGTCCACCGGATACTCGACGCCGGCTGCGGCACCGGCTTCGCGCTGCCGTTGCTGCACCAGCGCTACCCGGCGGCCCGCTCGATCGCCCTTGACTTCGCGCCGGCCATGCTGCGGCACATCGGCGAACCATGCTGGCTGCTGGCCGGCGACCTCGAACATCTGCCGCTGGCTTCGGCCAGCATCGACCTCTACTGGTCCAGCCTCGCCGTGCAATGGTGCGACCTGGCCCGAGCGCTGGCCGAGGCGCGGCGCGTGCTGGCGAACGACGGCGCGCTCGTCCTCGCCAGTCTCGGCCCCGCCACGTTCCATGAACTGCGCACGGCATTCGCCGGCATCGACGCGCATCGCCATACGCTGGCGTTTCACACGCCCGACGAGATCAGCCAACTGGCGTCGCAAGCCGGCTTTGTCGCGGTCGACGTCGAAAAACACACGGAAATCGCCCACTACGCCGACTTCCGGAGCCTGTTGCGCGCAGTCAAGGCAATCGGCGCCAACCAGCTCGGCGTCGGGCGGCGCACCGGTCTCTTGAGCCGCGATGCCTTCGCCCGCGCCGAACTGGCCGCCGAAGCGCTGCGCACACCCGACGGCCTGCCGCTGACCTACGACGTCATCACTCTCCACGCCCGCACATGAGCCACGCCTACTTCCTGACCGGCACCGATACCGAGATCGGCAAGACCTTCGTCACCTGCGCCCTGCTCCTCCGCGCCCGCCAGCTTGGCCTGACCGTGGCCGGGATCAAGCCGGTGGCGGCCGGCACCGACGCCGCCGGCCGCAACGAGGACGTCGAGCGCATCCGCGCCGCCAGCAATGTCGAACTGGCAGAGGATGTCATCAACCCCTACCGCTTCGCGCCGGCCATCGCTCCCCACCTGGCCGCCGCCGAGGCCGGCGTCGGCATCGACTTCGCCCGCATCGCCGCCGCCTGTGCCAGCGCCCGGCAACGGGCCGACCTCGTCATCGTCGAAGGCGTCGGCGGATTTTGCGTGCCGCTGGGGGTCGACCGCGACAGCGCCGATCTCGCGGTCGCCCTCGCGCTGCCGTTGATCCTCGTCGTCGGCCTCCGGCTCGGCTGTATCAATCACGCCTTGCTGACGGCGGAAGCCATCGCCGCCCGTGGCCTGACGCTGGCCGGCTGGGTCGCCAACCGGATCGATCCCGACATGGCCCGCGCCGAGAACAACATCACTGCGCTGCGCGAACGGCTCGCGGCGCCGCTGCTCGGCAGCGTGCCGCGCATCACCGGCGGCCAACCGGCCGAAGCCGCCTCCTGCCTCGACCTGCCACCCGGGTTTTGACTGCGTTCGCCCGAAAAATCAGCAACGGTTATAATCCCGCGCCATGAAACTGCTATTCGACCTTTTTCCCGTCATCCTGTTTTTCGCGACCTTCAAGTATTACGGCAGCGATCCGGAAGGCGCGGCCGCCCTGGTTGGCAGCCTGCTCGGCAGCGCCGTGCTCGACGTCAAACAGGCGCCGATCCTGCTCGCGACCGTCGTCGTCATCGTCGCCACGATGGCGCAGATCGCCTGGGTGCATTTCCGCCACGGCAAGGTCGACAAGATGCTGTGGGTCAGCCTGGCGCTGGTCACGGTCTTCGGTGGCCTGACCCTGATCTTTCAGGACGAAACCTTCATCAAGTGGAAACCGACCATCCTCTACTGGGTGTTCGCCGCCAGCATGATCTTCGCCGCGCTGGTGCTGAAGAAGAATCCGATCAAGGCCATGCTCGGTGAGCAACTGACCCTGCCCGATCCGGTCTGGAACAAGGTCAACCTGTCGTGGACCGCCTTCTTCGCGTTCATGGGGGCGCTCAACCTGATCGTCGCCTTCAACTTTTCGACCGATACCTGGGTCGATTTCAAACTCTTCGGCGGCATGGGCCTGATGCTTCTGTTCGTGCTCGGGCAAGGCCTGATGCTGTCGAAATACATCGAGGACAAGGAATAGATGCTCTACGTCATCATCGGTGAAGATCACCCCGGCACGCTGGACCAGCGCCTCGCGGCGCGCCCTTCCCACGTCGAACGCCTGCAGGCCTTGCAGGCGGATGGCCGCCTGATTCTTGCCGGTCCCTGCCCGGCCATCGACTCGCCCGACCCCGGCCCGGCGGGTTTCTCGGGGAGTGTCATCGTTGCCGAGTTCGCTTCGCTCGATGCGGCGCAAACCTGGGCCAACGCCGATCCCTATGTGGCTGCCGGCGTCTATGCGAAAGTCACCGTCAAGCCGTTCAAGAAGGTTCTGCCCGCGTGAGCGGTGAGACCGTCGAACTGCTGCGCCAGCGGCTGGCTGTCCTCGAACCGCTTTCCCTCGCCATCGACGATGAATCGCAGCGCCACGCCGGCCATGCCGGTGCCAAGGATGGTGGCCATTACAAAATCACCATAGTCGCCGCCGCCTTCACCGGCCAGAATACGGTCAAGCGTCACCGGAGCGTTTACGCCGCCGCCGGGGACCTGATGCGCGGCCGCATTCACGCACTCAGCATCCGCGCTTTGTCACCCGACGAAGTATAATCGCGGGGTTCTTACCCCACACCCAAGGAAAACCGAATGATCAAAGTCTCCCATCTGGCCGCCCTGCTCGTGGCTGGCGCCCTCGCATCCGCCCCGGTCTTCGCTGCCGACAAGGGTGGCGCGGGCGCTGTTGCCACCGTCAACGGCCAGACCATTTCGCAAACCACCTACAACGCCTTCGTCGCCGAACAGAAGGCTCAGGGCACGCCGGATTCGCCGCAACTGCAGAACGCCGTCAAGGAAGAACTGATCCGCCGCGAACTGCTGGTTCAGGAAGCCAAGAAGAAAGGCCTCGACAAGAAGTCGGATGTTCAGGGCCAGATCGAGCTCGCCCGCCAGGCAGTCCTGATCCGCGCCTACCTGTCCGACTACGTGCGCGCCAATCCGATCAGCGACGAAGCCCTGAAGAAGGATTACGAGGCGATCAAGGCCAACCTCGGCTCGACCGAATACAAGACCAAACACATCCTGGTCGCGACCGAGGATGAAGCCAAGGCCATCATCGCCAAGCTTGAAAAAGGCGAAAAGTTCTCGGACCTGGCCAAGCAGTCGAAGGATCCGGGCTCCAAGGACAATGGCGGCGAACTCGGCTGGAGCTCGCCGAGCACCTACGTGAAGCCGTTTTCCGACGCACTGACCAAACTCAAGAAGGGTGAATACACCAAGACCCCGGTCAAGACCGATTTCGGCTACCACGTCATCATGCTCGAGGACACCCGCCCGCTCACCCCGCCGGCGTTCGACCAGGTCAAGCCGCAACTGCAACAGCGCGCGCAGCAGCAGCAAGTCGAACAACTGGTCAAGAAACTGCGCGACAGCGCCAAGATCAACTAAGTCAAACCGCAGCGCCTGACAATGCCCGCTCCCCGGCGGGCATTCTTGTTTCTGCCGAGCCTGAATCCGGAATCGGCTCGCCTGCTGAGTGAACGTCAGGTTCCGGCACTACCCCCTCCTGACCCAAGACCTTTCCTGGCTTTGGGCCGCATCGTCACAAGGCGGCGGTTAGTCAGGGCCGAGTGGTTTCATCTGTTCCAAATGAAATGGGCAAGGGATCTCAAATCAAACCCGATCAGGTGAAGTGTGGTCTCCTGCAGCGGGCAGATTGACAAGAACCGGAGTTCCTTCAGCTGAAATTCAACATTGACGCCGGCTTATGGCACGGGATACCCTAGAAAACGTCACCAGAGCTCATCCCCTTCATGTTTCTCCGCACCAAAGTAATTTGCCCCCAATGCCAGAGCGCTCGCTGCAGGAGATCACGGCGGCATCCCGTTGTGGAAAGCGAGGGCCTCAAGCGACGTGTTTGGTATCGCTGCCTCGACTGCTCGTACCGTTTTCTTTCGCCGGAGAGCTTTGATTTCGGCCGGCGGCTGGTCGTATCGGCGCCTATTGCCGTCCTGACGATCGTTGCGGCGGTTGTCCTGACCTTCTGGCTGACGCGACCAGAGAGCCCATCGGCGTCAAGAAAGGCGCCGCTGGCGTCCTCCGATCCGGCGATCATAAAGGCCGCCGAGGCTGGCGATGCAAAGGCTCAATTCAAGCTTGGCGAAGCTCTGTTGCAGGAGCCGGCCCGCAGTCCAGCGACTTCCGAGAAAGCGTATCACTGGCTGCAATTGGCTGCGGAGAATGGCAACACCGAGGCAATGATTCTGCTCGGGCGCATGTCCCGAACCGGTGTCGGTGTCCTGCAGAATTTCGGCCAAGCCGCAAGATGGATACAAACGGCGGCCGAGCGCGGGAGTCCGGAAGGCATGCTTGAACTCGGACGCCTGTACCGCGATGGCATAGGCGTCGAGAAAAGTCCGGTCATGGCTTACGTCTGGTTCAACCGCGCGTCCGCCGCACAAAACATGGATGGCGTGGCTGAGCGCGAAGTCATTGCTCGAACGCTGACGCCCGACGACCTGAAAGAGGCGCAGCGCCAATCGGTAGCGCGCTGACTGCAGCTTTCGCCAGGAAGCAGATCGGGCAGCGCAACAGCACGCAATCGGCAAGCAACGACCATCGACTCGCTTGGGCACTTCCGGGATTGACGCACCTGGCACGGAATTCGCCAATCGGTTCATTCCGGGCGCTTCCAGGCATCTGGTCGATCCAGGCGCGAAGCCGGCTATCGAAGAATGTTGCGCAGCGCTGCGACCAGAGCCGCGCACTCCGCATCAGTGCCGACCGTGATGCGCAGGAACTGGTCGATGCGCGGCAGTTTGAAGTGGCGGACGATGATGTTTTTCTCGCGCAGCGCCTGCGCCAGTTGTGCCGCGTCGTCTTGCGGGTGGCGGGCAAAGATGAAGTTGGCGGCCGAAGGCAGGACCTCGAAGCCGAGTTGGATGAGCGCTGCGGTCAACGTGTCGCGGGAGGCAACAATCGCCTGCCGCGACTGCTCGAAATGCCCTGAATCTTCCAGCGCCGCGACGGCGCCGACGATGGCAAGACGATCGAGCGGGTAGGAGTTGAAGCTGTTCTTGACCCGTTCCAGAGCCTCGATCAGCGCCGGATCGCCGACGGCGAAGCCAACGCGCAGGCCGGCCAACGAACGGGATTTTGACAGCGTGTGTACGACCAGCAGGTTGTCGTAACGGTCGACCAGCGAAATGGCCGATTTTCCGCCGAAATCGACATAGGCTTCATCGACGACGACGACCGAATCCGGGTTGGCCTTGAGCATCTGCTCGATGGAATCGGCGGCCAGCAAACAGCCGGTCGGTGCATTCGGGTTAGGAAAAATGATGCCGCCGTTGGGCTGCGCGTAATCGGCCGGATCGATCGTGAAGTCGTCGGTCAGCGGGACGGTGCGATAGTCGACGTCGTACAACCCGCAATAGACCGGGTAGAAGCTGTAGGTGATGTCCGGAAAAAGGACCGGCCGGTCGTGCTTGAGCAGGGCCATGAAGACATGTGCCAGCACTTCGTCCGAGCCGTTGCCGACGAAGACTTTGTCCACCGTAAGGCCGTACGTTCTGGCAACGGCGGCCTTGAGCAGGTCGGCATTCGGGTCGGGGTAGAGGCGCAGACGCGCGGCGTCGGCACCCAGTTCGTCCTGGATCGCCTCCAGCACTCGCGGCGAGGGCGGGTAGGGGTTCTCGTTGGTGTTGAGCTTGATCAGGTTGGCGACCTTTGGCTGCTCTCCCGGCACGTAGGGGGTGAGCGTGCCGACAACCTTGCTCCAGAAGCGACTCATGGGAATTTCACGGAAAGCCTAAACGAGGGCGAAATGGTATCATGCCCCCGTCCCAACGCCTTTTGCGGCCCAAGTTCATGCGCCAAGCAGAAATCATTCGTAACACCCTGGAGACGCAAATTGCCGTGCGTCTCGATCTCGATGGCAGCGGCCAGGGCAATTTCGCCACCGGCGTGCCCTTCCTCGACCACATGCTCGACCAGATCGCGCGGCATGGCCTGATCGACCTCGACGTTCAGGCGACTGGTGATCTGAACATCGACGCCCATCACACGGTCGAGGATATTGGCATCACCATCGGCCAGGCGCTGGCCAGGGCCTGGGGCGACAAGAAGGGACTGACCCGTTACGGCCACAGCTATGTGCCGCTGGACGAGGCTCTGTCGCGTGTCGTGATCGACCTCTCCGGGCGTCCCGGACTCGAATTCAACGTGCCATTCACGCGAGCAATGATCGGCCAGTTTGACGTCGACCTCGTCAATGAATTCTTCCAGGGCCTGGTCAACCACGCCGGGATGACGTTGCACATCGAAAATCTGCGCGGGGTCAATGCGCACCATCAGGCGGAAACCGTCTTCAAGGCCTTTGGCCGGGCATTGCGCATGGCGGCGACACCCGATCCACGCATGGCCGGAGCAATGCCGTCGACCAAAGGCACGCTGTGACGATTGCGGTTGTCGATTACGGGATGGGCAACCTGCGCTCAGTGTCGCAGGCTCTCGAACATGTCGCCGGCGGCCGTGATGTCATCGTCACCGCCGATCCGGCGGTCCTGGCGGCGGCCGAGCGTGTCGTCTTTCCCGGCCAGGGTGCGATGCCCGACTGCATGCGCGAAGTCGACGCCCGTGGCTTGCGCTCGGCGGTTCTCGCCGCCGCGAAGGAAAAACCGTTTCTTGGCATCTGCATCGGCCTGCAAATGCTGTTCGAGCACAGCGACGAAGGCGATGTCGCCGGCCTCGGTGTTTTCGCTGGCGACGTACGGCGTTTTCCGGACAAGAAGATGGTTGACCGCAGCGGTCAACGCCTCAAGGTACCGCACATGGGGTGGAACCAGGTGCAACAGAGTCCCCACATGCTGTGGGCCGGTATCGGCGACTGTGCGCGCTTCTATTTCGTGCATAGCTACTGCGTGCAGCCCGGCGATCCGTCGGTGGTGACCGGGACGACCGAGTACGGCATCCCCTTTACCTGTGCGGTGGGGCGGGATAATATCTTCGCCATTCAGTTCCACCCCGAAAAAAGCGCCCAGGACGGATTACGACTGCTGAAAAACTTTGTCGAGTGGCATCCTTAAGACTGCGTCCGTCGAGTTTCCTCCCAACTAAATCCCATGCTGATTATCCCCGCCATCGATCTCAAGGACGGCCAGTGCGTCCGCCTCAAGCAGGGCCTGATGGATCAGGCCACCATCTTTTCCGACAGCCCGGCCGAGATGGCCCTGCACTGGCTTGAGCAGGGGGCGCGCCGTCTGCATCTGGTCGATCTCAACGGCGCTTTTGCCGGCAAGCCGAAGAACGAGACGGCAATCAAGGCCATCCTCCGGGAAGTCGGTGACGAAATTCCGGTTCAACTGGGCGGCGGCATTCGCGACCTCGACACCATCGAGCGCTGCCTCGACGATGGCTTGTCTTTTGTCATCATCGGCACCGCCGCCGTCAAGAACCCCGGCTTCCTGCACGACGCGTGCACAGCCTTTCCGGGTCACATCATCGTCGGTCTCGATGCCCGGGACGGCCGGGTGGCGACCGACGGCTGGTCGAAGCTTACCGGTCACGATGTCGTCGACCTCGGCAGGAAGTACGAGGATTACGGTGTCGAGGCAATCATCTACACCGACATCGGCCGTGATGGCATGCTGTCCGGCATCAACATCGATGCCACCGTGCGTCTGGCCCAGGCGCTGACCATTCCGGTCATCGCGTCGGGCGGCCTCTCCGCCATCGACGAGATCAGGCAACTCTGTGCGCTGGAGCACGAGGGCATTTTTGCCGCCATCGCCGGCCGTGCCATCTACGACGGGTCGCTCGATTTCAAGGCAGTGCAGGAAGTCGCCGATGCCGGCGGTCGCTGATGCTCGCCAAGCGTATCATTCCCTGTCTGGATGTCACCGCCGGCCGCGTCGTCAAGGGAACCAACTTCGTCGATCTGCGCGATGCCGGCGATCCGGTTGAAATCGCCCGCCGCTACGACGAGCAGGGCGCAGACGAGGTCACTTTCCTCGACATCACGGCTTCGAGTGACCAGCGCGACATCATCCTGCACATCGTCGAGGCCTGTGCGGCGCAGGTCTTCATTCCGCTGACAGTAGGCGGCGGCGTGCGCAAGGTCGAGGACGTCCGGCGCCTGCTCAATGCCGGCGCCGACAAGGTATCGGTGAACACAGCGGCGGTGAATAATCCCGACCTCGTGTTCGAGGCGTCGAGCAAGGTCGGCTCGCAGTGCATCGTTGTCGCCATCGACGCCAAGCAGACTGGCCCCGGGCGCTGGAACGTGTTCACCCACGGTGGGCGCAACAACACCGGGCTTGATGCGGTCGACTGGGCAAAACGGGTCGAAATGCTCGGCGCCGGCGAAATTCTGCTTACCAGCATGGATCGCGATGGCACCAAGAACGGTTTCGATCTGGCGCTGACCCGCGCGGTGTCCGATGCCGTCGGAATTCCGGTGATTGCCTCGGGCGGGGTCGGCACACTGCAGCACTTGGCTGATGGCGTCAGCGAGGGGCGGGCCGACGCGGTGCTCGCCGCCTCGATCTTCCATTTCGGCGAATTTACCGTGCGCCAGGCCAAGGAATACATGGCGGCGCGGGGCATCGAAGTGCGCCTGTGAGCGACCTCGACGCCGCCCTGCCTTGGCTGGACGCTCTCAAGTGGGACGCCGACGGCCTGATTCCGGCGATTGCCCAGGATGAACAGGGCCGCGTCGTGATGTTTGCCTGGATGAATCGCGCGTCGTTGCAGGAAACTGTCCACACCGGCAACGCGGTATACTGGTCACGTACGCGGCGGCGTCTGTGGTGCAAGGGTGAGGAATCGGGCCATTTCCAGAAAATCAAGTCGATCCGCACCGATTGCGACGGCGACGTGCTGTTGCTGGCGATCGAGCAGGTAGGCGGAATCGCCTGTCACACCGGTCGCGCCAGCTGCTTTTTCAACGAATTACATGGGGAACAGTGGCTTCCCTTCGATCCGGTACTGAAAGACCCAAAGGAAATCTACGCAAGATGAGCAAGCCAGAAGATACAGAGCAGCCGGAGCACACCGAAAAGGTGGTGCAGAAGGAAAAGAAAGGCCAGTCTGATGTCCTGCACCGCCTCTCTGAAACCCTGGCTTCCCGCCGCAACGCCGACCCGGAATCGTCGTACACGGCGCAACTCCTCGCCGGCGGTCCTGATTCCATCCTGAAAAAGATCGGTGAGGAATGCGCCGAACTGATCATGGCCGGCAAGGAAGGCAAGCGCCTGAAAATCGTCTGGGAATCGACCGACGTGGTCTACCATCTCATGGTGCTACTCGCGTTCTACGGTCTGGGTGCCGAGGACGTGTTGCAGGAACTGCGCCGCCGCGAAGGCATCTCCGGCATCGACGAGAAGAAGTCGCGGGGCACCAGCCACCATCACAAGAAGGCAAAGGACGACCACAAGTGAATGACTGCATTTTCTGCAAGATCATTGCCGGCAACATTCCTTGCCAGAAGGTATTCGAGGATGACGACATTTTCGCCTTCAAGGATCTTTACCCGCAGCGACCGGTCCACATACTCGTGATTCCAAAGCGACACATCACCTCGCTGGCCACGGTGAGCATGGACGATGCGCCGGTACTCGGCAGCATGCTGGCCAAGGCCAACGAAATCGCAACGGCGCAGGGCAGCCCGGATGGTTTTCGTGTCATCATCAACAGCGGACGGGTGGGAAATCAGGAAGTGCCCCACCTGCACATGCATGTCGTGGGCGGACCGGATCCGGTCGGCCCCATGCTCAAACGCGTCTAGGAGACAAACATGGGCAGTTTTTCCATCTGGCACTGGCTGATCGTTCTGGTGATCGTGATGCTGATCTTCGGCACCAAGAAACTGCGCAATGTCGGGCAGGATCTCGGCGGGGCGGTCAAAGGTTTCAAGGACGGCATGAAGGACGCCAATGCACCCGAACAGCCACCGGCAGACACACCGCCGGCGCAGCAGGTCGGCGGCCAGACGATCGACGTCGAAGTAAAGGAAAAGACCCGGTCCTGATCGGCAAGGTGGGCACGGAACAAACTCGACACCCTCCGCCCGCCTCCTTCATGGCGCATCCCTATGTTCGATATCGGCTTTTCCGAACTCATGGTCATCGGCGTGGTTGCCCTGCTCGTTATCGGGCCGGAGAAACTGCCCAAGGTGGCGCGGACCCTGGGGCACCTGCTCGGCCGGGCGCAGCGTTATGTCAATGACGTCAAGTCGGACATCAATCGCGAAATCCAGCTCGACGAGTTGAAGAAACTCCAGGCGGAAGTCGCTGAATCGGCGCGTTCGCTCGAGAGTTCGGTACGCAAGGAATACGAAACTGCTCGCAGTGTGGTCGAGGCTCCCGCCCAGGCGGCGGTTGCCGAACTGAATGAGGCAGTCCAGCAGGTGACGCAGGCCGCCCCGACTCCTGTCGCCGAGGACACGTCTTCGGCTTCCCCAGCGGAGTCTGCGGTTGTCGCCGCCGAGACTGCTGCCAAGCCCGCCGCATGAGCGATCAGCAGCCCGGTTCCGCGCAGGAAGAGTCGTTCATCTCGCATCTGGTCGAGTTGCGCGACCGCCTGCTGCGCAGCCTGATCGCGGTTGGCGTGGTGCTCGGCGCGCTGTGCCTCTATCCCGGACCGGGTGCCATCTACGATTTTCTGGCAGCGCCGCTTACCGCCGCCCTGCCGGAAGGCACCAAGATGATAGCGATCGGCGTCATAACCCCGTTCATGGTGCCGCTCAAGGTGACCGCCATGGTCGCCTTCGTGCTGGCCCTGCCGGTCATCCTCTACCAGGCTTGGGCCTTCATCGCGCCCGGACTCTATGCGCACGAGAAGCGATTGGGCATTCCGCTGATCATTTCGAGTACCTTCCTGTTCATTCTCGGCATTGCCTTCTGCTACTACTTCGTCTTCGGCCAGGTCTTCAGTTTCATTAACAGCTTTGCGCCGAAAAGCATCACCCCGGCGCCGGATATCGACGCCTACCTGTCGTTCGTGATGACCATGTTCCTCGCTTTCGGCGTCGCCTTCGAAGTTCCGGTGGCGCTCGTCGTGCTGGTCAAGATGGGTGTCGTAACCGTGGAAAAGCTGAAGGAGTGGCGCTCCTACTTCATCGTCGGCGCCTTCATCGTCGCCGCCGTGGTAACGCCGCCCGATGTCGTGTCGCAACTCGCGCTGGCGATTCCGATGTGCCTGCTCTACGAGTTGGGCATCCTGGCGTCGCGTTTGGTCTCGCGGCCGGCGCCGGCAGAGCCTGTAGCGGTCGACCCCGCCGCCGAGGCAAAAATGGCCGCCGAGATGGACAGCGCGGAAGAGGAATTCCGCAAGCTCTCCGACAAGTAGTCAGGCCGGCTGGCGCTGCGGTCCGGGTGCGGTGTCGCGCGTCTCCACCGGAACCCCTTCCTCGAACCACCACAGCGTCCCGGCCGGCATGGTTTCCCAGACTTCGTTATCGGTCAGCGGCAACGTGGCGATCACCGCGACGCGATCCTCGGGCGACGTTACATCGCTGAAGTCGACCGTCACATCCTGGTCTTTCAGGTGAGCCTGGGCAAAGGGCGCTTGGCGAATTATGTAGGCGAGCTTGGTCGACGCATGGGCAAACAGCCAATCACCATTGGAAAGCAGGAAGTTGAACTCGCCGTGGCGGGCAATTTCCAGCGTCAGCCCATGAATGGCAGCGAACAAGCCGGTGCGCTCGGGCGGTGCGCTGCCGAAGCGCTGACGCAGACTCTGCAGCAGCCAGCAGAAGGCGCGTTCGCTGTCGGTGACGCCGACAGGCACGAAGCTGCCGTCCAGTTCCGGCGCGAATCCCAGCAGGTTCCCGTTGTGGGCAAAGATCCAGTAACGTCCCCACAGTTCGCGCATGAAAGGGTGCGTGTTCTCCAGCCCGACACAGCCCTGCGTGGCCTTGCGGATGTGGGCGATAACACTCTTCGAGCGGATCGGATACTGGCTGACCAGTTCGGCCACCGGCGAGGTGCACGACGGCTTGGGGTCGAGGAAGACGCGCGTGCCCCTGCCTTCGAAGAAGGCGATGCCCCAGCCGTCGGAATGAACGTCGGTGGCGCCGCCGCGCGCCTGAAAGCCGGTAAACGAAAAGCAGATGTCGGTCGGCACATTGCAGTTCATGCCCAGCAATTGGCACATCGCTCACTCCTGCTCGGGGCGCATCGCCGGCCGCTTGCCGATTCTGACGTGTGTTTCGACAATTGTCTTGTCGCGGCGCAGGCGGAACACCGACCGCTCGTCGGGCTTGAGCGCGGCGATCAGGTCGAGCATCACTTGCGGGTCCTTGACCGGCTTGCCGGCAACCGTCAGCAGCACGTCGCCGGGGCGTATGCCGGCGGCATCTGCCGGGCTGCCGCGGACAACACCGGCGATCAGCGCCCCTTCGCTATCCGGCAGACCGAAGGACTCGGCGAGTTCCGGCGTGATCTCCTGCGCCTCGACGCCGATCCAGCCGCGCGTGACGGCGCCGTTCTGGATGATCTGCTCCATGATGTTCTTGGCGCTAGAAACAGGAATCGCGAAACCGATGCCGTGCGAGCCGCCGGTGCGCGAGTAGATGGCCGTATTGATGCCGACCAGGTGGCCATTGATGTCGACCAGCGCGCCGCCCGAGTTGCCCGGGTTGATCGCGGCATCGGTCTGGATGAAATTCTCGAAAGCGTTGATCCCGAGATGCGACCGTCCGAGCGCCGAGACGATGCCCATTGTCACCGTCTGGCCGACCCCGAACGGATTGCCGATGGCCAGCACGACATCGCCGACGCGCAGGGTTTCCATCTGGCCGAAGGTGATCGCCGGCAGCTTGTCGGCCTTGATCTGCAGCACGGCGAGATCCGATTCCGGATCGCTGCCGATGACGGTCGCCTTGTGGGTGTGGCCGTCGTTGAGCGACACCTGGATGTCGTTGGCTGCCTCGACGACGTGGAAATTGGTCAGGATGTACCCGTTGGCGCTGACCAGGACCCCCGAGCCAAGCCCGGAATTCGCCCGTGGCGGAGCATCGGGACGGTCACCGAAGAAATGACGAAAGACTGGATCGTCGAGCAGCGGGTGGCGCTGCTTCTTGACCAACTGCGTCGTGTAGATGTGGACCACGGCAGGCAGAGCGGCACGCGCCGCCTCACGATAGGATCCGGCACTCTGCTGAGCGTCGCCGACCGGCGCCGGCACTTCACGCACGGTGACCGGGCTGGGACGGGACGGAAGCCAGTCCGGCTTCAGCGTACTCGTCACGAACAGAATCGCGACCGCAACGGTTACCGTTTGTGCAAAAATCAGCCACAACCTGCGCATGGAAGACCGTGTCGATGAAACGTGAAGATCTGGTGGAATATCTGGATGGACTGTTGCAGCCCGCAAGGTTCCGCGATTATTGCCCAAACGGACTGCAAGTGGAAGGACGTGCCGATATCCAGCGTGTCGTGGCCGGGGTCACCGCCAGCCAAGCCTTGGTCGATGTAGCAGTGGGGCGCGGAGCCGATGCCATCCTTGTCCACCACGGCTACTTCTGGAAGGGTGAGGACGGTCGGGTTACGGGGATCCGCCGGCAGCGCCTGAAGAGCCTTCTGGGTAACGACATCAACCTGCTGGCCTATCATCTGCCCCTCGATGCTCATCCCGAACTTGGCAACAACGCACAACTCGCGGCGCACCTCGGCTGGCAACCGGAGGGACGCTTCGGCGACCAGGATATCGCCTGGCTAGGCAGTGTCGCCGTTCCGACAACCGCGGGCCAGTTGGCGACACAGATTGGCAGCGCCCTCTCCCGGACCCCGATGCTGATCGGCAATGCAGAACGTCCGGTGCACCGGGTCGGCTGGTGTACGGGTGGCGCGCAGGGCTACTTCGAACAAGCCATCGCTCTCGGCGTCGATGCCTTCGTTTCCGGCGAAATTTCCGAGCAGACCGTCCATCTGGCACGTGAGAGCGGAGTGGCGTTCATGGCCTGTGGACATCATGCGACCGAACGCTACGGCGTGGCGGCGTTGGCCGCCCACCTCAGCCGGCACTGCGGTTTGCTGTGCGAATTTGTTGACCTCGACAATCCGGTCTAGCCGGCGCGCTCCAGATCGTAACCGGCTTCGAGGACGAGCATCAGCAAGACCATCTCCTCGATTACTTCGAGCGGGAAGCCATCGCGTTGCCCTTCCCGGTTGTCGTGGATCAGTCGGTAGAGATAGCTCAGGCAGTCCTGCGTTCCCCACGCAGCCGTCAGTCGCCCGATGACGTGCGGATAGTCTTCGAGCGACCTGAGGCCTGCGTTCGAAGTCTCCAGGTCCTTCCAGGCGGGAACCTGCAGATTGAATCTCTGCCTGAGCGGGGGCAGCAGCTTTGTATAGTCGCCGCGCAGCCCGCCGCGCCGATAGAGATCGAGCAACATCAGCCAAGGTCGAGGATTGTCCGATGCACTTTCCTCGATGTGGTGGGCCAGTGTTTCGGCAGCGCCCTGCAGACGGCCGAAGGACAGCATGATTTCGGCCAGCGCGATGGCGCTTTCATCCTGACTGCCATACACGTCGACCACCTTGATCTCGCCTGGCTGTTGCAAAGCGCCGTCTACACGAACATCGACCTCGGCGGAAGCGGCGGTTGCTTTGGCGCCGGGCTCTGCAGCCGACGTCCTCACTCGTGCGACCAGCGCCGGATTGCTCCGGACTGACCCCGGCACCCCCGGTCGCGCATGTCCGGCAATGGCCAGTGGAACCTCATCTTCGGCCCGGCGCTCGCGACGACGACCAAGGTAGTTTGCGAGCGCGGCTGCTACGATCCCGCCCACCAGCGCGCTGACCAGAATCTCCAGCCAGTTGCTGCTGGCCGAGGGCGGAGGTTCCGCAGGCTTGGCCAACGGCGATTGCAGGCCGCCATCCGCGCCCTGTGCCGCTTTGAGTTTCTGGCGAAGAGCCAGCGCCTCGGTCGTCAACGCCAGTGCTTTGTCGAGTGCTTCGATCTGCGCGTTGAGTGACTGGATCGTCGTATCGAGCTTGAGCAGACGCTCGTCCATTTCTTCCCGGCTGCCCTTGGCCGGGACCACTTTCTCACCCGCCTTGAGTTCCGCCGGTGGGGCACCGAGCAGGACGCGATCGACACCGCCTGCCTTGGGTGTGGCGACCAGTTTCGCAACCTTGGGCGGTGGTGGTGGCGGCGGCGGGGGTTCCTCGCTGCGCGACTTGGTGCGTTGCTCCGGCAAGTTGTCGCGTTCTGCTGCGACGCGCTGCTTGACATCGGGTATCGCGACCGGTGTGCCTTCGGCAAGACCGGGGCGACCGCTCAGTTGAGGGTTGGCGCGCTTGAGGGCGGCCAGCATTCGGCGCTGCTGCACCAGGTTGTCCGGGACCAGCGCTTCGGCGATGCCTTCGAGCGTGTCACCCTCGCTGGCGCGCCAATGCTGACTTGGCGCCCCACTGCTGCGCACTCCGCCGGCTGGCGTACCGGCCGTGCCGGCTGCAGACGGGGACGGGCTGGCCAGGACCAGCGGTTCTGCCGGCATCAGCACGTAATCGCGCTGGAGATCGGTACCGCAGCCGGCGCGCAGGCCGATGAGGAAAATCGGTTCGGCAACCGGCTTGCTGCCCGTGATCAGCAACCGGTAGTTGTTACCTTCACGTACCAGCTTGGTCCGCCCGGCGGAAATTACCGGCAGGTCCGACCCGTCGAGCGGCGCCAGAGTGAAGCATCGGGCTTCGACAGTCTCGCCAGGCTCGGCATTGATCGGCACCTCGGCACGCAGCGGTTCCCCGACCCGCGAATGCAGCACCATGTCGCCAAGCCCGATGGCACCAACCGGGATTGTCGACAGCAGTCCTGCGCTCAGGGCACCCAAACGCAATGTTCTGGAGTTCACGGTACCCCCTTGATCATTGACCCTTATTCCATGGGCAATTTTACCAGTCGACTGGCGCGACCATGCGCAACTATTGCACACTGACGCATAAACTCACCTTCCCAGAAAGGGACGCCATGGCCTTCGTCTTTCCTCCGCAGCTTCCTGCCACACTGCCCGTGGCCGGTGGCAGAGACTCGTTCCCGGTCCGTCGTGTGTATTGCGTTGGCCGCAACTATGCGGATCATGCGCGCGAGATGGGGGCGGCCGATCAGGCCGAGGGCCGCGAGCCGCCCTTCTTCTTCATGAAGCCCGGCGATGCCGTGGTCGGCGGCACCGGCGAGATCAGCGTCGCCTACCCCTCGGCGACCAGGAACCTGCACCACGAGGTCGAGCTTGTCGTTGCGCTAGGCAGCGGTGGAGTCAATGTCGCGGTCGACACCGCAAGAGACCTTGTTTTCGGCTACACCGTCGGCCTCGATCTGACGCGCCGCGACATCCAGGCGCGGGCCAAGGACAAGGGGCATCCGTGGGACATGGGCAAGGGCTTCGACCAGTCGGCGGTGGCCGGGGTGATACAGCCGGTGGCGCTGGTCGGCCACCCGGATCGCGGGCGCATCTGGCTGTCGGTCAATGGCGAAATCCGCCAGGATGGCGACCTGGCGGCGATGCTGTGGAAGGTGGCGGATATTGTCGCCAACCTGTCGACGCTGGTGCGCCTGGCGGCCGGCGACCTGATCTACACCGGCACGCCGGCCGGGGTTGGCCCGCTGCTCCCGGGAGACGTGCTTGAGGGGGGCGTCGACGGCGTCGGGACGCTGTGCGCCCGCATCGTCTGAAGGCTAGTTCGGGCGCCGGTCGATGACCCGCCGGGCCTTGCCGATCGAGCGCTCGATGCCGCCGATCTCGACGATCTCGATGCGGGCGGTGATGCCGATGTAGGACTTGATGTGGTGTTGCAGGTCGTGCGCCACGAATTCCTTCTCCGGTCCGGTGGCGAATTCGAACTCCGGTTTCAGTTCGACGTTGACCTTCATCGCGTCGAGGTGGCCGTCGCGGCTGACTTCCAGCATGTAGTGCGGCGACAGCTTGGGCTGCCTGAGGATCAGTTCCTCGATCTGCGACGGGAAGACATTGACGCCGCGGATGATCAGCATGTCGTCCGAGCGGCCGGTGATCTTGCCGATCCGCCGCATCGAGCGCGCGGTCGGAGGTAGCAGGCGGGTCAGGTCGCGGGTGCGGTAGCGGATCAGCGGCATCGCCTGCTTGGTCAGCGAGGTAAACACCAGTTCGCCAAGGCTCCCGTCGGGCAGGACTTCGCCGGTCGCGGGGTCGATGATCTCCGGATAGAAATGGTCTTCCCAGAGCACCGGGCCATCCTTGGCTTCGGCGCATTCGCAGGCGACGCCGGGGCCGATCACCTCGGACAGGCCATAGAGATCGATGGCATCGGTACCGAAGGTGGCCTCGATCTCCGCACGCATCGCCTCGGTCCACGGTTCGGCGCCATGCATTCCGATGCGCAATGCGGTGCTCTTCGGGTCGACGCCCTGACGGCGCAATTCGTCGGCAATGTTGAGCATGTAGGACGGCGTGACCAGGATGATGTTCGGCTGGAAGTCGCAGATCAGTTGCACCTGCTTCTCGGTCTGCCCGCCCGACATCGGGATCACCGTGCAGCCCAACCGCTCGGCTCCGTAGTGGGCGCCGAGGCCGCCGGTGAACAGCCCGTAGCCGTAGGCGACGTGGGCGATGTCACCCTTGCGGCCGCCGCCGGCGTAGATCGAACGTGCCATCAGATCGGCCCACATGTCGACATCGGCCTGCGTGTAGCCGACCACCGTCGGCTTGCCGGTCGTCCCGCTCGAGGCATGGATGCGCACCACCTCCTCGCGCGGCACTGCGAACATGCCATAGGGGTAATTGTCGCGCAGATCCTGCTTGTTGGTGAATGGAAACCGGGCAAGATCGGCCAGTGAGCGCAAATCGTCCGGATGAACGCCGGCGGCGTCGAAGGCGGCCTGGTAGTGCGGCACATTGCTGTAAACGTGACGCAGCGTCCATTTGAGGCGCTCGGTCTGGAGCGCGACGATCTCGTCGCGGCTGGCGGTTTCGATGGCGTGTAGACCCTTGTTCATTTCTGAATCCCTCCTGAGCCGCGAATTTTCGTCCTGTCGGCAGTGGCGCTGCTTGAGCCAGATCAATTTGCACCCTTTTTGCCAGTCGACCGTGACTGCCTGTTGCGCCCATGCCGCTTGTCGGCACCCTTCACCACTCGGCAGTCCGCGGCCGACCGGCCGGTACAGCGCGGCGCCTGGCCCTGCGGGCGAGCGGATCAGCTCCATAATTATGGATTCTGCGGGAAAGAAGGGTGCCGGTTATGATAAAATCCCCAGTTGAATATCGGTATTTACCGGGCGGGACGACAGGGGATTCAGGCGTACCGCTCATTGCTCGCAACTCAACTAAACGCAAGGAAGGCGCATGAAAATTCACGAATATCAGGGCAAACAAATCCTGAACAAATTCGGCGTTACGGTTCCGCGCGGGATTCACTGCACGTCCGTCGATGACGCGGTCAAGGCAGCGGAAACCCTGGGCGGCAGTGTCTGGGTTGTCAAGGCCCAGATCCACGCCGGTGGCCGTGGCAAGGGCGGTGGCGTCAAGGTGGCCAAATCGCTCGAACAAGTGCGCGACTACGCAAACCAGATCCTCGGCATGCAGCTGGTCACGCACCAGACCGGCCCGGCTGGCCAGAAGGTCCGTCACCTGCTGGTCGAGGAAGGCGCCGACATCAGGCATGAATACTACGTTGCCGCGCTCACCGATCGCGCCACCCAGTCGGTGGCGATGATGGCGTCGTCCGAGGGCGGCATGGACATCGAGGAAGTCGCCCACAAGACCCCGGAAAAGATCATCAAGGTGTTCATCAACCCGCTGGTCGGCATGACCGACGCGCAGGCCATGACCCTGGTTTCCGGAATCGGCGTTCCCCAAGCCTCTCAGGCCCAGGCGGTCGATACCCTGAAGAAGCTCTACACCTGCTACATGGAAACCGATGCCTCGCTGGCGGAAATCAACCCGCTGATCCTCGAAGGCAACGGCAACATCAAGGCGCTCGACGCCAAGTTCAACTTCGACTCCAATTCCCTCTACCGCCAGGAAGAGATCGTCGCCATGCGCGACCTTGACGAAGAGGATCCGGATGAGCTCGAGGCCTCCCGCTTCGACCTCACCTACATCTCCCTGGACGGCAACATCGGCTGCCTGGTCAATGGCGCCGGCCTGGCGATGGCGACCATGGACACGATCAAGCTGTTCGGCGCCGAGCCGGCCAACTTCCTCGACGTCGGCGGCGGCGCGACGACAGAGAAGGTCACCGAAGCGTTCAAGATCATGCTCAAGAACCCCAAGGTCAAGGGCATCCTCGTCAATATCTTCGGCGGCATCATGCGCTGCGACACCATAGCCGACGGCGTCGTTGCCGCTGCCAGGGAAACCCACCTGTCCGTGCCACTGGTCGTCCGCATGAAGGGAACCAACGAACAGATCGGCAAGCAGATCCTCAGGGATTCCGGTCTGCCCATCATCTCTGCCGATTCCATGGCCGAGGCCGCCACCAAGATCGTCGCTGCGGTCCAGTAAGGAGCTATCGAATGTCGATTTTCATCAATAAAGACACCCGCATCATCACCCAGGGCATCACCGGCAAGACCGGCCAGTTCCATACCGAAAAGTGTATTGAATACGCGAACGGCAAGAACTGCTTCGTCGCTGGCGTGAACCCCAAGAAGGCCGGCGAGTCGATTTTCGGCGTGCCCATCTTCGGTTCAGTCAAGGAAGCCGCCCAGCAAACCGGCGCCACCGTTTCCGTCATCTACGTACCGCCCCCGGGCGCGGCTGCAGCGATCTGGGAAGCCGTTGAAGCCGACCTCGATTTCGTCATCTGCATCACCGAAGGCGTCCCCGTGCGCGACATGCTGATCTTGCGCAACAAGATGAAGGAAAAGGAAGCCAAAGGCGGCAAGAAGACCCTACTACTCGGGCCGAACTGCCCCGGCCTGATCACGCCGGACGAAGTAAAGATCGGCATCATGCCCGGTCACATCCACATGAAGGGCCGCATCGGCGTCGTCTCGCGTTCCGGCACGTTGACCTACGAAGCCGTCGGCCAGTTGACCGAACTCGGTCTCGGCCAGTCCTCGGCCGTCGGTATCGGTGGTGACCCGATCAATGGCCTCAAGCACATCGACGTCATGAAGGCCTTCAACGACGATCCGGATACCGATGCCGTCATTATGATCGGCGAAATCGGCGGTCCCGATGAAGCCGAAGCGGCCGTGTGGTGCAAGGCCAACATGAAGAAGCCGATTGTCGGCTTCATCGCCGGTGTCACCGCGCCGGCCGGCAAGCGCATGGGCCATGCCGGCGCGCTGATCTCCGGCGGTGCCGACACAGCCAACGCCAAACTCGCCATCATGGAACAATGCGGCTTCACCGTGACCCGCGACCCGTCCGAAATGGGCAAGCTGCTGAAGGCATTGCTGTAAAATCCGAGCTTGGCTCAACCGGAAAAGGCGGGCTGCATGCCCGTCTTTTTTTGTCTGGTATTCATGGAACTCGATCTCTCTTCCGCCGCTTTCTGGATTGCCGTCGGCCAGATCATCCTGATCGACATCGTGCTGTCGGGCGACAACGCCGTGGTCATCGCGCTCGCCTGCCGCAACCTGTCGCCCGAGCAGCGCAAGACCGGCATCTTCTGGGGCGTCGCCGGCGCTATCAGCCTGCGCGTCGTGCTCACCGTGTTCGCCGCGCTGGTCATGAACCTGCCCTGGCTCAAGATGGTCGGTGGCCTGCTCCTGATCTGGATCGCCGTCAAGCTGATGCTGCCGGAAGACGAGGAAGGCCATGATATTGAGGCATCGGCCAACCTGTGGGGGGCGGTCAAGACCATCGTCGTCGCCGATTTTGTCATGAGTCTCGACAACGTGATCGGCGTTGCCGGCGCCGCCCAGGGCAGCCTGGTGCTGCTGCTCTTCGGACTCGCCGTCAGCATTCCGCTGATCGTCTGGTCCAGCCAGGTAATCCTGCGCTGGATGGAGCGCTGGCCGTGGATCGTCCTCCTCGGTGCCGGGCTGCTGGGCTATGTCGCCGGCCAGATGATCTTCACCGATCCCGGCATCGTCGGGTTGCTGCAGCCATTGCCGGCGTGGTCGGCGAAGGCTGCCGGCGCCATTGGCGCGCTGCTCGTCGTCATCGTCGGGCGCTGGCTCGAGCAGCGCATTCTCGCCCGGCAGGATGTCACTATCGTCTGAGGAGTTGGAATCATGGCGCTGTTTCTTTCGGAAGATGACGTGAAACAGGTGTTGACCGCAACGATGGCCCTGGAGGCGGTCGAATCGGCACATCGCGACCTGTCGCTGGGGCAGGCGCAGGACACGCCACGCGCCCGCACCCGCCTGCCGCAGACGGTGCTGCACATCCTGCAGGGCGCTCTGCCGGCGCAGGGCGTACTCGGCTACAAGGCCTATACGACCAACCGCAGTGGCAACCGCTTTCTCGTTTATATGTTCGACGCGGCCAGCGGGAGACTGCTGGCGCTCATCGAGGCCGACTACATGGGGATGATCCGCACCGGCGCCGCCAGCGGCGTTGCCGCGCAATGGCTGGCGCGGCCGGACACTTCCGTGGCCGGAGTCTTCGGCGCCGGCTGGCAGGCCGAAGGTCACGTTCGCGGCATCTGCGCCGCCATGCCGCTGGAACTGGTCAAAGTGTTCAGCCGCAACGCGGTTAAATTGAGCGCCTTCTGCGAACGCCTGAGCGGCATGACCGGCGTCGCGGTGGTGCCCGCCGCCAGCGCCGAGGACACCGTGCGCGGCAGCAGTCTGATCGGCACCGTGACGACGGCGGCGCAGCCGCTGTTCGACGTCGACTGGCTGGAGCCGGGAACGCACATCAACGCCGCCGGTTCCAACGCGCTGATCCGCCAGGAATTGCCGGAGGCCGCGCTCAGGCGCTGCGCCGTGGTCGCGGTCGATGCCGTGCCGACGGCCCTCGCCGAGGCCGGCGACTTGCTGCCGTATCTAGAGAAGGGACGTCTGCACGCCCGCCAACTCGTCGAACTGGGCGACATCATCGTCGGCAGGCACGCCGGACGGACAGCCAGCGAGCAGATTACCCTGTTCGAGTCGCAAGGCATGGCGATTCAGGATCTTGCCGTGGCGATCCGGGTTGTTGCCGCTGCGCGCGAACGTGGCTTGGGTGTCGAGTTGCCGCTCGGGTGAGAGAAACCTCACGGATGCGCGTTGGCAAGGCAGGCAGAATAGAACCCTCTGATTGGCGACGCACAAAACAATGACCCTGACGGATGCTCTGGAGTTTGCCATTCGCACAGACGTGGGCAAGGTCCGTCGGCACAACGAGGATGCGGTGTTCGGTGACGCGGCACTCGGCCTGATGATCCTGGCCGATGGCATGGGCGGCCACAATGCCGGCGAGGTCGCCAGCACCATGGCAACCTCGCTGCTCGCCAACAGCCTCATCGGCACGCTGGACGGACGCGAGCCGCAACAGTTCGATACCGACGGACAGCGGGTCGCCCACTCCAAGTTGCGGGAACGGATCGGCGAGGCGAACGCAGAAATCTACCTTGCCGGCCACAATCAGCCGTATTACTACGGGATGGGCACAACGCTAGTCGTCGCGTGGTTCTACGACAATTTGCTGACGGTGGCGCATTTGGGTGACTCGCGGGCGTATCGGCTGCGAAAGAATTGCTTCGAACGCCTGACGCGGGATCATTCGCTCTTACAACAACAGGTCGATAGTGGCATTATTAGCGCTGAGGACGCACGTTGGTCAATTGGCAGGAATCTGGTAACGCAGGCGCTGGGCGTGAACGTGACGGTAGCGCCGGAAATCAAGGATTTTCCAGTGGAACCGGGAGATCTATACCTGCTCTGTTCCGATGGACTGACCGAAATGCTCGACGACATGGAGATCGGGCGAACGCTGGAGATATTGGGAGCGAATGTGGGGGCTGCGGCGGAGCACTTGGTGAAGATGGCCAATGACAACGGGGGACCGGACAACGTCTCGGTGATTCTGATTCGGGTACGCGGGGAGTTCCCGGCGCGCGCCGGCTGGTGGCAACAACTGCTGGTTCGTTTCGGGTAGGACGGGGAAGGCCAGATGGCAAGATTGATTCTCTCGATGGATGGACTGGTGCTCAAGGAGATTCCTCTTAACAAGGAGCAGATTACCATCGGGCGACGGCCGAACAATGACATCCAGATCGACAATCTCGCCATATCTGGTGAGCATGCCCGGATCGTCACCATCCTCAACGATTCCTTCCTCGAGGATCTCAACAGCACCAACGGAACGCTGGTGAATGGCCAAGCCATCACCCGGCATGTGCTAAAGAACAATGACGCAGTCGAACTTGGAAAATACAAACTCAAGTTCATGTCAGAGACCGCGGTCGGGGGCTTCGACAACGCTGCCCAACTGCGTGCGGCGGGGCTCTCGACATCACCCGAGCCGGAACGCACCTTCGCCGCCACGCAAATCATGATCCCGCGCCCGGTAGCTACGCCGCCACCGATACCCAGGGTAACGATCCGCCTGCTCAATGGGCCGAACGCCGGCAAGGCTCTGGAGCTAACCAAGCCGCTGACGACCCTTGGCAAACCTGGTGTGCAGGTCGCCGTCATTTCCCGCCGCTCCGAAGGAGTTTTTGTTACCCATGTCGAAGGCGAAAAATTTCCTGTGGTCAACAGTGGAGAAATTGGCGGTGAGGCTTTTCTGCTGCGTGACAAAGATGTGGTCGAGATCGCCGGCATCCAGATGGAATTGAGCATCAGAAACTGACGCTTTCGCGTGAGCCGGCGACGATGCAATCCGGAAAAGTGGTCGCAGACAGTCAGTTCCACACGCTGAATAGCGAAGGGATCCTGCATCTCTGCACCTTCCGTCGCAAGGAAAATGGAATGAGGTCGCTGTGTTCGAAACCAGGCCACGATGAAACTGAGAGTCCTCGGCTGTAACGGCGGTATCGGCGGCGAGCACCTGCGGACAACGTCGCTGCTCATCGATGACGACGTGCTGATTGATGCCGGCACGGGCGTTGCGGATCTGTCGATAGCCGATCTTGCACGTATCGATCACGTCTTTCTGACCCACACCCACCTTGACCACATCGCCTGCCTCCCACTGATGATGGACTCGGCGGGCGACCGCCGTAACAAGCCGCTGGCCGTTTACGGCATCCCGGCGGTGCTCAACATTCTCCGCAAACATGTGCTGAACGGACAGATCTGGCCGGATTTCGCCATGATACCCTCGGCGGAAAACCCGTTCATGGCCTACCAGCCGATCGAACTGCTTGCACCGGTAATTCTCGGCGGGCGCAGCTTCATCCCGCTACCGGTCGATCATACAATTCCGGCGGTGGGCTACCGGCTGGATTCCGGCGCCGGCAGTCTGGTTTTTTCTGGCGATACCGGGCCGTGCGATGCCTTCTGGCAGGCCGTCAACGGGATCGACAATCTGCGCCATGTCATCGTCGAATGCGCTTTCCCTGATGGCGATGCCCCATTGGCTCTGCTCTCAAAGCACCTCTGCCCGAGCATGCTCGCAGCGGAGTTGCGTAAGCTTGAACGGGAATGTGAAATTCATATCACCCACCTGAAGCCGGGGCAAATGGAGCAGACCATGGCAGAAATCGAACGCTGCCTCGGCAACTTCAAGCCACGGATGCTGCGCAACAACCAGATCCTGGAGTTTTGACTTGGGCCAAAAGGCTGGGCAATTCGGTTCTCCGCGCCAGGCAACGGACAGGGAATGCATTGAAGACGCTTGACGACCTCCTCCGCCGCTTCGAGTATCTCAACGACATCGGGGCATCGCTGTCCGATGAGCATGATTTCAGCCGCCTGCTCGAGAAAATTACCGTCGCTGCCAAGACGATCACCCGGGCCGATGGCGGGACCGTCCGAAGACAAGCGCCACTTGCATTTCGAGATCGTCCGCACCGACTCGCTGAATATCGCTTTTGGTGGCACCAGCGGCAACCCGGTTTCGGGCAAATTCCCCGATCTGCCGCTCTATCGCGAGAACGGCTCGGCCAACCATGCCCTGGTCGCAGCCCATGCGGCCCTCTCGGGGAAGACCGTGAATATCGCCGATGCCTACGTCGCCGAGGGCTTCGACTTTTCCGGCACCCGTGAGTTCGACCAGCGCACCAGTTACCGCTCCCAATCGTTCCTCACGGTACCCATGCGCAATCATGAGGGCGACATCATTGGCGTACTGCAACTGATCAACGCTCGCGGGCAAAGCAACGATCTCGTCGGCCCGTTTTCCGAGGCCGACCAGCGTCTTGCCGAATCGCTCGCCTCGCAGGCCGCCATCGCGCTGACCAACCGGCAACTGCTGTACCAGCTCGAAGAACTGTTCGAATCTTTCATCCGCCTTATCAACTCGGCAATCGACGACAAGTCGCCCTACACCGGCGAGCATTGCCAGCGCGTCCCGGAACTGACAATGATGCTGGCCGAGGCAGCGCACGAAGCAAGTGACGGGCCGCTGGCCGACTTCCGACTGACCGACCGGGATCGCTATGAACTGCGGATCGCCGCCTTGCTCCATGATTGCGGCAAGGTCACGACACCGGTTCATGTGGTCGACAAGGCGACGAAGTTGCAAGCCATCTTCGACCGCATCAAGCTCATCGACACCCGTTTCGAGTTGCTGCGACGCGACGCCGAGATCCGCAAGCTCCAGCTCGTTGTCCAAGGTTTGCCGACAGAACAGGCCGAGGCGGAATTCCGTGAGTTTGAGGCCAGAATGAAGGTCGACCGTGACTTCCTGCGCAAGGCGAACATCGGCAGCGAGCGCATGAGCAATGGCGACATCGAGCGAGTCAGGAGCATCTCCCGCAATTACCGCTGGCGCAACGTCGACGGCACGGTATCCGATTTCCTTACCGCCGACGAACTCGAGAACCTGACCATCCGTGCCGGCACGTTGACCCACGCGGAGCGCGAGACCATCAACTACCACGCCACCGCGACGATCAGGATGCTTGAACAGTTGCCGTGGCCAAAACACCTGAAGAACGTCCCTGAATTCGCCGGCGGCCACCATGAGCGGATGGATGGCAAGGGCTACCCGCGTGGCCTCAAGCGCGATCAGCTGAGCTGGCAGGCTCGCATGATCGGCATCGCCGATATCTTCGAAGCACTCACCGCCAGGGACCGCCCGTACAAGGAAGCCATGACCGTATCGCAGGCACTTGCCATCATGGACAAGTTCCGGCGCAACGGCCAGATTGATCCAGACCTCCACGAGATATTCGTCAGGCGCGCGATCTACCGCAAGTACGCGTCCGTATTTCTCGACGACAAGCAGGTCGATTGCTGATCTGAAGCTCCCTGCCGCCAAGCGAAAGCAACGGTTCCTTTTCCGGAGAGTGCGTTGGCACCAGAGTGCTGTTCCGCTGTTGCGCTTTACAGCCAACCCGTTTTCAAATACATTCGCCCCTTATGCGTAAAATTCTGATCACCTTTTTGCTCGCCACTTCCTGCGCGTCTGTCAGCTTCACCGCTAGCGCAGCGGAATTGGTCCGCAAGGCAGACGAATCACAGTCCTTCTTCGAACGCTACACCAACGCCGCGCAGGACGTCATCCTGCAGGGCCTGAAACTGGTCGGCGTCCGCTATCGTTTCGGTGGCAATGACGAAGACAGCGGCTTGGATTGCAGCGGATTTGTCCGCCTCGTGTTCAAGGACAGTCTGGGCGCGCAATTGCCGCGCACTGCAGCCGAAATGAGTCAGGTGGGCGAGCGCATCGATACCAGCCAACTCAAGCCGGGAGATCTGGTCTTCTTCAATACCATGCGCCGCACCTTTTCACACGTCGGCATCTATCTCGGTGACAGCCATTTCCTGCACGCGCCGCGTACCGGCGCCGAAGTTCGCGTCGAGAGCATGGAAGACAGCTACTGGATCAAACGCTACAACGGCGCCCGACGAATCATCGAAGGAAACTGAGCAAACGATGCGGCAGTCCTGCCGCATTTTTTTGCCAAGATTCGATAACAATTCTCATTTACATGGCCGGTGCCGTACTATAAAATGCTAATCGTTCTCATTCAACTGATGGAGTTTGCAGCATGAAGTCGATTTTCTGCCTGATCGCCACCACCCTCGCCTCTCTGGCATTTTCGGTCCAGGCCGAGGAAAAGGCGCTCAACCTGTACTCGGCCCGCCACTATCAAACCGACGAGGCGCTCTATGCAAATTTCACGAAACAGACCGGGATCAGGATTAATCGTATCGAGGGCAAGGAAGACGAACTGCTTGAGCGCATCCGGAATGAGGGCAGCAACAGTCCGGCCGACATCTTCCTGACCGTCGACGCCGCGCGCCTCGCCAAGGCGCACGAGTTGGGGCTCTTCGCGCCGGTGTCATCAAAGGCGCTCGACGCCCGGGTACCTGCCAATCTTCGGACCGACGACTGGTATTCTTTCTCGACGCGGGCCCGCGTCATCGTTTACAACAAGGCCGAGATCAAACCGGGTGAAGTGCAGAACTACGATGACCTCGCCAACCCGCGGCTCAAGGGCAAGGTCTGTTCCCGCTCGGGATCACATCCCTACAACCTGTCGTTGCTGGCATCGATCATCGCCCATGAAGGCGAAGCCAAAGCCGAGGCCTGGGCAAAGGGTGTCGTGACCAACTTCGCACGCGCGCCCAAAGGCGGCGACAGCGACCAGATCAAGGCGGTCGCCGCCGGCGAATGCGGTGTCGCATTGTCGAACACCTACTACGTCGCCCGCCTGTTGCGGTCGACCAAGCCGGAAGACCAGAAAGCGATGGAAAAGGTCGGGGTGGTCTGGCCCAATCAGGCCACCACCGGCACCCACATCAATGTTTCCGGTGGCGGGATGCTCAGAACGGCACCGCACAAGGAAGCGGCTGTCAAGTTCCTGGAATACCTCGCCTCGGATGATGCCCAGCGCTATTTCGCCGATGGCAACAACGAATGGCCGGTCGTCGACAGCGTCAAGGTGGTCAATCCGGCACTCGAAGCCCTGGGCAAGTTCAAGCCCGACACTCTGCCGGTGAAAAACCTGGCGATGTACCAGGTCAAGGCGCAGATGATCTACGATCGCGCCGGCTACAAGTAAGCGGCCGGCCAACGACGCTCTGTTGCGGCTGGAAGTTCTTAGTTGCGTGCCCGGGAGATCTGCCGCGACAGCGCGATCAGCGGCAGCAACCCGACCGCGACAATCGCCAGCGAGGCGGTGGCTGCCTCGGCCAGCCGTTCATCGGAGGCCAGCGTGTAGGCCTGCGTTACCAGCGTGTCGAAATTGAAGGGGCGCATGACCAGCGTCGCCGGCAATTCCTTCATGACGTCGACGAAGACCAGCAGGCCGGCGGTGAACAGGCTGCCGCGCAGCATCGGCGCATGCACCCGGCGCAGCGTTGCGCCCTGCCCCAGACCAAGACCGCGCGCCGCGTCATCCATGTTCGGCGTGATCTTGCCCAGGCTCGACTCGACGGTATGCAGCGCCACGGCAAGAAAACGCACCAGGTAGGCGTAGATCAGCGCGGCGATCCCGCCGGTCAGCAGCAATCCCGGGTTGCTGCCGAACCACTGTTCCCACTCCCGGCCAGCCAGTTGTCGAGGCGGGTGACGGGAATCAGCACGCCGATGCAAGCCGTGACGCCGGCCAGCACGAAGCTGTTCGCGCGCATCGAGGCAGCCCTCGCCGCCGAGCGACGCTTCACCGGCCGGCGCCGCGCACGAGCTGCGCACCCCGCTCGCCGCGCTGCAGGCGCAGTTGCAGGTGGCTCTGCGCACCCGCGACAGCGGCGAACGTGACCACTCGCTGCAGCAACTGCAAGGCGGCCTCGTGCGCGCCGCCCGCCTCGTCGAACAAATGCTGCAACTGGCCCGCCGCGACCCGGAATCGGGCCGTCCCGACCCGGTTGCGGTCGACCTCGGAAAACTCGCCGAATCCGTCTGCGCCGAACTGGGCACGCCGATCCTCTCCAGGGATCTCGACTTCGCCCTCGATGCGGCAAGGGGCTGCCGCGTGACCGGCCAGGCCGACTGGCTGCGTGTCTTGGTGCGCAATCTGGTGGACAATGCCATCCGCTACGCGCCACAAGGTGGCCGCGGGCGCGTCACCGTGGCCAGCGACGGAGGCCGCTGCAAGCTCAGCGTCAGCGACAGCGGACCGGGCATTCCAACCCGCGAACGGGATGTCGTCCTGCCCCGCTTCCATCGCCTGAACCACGGCAACGAGCCGGGAAGCGGGCTGGGGCTGGCGATCGTCGCGCGCATCGCCGAACTGCACGGCGCGGAGCTGACGCTTGCCGACAACGACCATGCCCCCGGGCTGCTGGCAACCGTTGCCTGGGAGCAACGGGCAGACGGCGCTCCCGGCCGCCATTCCTGAATCAGCGGAATTGCAGCGCCGGTTGGCGGCTTGCCCGCGTCCGGGTCATTGGCCGGACAGTACCTTGACTCACACCGTCAAGTCACTGCCGACGGGTTTGCCGGGCACTTGCGCCAGATAGCGCTCGATCGCGAGGCGGGCATTGAACACCATCCGCTCGCGGCCCAGGCGCTCGGCCAGGCCGGCATGCTCGACAACCTTCATCACGCCGGGATTCAAGCCCGCCAGCCAGATCACGGTGCCGCTCTCCGCCATGCGCGCCTCCCCTTCGACCAGCATCTGCAGCGCGGAATACTCGATATCGGGGACCCGGCTCAGGTCCAGCACGAGGACCCGCGGTTGATACTGGACGACGAGTGCCGTGATCCGGTCGGCAACCGCCTGGGCGTTGACGAAGAACAGGCGTCCCTCGGGGCGCAGGATCAGCAGTCCCTCGAAGGTCTCGTCATCCGGATGCTCTTTCGAAATTGGGCGCAACACATCGGCACCGCGCTTGCGCCCGATGACATGCACCCTGGGATTGGCGGCCTGGCTGAACAGGTTGATCAGGGAAACGATGATGGCGACGACGATGCCCTGCAACGTGCCAAAGACGAGCACGCCGAGGAAAGCGGCAGCCGCCCAGCGGAACTCCATCGTGCGTACCTTGCGGATCGCCCGGAACTCGGCAGGCTGGATCAGACCCACCGAATAGACGATGACCACGGCAGCCAGCGTGGCATAGGGCAGCAAACCGAGCAGCGGCGCGAGAAAGAGCATGGTGGCGAGCGCCACGCCGGCGGTGACCAGCCCCGACTTCTGCGATTGCCCGCCGGCTGCCCGGACGACCGCCGTCTGCGACGTCCCGCCGCCCGCCGGCATGGCGCCGCAGACGGCGCCACCGAGGTTGGCTGCGCCGGTGGCGAGCAGTTCGCGATTGGCGTCGATCGGCGGCTCGGAGGTCCTGGCGAAGGCGCGTCCGGCGGCAATCGACTCGGTAAAGCTCATCAACGCAATGCCCAATGCACCGGGCAGCAATTGCTGGACCAGGGCGAGGTCGGGCATGCTCAACGACGGGAAACCCTGGGGAATCAGGCCGACGATGGCCACCCCCTGCCCTTCGAGGCCAAACAACCACGCCGCCGCGATGCCACCACCGACCGCCACCAGCGGCGCCGGCGAATGCGGCCACAGGCGCTCCATGCCGATCAGCACCACCAGTGTCGCGGCGGCAACAGTCAGTGTCATCAGCGAGGTGTCGGGCAGATGCTGGACGAGGCTGAGCAGATCCTGGAAAAACCCATGTTTCGTGATGTGGACCCCGAGCAGCTTGGGTACCTGGTCGAGGACGATGACGAGGCCGATCCCCGCCTTGAACCCGGTCAACACCGGGCTGGAAATGAAGTTGGCGACGAAACCGAGGCGCAGCAGCGATGCCAGCACCAGGATCGCGCCGGTCAGTGCAGTCAGGGTTGCGACGGCGGTGATCAGCTTGGCCGGGTCGCCATCCGGCACGACCAAGCCGAGCTGGGTGCCGGCCAGAATGGCCAGGGTGGTCGTGGAACTGAAACTGAGGACGCGCGACGTGCCGAGCAATGCGTAAATGATCATCGGCACGAAGGCGGTATAGAGGCCGATGGCAACCGGCAGGCCGGCGACCGTGGCGTAAGCCATGGCCTTGGGCAGGACGACGGCGGCTGCGGTCAACCCGGCGATCACGTCGAGTTTGATGCCCGGGCTGCCTTCGGCAGCGGGCTTGGCGGAATGGGTATCGGTCACTGCAATCCTCGGTCAGGTTGGAGTTGCGGGAGGCGAGCTTCACTTGACTCCCTCCATCCGGAATTCAACAAAAATTGCGTTGGCTATCGTGCAGTCGGCACAGCATCCCTTGCCCGGGAGTTCGTCGTGTCCAACGGTGAGGCATCAGGGACGATATCCGCCCCGACGTCTTTCAGCAGCCGCTGGAACTCGGGCGACTCCTTGACGATCTTTCCCGCCGCGGTGCGCAGATGGTCGACGGCTTCGTCGGGGAGTACGAAGGTCGTCGGCAACTCGTTCAGGTAGTCGAATTCGGCCTTGTCCTTCAACGCCGCAAACGAAACGTCGACCGCATAGATATCGACATCCGGGCCCTGCAGTTCCCTGGCGACCGCCGGATCCTGGTTGATGGCGAATGCCGCCGACTGCCGCAGGCGACGCAACGACTGCCAGCGGGCCTGTTTGTCCTTGAGCAACTCAAAGGCCTCGTAGGAGTAATGGTCGATCGGAACGCCACTTGCCTTGAGCAGCAGGTTCAGGGGGCCGGGCGGCTTCTCCCGTTCGTCCCAGTCGGTCCGGGGCGAGGACACCGAGTTGACGACAAAAACCGCAATGCGGCGCACCTTGTCGAGCCGCGTCGGCACGCCTTCCTGTTTCAACGCTTCCATCAGTTCGAGCACGGTGAGCACGCTGCGCATGCCGACGTTGTCGGCTACGCCACCGTCAAAGAGATGCAGGTACGGCCGCCTGGCGCCATCGGCAACGGCAAGCCGCTCCTCGATCTCGCGCTTGGCGCGGGCGGCTGTCCTCAGCGCCTCGCGGGAACGCGCAAATCTGTTCCACGCGGGCGGCGGCCCATAGTTGCAGGTACCGCCGTAGTTGTTGAGGGTGACCGGCGACAGGACCAGCGGCACGGCCGACGAGGCCGCCGCAGCGCGCGACAGCCGCACCGCGTCGAGATTCGAGCACATCGCATCGAAGATGTCCTGGTCAAAAACCAGGCGGGCGCCGGTCGAAATGTCGGTGGCCGAGGCCAGGATCAACGGACCTTTGCCCCGGTTGAGGTCGGCGAACGTCGCGCCGTTGAAGAGTATCTCGTCATACAGGTCGGCCGCCAGTTCCGAGCGGCCCCAACCCGTCGACGACAGATCGCCCCAGTTCAACGGATTGAAAGCGCGGGCGATGATCGCGCCCTGCACATCGCGCTTGAGGAAACGTTGTTCGTATTCGGCGAACAACTGGTCGCCGTAGAGGCCATAGGCCAGCGCCGTGAAACTGCCGCCGGAGACCCCGGTAATCACGCCGACACCATCGAGCAACCGGATTTTTTCGCCATTCGCCCTGATTATCTCGGTGCGCCGGAGAAACTCGAGAACGCCGAAAGAGAAGGCCGCCGCCCGCGTGCCACCCCCGGAAAACGCAAGGATGACCAGCGTCTCGTGGTCCTTGAAATGTACCTGCCGGGTCGCGAGGCGGTAGCCGGCATGCGGGTCGGCCTGCGTGATCGGCGGATTGACCGGCCGTGTTGCGCACCCGCCGAGAACGAGCAACGCGAGCAGCAGGGCGGCCGACCACAGGCGTGGCCTATTCATCAGGGGTGCCCTCATAATGCCCTGATGCAATCCGCAGATTCATTGTGGGGCTCGTAACGAGAAGAACAGACCCCTGATTCTATCGGCGTTTTCAAGTCCGAAGCGGAAAACCGGAGCGGCCGGAGACGCTGGTTCGGCATTCGCTTGGTCGCTGCGCCCATCTGACATTGCTCGCTGCCGCAGGCCGGTTCCGCACCACACACGGAGACCCGCTATCGGCGAATTCCGGAAATCTGCCGCGACAGCGCGATCAGCGGCAACAGACCGACGGCGACGATGGCCAGCGAGGCGGTGGATGCCTCGGCCAGCCGTTCATCGGAGGCCAGCGTGTAGGCCTGGGTCGCCAGCGTGTCGAAATTGAAGGGACGCATGACCAGCGTCGCCGGCAACTCCTTCATGACATCGACAAAGACCAGCAGGCCGGCAGTCAACAGGCTGCCGCGCAGCATTGGCACATGCACCCGGCGCAGCGTTGCGCCCTGCCCCAGACCAAGACTGCGCGCCGCGTCATCCATGTTCGGGGTGATCTTGCCCAGGCTCGACTCGACGGTATGGAGCGCCACGGCAAGAAAACGCACCAGGTAGGCGTAGACCAGCGCGGCGATGCCGCCGGTCAGCAGCAATCCCGGGTTGCTGCCGAACCAATGCTCCCACTGGCCGGCCAGCCAGTTGTCGAGGCGCGTCACCGGAATCAGCACACCGACGGCGATGACCGCGCCCGGCACCGCGTAGCCGAGTCCGACCAGCCGGCTGAGCCCGGTTGCCAGCGAGGTCTTCGACAGGCGCGCGGCATAAGCCATCAACAGCGCCAGGAGAACGCCAATGCCACCGGTGATTCCCGCAAGCAGGAAACTGTTGCGCGAAAGGACCAGGAACCGCTCGCCGAACTGGGCATCGCCCTCGACCAGCGCCATCCTGAACAGCAGCATCGCCGGCAGCACGAAACCGAGGAGCAACGGCAGCAGGCAGCCGACAAACGCAAGGAATGCGGCAAATCCGCGCAGACGGGCGCCGGCCATTGGCCGGTTGCGGCCGGTGGTGTTGTTGTAGCGGGCGCGGCCGCGCGAGATGCGCTCGGCCATCAACAGGAACAGGACGAAGGCCAGCAGCATGGCCGCCAGTTGGGCTGCCGCCACCCGGTCGCCTAGCGAGAACCAGGCGCGGTAAATGCCCGTCGTAAAGGTGTTGACCGCGAAATAGGCCACCGTGCCGTAATCGGCCAAGGTTTCCATGAGCGCCAGCGCGACCCCGGCGACAATCGCCGGGCGCGCCAGCGGCAGGGACACTCCGAAGAAGCCGCGCCACGGCCCCATGCCCAGCGTCCGCGCCGCTTCGAGCATACCGCTCGCGCGTTCGAGAAAGGCCGTGCGAACCAGCAGATAGACATACGGATACAGCACGCAGACGAACATCAGGATGGCGCCCGGCAAGCTCCGGATGTCGGGAAACCAGTAGTCGCCGCGCTGCCAGCCGAAAGCCCCGCGCAAGGCCGTCTGCAACGGGCCGACGAACTGCAGGAAGTCGGTGTAGACATAGGCCATGACATAGGCCGGCATGGCCAGCGGCAGGACCAGCGCCCATTCGAAGAAGCGGCGCCCGGGGAATTCGTGCATCGCGGTCAGCCAGGCGGTCGTCACTCCGAGCGATCCCACCCCAACCCCGACGCCCAGGCACAGCCACAGCGAATTCAGGATGTATTCCGGCAAGACCGTCTGCACCAGATGCGACCATGTCGCGCTGGTCCCGCCGACGAAGATGTTGAGCCCGACGCTCGCCACCGGCAGTCCCGCCAGCACGGCGACGATCACGGCAACGGCGAGGAGCGGAGAGTGTCTGGCGGCATGCATGACAGTGAATGCGAATTATAATCGACCACCATGTTGCAACTTGAACTGAATGGCGTCGTCCAGCGCTACGGCAGTCATACCGTGGTCGATGGTGTCGGCTTCTGCCTGGCAAGCGGCCGCATCGCCTGCCTGCTCGGCCCCTCGGGCTGCGGAAAGACGACGCTGCTGCGCTGCATCGCCGGCTTCGAAGAAATCGCCGCCGGCGAGATCCGCCTGCACGGCGAGATCGTCAGCCGGGCGGGTTGCCGGCTGCCGCCGGAAAAGCGGCGGATCGGCATGGTCTTCCAGGACTACGCGTTGTTCCCGCACCTCAGTGTCGAGGAAAATGTCGCCTTCGGGCTGGGCCGCCAGCGGCAGCAGGATGGTCACCTGCGGGTCCGCCAGCTGCTCGCCACGGTCGGTCTGTCCGGCCTGGGCGACAAGTTCCCGCATGAGCTCTCCGGCGGCCAGCAGCAACGCGTCGCCCTCGCCCGCGCCCTGGCCCCGCGCCCCGAACTGATCCTGCTCGACGAGCCTTTTTCCAACCTCGATGTCGGGCTCCGCGAGCGGTTGTCGCTCGAATTGCGGGAAATCCTCAAGCGCGAAGGGTCGACCGCGATCCTCGTCACCCACGACCAGAACGAGGCGTTTGCCATGGCCGACGAGATCGGCATCATGCACGAAGGCAAGATCCAGCAATGGGATGTGCCGTACAACCTCTATCACCGTCCGGCCAACCGCTTCGTCGCCGACTTCATCGGCCAAGGCGTGCTGCTGCCCGGCGTCGTTTCCGCCGGCACCAATGTCGAGATGGAACTCGGCCAGCTGGTTTCCGACATGCCGGTCGAATGCAGCGAAACCTGTACCGGTTGCCATGACGGTTGCGAAGTCGATGTGCTGCTGCGACCGGATGACGTCGTGCACGACGACCGCAGCCCGTTGCAGGCGGAAGTGCTGCACAAGGCCTTCCGCGGCGCCGAAATCCTCTACACTTTGCGCCTGGCCAGCGGTGCCACGGTCCTGTCGCTGGTACCGTCGCACCACAACCATGCGCTCGGCGAACAGATCGGCATCCGCCTCGACGCCGACCACGTGATCGCCTTCAAGAGGGCGTCACGCTGAGCCGTTCGACAATTCCCTATCTCGGACGGCTCGACTCTTTTCCGCCGCTCGAAATGGCCCGCGCGGATATGGGTGGTCTGCTCGCAGTCGGCGCGGATCTCTCGCCCGCCCGCATCCTCAACGCTTACCGGCACGGGATCTTTCCCTGGGGAACGGTCGAGCGGCAGCCGCTGTGGTACAGCCCGGACCCACGCATGGTTCTTCTTCCGGAGGAGTTCCGCCTTGCCGATTCGCTGCGCAAGACCCTCCGCGCCCGGCGCTATCAGATTCGCTTCGACAACGACTTTGCGGCGGTCATCAGCGCCTGCGCGGCCACGCCCAGGCGCGGCCAGGATGGCACCTGGATTTCCCCGGATATGATCGACGCCTACATCCGCCTGCATGAACTCGGCTGGGCACATTCGGTCGAAGTTTATGCAGAAGGCGAACTGACCGGCGGATTGTACGGCCTGGGGATTGGCCGCATGTTCTATGGCGAGTCGATGTTCTCCCGGCGCAGCAATGCGTCGAAGATTGCCTTCGCTCATCTCGTCCGCCACCTTCTCGCCCACGATTTCGGCATGATTGACTGCCAGATGCGCACCGAACACCTCGCCTCGCTGGGCGGACGCGAAATCCCGCGCGGCGATTTTCTTGGCCGGCTCCTCGAACTGATCGGACCGGATCAACGGCGCGGCCGCTGGACCGCTGACGGTCTCGATGTAAACTGGTAAGCATGGCTCTACCTGACGATTCTGCGCTGCCCTTCTCGCTGTTGCAGTTCTATGCGACCTCGGCCTATCCATGCAGCTACCTGCCTGACTGCGAGGCGCGCTCGCAGGTCGCGACCCCGACCCACCTGATCGACACCGAAGTCTACAGCGCGCTGGTGCGGCGCGGCTTCCGGCGCAGCGGCGCCTTCACCTACCGCCCGCACTGTGACGGCTGCAATGCCTGCGTTCCAGTGCGCCTGCCGGTCAGCCAACTAAAGCACAGCCGCGCCCAGCGCCGCGCTCTCAAGGACCACTCGGGATTGATCGCCCGCGAGATGCCCCTGGTTTTCATCGACGAACATTACGCGCTGTACACTCGTTACCAGAATGCGCGCCATGCAGGCGGCGGGATGGATGAGGACAGCCACGAACAATATGCTCACTTCCTGCTGCAAAGCCGCGTAGACACCCGCCTGATCGAGTTCTCCGACGGCGACGCGCTGTGCATGGTCAGCATCATCGACATACTCGGAGACGGGCTGTCATCGGTCTACACCTTCTACGACCCCGATATCGCCAGCGCCAGCTTCGGCACCTACAATATTCTCTGGCAGGCGCAGCAGTGCGACGCGCTCGGCCTGCCCTACCTCTACCTTGGGTACTGGATCGCCAACAGCCGCAAAATGGCCTACAAATCGCGCTTCAGACCCATCGAAGGCCTCATTGACGGCCATTGGCAACCCCTGGACCCTTTCGATAGCGAACCATGATCCGACGTCTGCTTCCACTTCTCCCGCTGTTCGTTTTCGCCGTCGCCCAAGCCCAGAGCGAGCCCATCCCCTATATCTGCGACGACGGCGGTCGCTTCGAAGCCAGATTCACGACCGATGACGTCGGTCGACCACAGACGACCCTGTTCATGGCCGGACGTGTAATCACGCTGCCCCTCGTTCCGGCCGCTTCCGGAGCGCTCTATCGCGACGGCGACTTCCGTTTCCATACCAAGGGTGACGATGCGTTGTTCGAGGACGGCAAAAGCCCCATGCGCCGCTGTACGGTTGGCGATGCGCCGCCGCTTGTCGCCCCCCCGCCCGCTCCGACCGTGCCCAGCAGCTTCGTCGACATCACCGGCAGCATCGCCTACCTTGCCCGAACCCCGCTGCCGCCGGATGCCGTACTGGTCATCCGCATTCTGGACAGCTCTCGAGCCGATGCTCCCGCGCGCACGCTGGCCGAGCAACGCATCGAACTCGCCGGCCACCAGGCGCCGATTCCCTTCCACATGCTGGTCGACCGCGACCTGTTGCGCAAGAACGCGCGGATCACTGTCGCCGCAAGGATCCAGCGCGGCAGCACACTGCTCTTCATTAACGGCACCAGCTACCCGGCGCTGGCGGACGGCAAGCCGCGCCACGTCGAGATAGTGCTGAAACAGGTCGCAAGCAACAAGGGACGCTGACTCCTGACCGGCACGATTGCGCTGGATCAAGGCCATCCATCGTTCCCTGTGCGACAGTGCCCCCTTCGCAACGAATCCCGAGCAACGTGTTCGCGCGCACCCATCCCCTCTGGCTGGTCGGCTTCCGGCCCTTTTTCGCCCTCGCCTGTCTCGCCGGGCTGAGTCTCCCGGTCGCCTGGATCCTTGTTTTCAAGGGTGTCCTGCCGGCGCCACAGCGCTTTTCGCCGGTCCAATGGCATGCCCACGAAATGTTCTTCGGTTTCGGCTGGGCGGTGCTCGGCGGCTTCCTGCTGACGGCAAGCAAGAACTGGGTCGGCGTCCGCGGCTATCACGGCGGCACGTTGATGTTTCTCGCCGCAGCCTGGATCTTCGAACGCATCGGCATGAGCTTCGGCGCCGGTTGGCCTGCCCCGCTGTTCCTGCTCAGCAACAACCTGTTCCTGCTCAGCATCGTCGCCCTGCTTCTCGCGACGCTGATCCGTCATCGCGACCAGGACAGCTATCGCCGTGACAACGTCTTCTTCCTGATCATCCTGCCCCTCTTCTGGATCGCCAAGACGCTGCTTCTGCAGCCGGAACATTTCCATCTCGGCTGGAGCATGACCCTCGGCCTGTTCCGCGTCGCCTTTCTGGTCATGCTCGAAAGGACGCTGGGCCAGTTCATGCGCGGGGCTTTCTCGGTCGAAATCCTGCGCCAGCCGGCGCTCGACACGGCGATCAAGGTGCTCGCCGCGCTGCTCGTCTTCGGCGCGCTGCTCCCCGCCCCGGTGCTGACCGGCCTTGAACTGGTCCTGGCATTGCTGCTGCTTGGCCGACTCGCCTTCTGGCATCCGCTCAAGGCCTTTACCCGCCTCGAACTCGGCATCATGATTCTCGGCTACCTAGCCATCACCGCGCAACTGCTGATCGACGCCCTGCCGCCACCGGGAAGCCTTGGCTGGGTCGGCACCGTATCGGTTCACGCATTCACCTTCGGCGCCATGGGGCTGGTCATTCCGGCAATGATGATCCGCATCGCCAACGGCCATACCGGACGCAAGGTGATTTTCGGCAGCTTCGAAAAGACCGTCCTGTGGATCATGATCACCGCCTTCTTCCTGCGCCTGGTCGGCCCGCAATTCCTGCCCGACGCCTACCTGCGCTGGCTTGACCTCGCCGCGACCTGCTGGTTCGTCGCCTTCGGCCTGCTTGCCTGGCGCTTCATCCCCCAGCTCGCGCAAGCCCGGATCGATGGCCGGGAACACTGAGCGCCAGTGGGCGGCGGCAGCCATCGCCGCCATGCTGGCCTGTTCCGCCCATGCCGAAACGGTCGCCTGCCATGTCACCTACGGCGGCGAAACGCGGATCATCAGTGCCGCGGCGACGACCCAGCCACTTGCCGTCGCTCCGGTTGCCATTGGCTCCTACTTCATCTTCCGCATCGTTTTCCGCCAGGAACCGGCCGACCTCGCCACCGTCAAGCTGACCACCTACGCCGACCGCGACGACGCCCCGACCATCATCCACCAGGTCACCCACACCTATCCGCCGGCGCCTGCCGCGGTCCACGGCTTTACCGGGCTCAATTTCGTCTACGAGCCGGTGCGCGACGGCGAACTGCAATACTGGTGCGAAATGAAGGACGCACCGTGAAATTGCACCGGTTTTTCCGGTCGACCGCAAGCATCGCGCTCTTCTGCCTGCTCGCCGGCTTGGCGCGCGCCGAGCCGGTCACGCTGATCTTCGCCGGCGACATCATGCTCGCCGACGGTCCCGGCCGCAGCATCGCCGACGGCGGCGACCCGCTCGCCCCTTTCACCGGCACTCTGGCGCAAGCCGACTTCCGCATCGCCAACCTCGAATGTCCGGTCGCCAACGGCGGCCAGCCGCACGCCAGCAAGATTGTCACCTTCCGCGCCGAGCCGCAAACGCTGTCGGTGCTGCGCGGCCGCTTCGATGCCGTCTCGCTGGCCAACAACCACTCCGGCGACTACGGCCACGCCGCCTTCGTCGAGACCATGGCCCACCTCGACAAGGCCGGCATCGTGTTCTTCGGCGGCGGCCGCAACCTCGCCGAGGCACACCGGCCGCTGTGGATCGAGAAGCACGGCCTGCGGATCGCCGTCCTCGGCTACAACGAATTCAAGCCGCGCGCCTTCGAAGCCGGCGCCAACTGGCCCGGCATCGCCTGGAGCGAGGACGACCAGGTCATCGCCGACATCCGCGCCACCAAGGCAGCCGGCGCCGACCTCGTCATTCCCTTCATGCACTGGGGCTGGGAGAAGGAAACCCGGCCGACCGAGCGCCAGAAAACCGTTGGCCGCAGGATGATCGACGAAGGCGCCACACTCGTCGTCGGCGGCCACCCCCACGTCACCCAGGGCGCCGAAATCTACAAAGGCAAGCCCATCATCTACAGCCTCGGCAACTTCGTCTTCGACGGTTTCGACTACCCGGAGGCCCAGCGCGGCTGGCTGCTGCGCGTCAAGCTCGACAAGGCCGGCGTCGTCGCCTGGGAAACCCTGGCCGCACAGATCGACGACGCCGGCACGCCATGGCCGCTTTCCGGCGCCTTCACACCCTGCGGTCGACGTGGAGAAGCAATGATCTCGGAGTGCCAAAACCCTTGATCTCATGCCATGCTTTATATAACATGTTCACGTGTTATATGGAGGTACCATGAACTTCAACATCTATCTTGACGACGAAACCGGCCAGCAATTGACTCTCGCTGCACAAGGTTCTGGCGAAAACCGCAATGCGCTGATCCGCCAGGCGGTCGCGGAATGGCTGGCCCGGCACACCAAGCCACAATGGCCGGAAGCCGTTCTCGGCTTTCAGGGGATTCCCGACATGCCCCCCTTTGAAGCCAGTCGAGACCAACTGACCCCGCCAAGTGCTGACCCACTGGCATGAAATACCTGCTCGACACCTGCACTGTCAGCGATTTCGTCAAAGGCCAAGCCGGCGTTCTGGCCCGCATCAAGGCCACGCCGCCCAGCCTGATTTCCGTCTCCGTCATCACTCGGATGGAGATCGAATCCGGTCTTCAACTCAACCCTGACCGCGCCCGCAAACTCGCGCCTATCCTGAACGACTTTCTCGCTGCCGTCACCACACTGGCGTTCAGCGAAGCGGATGCCATGGCCGCCGCCGCCATCCGCGCAGCCCTCCAGCACCAGGGCCAACCGATCGGCGCTTACGACACCCTGATCGCGGGCTGTGGCCTGGCCCGTGGCCTCACCGTTGTCACCGCCAACACCGGAGAATTTCAGCGGGTCGGCGGCCTCCTCGTCGAAAACTGGCGCTGACAGGACGTCGACCGCAACCAGCGGGCTACAATCCCGACATCATGCACATCGACACCTTCCTCGCCCGCTGGCGCAACGCCGGCGGTTCCGAGCGCGCCAACTACCAGCTTTTCATCGCCGACCTCTGCGCCCTGCTCGAAGTCGAGCCGCCACAGCCGGCCGGCGAGGACACCCGCGACAACGCCTACGTCTTCGAGCGCCGCGTCGTTTTCCACCACGGCGACGGCAGCACCAGCAACGGCTTCATCGACTGCTACCGGCGCGCCGCCTTCATCGGCGAGGCCAAGAAAATCCGCGCCGATGCTGCCACGCAAAAATTCGACGACGCCATGCTGCGCGCCCGCGGCCAGGCCGAAAACTATGCCCGCAACCTGCCCCCCGACGAAGGCCGCCCACCCTTCCTCGTCGTCATCGATGTCGGCAACGTCATCGAGCTCTACGCCGAATTCACCTGCACCGGCGGCAGCTACACCCCCTTCCCCGACCCGCGCAGCCACCGCATCCGGCTCGACGACCTCGCCAGGCCGGAAATCCGCGCCCGACTCAAGGCCGTCTGGAACGACCCGCACGGCCTCGACCCCGCCCGCCGCACCGCCCGCGCCACGCGCGAAATTGCCGTCCGCCTCGCCCGCGTCGCCCAGTCGCTGGAAGCCAGATACGCCCCCGAGCGAGTCGCCGCCTTTCTCTCGCGCTGCCTCTTCTCGATGTTCGCCGAAGACGTCGGCCTGCTGCCCAAGATCGACAACCAAGGCGCGTTCACCGCCCTGCTCAAGACCCTGCAGAAAGCCCCGGAGCAATTCGTCCCGCTCGTTGCCGAACTCTGGAAGGCGATGGATGAAGGCCAGTTCTCCGTCGCCATCCGCGCCCGGTTGCCGCGCTTCAACGGCAAGCTGTTCAAAAATCCCGAAGTTTTGCCGCTCGACCGCGACCAGATCGACCTCCTGCTCGAAGCCAGCCGCGCCGACTGGGCCGAAGTCGAGCCCGCCATCTTCGGCACCCTGCTCGAAAGCGCCCTCAACCCGCTTGAACGCCACGACCTCGGCGCCCATTACACCCCGCGCGCCTACGTCGACCGCCTCGTCCTGCCCACCGTCATCGAGCCGCTGCGCGCCGACTGGCACGACACCCAGGCCGCCGCCCTGCTGCTCGCCAACGAAGGCAAGCTCAGTCAAGCTGCCGACCTCGTCCGCGCCTGGCACCACAAACTGTGCACCACCCGCGTCCTCGACCCCGCCTGCGGCTCCGGCAACTTCCTCTACGTCACGCTCGAACACATGAAGCGGCTCGAAGGCGAAGTCCTCGACACCCTCGCCCAACTCGGCGACACCCAGCAACGTCTCGAAGTCGAAGGCCTCACCGTCGACCCGCACCAGTTCCTCGGCCTCGAAATCAACCCGCGCGCCGCCGCCATCGCCGAAATGGTCCTCTGGATCGGCTACCTGCAATGGCACTTCCGCACCCAGGGCAGCGGCCTGCCGCCCAGCCCCATCCTGCGCGACTTCAAGAACATCGAATGCCGCGACGCCGTGCTCGCCAGCGATGCCATCGAATTCGCCACCGACGACAGCGGCAAGCCGCTCACCCGCTGGGACGGCCGCACCACCAAACCCCACCCCGTCACCGGCGAACTCGTGCCCGACGAAGCCGCGCAAATCCCGCGCGAGCGCTACACCAACCCGCGCCCCGCCACCTGGCCGCAAGCCGACTACATCGTCGGCAATCCGCCCTTCATCGGCGCCGCCGCAATGCGTCAGGCCCTCGGCGACGGCTACACCGAAGCCCTGCGCGCCGCCTGGCCAGCCGTCCCCGAATCCGCCGATTTCGTCATGTTCTGGTGGCACCACGCCGCCGACCTCACCCGCCGCGGCGACGCCCAACGGTTCGGCTTCATCACCACCAACAGCCTCAAACAAACCTTCAACCGCCGCGTCCTCGAAAACCACTTGGGCGCCGAGCCACCGCTCAGCCTCGCCTGGGCCATGCCCAACCACCCGTGGGTCGATGCTGCCAGCGGCGCCGCCGTGCGCATCGCGATGACCGTCGGCCAGCCCGGCGACACCCCGGGAACGCTGCAAACCGTCGTTGCCGAAGGCGGCGCCGAGGCCGATGCCGTGCACATCGAGCTCGCCGAAAAAGCCGGCCGCATCCACGCCGACCTGAGCATCGGCGCCGATGTCGTGAGTGCTATGGCACTAAAAGCCAACAAAGGCATAAGCAATCGGGGAGTGATCCCACACGGTGCCGGCATGCTTCTTACACAAGAAGATGCCGCACGCATTGAGGCGCATGCGCCGATCAAACCCTATCGCAACGGAAAGGATCTGACCGACAAGCCCCGTAATGTGATGGTTATAGACTGTTACGGCCTCTCTATTGATGAGGTGCGGCAACGCTACCCACGTTTGTATCAATGGCTGGTCGACTATGTGAAACCAGAGCGTGACGCACACCGTGACAAAGACTTACGCGAAGAATGGTGGCTGCACCGCAGGAACAATGAAGAACTCCGCCACGCTCTCGCGGGCCTACCACGCTATATAGCTACTGGCCAAACCGCCAAATACCGTATTTTTCAATTCCTCGACGCCAACATCTTGCCCGACGACAAGTTGATCGCGGTCGCGCTTGAAGATGCCTATTCTCTCGGCGTCTTATCCAGCGCGGCGCATACGAATTGGGCGTTAGCCGCTGGCGGCTGGATGGGCGTAGGCAATGATCCGGTGTACAACAAATCGAAGCGCTTTGATGCATTCCCCTTCCCCGCCGCCAGCCCCGAACAGCAAACCCGCATCGCCGCGCTGGCCGAACAACTCGACGCCCACCGCGAGCGCCAGCAAGCGGCGCACCCGGCGCTGACGCTGACCGGCATGTACAACGTCCTCGCCAAACTACGTAGCGGCGAAGTGCTGTCGGCCAAGGACAAGACCATCCACGAAATGGGCCTCGTCGCCGTCCTCCGCCAGCTCCACGACGAACTCGACACCGCAGTCCTCGCCGCCTACGGCTGGTCCGACCTCGCCCCAACCGCCAGCGCCGCCCTGCTCGACCGCCTCGTCGCCCTCAACCTCGAACGCGCCCGCGAGGAAGCCGCTGGCCACATCCGCTGGCTCCGCCCCGAGTTCCAGAACCCGTCTGCCGCGGTCAACACCGAAAAGCAGGCAAAAATGGATTTGCCCGAAACTTCGCCGTCGACCCTAGGGCCAGCCGTTGCTTCCATGGTCGCGACAAGCCCCGCCAAACCCACCGAAAAACGCCCCTGGCCCGCCACGCTGCCGGAACAGGTGGCGGCCATCGCGCAAGCCCTTGCCGCCAACCCAGCCCCTCTGAGCGAAGCCGAAGTCGCCGAACGCTTTTCTGGCAAAGGGGCTTGGAAGAAACGTCTGCCGCAATTGCTTGAGACTCTGGTCGCCTTAGGCCGCGCTCGGAAATTCGATAATCAACGTTACGGAGCCAGCCGATGATCTGGCAACTTCTGATCGAGATCATCGGCCTGTTGCCGATGCTGGCCCTGGTAGCCGTGGTCTTGTGGAAACGCCGTCAACTGGACAGGGAAGAACGCCGCGACCCCATCACCACGGACCTGCGCTGCCTGCCTGGAAGCAGTCTGCAAGAGGAGTTGGACGAGTTCGCCGATTCGCGCATCGACAGACTTGTCGCTGCCTTGTTGGTAGGCTTGTCTGTTGCGTTGTTCGTGGCTTTCCGGCGCATGGCCCCGGAGTTCAAGCCATGGGATTGGCTGGACACAGCTCTCCTGATGGCCGCTATCGGACTTGCGTTGTATTACGCCCGACAAATTACCCGCGACATGCCCCAACAGCGCAAGCTAAAACAGGGGATTCGCGCCGAGCAAGCCACCGCGCAGGAACTCGCAGCATCGCTGGCCGGCGACAACCGCATCATCAATGACGTGCAGGCGAGGGACTTCAACATCGATCACGTTGTGATCACGCCCGTAGGCGTCTTCGCGGTTGAAACCAAGTCGCGCCTGAAGGCACCGGCTGGAAACGGCGCCGACGCAGTCAGGGTGAAGTACAACGGCAAGCAGTTGGAGTTTCCCGGTTGGACCGAAACGAAGCCCGTCCAGCAGGCGGAACGGCAGGCGCGCTGGTTGAACAATTACCTGCGGGAAAGCACCGGCGAGAGCTACCCGGTATTTGCCGTGCTGGCTCTGCCCGGTTGGTTCATCGAGAACACTGCCCGCATCAGTGACGACATGGTTCGTGTCATCAACCCGAAGAGATCGCAGTGGTTACTGCTGCCCGAGAAACGGCCCATTCTCCTGAATGCGGCAGCAATTCAGCGCGCGGCGTTTGCCATCGAAAAGCTCGCGCAACAATAAGAGGTCGAAGATGAATGATGCCGGCCTGCTCGGCGCGGGCGAAATCCGACCGTTGCGGTCGACACCACAAAACGCCGCAAATCCGACCTAGCGGTCGCGCACCGGCAAGGGCTGTGCGTTGCTCTTGTCGCGCCCCCAGAGGTCGAGGGGATCGCCGACCGAACCGCGCAGGAATTCGCGGGCCTTGGTCGCGGTAACCGGTTCGTTGAAAGACACGAGATGGGCAAAGGCCTGACCCGTCAGGCGGTACAACCAGGTTCGGCGTTTCACGATCATGCTGACCTCCGTTCGGGAAGTAGCGCACTGGACAATAATACGTCACGGGCGAATGGATTCACTCTACTCCTTTTTCAGCAACAAGGCCGAAGTTGCATTTGTTTTTGCGGACTGATTCGCGCCGGATTCGCCGGCAACGCGACCTGTCGCAACCCGGTCGACCATCCCCGCGGTCAACCTGCAGGAGCGGTCGTGGTCGCCGGGGCCTTACGCGGTTGCCAGTTGCCGAAAGTCCGGGAAGTCGCCCTCACCCAATTCGACGCTGACACGCGTCACATGCGCCCCGGCCGGGCCACGTTGCGCCCAGACCAACAAGGCGATGACCGCGTTCTCCTCGCCCACCGCCATCGCCTCGACGCGGCCGTCCCGCAGATTGCGCACCCAGCCGCGAACGCAGAGACGGCGGGCCTCGGCGGTCATCGACCAGCGGTAGCCGACGCCCTGGACAATGCCTTCGATGATCAGGTGACGGGCGATGCTCTGCATGGCGCTCTCTTTGGCGGCGACGATGGCGGCCCTACTGGTAGCGCAGCGCCTCGATCGGGTCGAGACGCGCGGCCTTCTGCGCCGGGTAGTAGCCGAAGAATATCCCCACGGCAGCGGCGACACCGAAGGCAACCAGCACCGAACTGCCGGAGATCACGATCACCATGCTGGTGATGGCATTGACCAGCAACGCGCTGCCGATGCCGAGCAGCAGCCCGAGCAGGCAACCGGCCAGCGAAATCATCACCGCTTCGAGCAGGAACTGCATCAGGATGTCCTGCTCGCGGGCACCGATTGCCATGCGGATGCCGATTTCACGGGTACGTTCGGTGACCGAGACGAGCATGATGTTCATGATGCCGATGCCGCCGACGAGCAGCGAGATCGAGGCGATGGCGCCGAGCAGGATCGACATGGTGCGCGTCGTTTCCGCTTCCGACTCGGCGGCGGCCGACAGGTTGCGCATGTAGAAATCGTCGGGCATGCCCTCGCGCAGGCGGTGGCGCTGGCGCAGCAGCGCGGTCGTGCTCTCCATCACCCGCGGCATCGCCTCGGCCGATTCGGCCTGGATCATGATCATGCGCACCGAACCGAGGAAGGGCGTGCCGAACACCTTGCGCTGGGCAGTGCTCAACGGAATGATTACGGTATCGTCCTGGTCGTTCCCGTCGAGATTCTGCCCCTTGCTGCCAAGGACGCCGATGACGATGAAAGGGTTCTGCTGAATGCGCATCGTCTTGCCGACCGGGTCTTCATCACCGAACAGATTCTGTGCGGTGGTCTTGCCGAGAAGCGCGACGCGGGTCGCCGAGCGCACGTCGGAATCGCCGAACGCGGCGCCGCTGGCGATGGTCCAAGCCCGCGCTTCGAGATAGGGTGGTGTCGTGCCAACGACGTTGGCGCTCCAGTTCTGCGAACCGAAAACCAGTTGCCGCCGCCCCTGATGCGTCGGCGCGACATTGACGACGCCGTCGAGCTCGGCGACCGCCTCGCTGTCGGCGACCGTGAGCGTCGGCCCGCCCGCCGTGCCGCTGCGCACGCCGGCCGCGGTGAACGAGCCGGAAAGGACGATGAAGAGGTTGCTGCCCATGGTGCTGATCGTCTGCTGCACGGCATACTGCGCACCCTGCCCGATGGCCATCATGATGACGACGGCGCCGACGCCGATCACCATGCCGAGCATGGTCAGCGCGCTTCGCAGTCGGTTGGCGCCCATCGCCATCCACGCTTCGTCGAGCATCGCCTTCAGCATGTAGCCGGCTCCGGGCACGCAACGGTGGCGTGGTCGCTGACGATCTGTCCATCGAGAAAGCGCACCTGACGCCTGGCATGCGCCGCGATGTCAGGTTCGTGGGTAACGAGAACGATGGTGATGCCCTCGCGATTCAGTTCGCGGAACAGCGCCATGATTTCCTGGCTGGTTTGGCTGTCGAGATTGCCGGTCGGTTCGTCGGCGAGGATCACCCGCGGCTTGTTGACCAGCGCCCGGGCAATCGCCACGCGCTGCTGCTGACCGCCGGAAATGCGGCTGGGCAGCGAGTCGCCATACCGGCCGAGGCCGACCTTCGCGAGCACGGCGCGGGCGACGACGCGCCGTTCGTCCTTGCCGGTGCCACCATAGACCAGCGGCAACGCGACATTGTCGAGCAGGTTCATGCGCGGCAGCAGGTTGAAGCCCTGGAAGACGAAACCGAGCGTGCTGTTGCGCAAGCGCGCCAGCGCATCCTTCTCCATGTGCGCCACATTCCTTCCGGCCAGGAAGTAGTCGCCGGCAGTCGGCGTATCGAGGCAGCCGAGCAGGTTCATGAAGGTTGACTTGCCCGAACCCGAGGGACCCATGACGGCAATGAAATCGCCGGGCTGGATTTCCAGGTCGACGTCCCTCAGCGCTGGAAACAGCCCGGCTGCCGTCTCGTAGGACTTGCCCAGCCCGACCACGCGGATCACCGGCTCGGTCATCAGAACATTCTCATCCCGACACTGGAGGGCTTGCTGTTGGTGCTGGTGTTTTCGCCGGTAACCACGCGGTCGCCCTCTTTCAGGTCGCCGCCGACGATCTCGGTGTTACGGTTGTCGGTTATGCCGATGTGCACGCTGACCGGCCTGATTTCATCGCCGTCCAGCACGTAGACGGTGCCGCTCTGGCTGTCGCGCTTCTTGCCCTTCTTCTCGCCCGTCGCCCCCGGCGCGCCGCCGCCCATGCCAGCCCCCATGCCGGGGCCGGTTGGCCCGGCACTCCCTGCGGTCGCGGTCAACGCCGGTTTCTGGCCATTTTCCGGCTTCTTGTCGGCTGCATCCGCCGGCTTGTAGCGCAATGCGGCATTCGGCACCAGCAACACATCGCTGCGCTTCTGGACGCCGATATTGACGTAGGCCGTCATGCCCGGCAGCAACAGGAAATCGGGGTTGTCGACACGGACGCGGACGTTGTAAGTCACCACGTTCTGCTGGTTGGTCGGATTCAGGCGAATCTGCTGGACCGCACCCTGAAAGCCGCGATTAGGGAAGGCGTCGACGGTGAAGCGCACATTCTGTCCTTCCTTGATGTTGCCGATATCCGCTTCGGCAAAACTGGTGTCGATCGCCATCTTCGAGAGATCCTGCGCAATCTGGATCAGCACCGGCGTCTGGAAGCTCGCCGCCACGGTCTGGCCGAGGTCGACCAGGCGCGCGACGACGACGCCTGACACCGGCGACGTGATCACGGTATAGCCCAGATTCACGCGGTCCTTCTCCGCCGCCGCCCTGGCCTGCGCCAGTTGCGCCTCCGCCGACTTCATCACCTGCATGGCCTGATCGTATTCCTGGCGCGACACATATTCCTTCTCGAACAGCGCCTTCATGCGCACGGAGTTGGCCCTGGCCAACTCCACCGACGCCACGACATTCACGACGTTGGCCTCGCTTTGCTTGGCTTGCGCCAGCAACAGCGACTGATCGAGTTCGAGCATCTTCTGCCCGGCGACCACCTTGTCGTTGAAATCGACATACAACTTCTTCACCGTGCCCGAAACCTGGGTCCCGACATTGACCAGCACCAGCGGGGTCAGCGTGCCGTTGGCCGACACCGTCTGCGTCACCTCGCCCTTTTCTAGGGTCGCCAGCTTGTAGCGCCGCTCCGGATCGTTGGCCGCGCGCTGTTTGGCGTACCAGATGCCGCCACCGATCAGGCTGGCCACCAACGTCACGCCGAGAAGAATCCTGCCGATGCGTTTCATGGTTTTCCTTCCGCCGCCGGTTGCAGCAACGTGTAATCGAGGGCGCCGACCGACTGGGCGAGCGTGGCGCGGAATACAAACCAGTCGAGCGCCGCCTGGATGCGTTGCAGGCGGGCGCTGGCCAATGCGCTCTGCGCCGTCAGCAGGTCGAGCACGGTGCCGACGCCGGCCTTGTAACGACCGAGCGCGACGCGCTCCGACTGCTCGGCGCTGGCCACCAGATCGAGCGTCGTCTTCAGGCTCTGGGTGGCTGTCGTCAGGCTCTGGTAGGCGCGCCAGACATCGAGCGCCACCTGGTTCCTCAGGCGGTCGCGCTGCGCCGTCCGGACATCAACCTGCGCCTCGGCGGCGCGCACCCGGTAGGTCGTGTCGAAACCCGAGAAGATCGGCAGGTTGACCGCGACTGCGATGATCCCGCCGTTCGCCGAAACGCGGTCAATCTCGGTCCACGTCGGTCCCGTCGAGACGCTGATGGTCGGCCTCCCCTGCGCGCGGGCGAGATCGACCCCGGCCTCGGCGGCCCTGACCTGCGCTTCGGCCGCCTTGAGATCGGGTCGTCGCACCTCGGCCTCGGCGATCAACGCCGCCACTTCGCGGGTAAAGGCGTCATTCGGCAGTGTTGCCGGCGGCGCAGCAAGAACCAAGGCCTGCCCGGCCGGGAAGCCCATGACGTTGGCGAGTGCGCCCAGCGCATTGCGTGATTCGCCCTCGGCCCGAATTCGGTTGAGGGTCGCCTGCGACAGCGCTGTCTGCGCCAGCAGTCGGTCAGCCGGGGTCGCGACGCCAACCTGGTAGCGCGACTCCGCCGCATTGAAGCCTTCGCGCGCCGCGCGTTCGGCCTCGGTTGTCGACACCACGGCGGCCTGCGTTGCCTGCGCGAAGTAGAACGCCTGCAACGCGGAGAGGAACAGCGACTGCACCGTCGAGTCCTGAGTCGCGGCGGCGGCGGCGAGCAGTTGCCGGGCGTTTTCGCCAGTCGCCGAGCGCGCCCCGGAATCGAAAACGAGCCAGGAAAGCGTCAGTACCGCGCTGTTCGAATTGTAGTTGCGCTGTTCGTTCTTCAGGCGACTGGCGCCGAGCCGGCCGTCGAGATTGGGCAGCCAGGCCGCCTGGGCAACGCCAACCTGCGCCGCCTGATAACGCGCCGCCGCCCAAACCTCGCGCGTCTGCGGATTGTTGCACAGCGTCAGGTCGACCGCATCGACCGCCGTCAGCGGCGCTGCCGGAACCTCCCGGGCGCAGGGCACATCGGTGCTGCGCCCGGCCGATTGCGGCGACGGCCGCGGCGGGGTCGCGGCGTCGGTCGCGAACGGATCGCTCAGACCTGCCGCGCCGACCGGCAGGGCGAGCCACAGCGCAGCAGCGAGGCAGGCGAACAGCGGCTTTGGTGTGAGGCCAGATGTTGATTCTTCGGTCATGGGGCGATAGTTTAGCCGCCCTTGTCTCGATCAAGGTGTTACTGATTGTTGCCGGCACTCGGGATCGGCAAGCGATCCCGAGTGCCGGAAGATTGCTGCAATGCGGTAAAATCGCGTCACCATGCTCTATCCCCTGATCCGCAAGTTCTTCTTCGCCCTCGACGCCGAAACCGCCCACGGCATCGGCATGCATGGCGTCGCCTTCCTCGATGCCAGCGGGCTTGCAGGGTGCCTCGCCAAGCCGGTCACACCCTGCCCGGTCGAAGTCATGGGCCTGAGATTCCCCAATCCGGTCGGCCTTGCCGCCGGGCTCGACAAGAATGGCGACCACATCGACGGGCTGGCCCGCCTCGGTTTCGGTTTCATTGAAATCGGCACCGTCACGCCGAAGCCGCAGGACGGCAACCCGCGTCCGCGACTGTTCCGCATCCCGGAAGCGCAGGGCATCATCAACCGCATGGGCTTCAACAACGCCGGCGTTGACAAGCTGCTGGAAAACGTGCGCGCGGCCGACTTCCCGAAAAAAGGTGGCATCCTCGGCATCAACATCGGCAAGAACGCGACGACGCCGATCGAGCACGCCGCCGACGATTACCTGATCTGTCTGAACAAGGTCTACGCCGACGCCAGCTACATCGCCATCAACATTTCGTCGCCGAACACCAGGAACCTGCGCGAACTGCAGAAGGACGACGCGCTCGACGACCTGCTTGCGCAGCTCAAGGCGCGCCAGGAACAGCTCGCCGACAAGCACGGGCATTACGTGCCGATGGCGCTGAAAATCGCCCCCGACCTCGACGACGCGCAGATCATTGCGATTGCCGATGCGCTGCGCCGCCATCGCATGGATGGCGTCATCGCCACCAACACCACGCTGTCGCGCGAAGGTGTCAAAGGCCTGGCCAATGCGACCGAGGCCGGCGGCCTCTCCGGCGCGCCGGTCTTTCGCAGGTCGACGGATGTCCTGAAGAAGCTGGCGATCGCGCTCGCCGGCGAACTGCCGATCATCGGCGTCGGCGGGATCATGAGCGGCGCCGACGCGGCCGAGAAGATCCGGGCCGGCGCCAGCCTCGTCCAGTTCTACAGCGGCTTCATCTACCGCGGTCCGGATCTGGTTGGCGAAGTCGCGGATACGCTCGCACACGTCATGAAGAAGAAAGCCTAATCCCTTATTTCCATTACGGTTGTTTGACCTGCGTCAAAGCCGGATAATACCGGCTTGACTCCTTCCCAATCCATGAGCCATTACCTTTTCATCCTCGTCGGCGCGGTGCTGGTCAACAATGTCGTGCTGGTGAAGATCCTCGGTCTCTGCCCTTTCATGGGCGTTTCCAAGAAACTGGAGACGGCTTATGGCATGGGTGCCGCCACGACCTTCGTGCTGACCATGGCGACCGGGGCCAGCTACATCATCGACCATTACCTGCTCCTGCCCTTCGGGCTCGAATATCTGCGCACGCTGTCGTTCATCGTCACCATTGCCGCCATCGTCCAGTTAACCGAGATGGTCATCGCCAAGACGTCGCCGACACTTCAGCAGACGCTGGGCATTTACCTGCCGCTGATCACCACCAACTGCGCGGTACTCGGCGTGCCGCTGCTCAATATTTCCAACAAACACAACTTCGTCGAATCGCTGCTCTTCGGCGCCGGCAGCGCGGTCGGCTTCTCGCTGGTACTGATACTCTTCGCTGGTATCCGCGAACGCGTCGAAGGCGCCGAGGTGCCTGTTCATTTCCGTGGCGTCGCCATCGCCATGGTGACCGCCGGCCTGATGGCACTCGCCTTCATGGGCTTCGCCGGCCTGGACAAGTACCAGTAAGCATGGAGATCGTCCTCGCCATCGCCATCATGGCCCTTGGCGCCGTCGTGCTCGGCGCCGCGCTCGGCTTCGCATCGATCAAGTTCAAGGTCGAGGGCAACCCGCTGGTCGAGAAGATCGAGGGCATCCTGCCGCAGACGCAGTGCGGCCAGTGCGGGTATCCGGGCTGCAAGCCCTACGCCGAAGCCATCGCCCAGGGCGACGAGATCAACAAATGCCCGCCGGGCGGCATGGAAGGCGTACAGAAGCTGGCCGACCTGCTCGGGCGCGAGGTCAAGGCGCTCGACGCCGAGGAGAAGCCCAGGCAGGTAGCGATCATCGACGAGCAGACCTGCATCGGCTGCACGCTGTGCATCCAGGCCTGCCCGGTAGACGCCATTGTCGGCGCCGCCAAGCAGATGCATACCATCGTCGCTGCGATGTGCACCGGCTGCGAACTGTGCCTGCCGCCGTGCCCGGTCGAATGCATCCACATGGAGCCGATCACCGAGAACCTCGACAACTGGAAATGGAAGTACCCGGTCGTCGAGATCCGCGCCGCGCCGCTGAAAGAGGCGGCCTGATGCTGATGAACCTGTTCAGGTTCAAGGGCGGCGTCAAGCCGCCGACCAACAAGGCGCAATCGATCGGCCTGCCGATCGCCCAGGCGCCGTTGCCGTCGCGCCTGGTCGTGCCCCTGCACCAGAGCATCGGCGGCATGCCACGCCCGGTGGTGCAGGCCGGCGACAAGGTGCTCAAGGGTCAGCTGATCGGCGAGGCCGACGGCTGGATCTCCGCCGCCGTCCACGCGCCGACCTCGGGCACCGTGACCAAGGTGGCGATGCACATCCAGCCGCACCCCTCCGGCCTCGACGCGCTGTGCGTCGTCATCGAACCCGATGGCAAGGATGAGTGGATCAGCCATGGCCCGCTCGACTATTCGACGCTGACGCCGGAAGCGGTGCGTGAGCATCTGCAGCATTGCGGCGTGGTCGGCCTCGGCGGCGCCGTCTTCCCGACCCACGGCAAGCTGACCCCGGCGAAGTCGGTGCCGATGGACGAATTGGTCATCAATGGCGCCGAATGCGAGCCCTACATCACCTGCGACGACCTGCTGATGCGCGAACGCGCAGAGGAAGTCGTGCGCGGCATCGGCATCTTCCGCGACCTGCTGCAACCGAAGAAGGTGCTGATCGGCATCGAGGACAACAAGCCGGAAGCTGCGGCCGCGATGCGTGCCGCGGTCGACGCGCTCAATGAGCCATTTCTCGTCATTCAGGTACCAACGCTCTACCCGGCCGGCGGCGCCAAACAACTGATCCGCGTGCTGACCGGCAAGGAGGTGCCGGCCAGCAAACGCTCGACCGATCTCGGCGTCCAGTGCTTCAACGTCGCCACCGCCTACACCGCCTGGCGCGCCATCGCCCACGGCGAGCCGGTGATCTCGCGGCTGGTCACGGTGACCGGTAACGTCGATGCGCCGCGCAATTACGAGGCGCTGATCGGCACGCCGATGGACCAACTGCTCAATCTCGCCAACCCGCACCCGGACACCGACGGCATCATCATGGGCGGGCCGATGATGGGCTTCCTCGTCCCCGATCCGCGAGTGCCAGTGATCAAGGCCACCAACTGCCTGATTGCCCACGACGACCGCCTGTTTCCGCCCAAGGCGCCGGAGATGCCGTGCATCCGCTGCGGTGCCTGCGCCGAGGCCTGTCCGCACGAACTGCAGCCGTTCGAGATGTACTGGTTCGCGCGCGCCAAGAATTTCGGCAAGACCCAGGAATACCACATCTTCGACTGCATCGAATGCGGCTGCTGCTCGTTCGTCTGCCCGTCGCGCATTCCCCTGGTCCAGTATTTCCGTTTCGCCAAGAGCGAGATCTGGGCCCGCGAGCGCGACAAGAACGCCGCCGACGGCGCCAAGGTACGCTTCGAATTCAAACAGGAGCGCGAAGAACGGGAGAAGGCCGAGAAGGCCGAAAAGCTGGCCAGGGCGGCAGCTGCGCAGGCGGCCAGGAAAGCGGCGGAAGCGGTTACGGCAGCGGAGACTCCGCCACCAGCCGCGGCCGGCAGCGCTGGCAATGCCACGCCGCAAGCTGCGCCAGCCCCGGTCGACGCTGAAAAAGCCGCAAGAATGGCCACCATCCAGGCGGCGATGGAAAGAGCCAAGGCGCAACGCGAAGCTGCCCAACCGAAAAACACCGAAGGCTTGACTTCCGAACAGCAACGGGCCGTCGGTGACATCGAAGCTCGTCGCGTGGTGCTGGACGCCGCCCCGCAACCGGCAACCAGCGAGAAAGCCGAATGATGTTCGCTCCCGCCCCGTTCCTGCTCAAGGATGTCAGCGTCAGCCAGGTGATGATCCAGGTCTGCATCGCGCTGATCCCTGGCATCGCCGCCTATACGTGGCTGATCGGCCCGGCCATCCTCGTGCAACTGGTCATCGCGTCGCTGGCGGCGCTGCTCGCCGAGGCCGTGATGCTGAAGGTGCGCGGCAAGCCGCGAGCGATGTTCCTCTCCGACGGCTCGGCCATCGTCACTGCCTGGCTGGTCGCCCTCGCCTTCCCGCCACTCGCGCCGTGGTGGCTGGTGGCGCTCGGCACGGGGTTCGCCATCGTCGTCGCCAAGCATCTCTACGGCGGCCTCGGCCAGAACCCGTTCAACCCGGCGATGATCGCCTTCGCCGTCTGTATCGTCGCCTTCCCGGCGCTGATGTCGCAGTGGCCGAGCGTCGGCCTGCAGCTCACCGCCGGCGACCAGATCAACGTCATTCTCGGGCTGGCGCCGCGCGTCGACGCGCTATCCGGCGCGACCCCGCTCGATGCGCTGAAGACCGCGCTCAAGCTCGGCGACGGCGACGTCGATGTGGCGCACGTGCTGGCCAACCGGGACCTCTATGGCAACTTCGCTGGCCATGGCTGGGAATGGATCGCCGCCGGCTACCTGCTCGGCGGCCTCTGGCTATGGCAGCGCCGGATCATCACCTGGCACATCCCCCTCGCCTTCGTCGCCGGGCTGACGGCGATCTCCGGCGCGCTCTGGCTGTACAACCCGGCGCAGTTCGCCAACCCGTTGTTCCATCTGTTCTCCGGCGGCGCGATGCTCGGTGCCTTCTTCATCGCCACCGATCCGGTTTCCGGGTGCACGACACCGCGCGGCAAGCTGATCTTCGGCGTTGGCGCCGGCCTGCTCACCTACATCATCCGGGTCTTCGGCGGCTACCCAGACGGAGTCGCCTTCGCCGTGCTGTTGATGAACCTGTGTGCGCCGCTGATCGACCTGCTGAACCAACCGCCGATCTTCGGCATGAAGGACAAGTCATGACCGGCGGCGCTCGGGAGATTTCCGCCCCCGGCATGGCGCTGCGCACGGCAGCGATACTGTTCGTCTTCGTCATCATCTTCACCGGCCTGCTCTCGGGCGCCTACCTGTGGACCAAACCGGCGATCGAGGCCTCGGCCGCCGAGGAAAAGATGAAGCTGGTCGACGAGGTATTGCCACGCGCGGAATACGACAACGCCCTGCTCGACGACACGCTGACCCTGCCGCCGACGCCTCAGCTCGGCCTCGACGAGCCGTCGACGCTGTATCGGGCACGGATGGGCGGCAAGCCGGTGGCGCTGGTTTTCGAGGCGGCCGCCCCGGATGGGTACGCCGGCAAGGTCAGGCTGCTGATCGCCCTGCGCGCCGATGGCACGCTGGCGGGCGTGCGTGTCACCCAGCACAAGGAAACGCCTGGCCTGGGCGATTACGTCGACCCGAAGAAGGACAAGAACAAGGCGGCGCCGTGGATTGCCCAGTTCGCCGGACTGTCGCTGGCTACGGTCAGCGACCCGGGCTGGCGGGTCCGTAAGGACGGCGGCCGCTTCGAATATGTCGCCGGCGCCACGGTCACGCCGCGCGCTGTCGTCAAGGCGGTGAACAAGGCTGTCAAGTGGGCCGACCCGCAACGTGACGAGTTGTTCGCCCAAACCGGAGGCAAGCCATGATCACCCGCCAGGAACTCAGCAACATCGCCGGCAACGGCGTCTGGAAGCAGAACACCTCGATCGTCCAGATTCTCGGCCTGTGCCCCCTGCTGGCGGTGACCACCAATGCGGTCAACGGCATCATGCTGTCGCTGGCGACGATCGTCGTCATGGCCATGTCCAACGTCGCGGTCGCCTCGCTGCGCAATTTCATTCCGCACGAGATCCGCATCCCGGTATTCATCCTGATCGTCGCCGCGCTGGTCACCGTGGTCGACCTGCTGTTCAACGCCAATCTGCACGAACTCTACCTGGTGCTCGGGATCTTCATTCCGCTGATCGTCACCAACTGCATCGTCCTCGCCCGCGTCGAAGCCTTCGCCGCCAAGAACCCGCCGCTGCAATCGACCTTCGACGGCATCTTCATGGGCGTCGGCATGTTGTGGACCCTGGCCCTGCTCGGCGGCATGCGCGAGCTGCTGGGCAACGGGACGCTGTTCGGTGGCATCGACATGGTTTTCCCCAGCCTGCAACCGCTCCAGTTGCTGCCCGAAAGCTACCCCGGCTTCCTGCTGGCGATGCTACCCCCCGGCGCCTTCATCCTGCTCGGCTGCATGATCGCCTGGAAAAACTGGATGGACGCGCGCGCCGCCGCCCGCGCCCACCGCAAGCCGCCCGCTCCGGTGGCTGTCGCCGGGTGACATTGTCCAGCCCGTGAACAAGACTCAGGTCGCCGATTTCTACGCCCGCCTGGCAGCCGCCAACCCGGCGCCGACGACTGAACTGGCTTACGCGTCCCCGTTCCAGCTGCTGATTGCCGTCATCCTCTCGGCACAGGCGACCGATATCGGAGTCAACAAGGCGACAGCGCGGCTCTTTCCGGTGGCGCCGACCCCGGAGGCGATGCTGGCGCTCGGCGAGGACGGCGTCGCCGAATACATCAAGACCATCGGCCTGTTCCGGACCAAGGCCAGGAACGTCATCGCCACCTGCCGCCTGCTGGTCGAGCGACACGGCGGTGCTGTCCCCGAGGAACGCGCCGCGCTCGAGGCGCTGCCCGGCGTCGGGCGCAAGACGGCCAACGTCGTCCTCAACACCGCCTTCGGCCAGCCGACGATCGCCGTCGACACGCACATCTTCCGCGTCGGCAACCGGACCGGTCTCGCGCCCGGCAAGACACCGCTCGAGGTCGAGCAGAGATTGCTCAAGGTCACCCCGGCGCACTTCGCCAGGGACGCGCATCACTGGCTGATCCTGCACGGTCGTTATGTGTGCAAGGCGCGCCAGCCAGAATGCGGCCACTGCGTCGTTGCCGACCTCTGCCACTATCAGGGAAAGGCGGCATGAAGGTCGCCAGCAGCCTGGTCAGCGGCCCGCACCCGACGGCGGATCTGGCCGCCACAGCGGTCCGCGACGCACTGCAGGCAGCCGGTCTCGAGCGCGCCGACAGCGTCCTGCTGTTCCTCACACGCAACTACGTGCGCCACGCGCAGGCAGCTGTCGTCGCCGCCGCCCGCGCCGCCGGTACGCTGCAGATCAGCGGGTGCACCGCCTACGGGCTGCTGACCGAACAGGGCTGGCTGCTCGACCAGCCGGGAGCGGCGGCACTGGTCATTGCCGATGCAGCGCCGGGCGATGCCGGCCCGCGGCCCGAACCGCTGCTCTCGTTTTCCGGCCATCATGCCCTGCCCAATGACTGGCAACGGCGACCGGAACGCGTCGGGCTGCTTGACGCCGAGGCCGTGACCTGGTCGCACGGACGGTTGGCCGGCGATGCCAGGGCCGAACTGCCGCTGGCCGGAATCCATGCCCGGATCGCCTGTTCGCCAGGCCTGCGCATGCTGAGCCATCCGCTCGCGGTCAACGCCGTCGCCGGCTACGATCTGTGCGCGCTTGGCGGGCTTGCCGCGATCAACAGTCTGCATCGCAGCCTGCCCGCCGAATTGCGCGCGGAGCCGCCGCTGCACCAGATCGTCGTGGCGCGCCAGCCCGGAACGCCTGCCGTCCCCATCCTCGCGGCCAACGCCGACGGCTCGCTGACCCTCGCCGAAACGCTGGCGATCGGCGAGCAGGTTCGCTGGGCCGTCCGCCAGCCGCTGAGCGCCGAACAGGACATGCGGCAGTCGCTGCTTGCTGCGGTCGACCCCGGAAACCGGCCCGATTTCGCGCTGATGTTTTCCTGCCTCGGCCGCGGCCCGCTGTTCTACGGCACCGACGACCGCGACCTGCTCGCCTTCCGCGAGACCTTCCCCGGTGTCCCGCTAGTCGGCGCCTACGGCAGCGGCCAGATCGCCCCCGCCGGCAACGGCAACCGGCTGTTCCAGAATTCCGTCGTCACCCTCCTTTGCGAAAGCGTCCATGTTTAGTCCGTCCCGCGATCAGGTTCGCCAGTTCTTCTGCGCCGCCTGGAAGAAGCACCAGGAACGGCTGCCTCTGGTTGGTGCCGAAGTCACCGCCGCCGACATCGCCGCGCGCCATCCCGAATACCACGCCCTGCTCGCCGACAGCGCCGGCGCGCTGGAAAAGGAATGGACACCCGAAGGCGGGCAGATGAATCCCTTCCTCCATCTTTCGCTGCACCTTGCCATCCACGAGCAGGTCAGCATCGACCAGCCGCCGGGAATCCGCGCGGCATTCAACCGCCTGCACGCGAAAATGGAAGCCCACGCCGCCGAACATGTCCTGCTCGAATGCCTGGGCGAAACCATCTGGCGCGCCCAGCGCACCGGCGGACCCATGGATGCAGCGGCCTACCTCGACCAGATCAACCGCAGCGCCAGCCAATCTTGAGGATTGCCACAGTGAAATTCGAAGGTACCGACTCCTACGTCACCACCCGCGACCTGACCCTCGCCGTCAATGCCGCCAACGTCCTGCAGCGCCCGCTGCTGATCAAGGGCGAGCCGGGCACTGGCAAGACCCTGCTCGCCGAGGAGGTCGCCCGCGCCCTCGCCATGCCGCTATTCCAGTGGCACATCAAGTCGACGACCAAGGCGCAGCAGGGTCTCTACGAATACGATGCCGTTTCGCGCCTGCGCGACTCCCAGCTCGGCGACCCGCGCGTCGAGGACATCGCCCACTACATCGTTCCCGGCGTTCTCTGGCAGGCCTTCGAATGCGAACAGCGACCGGTGGTCCTGATCGACGAGATCGACAAGGCCGACATCGAGTTCCCCAACGACCTGCTGCGCGAACTCGACCGCATGGAATTCTTCTGCTACGAACTCCATCGCACGATCAAGGCCCGCAACCGGCCACTGATCATCATCACGTCGAATAACGAAAAGGAGTTGCCGGATGCCTTCCTGCGCCGCTGCTTCTTCCACTACATCAAGTTTCCCGACAAGCAGACGATGACGCGCATCGTCGACGTCCATTTCCCGGCCCTCAAGCGCGACCTGCTGCGCGAGGCGCTGGAGGTCTTCTTCGACCTGCGCGAGGTGCCCGGCCTCAAGAAGAAGCCGTCGACCAGCGAACTGCTCGACTGGCTGAAACTGCTGCTGGCCGAGGACATCCCGCCCGAGGCGCTGCGCGCCAAGGAAGCGAAGGACGCGATTCCGCCCATGCACGGCGCCCTGCTCAAGAACGAGCAGGACGTCCATCTCTTCGAGCGACTGGCGTTCATGGCGCGCCGCAAATAAGTGCTGGTCGATTTCTTCCTGCATCTGAAGGCCCGCCAGCTTCCGGTCTCGACCAAGGAGTTGCTGGCCCTGCTCGAGGCGCTGCAGGCGCGGCTGGTCGGCGCCAGCCTCGACGATTTCTACCTGCTGGCGCGCGCCATCCTGATCAAGGACGAGGCCCTCTACGACCGCTTCGACCGCGCCTTCGGCGAGTACTTCAAGGGCGTCGAGGCACTGCCCGGGCTGGGGGCGATGATCCCCGAGGAATGGCTGGAACTGGCGGCCAAACGCCATCTCTCCGAGGAGGACCGGCTCAAGCTGCAGAAGCTCGGCTACGAAAAGCTGTTCGAGCAGTTCAGGCAACGCCTCGCCGAACAGAAGGAACGCCACGCCGGCGGCAGCAAATGGATCGGCACCGCCGGCACCTCGCCCTACGGCCATGGCGGCTACCATCCGGAAGGCATCCGCATCGGCGGCGAGTCCGCCGGCAACCGGACGGCGGTCAAGGTCTGGGAACAGCGCGAATTCCGCAACCTCGACGACAGCGTCGATCTCGGTGTGCGCAACATCAAGGTGGCGCTGCGCCGGCTGCGCCGTTTCGCCCGGCAGGGTGCGGCGACCGAACTCGATCTCGACGGAACCATCGCCGGCACCGCCCGCAACGCCGGCTGGCTCGACCTGCAACTGCGCCCGGAACGGCACAACGCGGTCAAGGTCCTGCTCTTTCTCGACATCGGCGGCTCGATGGACGACCACATCGCGGCCTGTGAGGAACTTTTTTCAGCCGCGCGCAGCGAATTCAAGCACCTCGAACATTTCTATTTCCACAACTGCGTCTATGAGGGCGTCTGGAAGGACAACCGCCGGCGGCACGGCGAGCGCATGCCGACCTGGGAGGTGATCCATACCTATGGCGCCGACTACAAGCTGATCTTCGTCGGCGACGCGACGATGAGTCCCTACGAAATCGCCCGGCCCGGCGGCAGCGTCGAACACTGGAACGAGGAAGCCGGCGCCACCTGGCTGGAACGCATGCTGAACACTTGGTCGCGCGCCGTCTGGCTGAATCCGCTGCCCGAGGAGCACTGGGCCTACGCGCCGTCGCTGCAGATAATCCGGCAGCTTTTCGGCAACCGGATGTTCCCGCTCAGCCCGGACGGACTCGAGCGCGCCATGCGTGCCCTGTCCCGCTAGACTTCTACTGCTCGTCTCCCGGCGGCGCGACCTTGACGACCTCGTCGAGCGAGGTCAGCCCCTGTGCCACCTTGAGCGCGCCCGATATGCGCAGTGGGCGCATGCCCTCGCGGCTGGCGAGATCGCGCAATTGCACGACTTCGGTATTGTTCCGGATGACCTTGCGCATTTCGGGCGAGTTGAGCAGGATTTCGTAGATACCGACGCGCCCGCTGTAGCCGGTCATCCGGCATTCGAGACAGCCCACAGGCTGATGCAGCTGCGCCGGCTCGTTCGATTTCCACGGCGACACCAGCGCCCGCCAGGTCGCCTTCTGATCCTCCGTGATCGGCATGGCCTTCTTGCAATGCGGGCACAGGGTTCTCACCAGGCGCTGCGCCATGACCCCGAGCATGGTCGAATTGATCAGGTAGGCCGGCACGCCGAGGTCGAGCATGCGGGTGATCGCCGCCGGGGCATCGTTGGTATGCAGCGTCGACAGCACGAGGTGCCCGGTCAACGCCGCCTGGATGGCCATCTCCGCCGTTTCCAGATCGCGTATCTCGCCGATCATGATGATGTCCGGGTCCTGCCGCATCAGCGCCCGCACGCCATCGGCAAAGCCGAGGTCGATGCTGCGCAGAACCTGCATCTGGTTGAACGCCGCCTCGACCATCTCGATCGGATCCTCGATGGTGCACACATTGACCTCGGGCGTCGCCAGTTGCCTGAGCGTCGTGTACAGCGTCGTCGTCTTGCCCGACCCGGTCGGCCCGGTGACCAGGATGATGCCGTTCGGGGTGCTCGTCATCTGCTTCCAGCGCGTCTCGTCATCGCTCGAAAACCCAAGCGAGCGCAGGTCGCGGACCAGCACCTCGGGGTCGAAGATACGCATCACCAGCTTTTCGCCGAAGGCGGTCGGCAGCGTCGACAGGCGTAGCTCAACCTCCTGCCCGGCGGGGGTGCGGGTCTTCACCCGGCCATCCTGGGGGCGGCGCTTCTCGATCACGTCCATGCGGCCGAGCAGCTTGACGCGGCTGGTCATCGCGTTCATCACGGCCATCGGAATCTGGTACACCTGATGCAGGACACCGTCGATGCGGAAGCGCACGATACCGAGGTCACGCCGCGGTTCGATGTGGATGTCCGAGGCACGCTGGTCGAAAGCGTACTGCCACAGCCAGTCGACGATATGGACAATGTGCTGGTCGTTGGCGTCGAACTGGCGATTGCTCTTGCCCAGCTCGACGAGTTGCTCGAAGCTCGACAGCCCGGACGTCACCTCGCCCTTGGCCGCCGCCTTCTTGACCGACCGCGCCAGATTGAAGAACTCGACCAGGTAGCGCGAAATGTCATCCGGGTTGGCGAGCACGCGGCGAATATCCTTGCGCAGGATGGGCCGGAGTTCCGCAACCCATTCGCGGACGAAAGGCTCGGCGGTGGCGATGACGATCTCGCGCGTCGTCACCTGCACCGGCAGAATGCCGAAGCGTCCGGCGTAGGCGCTGGACATGACCTCGGCGACGCCGGTGAAATCGATCTTGAGCGGATCGATGTGCAGGTAGTCGAGGCCGACCTTGCCGGCCAGCCATTCGGTCAGTGCTTCCAGCGTCAGCAGGCGCACCGGCGTTCCCCTGGTTCGCCATTTCTGGTCGGCGATGACCACCAGCGGGTGCACCTTGGCGCCGTGCAGGCGGCGCTCGGTCTTCAGCCCCTCAGCCGCCGCGCTCTCGATCAACCCGTCGGCAACCATCCACTCGAGCACTTCGGAAAGGGTGAGACGGTGCTCGCCGGGTTTGATTTCATCCATGCGAGTGAATATAGCATGGCAACCGTAACGCTTTGTAACTGCGCCGCCAGCCGCTTGCACTCATTTACAAATGCCGGCGCGGTGGGCAGCGCAGGGGGCTAGAATTTACCCATACCAACCAGCAAGGAGAAACACATGAAAACCCGTCTGATGATTATCGGAAGCGTACTGATGGCAACCCTCTTCTGTCTGCCGGCGATCGCCCAGACCGGGCCGGGGCCTGGCACGGGGCCGTGCGGCGCTGCCCCCTGCCCGGGCGGAATGGGTCCAGGAATGGGTCCAGGAATGGGTCCAGGAATGGGTCCGGGAATGGGTCCGGGAATGGGTCCTGGCGCCGGCCAGGGCATGGGTCCGGGCATGGGGCGGCGGGGGCCGCGTGATTGCGCCCAGACCCCGAATCCGGAAGCTTGCAAGGCGCACCAGCAGGCACATGAGCAGGCCCGCGCCGCCTGTCAGGACAAGGTTGGCCCGGAGCGCAAGCAGTGCATGGGCGACCAAATGCAGAACTTCGATTGTGCCAAGTCGGGCAACCCGGCCCAGTGCGAAGCCCGCAAGAAGGTCTATCAGGAATGCAGGGGCCAGACCGGTCCGGCCTTCCGCCAGTGCGTCCAACAGAAGATGCCGCCGGTCGAATGCAGCACGGCGACCGATCCGAAGCGTTGCGAGCAAGTCCAGAAAGCCCGCGAAGCGTGCAAGGACAAGGCCGGCCCTGACTACATGGGCTGCCTGCGCACTCAGTTCAGCGGCAAGTAACGATCACGGGCGGCTCTGAGCATCCGTCCCGTTGTTGCTTCGGCAGGCCGGTTGACCGCGTCAACCGGCCTTTTCCATTGTGCGTTCGGACTCTTCCAGGCATACATGGTCACGCCAGGCGGCCCCTGCTCAGGCGTTGAGCGCGGCGGCCAGCGAGGCCACTTCCGCGGCCGAATCCGTGAGAATGGTATGAAGCATTTCGTCACCGATCATCAGATCGATGTCGAATGATGCGCCATGCCGGCTGACCCCGGTCAACTCGGCGAGCGGGGATTCGACCGGTGCCAGTTGATCAGCCAGCAATAGCGTGTCACCGAGGGATTCTGCCGGCATGGAAAGATAGCCCTTCCAGAACACCTCCAGGGCTTCGAGTATATTGGCCGGAATTCCCATGGTATGGAGCACGGCGCGCCCCACCCGCGCCTCACCCTCGCCAAACCATGAATCCGGGTCGGCATGCAGCAGCACGGGGAACTTGTCGGCCTGAGCAAGCAGATAAAAGCTGCCGACCTCATGCACGATCCCCGCAAAAAATGCCGCCTCCGGATCCTGCCTCGTTATATGTTTGGCAATGACCCGCGCGAGCGCGGCAACATGGGTCGTGTGCTCCCATAACTGCGAAGCCAACGCGCGCGACTCGGGGTGCTGCGGCAAACCCTGCATCTGACGCACAACCACCGAGGTTGCCAGCGTTCTCAGGGTCTTGAATCCCAACCGGGAGACGGCACTCCGAACATCGCTTGTGGCACGACCAGAAGGGTTGTACGCGACAGAATTGGCTACCCCGACAATCCGGGCACACAAGAGCGGATCAGAAGCAATCACTTTGCTCAACTGGTCAATCGACGAATCCGGATTATCAAGAATACGCTGAACGCGCATTGCCGCCTCAGCGGTGGCAGGGAAAACCAGGTCGCCATTTGCAGCTTGATCCGCTATGGCATCCAATGCAGCCTGAACGTCCATCCCACCTCCCGTTATGTCTGCAACCAGCCGATCACCAGCTCTGCACCGCTGAAGATGAACTCGTGGGTATATGCCAGAGCTTCAAGTGGCATTGTATCCCCATTGGCTTCGACACAACACCTTTCAACGAGAGCAATCGCTCGCGATCTTCGCTCGGCGGCATGGCTGGTGGTCGGTTCAGGATTTGCCCGGGAACCGCCCATTGAACCAAGAAGCAGCAGCTGACCGCCGGGATTCCCTTGAGAAGCTTCATCAACACCGACTCTTGTGCCTCCGACAAGGATCATCCTATAGGTAAGCGCGCTGCGCCCCCGCTGGCACGCCAGGTCGCGCGTCCGGTCTTGTCGGTGCGGCATGCGGCCGGACGCGCGATAATGCGCACTTTCAATCCGCATCGCCCCCATGACTTCGCCCGACAGCCAAGAGAAGATCCAGAAGAAAGTGGTGATTGCCGCCTGCTTCGGCACCTTTCTCGAGTGGTACGACTTCCTGACCTTCGCCTCGCTGGCGGTCCATTTCAGCGTCCTTTTCTTTCCTGCTGACGACCCGGTGGCCGCGCTGCTCGCCAGCCTCGGCACCTTCGGCGTCGGGATGATCGTCCGCCCGCTCGGTGCCGCGCTCTTCGGCTCGCTTGGCGATCGCCATGGACGGCGCACCATCTTCCTCGCCACCATTGTCCTGATGGGCGTTTCAACCGTGTTCGTCGGCCTGCTGCCCACCTACGAGCAGGTCGGCCTGCTCGCTCCCTTGCTGCTGCTGTTCCTGCGCATGTTGCAGGGACTCTCGGTCGGCGGCGAAATCGGCGGCGCGGCGGTCTATCTCACCGAGCATGCACCGGCAGGCCGGCGCGGCTTCTACACCAGCATCCTGCAACTGATGGGCCCGCTCGGCATGATGGCCTCAACACTGCAGATCATCCTGCTCCAGCAACTGCTGAGCGATGCCGACTTCAAGGCATGGGGCTGGCGGATTCCCTTCCTGCTCTCGGCCGTACTACTCGCCATCTCCATCCGCAGCCGGATGAACCTGCACGAATCGCCCGTCTTCCGCCATTTGCGCGAAAAAAACGCGCTGTCCAGGACGCCGCTGCGGGAATGCTTCCGCGACCGGCACACACTGGGCCGCATGGCGCTGCTGTTCTGCTGCGTTTCCGCGGGTGGCTCGCTGCTGTTCTTTTCCGCGCAGGTCTATACCGGCGTCTTTCTCAAGACGGTGGTCAAGCTGCCTGCCTCCGAAGCCGGGGCCCTGGTGACGGTCGCGACACTCGCGCTGTTTCCCGCGACTCTCTTCTGCGGCTGGCTATCCGACCGGATCGGCCGGCGCCCGGTGCTGCTGACTGGATTGATCACCGGCGCGCTATGCATCTTCCCGGTCTTTCAGGGGCTGCTCCACTATGGCTCGCTGGCGGCACCCGACACGACGATGATCGTCCTGCTGCTGCTCGTTCTGGTCGTGCCGCTCGCCTGCATCACCGGGCCGCAGACTGCGACGCTGCCCGAACTGTTTCCGGCGCGAACCCGTTACACGGCGGTGGCGCTGCCGCACAATCTGGCCGCCGGCTGGATCGGCGGCATGTCGCCGTTCATGGTCACCTGGCTGAGCGTGCGCTTCGGCGATCCCCTGGCCGGGCTGTGGTATCCGACCGGGCTGCTGATTGTCGCTTCGCTCGTCGGGTTGCTGTTCCTGCCCGAAGTCCGCAACCGACCTCTCGACGATTAATCCTTCTTGACCTTGCCCTTGGGCGAACTCGCTGCCGCCGGGGCATTCCGGCCAGTCGCCTTGCCCTTGTCGTCGTAGATGATGCGCGCCGACTGCTCCTGCGGCTTCTTGCGGCTGGCCGTGATCTCCATCGTCGCGGCACGCGCGGGCATTGCCGGACGGTCGATTTCGGCGCGCATGACGCGCACGCGCTCGACGTTGATCCGCCTGTCGATCGCCGCGGTCGACTCGCCACGTTCGACCAGTTTCTCGCGCATCTCCATCAATTCCTCGAGTTCCTTCGACATGCGCAGCGAACGGGCCGGCTCGCCCCAGGTTTCCTTCGGTTTGTTGATGGCAATGTTGAACTCTTCGGGATTGGTGATCATCCGCGCGATGTTCAACTGGTTGTAGCGCATCGCCCACTCCAGCGCGCCGTCGCCCCAGTCATTCCTGAAGCTGCGTTCCGCGCCCTTCTCGATCAGCAGCTGCGCCAGTCCCTCGCGCCCTTCGTAGATCGCCATCATCAGCACGCTTGAACCGTTGGTGCTCAGGGCGTTGATGTCGGCGCCCTGGTCCATCAGGTAATCGGCGACCTCGCGGTGCCCGGCGAAAACCGCATAATGCAGCGGCGACCACTGACGCGCCGGTGCATTGATCCGCGCCCCCCGCTCGACCAGCCATTTCACCGCCTCAAGCTGGCCGCGCCAGGCAGCGAGAATGATCGCCGTCTCGCCGTTGCCGTTCATCCGGTTGATGTTGGCGCCGCGCGAGATGAACAGCCGCATCATGTCGATATTGCCCTCCCAGGCGCCGATCATCAGCCCGGAACCGATCCGGCTGCCCATGAAATCGGGCGCCAGGCCGGCGTCCAGCCAGGCTTGCGCCTGCGCCAGATCGCCCAGCTCAAGGGTGGTGACGAAGGCCGTCGGCGTCGGCAGGGCGGCCGGGTCGCGCGACCAGAACTGGGCATGAACCGGCATTGCCAGTCCCATCCCGATTATCATTGCGACCAGCAGCTTCACCCAACCCGGCTTCATCGACGCCCTCATCTCCTTTGGCCAGCCCGCATTTTCTCACGACCAGCAACGAATACCGGCTTTTGCTCGCGCTGGCTGCGTCACTCCTGCTGCATGTCCTGCCCTTCGTCGCGCCCCTGATCACGGAATCTCGTCCACCACCGGCGCTGCCGCCGATCACCGTGACCCTGCGCGAGCCGCCCGCGACGCCGCTGCCGCCCCCGCCGCCATTGATCCTGCCCGAACAACCCCGGCCGGCAGCGACACCCAGGAACCCCACCCCGCCCAAGCCGGAAAAGCGCGAGAAACCGCCCGTTGCGGCCAAGACCTGGACCCAGGCGGTCAGCCAGCACCTACAGAAGCTCGACGCCAGCGGCCAGTTCTATCCGCAGGAAGCGATCGCCCGCGGGCTGGAAGGCGAAGTGCTCGTCCTCATCGTCATCAGCGGGGACGGCCAGGTCACGGCGGCCCGCGTCGAACAGGGCAGCGGCCACCGCATCCTCGACGACGCCGCGCTGCGGGCCGTGCGTTCGCTGCGCTCGCTGCCCGCCGATGCACCGCGCGAGGCGCTGCTGCCGGTGCGCTTCCGCCTGCGCTGAAGTTCAGATCGCGCCGGCTGTGCGCAGCCCGGCGATGGTCGCCGCGTCGTAGCCGAGGGCGGCGAGAATCTCGTCGGTATGCGCGCCCAGTTCCGGCCCCAGCCACTCGGTGGCGCCGGGCGTTTCCGACAGTTTCGGGACGATGCCGGGAATGCGGAACGCCTTGCCATCCGGCAGCCGAGCGGACTCGATCATCTGGCGGGCGATGAATTGCGGGTCGGAAAACATGTCGACCGCGGAATACACCCGCGACGACGGCACTTCGGCCGCGGCCAGCGTCGCCAGCACTTCCGCTTCGTCCAGCCCGCCGCACCAGGCGTCGATCAGCGCATAAATCTCGGCGCGCCGGGCATCGCGGCCGGCGTTGTCGGCGAGACCCGGATCGTTGGCCAGATCGTCGCGGCCCATGGCCAGCATGAAGCGCCGGAAGATCGCATCACCGTTGGCGCCGATGGTCACATGCTTGCCGTCCTTCGTCGTATGCGTGCTGGACGGCGTGATGCCGGGCATGATGTTGCCGGTGCGCTCGCGCACGAAGCCGAAGACGTCGAACTCCGGAACCAGCGACTCCATCATCGCGAACACCGCCTCGTACAGCGCCACGTCAACCACCTGCCCGGCGCCGCCATTCACCTCCTTGTGGCGCAGCGCCATCAGCGCGCCGATCGCCCCCCACAGCGCGGCGATCGAATCGCCGATCGAGATGCCGGTACGCACCGGCGGCCGGTCGGGAAAGCCCGTCACATAGCGCAACCCGCCCATCGACTCGCCGACCGCGCCGAAACCCGGCTGATCCTTGTACGGCCCGGTCTGCCCGAATCCGGAAAGGCGGACCATGACCAGACCGGGATTGTCCGCCTTGAGCGTCTCCCAGCCCAGCCCGAGCTTGTCGAGCACGCCCGGGCGAAAATTCTCGACCAGGATGTCGGCCCCGGCGATCAGCCGGCGCACGAACTCGCGCCCTTCGGGATGTTTCAGGTTGGCCGTCACAGACTTTTTGTTGCGCGCCTGCACGTACCACCACAGCGACGTGCCTTCGTAAAGCTTGCGCCACTTGCGCAGCGGGTCGCCGCCATCGGGCGCCTCAATCTTGATCACCTCGGCCCCGAATTCGGCCATGATCCGCGTGCAGAAAGGCCCGGCGATCAGCGTCCCGAGTTCGACGACCTTCAATCCGGCCAGCGGCTTTGGTGCTTCGCTCATGTCAGGGCTCCCAGTGTTCGACATGCATTTTTGCCCCGAAAAGGCGGTCGACCGTGGCAGTCACCGCTAACGGCGAACCACTGGTCGCCACCGTCAACCGGCCTTGCCCACCGCCAAGCAGACCGCCGGCAGTGAGCAGGCGTTCAAGCTGGCGGGCGACGGGTTCTCCGGTATCGAGCAGCGTGACGCCGGCCGGCATGCGCTCCGCGATAGCCTTGGCCACCCACGGGTAATGGGTGCAACCGAGCACGACAACATCGGCATTGGCCGCCGCCAGCGGCGCGACGAAGGTGTCGAGCAAGGCAGCCACCGCCGGGCTGCCCGGCCCCTCGCTTTCGATCGCCTCGGCCAGCCCCGGACAAGCCTGCGCGACGACCCTGAGGTGGTTGGCATGATTGCCGACAAGTCGCTCGAAGCGCTCGCTCTCCAGCGTCCGCGTCGTCGCCAGCACGCCGATGACGCCTGTTTGTGTAAGGACAGCCGCCGGCTTGACGCCCGGCTCCAGCGCGACAATCGGTAACCGGCTCGCGGCGCGAATCGCCTCGGCCGCCGCCGCCGTCGCCGTATTGCAGGCGATGACCAGCGCCTTCGCCCCGCGCCGCGCCAGCGCCTCGGCAATCAGCACGCCGCGCTCCTTGAGAAATACCTCGGGGCGATCGCCGTAGGGCAGGAAGCGCGTATCGGCAAAGTAGAAAAAGTCCTCGTGCGGCAGCCGACCGCGCAGGGCGCGCAATACCGTCAGGCCGCCGAGGCCGGAATCAAAAACGCCGATGGGTTGGGAGTTCAATTGGTGTTTTCAGATAGATCACGGTAACGGCGGTTTTCGACCCTAAGCGGAAGTAGCAGGACTGAGAAAGCGGCCCTTCAACGTAGAGCTAACCGGCGTTGCGCGGCTTTATCGCGCAGCGTCCAGCGACTGAAAGGAGCGAGGTTGAGCGCCGGGTTGGAGGTCATAGCGCTTCGCCCACCGACCACACTTGGATGCCCTCTTGTTCCAGCTTGATCTGTCGGCCTTGCTCGTAGCCTGGGCACATGAAGAAAACGTACTTGAACCCAGCGTCGACTTTACTCACCTTCGAGAGATCCTTTGCAAGCTTACGGTTGTTTGACGTGTTGACCGCGGCGAAGACCTCGGCTGCTAAACCTTCATTGACGTTTGACTCAATGTCGGAACCTCCTGATGTGCCCAGATTGACCGTGAACGGCGCGAGTGTCGGATGAAGCGCCAGTAGTAGCCTGAGGGCTTTTGCAGTTGCTAGGTATGTAAATGTTTGGTTCAACTGCTCAATGAGGTTGAGTGGCGTATCGGCGTTCAGTGGATCGCAGCCGATCGGGGAGAACTTCATTGACCAAAGGGCCTGCAAACCTTGCGTTCCGGCACCAGCTTTTGTGACTTGCACAAGGGCACGGTCGGCGGAGCCAGTGACTAGATCAACTAATTGATCGATGTCTCTTTCGTCGCGAATGGTGCGGATCTTCATGACGCCCAACTTTGTTATCGGGAGCAGTTTTGCTGCATAACTCCGGCGCCTGCTCCCTAACTCGGCGTCGCCCAGCACATGAAAAGCCGCTCTACGACGGGCTTTGCGGCGTTTTAGCGAGGGGTTTATACAGTACTGAATAAACGCGCAAACCGGCACCTTGAAATATAGCTACCAGCATACACCGAGAGGGCACGAAAGGCCGCTTTATAGGGTCGTCGCCATCGGCTGCTTGTGGCCGAAAGTGACGGTCGGATGCTGCTTCCTCATAGCCGACCTCAAGAAACCGTCTCGAATGTTTCACGCCAGTCGGCTCTGGCCGGACCGCGGAAACGGGGGTTGGCTGCAAGAAAAAGGATGTGCCAGCAAAGCTGCCCAGAACTTCTGCCCCGGCACGGACTCCAACTCTTGAGCCGCAATCGGCAACAATTGCCAGGCAGGCAGAGAGGGAAGGCATCATGGAAAGACCCGTACACAACTTGACCACGCTTTTCGCACAACTCGGCCAGCCCAACGATGAAGCGTCCATCGCGCAATTCATCGAAAGCCACCGCCCGCTGGCCGGCCACGTCATGTTGCATGAAGCCGCCTTCTGGACGCCATCGCAGGCGTCCTTCCTGTGCGAGGCCATCCGTGATGACGCGGACTGGGCCGAAGTCGCCGACGAACTGAACGCCGAGTTGCGCGCCCGGCACTAGGTTGGCGACCGCCATGACGCGGCTGGAGAAAGACTCGTTCGGCGACATCGCAGTTGCGGTCGACCGCCTGTGGGGGGCACAAACGCAGCGTTCGCTGGATCACTTCGCGATCTCGACCGAGCGCATGCCGGACGAACTGATCCACGCTCTGGCGCTGGTCAAGGCCGCCTGCGCCAGGGCCAATATGAATCTTGGCCTGCTGCCGGCAGCGAAGGCTGGCGCCATCATGGCCGCCGCCGATGAAGTGGCCGCCGGCCGGCACCCTGAGGAATTCCCGCTCTCGGTGTGGCAAACCGGTTCCGGCACGCAGACCAACATGAACTTCAACGAGGTGCTGGCGAACCGCGCCTCGGAACTGCTCGGCGGCCCGCGCGGTGGCAGACGGCTGGTTCACCCCAATGACGAGGTCAATCTCGGGCAATCGTCGAACGACATCTTTCCCACTGCCGTCCATCTGGCGGCCGTCCTAGGTATCACGCGCCACCTGCTGCCCACCCTCCACCAGCTCGCTGCGAGCCTTGGGGAAAAGGCAGCCGCCTTCGCCGGCATCATCAAGATCGGCCGCACACACCTGCAGGATGCGACGCCACTGTCGCTCGGCCAGGAGTTCTCCGGCTACGTCGCCCAGTTGCAGCATGCGGAAGCGGTCATCCTGGCCACCCTGCCCTCGCTCTACCCGCTGGCGGTCGGTGGCACTGCGGTCGGCAGCGGACTCAACACCCACCCGGAGTTCGGCTTCCGGGTCGCCGCGATACTGGCCGAGCAGACTGGGATGCCCTTCACCAGCGCGCCCAACAAATTCGCCGCGCTGGCCGCCAGCGACGGTCTGGTTGCCGCGCATGGCGCTCTGAAGACGCTAGCCGTGGCACTGATGAAGATCGCCAACGATATCCGCTGGCTGGCCTCCGGCCCGCGCTCCGGCCTCGGCGAACTCGGCATCCCGGAGAACGAGCCGGGCAGCTCGATCATGCCCGGCAAGGTCAATCCGACCCAGTGCGAGGCGCTGACCATGCTCTGTTGTCAGGTCATGGGCAACGACGTGGCGATCGGCATCGGCGGCGCCTCAGGCAATTTCGAGCTGAACGTCTTCCGGCCGCTGATCGCCCACAATTTCCTGCAAAGCGTCAGGCTGCTGGCCGATGGCATGGCCAGCTTCGACCGCCACTGCGTGCGCGGCATCACCGCCAATCGGGAACGTATCGCCGAACTCATGGAGCGCTCGCTGATGCTGGTCACCGCGCTGGTGCCGCACATCGGTTACGACAAGGCCGCTGAAATCGCCAGACGGGCGAGCCGCGAAGACACGACGCTGAAGGCTGCGGCGCTGGCACTGGGCTACGTCAGCGCCGAGCAATACGAAAACTGGGTCAACCCGGAAGCGATGATTCAAGCGCGAGAGTGACCGAACAAGACAATCCGGACCAAGGAATCACACGCGGCGCGTGGCGTCCGCTCAATCCTGCGACACGTCGACAACGCGGCGCTGATTTGCTATAAGAGCATCGTAACTCGCCCGACAGAGAGATTTCATCCGCCTGAACGCACAGAGTCGGCTTGAGCTGACCAAGGATGAAATGGGGCGTTGAGTGTGTTTGTCCGACAGGAGAAGGCGCATGAAACGTACTCCACTGGCCGCTTTTGCGGCTATCGCCATCGCCGCCGGTATCTGGGCGTATCAGAGCGACACCCGCCCGCTCGGCGCGGTCCATGCTCAGAACACCACTGTCGCGGCAGCGACCGCACCGCCCGGCAAGCAGATTCCGGAGTCCTCCGCAGTCGATCAGGACGCCCCTTACCATGAGGCCTGTGCCCGCGAGGGGCTGAACGAATCGGAATGCGTCGGCCGGCTGATCTGGTTCAAGGCGACCGGCGGCAACGAACGGTTCCACACCTACACCTTCCAGCAGCGCATTGGCGTCCTCGTCGACTGGTACCGCGTCCTGCGCGCCGACCAGCGCGACGACCGCTTCTGGGCCTGGGGCATCATCAACGACCCGGCATGCTGCAAGCCCGGCGATCCCGAATGCCCGGCGAAGTCGGCCGAGGAGACCTACGGTTTCGACTGGTGCCCCGGCGACGACGTGCTGCTCAAGTACGTCGGCAAGACGGGTTATGTCGACCCGGCCTGCGGCCTCAAGGATGCCGCCCTTGACCCCGATGATCCACACAGTCAGGGCGGCAAGGCGGATCAGCGTCATTCCGCCTGTGATCTGAAGTTCGGCACCTCGACCGGCGCCCTCGGCATCCGCAAGTTCCCCAACCCGCGCTTTGACGCCGCCAGGTGGAAGCAGTTGAACAGCGACCTCGCCTCTTGGTCCGGTTTCGCCACGACCAAGGCCGCCGCCACCGGCATCGAATCCGACCAGCGCGTGAGCAAGCTGGCCGACTCCTCGGTCGAGCCGCCCTTCCTGATCGGGACATCTTGCGGCTCCTGCCACATCGCCTTCGACCCGCTCAATCCGCCCGCCGACCCGGCGCACCCGAAGTGGGAAAACATCAAGGGACTGATCGGCAACCAGTACACCCGCATGTCCGAACTGCTCGGCTCCGGCATGCCCAAGAGCAGCCTCGAATATCAGATGTTCGCCCACGCCCGGCCGGGCGTGACTGATACCTCGGCCCTGTCCCACGACCAGATCAACAATCCCGGCACCATCAATGCCCTGATCAACGTCGCCCAGCGCCCGGTCTTCAAGGGAGAAACAGTCACCAAGTGGCGCAAGGCCGCCACCTGCGGCGCCGAAAAAGACGAAGGAAAATGCTGGTGCGAACCGGGCCGCGATGGCAAGTGCTGGCAGAAAAGCCTGCGCGACGACGACACCACCACCGTTTATCTCGGCGGCCAGAAGGTCGTCCTGCCCGGTGTGCATCACATCCTGAAGGGCGGCGAGGATTCGATCGGCGCCCTGGAAGCGATCCAGCGCGTCTATTTCAACATCGGTTCGTGCTCCGAGCAGTGCTGGGTCAATCACTTCGCCGACATGCGCCAGGTCGATCCCCAGCAACGCGGCTTCGGCCAGACGTCATTCGACATCGGCCAGTGCCGGCGCGATTGCCCCAACTTCCGGGCGGTCGAGGACCGCCTGCAGAATGTCCTCGATTTCTTCGCTTCCGCCGAATCCGATCAAACCGACCTGCATGCCGCTCGCGCCAGGACCCGGCAGGGCGCTTATACGCCAGCCGACCTGGTCGCCGACCTCGACAGGGAATTCGGCAAGGGTGCGGTCAGCCGCGGCCAGACGGTATTTGCCGACAACTGCGCGCGCTGCCATTCGAGCCTCCCGGAGAGCGCCAGCGGTCCGTTCAGGAACCGCGACTTCGCTGCCCCCAACGAAGCCCATCCGCGCAAGGTACGCGCCGATTTCCTGGGCAACGACCAGTCGACGCCAGTCACCGAGGTCGGCACCTTCCGCTGCCGGTCGCTGCACTCCAACCACAAGATCGGCCACCTGTACATGGAATATGCTTCCGGCACGGTACACCAGCGGCCGCTGGTGGCGGACATCCCGGAGCGCAACGAACTCAAGGACGGCGGTCGTGGTTATCTCCGCAACATCTCGCTGGTCAATGTCTGGGCCACCGCGCCGTTCATGCACAACAACGCCATCGGCCCCGAAATCTGCGGCAAGCCGGCCAACAAGGACAATGATTTTCACCGCGCCCGCTACGTCGACCGCGACGGCAATCTGCTCGCCAGTCAGCCCGACTGTCTGCGCTACGACCCGACTGTCGATGGCCGCTTCGAGCTCTACAAGCTCTCCATGATCGAGTTGCTGCATCCGAAGGAACGTGGCAGCAAGCGCACCCTGACCAACGCCGACCTGATCATCGACGTCGGCATCCGCCCCCTCGAAGGCAAGACCGAGAAGCCTCTGGGCGGATTCGGCCAGGTCCGGATCCCCGAGGGCACCAGCGCCGGTTTCCTCAACGGATTGCAGCACAAGCAACTGATCGGCGACCTTTTCCTTGCCAAGCGCGACCCGGCAAGACTCGAAGCGACCGGCAAGAAGGAACTGACGCCAACCCTGGCAGCGATGGCCGATGAGGTACTGAAGCATCCGGCACGCTTTGTCGACATCCTGCGCGAGAAGCGCGATTTCCTCAGCGCCAACTACGAAACCTGCACCCAGGAGATCGAAAACGAGGGCCACCGCTTCGGCGAGGATCTGTCCGAAGCCGACAAGAAGGCGCTCACTGCCTTCCTCGCCACACTTTAGGAACCGGGAGATCACGATCATGGGACTGCCGAAAAAACTCGCCCTGCACACGGGCCTTACCGTCCTGGCGACTCTCGCTCTGGCTGCCTGCACCCGGCCGGAGCCACCCAATATCGCCTTCGCCCCGTACGACAAGGCCTACCAGTCGAAGCCGGATCTTGCCCAGGTCGACTACAAGTACCCGATCCCGCCGGCCGAACTGGCGAAGATCACGCCTGACTGGCTGGCCAAGCTGGATCAGGAACAACTGGACCAGATCTACGCCCGGCTCACCGCCGGCCCCATCCCCGACGGCGCCTTCGACGGACGCATCCTGCTGCCGCGCGGGGAAACCGGCAAGTTCCGTCTCTCCGAAATTGTTGGTGGGTTTACCGGCACGGCGCTGCATCTCAAGGGCCTGGTCATCGAGGATGTCGGCGAGGCACTCTGGCGCGGCAAGGTGTTCTTCCGTGACGAGCGGGTGCTGAGAAACCGCATCGAAGACCTGTCAACACTGAAAAAGATCGGCCTCGTCGAAGGCGAGCCGAAAAAGATGACCTACGGTGGCAAGGAAACCTGGCTGCTTTTTCCGGCCAAGCTCTACTGCGGCCAGAGCTTGCTCGACGCCCGTCGCGAGTCGATCATCATCGATTATTTTTTCACCGACGAAATCCCCGGATATCAGGAAAACCCGGATTACCTTGCAGGACGCCGCGGCCTCAAGGTGCGTGATGAAATCCGCATGATCCGGCCCGGCCTCTACCTCGGTCGCGCCTATCTCGACCGTGGCTTCGCCCTCAATTTCACCCTCTACGACAAAGCCAGCGACGATCGGGCGCGCGAGGAATTTGTCAAGACCGGCAAGGTCCAGGAGGATTGCTGGCCGGGCACCCAGGTCCGGCCCGTCGCCGTCGCCGCCAAGCCCTGACGCTCCACCTCAGCGATGGCATCCCTTCATGAGCCTGCGCAACCTCCTCCTGGCCGGCGTGCTTGGGCTGCTCGGCCCGGGGTCGGTGATGTCGGCAGCGGCTGAAGCCCTCGCCCCGCCGCCGACCTGGGTTGTCGACCCGGCCACCCCCGGCGCCAACCTGCCCCTCGCCGGCCGCTCGCTTTTCGACCAGCTTTTCGCCGTTGACCGCAACGGCAAGGCGGCCATCGAATTGCCCTTCCCTTTCCCCGCGCTCCTCGCCCGCCTCGATGCCCAACTCGCCCAGGACCCGGCCAGCCCCTTGCCGCCCGCCAAACGGATCCTGATTCCTCTCGGGCGCTCCCTGCAGCGCACCGCCGCGGCGCCGGACTACTTCGCCTATCCCCGCGTCGTGGTTGCCGTCGATGGCGAACCGGCCTCGGCCACCACGCTCTTCCTCAAGGACCGGCTCTACATCGGCTACCAGGAGAAATCCGCCGTGCTCGAGGTCATCAGCTACAACGAGGCCGCCGGCCGCTTCGAGTTCCAGCTGGTCAAGGACTACCGGGCCGGCGGCCAGCCGCAAGTGGTCTACGCCCCCCGCATGGTGTGTTTTGCCTGCCATCAGAATGGCGCGCCCATCTTTTCCCGCGCGCTGTGGGATGAGACCAATGCCAATCCCCAGGTGTCAGCACTGCTCGCCGCCGGTGGCCGCGGTTTCTACGGCATCCCCGCCGAGCGGGGCGTGGATATCCCCTATGCCATCGACAACGCCACCGAGCGCGCCAACCGCTTTGCCCTGACCCAGCGTCTGTGGCGGGAAGGCTGCGGCGATGCCGACCTGCCCGCCCGACGCTGCCGGGCCGGCCTGTTTTCGGCCGCCCTTCGCCACGCCCTCGCCGGGGGCCAGGTGTGGTTGCCGGATCCGGATTTCGAGCAGGCGGTAAGCGCCAGACTGCGAGCCACCGCCCGCCACCGCTGGCCGGGCGGGCTGGCGATCGGCAACCCCGATCTGCCCAACCGCAACCCCCTGCAAGGGATGACCGTCTGGCCAGCCAATGACGCCGCGCGTGCCGTCTTCTCCAATGTCCCGGCCCGCTTCGAACCCCTCGCCCCGCGTCCGCCCCAAGGCCTTTGGCAAGCCGAAGCCCCGGGCGCGGTCAGCACCCTGATTGCCGGGCTGGCGGAATTCGTGGCAGCCCCGGACCGTGTCCGCCTTGAAGCGGCACTCGCCAGGCAAGCGAATGTCGTCACCGAGCGCATGACCGCATCCTGCCAGATCGAAGCCAGCGCGCCAGCATCGCGATGGTCGGTGCGCTGCGCCCCGCGCCCAGGGCAGTCGGGGCCGACACTGGCCGGCATCCTGTCCGTGGTTGCCGGCCGGCCGACAGCCGGTCATCTCAGCCGGCTGACCTTGCCCGGCGGCACCGCCCTGAGCAACCTCGAACTGCTCGCCACGGGCCGGTCTTCGGCCGCTGGCGCCCTGTTCCTCCCTCGCGTCAACGGACGTCCCGCGCGCAGCGCTGAAGGAAATGCCATTCACCGCCTGGAATTCCGTCGTAGCGCGAGCAACCCGGCGGGCGGCGAGGTGATGCTCGAAGTTCGCCAGGAATTCTCCGCAGTCGAGCGGGCCATGGCAGCCTTGATTGAAAGCACCAAAGGCGAAACCCTCTTCGCCCCCGACACCATTCCACGACAAGCGATGATCGCGGCGCTCTTCAAGCAACTTGGCCTGCCTGCCCAGCCCTCATGCTGCGCTGCCGCCCAGACGCTGCCTGCAGCGCGCCTCGAAGTTGCAGCGCTCGCCCCCGGCGCCAGGGCGACCGTCGCGGTGGACGGTCCCCTGCAGGCCTTTTTTCCCTACTGCGCGGCTTGCCATCGGACCGCGGAGACGTTCCCGCCAAATTTTCTTGCCGGTGACAGCACCCAGGTCGCTGCCCGGTTGCGCCAATGCGCCCCGCGGCTTTATGTGCGTCTAGCCATGGCCGATGTGCCTGCGGAGCTGCGGGACAAGACACCCATGCCGCCAGAAACCGTCCTGCCAGCCTTTGCCACCGATGTCAAAGGCTGGCACGCCAGCCCGGTCCGCGCCGCTCTCCTCGCCCAGGTCGATGATTGGCTGCATACCGAAACTGGCCAGACGCCGAACCTCAAGCAACTGCTGTCCGGCGGCTACGAAGCCCTGCGCCCCTGCCTGGCGGCACCATGAATCAGCGCAACATGAAAGGGAGAACACCATGAACGAAGAAGTCGAACAAGCTGCGAGTCCCTGGAAAAGGCGCTTCATCGTCCTCTTCATTCTGACCGTGGCACTGCCGCTCCTGATCGGCCTGATCCTCCAGAGGCGTTTCGGTACCGATGTCCCCGTCGATTACGCCAGCCCCACCGAGCATTTCAAGTACGGTTCGACCGGCGGCGAACACGAAATGGGCTTCCCCTACTGGATCTGGCGGGCCCTTCCCGAAATCTGCCCGCAATACCTGCCAGGCAAGGGCTACCAGTCGCTGGGCATGATCTACGAAAAGAACCCCGACGGCAGCGATCGCGATGTGCCGATCGGCACCTCCAAGCGTCGCTACCAGGGTATTGACCGCGTCTTCGTCAATTGCGCCGCCTGCCATACCAGTACCGTGCGCACTGCAGCCGACCAGCCGCCAACCGTTGTCCTCGGCATGCCTGCTGCGACTTTCAACATGAAGGGCTTCGAGGAGTTCTTCTTCCGATGTGCCGCCGACCCGAAGTTCTCGAAGGAATACATCCTGCCGGAGATCGCGCGCCAGGGCGGCGATCTCGACCTGCTCGATCGCGCCCTCGTTTACCCTGTCGCCATCGCCATCATGCGCGACCGGGTGCTGGCGCTGGCCGGGCGCTTCGACTGGGTGTTCAAACAGAGGGAATGGGGACCGGGCCGGGTCGACACCTTCAATTCGGCCAAGGTGATCTTCAATTTCCCGATGGCTCACCTCGACCCGAAGGAACTTGATGCTCCCGCCGACTTCCCCTCGCTCTGGCGCCAGCGCCAGCGCAAGGAGCCGAAGGAAATGCAACTGCACTGGGACGGCAACAACACGACGGTCGAGGAACGCAACAAGAGCGCCGCGTTCGGCACCGGAACGACACCGCCGACCATCGATCTCGCCCGCATCAGGCGCGTCGAGGCCTGGATCATGGACGCCAGTCCGCCCGGTTTTGGCGACTTTTTCCCGGTCGACCGCAAGCTCGCCGCCAAGGGAGCACCGATCTACCAACAATACTGCGCGGCCTGTCACGGCGCCTCGGGCAGCGATTTCACCGGCGAATACGTCGGCCAGGTGGTGCCGCTGGCCAAGATCGGCACCGACCGTCACCGCCTCGATTCGTACAGCTACACATTGGCGGTGAACCAGGCCACCCTCTACGCCGGTTACCCATGGCGCTTCACCCATTTCACCAAGACGCATGGCTACGCCAACATGCCCCTGGATGGCCTCTGGCTGAGGGCGCCCTACCTGCACAATGGCTCGGTACCCAGCCTGCGCGACCTGCTCGAACCGGCAGCCAAGCGGCCGAAAGCCTTCTTCCGCGGCAACGACGTCTATGACCCGGTCAAGGTGGGCTTCGTCTCAAATCTGCCCGCAGCCAACGGTGCCAAACTGTTCCGCTTCGATACGACTGTTCCGGGCAATGGCAATGGCGGCCACGAGGGCAAGGCCTACGGCACCGACCTGAGCGCGGCCGACAAGACGGCGCTGGTCGAGTTCCTCAAGACATTCTGATAGGTGATGAGATCATGAGTACCTCCTGCTCCTGCAAGACCTGGCTCAAGGCCATCGGCCTCACCTTGGCGGTCGTCGCGGTCATCGGCGCGATGATCGGCTATGACCGCGGATTCCGCGAGTACGCTCAGCCCGACTGGGTCACCGCCACCCCGGAAATGCGCTTCAAGTACGGATCCATTGGCGCCGAACACGACGCTGGCGTGCCCTACTGGATTTTTTATGTCCTTCCCAGGATCTTCCCGGAAAAGCTGACTCAGGATGGCAAGATCCAGCCCGGTGGCTATGCAGCCCTCGGCGTGCCCTGGGAACTTGGCCAGGAACTGCCGGTGGGCTTCACCAGGAAGACCATCGGCTTTCCACGCGTCGCCAACAACTGCGCCGTCTGCCACACGACCAGCTATCGCGTCACGGCGGATTCCAACCCCATCTTCGTCGTCGGAGGTTCGGCCCACACCACCAATGTCGAGGGCTTCTTCCGCTACCTGATCGACTGTGCCAAGGACCCGCGCTTCAACGCCGACATTCTGATGGCCGAGATCAACCGTGTGACCCAGCTAGACTGGATCGACCGCTTGCTCTATCGCTTCGTGATCATCCCGATCACCAAGAAGCGTCTGCTGGAAAGGGAGGCCCAGTTTGCCTGGATCTACCGCCAGGATTTTCCTGATTGGGGCCGCGGACGCGACGACGCGATGAACCTGACCAAGTACTTCATGATCAAGGCGCCGATGGATGACACTTTCGGCCCCACCGACATGCCCTCGGTATGGAACCTGAAGAAATACGTCTGGGACAAGGGCCACCGCATGAACTACGCCGGAGACAGCCACGACGCCACCTCGGTGATCATGGACTCGGCCCTCGGTCTGCTTGGCGCCGCTCCGGCCAACAAGAAGGAATTCGTCGGGCAGGTGCAGTGGCTGAAGGACTACCTCTCCGAACTGCCGCCACCGAAATACCCTTTCCCCATCAACACTGCCAAGGCTGCTGCCGGCCAGCCATTGTTCGAAGCCCATTGCGCCAGTTGCCACACCAGTCACAAGACGGGCACCCCACTCCCGTTGGCCGAGGTCAGCACCGACCGGGGTCGGCTGGATTCCTGGAACAAGGGCGCGGCCATCAAGGCCAACCAGGTAGTCAAGGAGATGGGGCTGGAACGACGCGGCCTGGTCGAAGAGGACCTGACCGGCTACGTCGCCGCCTTCCTTGACGGCATCTGGCTCAAGGCACCCTACCTGCACAACGGTTCTGTCCCGACCCTGCGTGACCTCCTTGAACCGGCCGCCAAGCGTCCGAAAGTTTTCTGGCGCGGCTACGACGTTTATGACCAGGCCAGAGTCGGCTTCGTTACCGACACCCCGGAAGCCAGGCGGATCGGAACCAGATTGGACACGGCAGCCAAGGGGGGCAGCAACCAGGGGCATGAGTTCGGGACGACATTGTCGGCCACGGAAAAAGATGCTCTGGTCGAGTTTCTGAAAACCTTTTAGCAACGGCGGCCGGCACCCTGGACAACTTTTCGGCGCGTCACTCTCAACCTCGCCAGGATGAAGGCATGAGCGACATCTTCCTGAGTTACACGGAGCAGGATCGGGAACAGGCGCGGCGTATAGCGGCGGTGCTGGAATCGGTCGGCTGGACGGTCTGGTGGGACCGCCGGATTCCCGCCGGTGAGACCTGGCGCAGCGTGCTTGAAGAGGCGCTTCAAAACATGCGCTGCATGATCGTGCTGTGGTCTTCCCGGTCGATCGAAAGCGAGTGGGTCAGTGAGGAAGCCACCGAGGGACGCCGGTTGGAAAAGCTCGTTCCGGTAATGATCGAGCCGGTTCGCCCGCCGGCGGGATTTCGCGAAATCCAGGCTGCCGATCTGACGAACTGGGATGGCTCACGCGAGTTCGAGGGCATGCGCATGCTCGTCGCCGACCTCGAGCGCCTCCTGGGAAAACCGGTTCCCGGCGCGAAGGACATCCCGACGACATCAGGCGATCATGGCCACGCTTACGATCCGGCTGATCGGGCTGGCGGGGCAACCACAACGGATCGCTGGCCACGGCGCGGATGGTCGGCCATCGCAGTGGCGGGCGTGCTGCTGCTCGCTGCGGGTGCCGTATTCTTTGCGCTGACTTCGCGGAAACCGACAGCAGTCGTGCCCCAGGCAAGCGAGACCGGACTGCAGCAGCCCACCAGGCCATTGCCGGCGGAAACCGCCCCTCCGCCAGCAATACGCTCTCCACAACCGCCAGCGGCCGTGACGGTCGGCCCAAGGGAGCCAGCGCCAACGTCGAGCACCCCTTCGACAAACCCTGCTGCCGTTGCGAACCCCAATCTCGCGGCGCGACCTGCCGTTCCCAGGCGTCCCGCAACGACACGTGCGACAAGTGCCCGCTGCGCCGATCTTGTCGCCAGGATTCAGTTGGGAGAATCGCTTTCCGACGAAGCGCAGGACACATTCCGGAAGGAGTGCCAGCAATGACCCCAGTCTCTTGCCAAACCAACGTTGCCAGGCAATTGCTGGCGGCGCTTTCCATCGCGCTGCTTGCTTTCGGCTGCGGCAGCCTGCCCGATCACCCGCCAACTTCTGTGGCTCCCGGCGCCGGAACGGCCGCCCACTCGCCCGGTCCGCCAACTGTTCAACCCTACGACAAGGCGGTACTGAGTGCGGCAACGGCCTTGTTCAACAACACCAGACTGCCGCCCGAGGGAACGCCGGCGCAGGCCAGGTACACGGTCGTGATCGACCCGCTGATCGACGGCATGACCGGAGCGCAATCCATCGCGACCCGCTCGATGGGCGTGCGCCTGACGACGATGATGCGCGAACAGTATCCACAGTTCGATGTGAAGCCATTCTCGGCAGCCAACATCGCCAAGAGTCCGCTGGTGCTGATTGGCACCTTGACCGGCGTCAATGCGCAGCGCCAGACCTCGGGAAGCCGCGAGGCCTACCGGATCTGCCTGGCGCTGGCCGATCTGCGCAGCGGCAAGCTGGTCAGCAAGGGGCTGGCATTCGCCTTGCCCGACGGCGTCGACCCGACGCCCCTTGCGTTCTTCCGCGATGCCCCGGCCTGGTCCGAAGATCCGGCGACCGAGGGCTACGTCAAGAGCTGCCAGGGCACCAAGGCCGGCGACCCGATCAACCCGCTGTACCTCGACCGCATCGTCGCCGCCGCGCTTGTCGCCGAGGCCATCGAAGCCTACGATGCCGGGCGCTACATCGAGGCGCTCGATCTCTACAAGAGCGCCTCCTCCGTGCCAGCGGGAAACCAGTTCCGTGTCCTTAACGGCATCTACCTGGCGAACTGGAAACTCGGGCGCCAGCAGCAGGCGGAAGCGGCATTCGCCAGGATCGTTGACTACGGCCTCGATCACCAGCGCCTGGCCGTCAAATTCCTGTTCCGGCCGGGATCGACCGCATTCGTGCAGGACCAGAAACTGAGCGGGCCGTATCCGTTCTGGTTGAAGGCGATCGCGACGCAAACGTCGGGCGTCACCAAGTGTCTGGAGGTTACGGGCCATACCAGTCCGACCGGCCCCGAACCCCTGAACGAGCGTCTATCACTGTTGCGCGCTGAAACCGTGAAATCTCGGCTGGAAGGCTTGTCTCCGGTGCTCGCAAAAAGGATGATCGCCAACGGCGTCGGGTCAAGGCAGACCATGGTCGGCAATGGCCGCGACGATGCGAGCGATGCCCTCGACCGTCGGGTGGAATTCAAGGTTATCGGCTGTTAAGGACTGGTAACCGGAGCGGCGAGTTGCACAGTCGCCCCGCCGGTATCAGACGGGATGGATTCCCACTCAGGCCGCCAACGGCTGGCGATGGCATGGAATCGAGGTGTCCCGGACCTCGTAGAGTTCGATGTCCCAGAGCCTGAGCGCCTGGGCAACGAGACCCGCCTCGCCGCCCGTCAGACGGCGGTCAGCATTGACAATGTCGAGCATCGCGCGAACGACCTTCTTCTGCAGCACCGGATCACGGATTTCGTCGAGTAGCAGGCCAATGGTGTGTGAATCGAGTTCGAGTTGCCCGTTGGGCAAGCGATGGGCGCTGATCAGAATATCTTCGCAATAGTCGGAGAGAACCTTGGAAAAACGATCTGCCTCCAGTCCGATCCGGTTGATGATGTCCTGACGTTCCAGCGTTATCAACTCGCCTGAATCGATGGCGCCATCGGCCATCAAGGCAATGGCTACCGCCCGGCCCATCGCTTCGGGACTGTTGGTGGTGTAGTGGCGCATGGTGATTCTCCTCTATGTTGGTGTGACGTTGATCCCCTGACTTCCGGGACAACCCCAATATGCCTACCCGAACGAATTAAATCCAATTAAACTATTTGCACATTGCCATTTGTCAAAACTTATATGCCACGTCGCCGGATCACCTTTCGCCAGCTTGAAACCTTTGCCGAAGTCGCCCGCCAGCAGAGCTTTACCAAGGCGGCAGGAGCCCTGCACCTGACCCAGCCGGCAGTTTCGATCCAGATTCGGCAGATCGCCGAAACGATCGGCCTGCCCCTGTTCGAGCAAAATGGCCGGGAAATCGCGTTGACCGCAGCCGGCAAGGAATTGCTGACCACCGTCCGCGATCTTGACGACGCATGGAATCGCTTCGAATCGGCCATCGACGATCTCAAGGGCTTCAAGCGCGGCAAGCTGCGCGTGGGCCTGGTGACTACGGCCAAGCATTTTCTCCCGAGGATGCTGGGCGACTTCTACCGGCGCTATCCGGACATCGACATCGAACTGGAGATCGCCAACCGGCAAGGGATCGTCGAGCGCCTGCTCGGCAACCAGGACGACCTTTACGTGATGTCCTACCCTCCGACGAATCTCGACATCGTCAGCCACCCCTTCCTCGACAACGAATATGTCGTGCTAGCGCCCGCGGCGCACTGGGCCGTCGGCAGGGCGCTGACCCTGCAGGACCTCGCCGGCGAGCCCTTCCTGCTGCGCGAGGAAGGATCGGGTTCGCGCCACGTCGTCGACCAGCACATGCGCGATACCGGTATCCAGTTGAAGGTCCGGCTGTCGCTGGCGAGCAACGAGGCGATCCGCGAACTCGTCGCCAGTGGCATGGGCCTGACCGTGCTGTCGCGCCAGGCACTCGGCGACAGACACGGGCAGGATGGACTGGCTCTGCTGGACATCGCCGGCTTCCCTCTGAAACGCCAATGGAACGTGGTTCACCTGCGCAGCAAAGTGCTCTCGTTGCCGGCCAGGGCCTTTCTCGACGACCTGTTGCGCAGCGGCGCCGGCACCAGCCGAACCTCCTCAGCCTGACGAGTTCGAACAGGCTGCCCGGCCACCCGTCGATTTCGTGAATCAACGCGCTTCGCGATTCGCATTGGACGCATGCCCGATTGAATGGTCCATCCTTAAAGCGGCGGCGGCTTTCAACCACCATCGGCACATGGCTGCGCGAGGCTATCGTCGGCCGCGACGCTCTTGATTTATGGGATTATCCAACCGTCTGGCATGGCGTTTTCCATAGGAGGGTCAACAAGGCATTGGTCCGTACGGTAGAATCGCTACTTGCGCTGTTCTTGACTGGTAGTGATTGTTTCCCTATATCGCGCCAATCGACTGCTAGAGGAAATCCGGCTGGCTTTTCTTCACGTGGGATACGCGTGATCCATTGGCCCGCGCATGGCCCTGAGTCAACCAAGTACGTCGTTGTGAAATGTGAATGTTCGACTTGCCATGACAAAATCTTGCCGCGTGCGGTGGCTTGACTTGTTTTGCCGCGTTGCCTGCCGGCGCCTGTGATGGAAAGAACCTGGCGAGCATTGAATGATCGAAGAACTGCAAGAGGAACAGGAATGGCCAAGAACGTTATCGTGGTGGGCACCCAGTGGGGCGACGAGGGCAAGGGCAAGATCGTCGACTGGCTGACCGATCATGCGCAGGGGGTGGTGCGTTTCCAGGGCGGGCACAATGCCGGCCACACGCTGGTCGTCGGCGAACAGGTCTACAAGCTGAATCTGGTGCCTTCCGGCATCGTCCGCAATGGGGTCAAGTGCTACATCGGCAATGGCGTGGTACTCGACATCCACCATCTACTGGCTGAAATCGCAAAACTCGAAGAGGGCGGCATCGAGGTGCGCTCGCGCCTCAAGATCAGTCCCGGCTGCCCGATCATCCTGCCCTACCATTCCGCCATCGACAAGGCGCGCGAGGATGCCAAGGCCGGCGACCAGAAGATCGGCACGACCGGCAAGGGTATCGGCCCGACCTACGAGGACAAGGTGTCACGTCGCGGCCTGCGCGTATATGACCTGTTCAACCCGGAACGCTTCGCCGGGAAGCTGCAGGAAGTCCTCGACTATCACAACTTTGTGCTGACCCAGTATTTTAAGGCGCCCGCGGTCGACTATCAGATGGTGCTCGATCAGGCGATGGCTGACGCCGAGCAGATCCGCCCGCTGGTGGCCGACGTCTCGGCGGCCCTCTACGTGGCCAACCAGGCCGGCCAGAATCTGCTGTTCGAGGGTGCACAGGGTGCACTGCTCGATATCGACCACGGCACCTACCCGTTCGTGACGTCCTCGAACTGTGTTGCCGGCCAGGCTTCCGCCGGTGCCGGCGTCGGTCCCGGCATGCTGCATTACGTACTGGGTATCACCAAGGCTTATTGCACCCGTGTCGGCGGCGGTCCTTTTCCGAGCGAACTCGATATCGACTCCGCCGGTACGCCGGGCCACCAGATGTCGCAGGTCGGCAGGGAGTTCGGCACGGTCACCGGGCGCATGCGCCGCTGCGGCTGGTTCGATGCCGCGGCACTGCGCCGTTCCGGTCGCATCAATGGCCTCACCGGGCTGTGCATCACCAAGCTCGACGTGCTCGATGGCCTCCCGGAACTCAAGATCTGCAACGGGTACAGGCTCGACGGCAAGGTTCTCGATCTGCTACCCATTGGCGCCGACGAAGTCGCGCGCTGCGAGCCACTCTACGAAACGATGCCCGGCTGGTCGGAAACGACCTTCGGCGCCAAGCGCTGGCAGGACCTGCCGGCCAACGCCCAGGCCTATCTGATTCGCCTGGAGGAGCTTTGTCAGGTGCCGGTTGCCATCGTCTCGACCGGCCCGGAACGCGACGAGACCATCCTCAGGCAGCATCCGTTCGAGTAATCCCCGGCTGGCGCCGCCCGGTGCCGCTTGTCCCGGCAGGGGGCTTGAGCCACAGGCCCTTTCACCTACCGGGCGAGGGCAAGCGGCGGCGCCTGGCCGGGCGTCGAATAGTCGGCCGTTGCCACGTGGCGGAATTTCGGCGCGAAGACGTAGGGTGGATCGCCGACAAAAAAGCGAAACGGCACCGAAACCATCGCAAACCCTTCGTTCCTGCGCACCAGCTTCTGCACCACAAAGTGCAGGTGCGGGCCGGAAGTGTAGCCGGTGGCGCCCGAAAGCCCGATGACAGTCCCGGCGCTCACCGTCTCTCCCGGACGCACACGAACCCCGCCGGGCGCCAGGTGGGCGTAGGTCGCCACCGTCCCGTCGGCATGCAGGATGCGGACGTAATTGGCCATCGCCAGCAGCGCCTGATCCTTGGCGCCGTAACGGTTCGCCGCTTCGGTCTCGATCACCACGCCATCGCGGGCGGCGACGACGGGCGTATTCTCCGGCATCGTGAAATCGACGGCATGCTCGCTGTCATCGGCGTTGTGGGTAGTCAGCGGGCCGCCGGGCGCCTGGCTGATGATGAAGCTCCGCCCGTTGGCGAAGGGCAGGCGGTAGGTTGCACGCGGGTCGGGAATGGCGTCGTAGTTGCCGACGCTGAACGTCGATTGCGTCGAGAAGCGCAGGCCGCGTCCCGGGTAGGTCGGGCGGACCTGCACAAGCAGCAGTTCGCTGTAGGGGCGCACGACGGCATAGACGGGAAGCGGCTGGCTGGTGCTGATATTGTCCGCCACACTCAGTGTCAGTCGCACCGATACCGCTGCCGGGCCGCGATTTCGTGCAATCAGGTTGCTGCCCGGGCCGCTGCGCTCGGCGCTTACCGAGAAGGGATAAGCCTGCTTCGCGCTGGCAACGCCCGGAAGCGTGCAGGCAATCAACAGCGTGAGGATCAGCAGTCGGCGCATGCGGCGGCAGGAGGCATCGGGTGACAACTGCGCACTCTACTACCGTCCTTCCGGTTTTCGGTCGACGGGGCCGTGCGCTCAGCGGGCAGGGACCGGTTGCCAGCCTTCGGGGCAGTATTCGACGTTCGGGTAGTACTGTCCGGCCGATCCACAATAGTTCCAGTATCCGGCTGCCGGGGCCGCATAGACCGGGCGCGGGGCGACATAGACCGGTTGTGGCGCGACGTAGGCCGGGGCAGGTGCATAGTAGTTCGAGGCGGCAATGCCGGCGGCAATGCCGGTGATCGCCAGTATGGCCGCCGGCCCGACCCAACCGTAGCCGCGACGGTGGCCGTGGTCATAACGGGGGGGCGCCGGCCGATAGTCGCCGCGGCCATAGTGTTGGGGTCCCGGTCGGTAGTAGCCGCGGTCGTGTCCGTGCTCGGCCAGTGCCGGGCTGGAAATTCCGAGCGCGATGCAGAGTGCGCTGCAGAGTGGGATGATGGTGGTTTTCATAAATCGAATAACGCAGCGCGGCGCTGGCCGATGACGCCGGGCCGGGACAGAAATGTGAGGAATTGTTACAGGTCGGTTTTCGCCCTGTGAGACAATCACCGTCGGGCTGCCCCGAGCCTGTTGCCCCCCAAGGGAACCTGTTTCAGGGCGCCGTCGACCCGGAAACTGCGGCGAAAATGAAAAAAGGCCTTGTCAAGACAAGGCCTTCCGTCAAAACTGCTGGTGCCCAAGGCCGGACTCGAACCGGCACACCTCGCGGCGCTAGTACCTGAAACTAGTGCGTCTACCAATTCCGCCACCTGGGCACAGGAGCGAAGAGCCGCGAATTATAAAGAAAGTGGATTACATGTCAAGAAAAAAGCCAACGGCACTCCGCTCTGCGGACCCCTTCCTGGCGCGCGAAGCGGCCCGCTACGACCTGCCCCTCCCGTCGCGCGAATACGTCTCGCAGGTCCTGGCCGACGAAGGTCGTCCGGTCACCTTCGCCGAATTGAGCGCTTTGCTCGACATCGCCGCAACCGAGCAGGAAATGTTCCAGCGCCGGCTTGGCGCCATGGAACGCGAAGGCCAGTTGATGCGCAACCGCAAGGGCGCCTACATCCTGCCCGAGCGGGCCAGCCTGACGCCGGGCAGGATCCAGGGTCACCCGGACGGCTATGGCTTCCTGATCCCCGACGACCGCAGTGCCGACATCTTTCTCGACCAGCACCAGATGGCCAAGGTGCTGCACGGCGACCGCGCCCTGGTGCGGCTTACCGGCGTCGACCGCAAGGGACGCCCCGAAGGCAGCATCGTGGACGTCATCGAGCGGGCCAATACGCGCGTCGTCGGCCGGGTGCTCGTCGAGCATGGCCTGGTTTTCGTCGTGCCGGAGAACAAGCGCATCGCCCAGGACATCCTGGTGCCGCCGGAGAAGCGGGCGAAGATCCGTCCGCAGTCCGGGCAGGTCGTCATGGTCGACATCATCGAGCAGCCGAGCAAGTTCTCGAAGCCGATCGGGCGCATTTCGGAAGTACTGGGCAATTATGCCGATCCGGGCATGGAGATCGAGATTGCGTTGCGCAAGCACGATCTGCCGTTCGAGTTTTCGAAAGGGGCGCTGGATGAGAACCGGGCGCTACCGGACAGCATCAGAAAGGCCGATCTGGCGGGGCGCGAGGATCTGCGCGGATTGCCGCTGGTGACCATCGACGGTGAAACGGCGCGCGACTTCGACGATGCCGTTTACTGCGAGAAGAAGGGCCGCGGCTGGCGGCTGGTCGTGGCCATCGCCGACGTATCGCACTACGTGCAGCCGGGGATGGCGCTCGACAGCGAGGCAATGGAGCGAGGCAACTCGATCTATTTTCCGCGCCGCGTCATCCCGATGCTGCCGGAAAAGCTCTCCAACGGCGTCTGTTCGCTGAACCCGGACGTCGACCGGCTGGCAATGGTCTGCGACATGGAGATCGGCGCTGGCGGCGCGATCGGCAAGTACCGCTTCTATCCGGCGGTATTCCGCTCGCAGGCACGGCTGACCTACAACCAGGTCTGGTCGTGGCTGTCCGGCGCAGCGCGGCCGGAGACCGAAGTCCACATCGGATTGCAGCCGCAGTTGCTGAATCTCTACAAGCTGTTCAAGACCCTGCACTCGGCACGCGGGGAGCGCGGGGCGATCGACTTCGAGACCACCGAAACGCAGATGGTGTTCAATGAACAGGGCAAGATCGAGAACATCGTGCCGGTCGTGCGCAACAACGCGCACCGCATCATCGAGGAATGCATGCTGGCGGCCAACGTCTGCGCTTCGGATTTCCTCGCCGGCCACAAGCAGACCTGCCTGTATCGCATCCACGAGGGGCCGTCGGCAGAAAAGCTCAAGAACCTGCGGACCTTCCTCGGCGAGTTCGGGCTGGCGCTGGGCGGCGGTGACGATCCGCGGGCCAAGGATTACGCCGTCCTGCTGGAGCAGGTCAAGCAGCGACCGGATTTCCAGCTCCTGCAGACCGTCATGTTGCGCTCGCTCAAGCAGGCGCTGTACAGCCCGGACAACGTCGGCCACTTCGGGCTGGCCTACGAGCATTACACGCATTTCACATCGCCGATCCGGCGTTACCCCGACCTGCTGGTGCATCGTGCGATCAGGGCCGTGCTCGCCGGCGCCAAGTACGCGCCAGCGGGAAACTGGGACGACATCGGCCTGCACTGCTCGGCGACCGAGCGCCGGGCCGACGAGGCGACGCGCGATGTCGAGAGCTGGCTCAAGTGCTTCTTCATGAAGGAGCGCATCGGCGAGGAATTTTCCGGCACCATCTCGGCGGTGACCGCCTTCGGCATTTTCGTGGCACTCGACACGATCTACATCGAGGGCCTGGTGCACGTCTCGGAACTGGGCGCCGACTATTTCCAGTTCGACAACATCAAGCACCAGATGCTCGGCGAACGCACCGGCCAGCGTTTCCGTCTCGGCGATCGCGTGCGCGTCAGGCTGGTGCGTGCCGACCTGGAAAGCAACAAGATCGACTTCGTTCTCGTCGCCGAACAGCAACCGCGGAAAACGGCCCGAGCGAGGCGTTGACCGCAGCAGCGTCGGCGCGGCCGCCAATCAAGTGCGGAAACCCTGAGTTCTGTGACAAAGGGTGTCAGTTCAGATCCGGATTGACAGGCAAGAACCGACCCTCAACCAGCGCTCGGGTTTTGAGCCCCACCGGCCGTAGTGCAGTGGGGTCACCGGCAACTGGTGGCCAGCAATAGTCATTCGCCGCAGAAATCTGTCGGGCCCGTTCAGATCGGAAACGGACTGGTGGCATTGGCATAGCCAATGGCCGCTTACTCTTTTCTTGCAGGCGCTCTTGACCTTTGCGAAAAGACCTCTATCGGCATCGGCCGCCCGAACAGATAACCCTGATAAGCCGTGCATCCATTGGCAGCGAGGAATTCGTGCTGGGCTTCGGTTTCGACACCCTCGGCTATCGCCGCCAGGTCCATGCTCTGCGCCAGCGCGACGATAGTTTGGGCAATGGCGGCGGCATTGGGATCTGTCAATACATCCCTAACGAAGGACTGGTCAATCTTGAGTTGGTCGAGTGGCAAGCGTTTCAGATAGGATAGCGAAGAATATCCCGTGCCGAAGTCGTCCAGCGAGAAGCCGATACCTTTGGCTTTCAATGCGTTCATCTTGACGATGATGTCTTCCACATCTTCAAGCAACAGACTTTCGGTCAGTTCCAGTTTCAGTTTCCCAGGGTCCGCTCCGGTGCTGTCTACTATCGCCAGCACCTGATCCACGAAATCCACAAGGCGGAACTGGCGGGCACTCACATTGACTGCCACGGTGAGATGCGACATATCCGGCAGGGTTGCCCAGACCACCAATTGGGCGCATGCGATTTCAAGGACCAAATGGCCGAGGGGAATGATCAGTCCCGTCGCCTCGGCCTGAGGAATGAACTCAGCGGGAGACACCATACCGCGTTGCGGATGCTGCCAGCGCACGAGCGCCTCAGCGCCCGTCCACTTTCCGACACTGTCCACCTGGGGTTGGTAGTAAAGACGGAACTGGCCCGCTTGCAATGCCTCGCGCAGATCGTTATCCAGAGCAGCACGGTTCGTGACTTCTGCCTGCATCTCTGGGTCGAAAAAACGCAGCGTGCCGCGGCCCGCGGCCTTGGCCTGATACATGGCTGTATCGGCGCGCTTCATCAACTCATCCACCGTGATTGAATTACCTTGAAACAGGGTGATCCCGACGCTTGAGGTGCAATGGTAGGTGTGCGTATTCGTAATGCCCTCTTGACGGCTCAAATCAAGCAAATACCTGATTAGCAACAAGCGTCAGCCAAGCTCATCTGGTGAGCCTGTCGACCCG
>JBEOKN010000054.1:0-12022 GCA_040275885.1 Azonexus sp. | reverse complement strand
CAGGCTCCCCCACAACAAAAACCCCCACCAAAATCCGGCGGGGGTTTTTTTGTTTTTGGGCCGGGATGCATTGCGACGACGTGTTACAATGCAAAGTGGCGGGTCTCCCCGCATTGCGGTGCGGTGAATCTGGTCAGGTCCGGAAGGAAGCAGCCACAGCCAATTGCTGCAAGTGCCGGGGGTTAGGCTCGCCAATTCGTCTTTTCATTCCTGTGGGGCGCATGAGTTACCAGGTTCTCGCGCGAAAATGGCGACCGCGCAGCTTCACCGGTCTGGTCGGGCAAGAGCACGTGGTGCGAGCCTTGACCCATGCGCTCGCGAGCCAGCGACTTCACCATGCATATTTATTTACTGGCACGCGCGGGGTGGGCAAGACGACGCTTGCCCGGATCCTTGCGAAGTCCCTGAACTGCGAAACAGGGGTGACAGATACACCGTGCGGGTTGTGCTCGGCATGTCAGGAGATTGATGCCGGGCGCTTCGTCGACCTTCTGGAAGTCGATGCGGCGACCAATACTCGTGTCGATGAAATGCGGCAACTGCTGGAGAATGCTGTTTATGCTCCGACACGTGGTCGCTACAAGGTCTACGTGATCGACGAAGTCCACATGCTTTCCAACTCGGCGTTCAACTCCATGTTGAAAACCCTGGAAGAGCCACCCGAGCACGTCAAGTTCATTCTGGCAACGACCGACCCTCAGAAAATCCCCATTACGGTGCTTTCGCGCTGTCTGCAGTTCAACCTCAAGCAGATGCCGCCAGCCTCCATAACGACGCACTTGGGGCGTGTGCTTGAGGCTGAGGGTGTGGCATATGATCTTCAGGCGCTTGGTCTGATTGCACGGTCTGCTGCGGGCAGCATGCGCGATGCACTTTCGCTGCTTGACCAGGCCATAGCTCACGGTGCCGGGACAGTTGACGAGGCCCAGGTTCGCGCAATGCTTGGGACGGTGGACCTTGATTACCTCTATTCAATCCTTGAGGCCGTTCAGTGCGGCGACTCGGGGGAATTACTGCGCGTAGCTGCCGATATGGCCATGCGCAGTCTCTCGTTTGGCGCTGCGCTCCAGGAACTCGCGAGTTTGCTGATGCGGCTGCAAGTGGCGCAATGCGCACCCATCTCGGTTGACAACGACGACCCCGATCGGGTTCGTCTCCTTGGGTTGGCGGCCAAGCTTTCGCCAGAGTTCGTTCAGTTGGCGTATCAGATAGTGATTCACGGTCGGGCTGACCTGCCGATGGCGCCTGATGAATATGCGGGTTTCGTGATGACCTTGCTCCGCCTGCACGGTTTTAGCCCGGAGTCGGTGGCCGATGTCGTTGATGCCGTCAAAACCTCGGTTCAGCGGGGTTCAGCAGTGCGTGTGCAAACTATCAGCCCGGGGTCGGCGCCTCTCTTGCCAACTCTACGGGTGCTGACCAAGGCGGCGGACAAGGCCGGGGAGGCTCCTGAGAGCAAATGGAATGACATGATCGCAGCCCTGGAGTTGAATGGCCTGGCACGGGAACTCGCGCAGCATTGTGAACTCCGGGAACTCGACGACTCCGAATGCGTGCTTCGTTTGGCTCCTGCCCATGCACTTCTCCAGATGAAGCCGGCCCCTGACAAGTTGCAACAGGCGCTACGGGAATATCTGGGACGCCCGGTCACCTTGCGCTTCGAACTGGCACCGACCGTGGGCGATACGCCAGCGGTGACGGCCGGGCGGGAGCGGCGTGAACACCAGGATCAGGCAATTGCCTCGATCGAAAAGGATGCATTTGTCCGTGACGTCATCGAGAACTTCGATGCCTCGCTGGTGGAATCATCAATCAAACCCATCGTATAGAACGGAGAGTCAGACATGATGAAAGGTGGCTTGGCGGGCCTGATGAAACAGGCCCAGGCGATGCAGGGCAACATGAAGAAGGCGCAGGAGCAGCTTGCGCTGACAGAGGTTGAAGGGCAGTCCGGCGCCGGCATGGTCAAGGTCGTGATGACTTGTTCCCATGATGTCCGTCGCGTGAGCATCGATCCGTCGGTTCTCGATGATCGCGAGATGCTCGAAGATCTGGTCGCAGCCGCAGTCAACGATGGCGTGCGCCGCGGCGAGGAACTGAGCAAGGAAAAGATGGCAGGCTTCGCCGCGGGTCTGAACTTGCCCCCGGGTCTGAAGCTGCCGTTCTGAGCGGCATGAACCCCTCGGCATTGCAGGCGCTGATCGAAGCGCTGCGCTGTTTGCCAGGTGTCGGGCCGAAGTCGGCTCAGCGCATGGCTTACCATCTCCTGCAGCACGACAGGAAAGGGGCGCAGCACCTTGGGGATGCCCTGTCAAATGCGCTGGCGTCGGTTCGTCATTGCGGTCGTTGCAATACCTTTGCCGAGAATGAGACTTGCGAGCGTTGTGTGTCGCTCCAGCGGGATGCCTCGTTGCTCTGTGTGGTCGAAACGCCGGTCGACATGAACATGATGGAACAGACACATTCCTATCAAGGACTCTATTATGTGCTGATGGGCCGCATTTCTCCCCTGGACGGGGTTGGCGCGCGAGAACTTGGTCTCGAGCGACTGATGGCACGTGTCCTGGATGGCATCGTGCGCGAGGTGATTTTGGCAACCAACTACACCAACGAGGGTGAGGCAACCGCTCATTACATTGCGGCCATGCTGAGACCCAAGGGGGTCAGCGTGACAAGAATTGCCCGTGGGGTGCCTGTTGGCGGCGAGCTTGAATTCTGCGATAGCGGGACGCTGGCCCAAGCCTTGCGCGAACGCAGGGACTGCAGCGGCTGATAATGGCTTTTGTGACGACTTCCCGTAGCGTATAATTCAAAGTTTATTTTCAACGTCATCCAATTCCTTTAGGGGTCAGCGTTATGAGCAATCAAGGAAAAATGGACTGCGGGAGACGACGTTTGATCGTCGCTACTGCGGCCGTCGGCGGGGCTGGTGCGGTCGTCGCGCTGGTGCCGTTCGTCTCCAGCTTGCTTCCATCCGAGCGCGCCAAGGCAGCAGGCGCTCCGGTAGAAGTCGATATCGGCAAACTGGAAGCTGGCCAGATGATGACTGTCGAGTGGCGGGGCAAACCGGTCTGGATCATCAACCGGACCACGGACATGCTTGACACTCTGCCGAAGCTGGATGGTCAGGTCGCAGATCCGAAGTCGGACAAGGACATGCAGCCGGCTTACGCCAAGAATGAAACGCGTTCCATCAAGAAGGAGTTCATGGTGGTGATCGGCATCTGCACGCACCTCGGGTGTTCTCCTTCATCGAAGTTCAAGGCGGGTGCCGAGGAGGGCATGCCGGCCGACTGGCTGGGTGGTTTCCTCTGCCCCTGTCACGGTTCGACCTTCGATTTCGCGGGCCGCGTTTACAAGTCGAAGCCAGCCCCTGACAACCTCGAAGTTCCGCCGCATGTGTATCTGTCCGACAGCCGTATTCTGATCGGCGAAGACAAGAAGGGAGCATAGGAATGGCTGCTGGCAATTTCGAAAAGTACAAATCAGACGGATCCATCGGCGGCAACCTCCTGGAATGGGTTGACGCCCGTTTCCCGGCCACTTCGATGTGGAAGGGTCATATCTCAGAGTACTACGCCCCGAAGAATTTCAACTTCTGGTACTTTTTTGGCTCCCTGGCGATGTTGGTTCTGGTCATCCAGATTGTCACCGGCATCTTCCTGGTTATGCACTACAAGCCGGATGCTGCACTGAACGTCAACGGCGTGCCGGTCGCCTTCGCCAGCGTCGAGTACATCATGCGCGACGTACCCGGCGGCTGGCTCATCCGCTACATGCATTCGACTGGCGCCTCGGCCTTCTTTGTCGTCGTCTATCTGCACATGTTCCGCGGCCTGCTCTACGGTTCCTATCGCAAACCGCGTGAGTTGATCTGGCTGTTCGGGGTTGGTATCTTCCTTGTGCTGATGGGCGAGGCCTTCTTCGGTTACCTGTTGCCGTGGGGTCAGATGTCGTTCTGGGGCGCTCAGGTGATCGTCAATCTGTTCTCGGCTATTCCGGTGATCGGCAATGATCTGTCGATCCTGATTCGGGGCGATTTTGTCGTCGGCGACGCGACCCTCAATCGCTTCTTCTCCTTCCACGTCATTGCTTTCCCGCTCGTGTTGCTTGGCTTGGTGGCCGCGCACGTTCTCGCGTTGCACGAAACTGGCTCAAACAATCCGGACGGCATCGAGATCAAGGCCAACAAGGACAAGAATGGCATTCCCCTCGACGGCATTCCTTTCCATCCGTATTACACGGTGAAGGATATCGTCGGCGTTGTGGTCTTCCTGTTTGTGTTTTCCGCGGTGCTTTTCTTCGCACCGGAAGGTGGCGGCTACTTCCTCGAGTACAACAACTTCTACCCGGCAGATCCGCTGAAGACACCTCCGCACATTGCACCGGTCTGGTACTTCACGCCTTACTACTCGATTCTCCGTGCCATGGTCTGGAATTTCTTCGGCCTGCCGGCAAAGTTCTGGGGCGTCGTTGCGATGGGTGCATCGGTGGTGATTTTTGCCTTCCTGCCTTGGCTGGATCGCAGCCCCGTGAAGTCAATTCGCTATCGGGGTCCTATCTACAAGACCTTGTTGACGCTGTTCGTGATCTGTTTCATCGTTCTCGGCTATCTCGGCACGCAACCGCCATCTCCGATGGGCGAGATCGTCTCCCAGATCTGCACTCTGTTCTACTTCGGTTTCTTCCTCGGCATGCCATGGTGGTCGCGCATGGACAAGTTCAAGCCCGTGCCTGAACGCGTGACGATGAAGTGAGGATGGGAAAAATGAAAAAATTTCTGATGGCATTGCTTTTTGCGCCTCTGACCGTTCTGGCAAGCGGTGGCGCTCACCTTGACCATTGGCCCGGTGCGGTCGGTGACAAGGCGGCGTTGCAGAATGGCGCCAAGCTGTTCGTCAATTACTGCCTGAACTGTCATGGCGCCTCACATCTGCGTTACAACAAGTTGACCGAGATCGGCCTGACCGAGCAACAGGTGAAGGACAACCTGATGTTCACGTCCGAGAAGATTGGTGACCAGATGCGCGTTGCCGCCCACTCCGAGGATCAGAAACAGTGGTTCGGCGCTGGGCCACCGGACCTGACCGTGATTTCGCGGGCCCGTGCCTCCGAAATGGGTTCGGGTGCGGATTGGCTCTACACCTATCTGCGGGCTTTCTATCGCGACGAGAAGCGGCCGACGGGCTGGAACAACGTGGCTTTCGAAAATGTTGGCATGCCGCATGTCCTTTATGAACTGCAGGGCGTGCAAGTGCTGAATCATGAAACGCACAAGCTGGAGCTGGCGGTTCCCGGCAAGCAGACGCCGGCCGAGTTCGACAAATCGATTTCCGATCTGGTCAGCTTCATGGTCTGGATGGCCGAGCCGACCCAAGAGTCCCGCAAGACGCTCGGTTACGGTGTGCTCGCCTTCCTGTTCCTGCTCTTCCTGCTTGCTTACGCGTTGAAGAAGAACTACTGGAAAGACATCCACTAATCCTTTCCGGGTTTGTTGACGGCATCGCCGGTTGGCTCGGTCCGATCCCCGATGCCGAATCTCATTTTGAGGGTTACCACCAATGATGAACCTCTACTCGGGTACGACCTGCCCATTCAGCCATCGCTGCCGCATTGTCCTTTACGAGAAGGGCATGGATTTTCAGGTCATCGACGTCGACATGTTCAACAAGCCGGAGGATTTGGCCGTCATCAATCCGCACAATCGCGTGCCGGTGCTGGTCGAGCGCGACCTGGTGCTGTTCGAGCCGAACATCATCAACGAGTACATTGACGAGCGCTTTCCGCATCCGCAGCTGATGCCCGCAGATCCGATCATGCGCGCCCGCGCCCGTCAGCTTTTGGTCGGGATGGAACGTGAGATCTTCTCTTTCATGGAAGCCATCGAAAAGCACGGCAAGTCGGCCGACAAGGCACGCCTTGAGATTCGGGCCCGCCTGACCGAGATCATCCCGATCTTCAACAAACAGAAATTCATGCTTGGCGACGAGTTCTCGATGCTTGACGTGGCGATAGCTCCATTGTTGTGGCGTCTTGACCACTATGGCATCGATCTCGGCAAGGCTGCGGCACCCCTGATGAAGTACGCCGAGCGTATCTTCATCCGTCAAGGCTTCATCGATGCCCTGACGCCGTCCGAAAAGGCGATGCGCAAGTAAGACATGGATCTCCCGTCCACAAAACCCTATCTTTTGCGGGCCATTTGGGAGTGGTGCGGCGATAACGGCTTCACGCCCTACATTGCTGTTCAGATCGATGCACGCACTCGGGTTCCGCGAGAGTTTGTCCGCGACGGCCAGATCGTTCTCAACATAGGTCCGGATGCAAGCAACAAGTTGCAAATCGGCAACGAATTCATCGAATTCCAGGCGCGTTTCGGTGGCGTTGCCCGCCAGTTGTCGGTGCCGGTCGAACAGGTGACCGCGATCTACGCGCGGGAAAACGGCGCCGGAATGGCATTCGAGATCGAACCGGCGGCAACTGTGGCTGAGGGTGGAGTGTCCGAAGATGTGCATCAGGCGTCGTCCGATGATACGCCTGAGCCGCCGCGCCCCGAGGGTGGGCCGCCGAGGCTCCAGCGCATCAAATAGGGCTACTGGCCGCGGTCGACGCACCAGAATGGGGAGATTTCCAAAGGGAAACCTCCCTTTTTGCATCCCGGAACGTGATGTTCTGGTGGCATGGCTGTTGCTAATAGTTTATCCGGAAGGATGATCATGAAGCGCGAAGTCAAGTCCACCTGTTGTTACTGCGGCGTCGGCTGTGGCGTTCTCATCGCGACGGAAAATGGGGCGATCACTGGCGTTCGGGGCGATCCCGACCATCCGGCCAATCGCGGACGTTTGTGCAGCAAGGGTGCAACCCTCGCCCAGACCGGCGACCTCACCTATCGTCTGCAGCACCCCGAGCGGCGCCGCACCAAGGGCGGCAGTCGCGAGCGGCTCGGCTGGAACGAGGCGCTCGACGAAGCGGCCGGACGTTTCGCCGCGACGATCCGCGCCCACGGTCCGGACTCGGTCGCCTTTTATATATCCGGCCAGTTGATGACGGAAGACTACTATGTTTTCAACAAGCTGGCCAAGGGGCTGATCGGCACCAACAACGTCGATACCAATTCACGGCTCTGCATGTCCTCCGCCGTCGCCGGTTATAAGCAGACGCTGGGCGCCGATGCGCCGCCGTGCAGCTACGAGGACATCCTGCATGCGCAGGTGATTTTCATAGCCGGCGCAAACCCGGCGGTGGCCCACCCGATCATCTTTCGCAGCATCGAGGACGCGCGGGCAGCCAATCCCGACCTGAAAATCATCGTCGCCGATCCGCGCCGCTCGGAGAGCGCAGAAATTGCCGATCTCCATCTGGCGATCAGGCCGGGTACCGACATCGCTCTGTTCAACGGCATGCTCAACGTGTTGATAGGCGAAAGCCTGATTGACCCGCTCTACGTTGAAGCGCATACCAGCGGGTTCGCGGTGCTGGCCGAGATTGCCGCAAAGTACCCGCCGAATGTCGTTGCCGAAACTTGCGGCGTCGAGGCGGCGGATATTGTCAAGGCGGCGCGCTGGTTCGGAAACGCTGGCGCTTCGCTTTCGTTGTATTGCCAGGGCCTCAACCAGTCGGCGCACGGCACCCACAACAACGCCGGCATCATCCACCTGCATCTGGCGACCGGTCAGATCGGCAAGCCGGGGGCCGGCCCCTTCTCGCTGACCGGGCAGCCCAACGCCATGGGCGGGCGTGAAGTCGGTGGCCTGGCCAACCTGCTGTCGGCGCATCGCGACCTCGGCAATCCGATGCACCGGGCCGAGATGGCCCGTTTCTGGGGCGTGCCTTTTGTACCCGGAAAACCGGGCAAGTCTGCGGTCGACCTGTTCAAATGCCTGAAAACCGGCGAGATCAAGTCCGTCTGGATTGCCTGTACCAATCCGGCACAGTCGCTGCCCAACCAGGCTGCGGTGCGTGAAGCGCTGCAGGCCGCCGACTACGTGGTGCTGCAGGAGGCCTACGGCAACACCGATACCGCCGATTTTGCCGACCTGCTGCTGCCGGCCAGCGGCTGGGGCGAGAAGCACGGCACGGTGACCAATTCGGAGCGCTGCATCACCAGGGTGCAGTCGGCGGTTTCACCGCCCGGAGAGGCGCGACATGACTGGGAAATCGTCGTCGATTTCGCCCGCCGCCTCGGCCGGAGACTGGATCACGCCGGTGCCGATCGCCTGTTTCCCTATGCCGATGCCGAAGCCATCTTCAACGAGCATCGCGAGAGTACCCGTGGCCGCGATCTTGATATCACCGGCCTCAGCTATGCGCTGCTCGAAGCGCAGGGGCCGCAGCGGTGGCCCTGCCCGGAAGGCGCCGCTAAGGGTAAGGTGCGCCTTTACGAGGACGGCATTTTCCCGACCGCCGACGGCCGGGCGCGCTTCGTCGCCATCGAGCATCTGCCGACCGCCGATGCCCCAACAACGGATGCCCCGATCAGCTTGCTCTCTGGGCGCATGCGCGATCACTGGCACGGAATGAGCCGCACCGGCACGGTGCCGCGCCTGTTCAATCTCGAAGATGAACCGCTTCTGGCGATGCATCCCTGCGACATGCGTCATCGCGGTTTGGAAACTGGCGATCTGGTGCGCGTCAGCAATCCCCGTGGCGAACTGACGGTGCGTGTTGCCGAGCGCGCCGGCCTGCAGCGTGGACGTGCCTGGATGCCGATGCACTGGGGCAGCCAGTTCATGAACTCCCCCGGTGTCAACGCGGTTGCCTGCGATGCCATCGACCCGTACTCGATGCAGCCGGAACTGAAACACGCCGCTGTGCAGATCAGCAAACGCGCGCTGCCTTATCCGCTGGCGATCGTTCGCCGCTGCGCCAGTCGGCCCGACGCACTGGTCATGATGCAGGAAGCGCGAGCGCAGCTTGTGCGCTTTCCCTATGCCACCATCGGCCTCTATGGACGCAGCAGCCCGGTGGTGGTTTTTCGGGCGGCGGCGGAGAGCGCGCTGGATGCAACGCAGATCGCCGAGCTGGATCGTCTGTTCCGCATGGACGGCGGCGACGGCGCAATCGTCTATGAGGACGCCCGGCGCAGCATCGCCAAGAAGGCCATCGCCCGCGACGGCAGACTGCTTGGGGTGCGACTGGCCGGGGAAACGCTGGCGCAGGCCTGGCTGAAACAGGCCATGGCTGAAGACGAACTCGACGCCAGCCTCGTTCGTCTGGCGCTTGCTCCCAGCGCCAGACCACCGGTCGCCATGGTGCCCCGCACCATCATCTGCAAGTGTGCGGATGTCAGCGATCTGCAGATTCAAAAGGAACTGGCACGGGACAGCACCTTTGCCGGCCTCCAGGAAAAACTGAAATGTGGGTCGTTTTGCGGCGCCTGTGTGCCGGACATCAGGCGAATGGTGGGAGAATTCAAAAGCGAAGAGACCGCGCCAGCTTGAGCGCGGCAGAAGGAGACCATGAGTTACGCTCAGTACATCAGGGAAATAGGTCGCGGCGCCCAAGGCTCGCGTGATCTCTCGACAGACGATGCCCGCCAGCTCTATCGGGCCATGCTCGATGGCGGCGTGCCCGATCTCGAACTGGGCGCGATCATCCTCGGCCTGCGCGTAAAAGGCGAATCGCTCGCTGAAATGCTCGGCTTTCTGGCGGCCACCGAAGAGCGCACGCTGGCGATGCACCGGCCGCCCGGGCGGCCCCGCCCGGTGATCCTGCCGACCTACAACGGGGCGCGCAAGGAGGCCAACCTGACCCCGTTGCTGGCGATCATGCTGCAGCGGTTTGGTGTGCCGGTTCTGGTGCATGGCCTTATCGAAGGCTACGGTCGCGTGACGACCGGCCAAGTCTTCCGCGAATTGGGCATCATGCCCTCGGTGTCGATCCTCAAGGCCCAAGCGACGCTGGAAGAGCAGGGGCTGGCTTTCGTGCCACTCAATGCGTTGAGCCCGGGTGCCCATACCCTGCTTGCGCTGCGTGCACGCCTTGGCGTGCGCAACAGTGCCCATAGCCTGGTCAAGATGCTCGACCCCTTCCGTGGTGAAGGCGTTCTCATCGCGGCAGCGACCCACCCCGACTTCATCGATCTCATGCGCGACATGCTGCTGGCGCTCGGTCGACGGGGCATCTTGCTGCGCGGCACCGAGGGCGAACCTTTTGCCAATCCCAGGCGTCGGCCGCGTCTGGAATATGTGCATGATGGCGTCGCGGAAATCCTTTTCGAGGCCGAGCACGACAGCCTGCGGGCGCTGCCACTCCTGCCAGACGCCGCCGATGCGGCGAGCACTGCTGCCTGGACAAGGCGCGTGCTCGACCACCAGTTGCCTCTACCCAAGCCGGTTGCCAATCAGCTTGCCTGCTGTCTCCTGGCTTCGGGCTATACCGACGATTTCAATCAGGCCAAGGCTGTCGTCGCCGTCGAGACCAACGGGCGGTTGATCAGCGCCGTCTAGCAACCTGTTGGGCTTGAGCCGGCAGTTGCACTGAAATTGAGGCGCGCCGGCCGAAATGGCTGGGTCTTGATCAAAAGGCGCAGGATTCCTCCCGGATTTCCCGGCTGAAGGCGCAATACGGCCATACGCTTCGATTTCCGGGCGAGGCAAACCGGCGTCGGCTCACACGCGGCTTTCTTCAGCACGCACGTGGAGAACTGACGAGACCCGAGCAAGGGTTTGCCTTCTGCGCAGCGGGATGATCCGCGACCCTTCATCGGTCAGGTTGTGCCGATCCCGTGCCTTCGGAGCCGCACTATCGTCAAGTCAGAAAAGCGCGGTCGCCCTGACCCAGGCGTCGGGCAGGATGGCGACAACGCGCGCTTCCAGCCACTTGTCGGCGCCGCTGAGGATGGCGATGCCGGTGAGCAGGATGAAGACGCCGAAGGCCTTCTTGACCCCGTCGATATGCTGCAGGACCCAGCCGCGCGCAGCATTGAAGCCCTTGCGCGATGCGTAGGCGACGGCGACCAGCGGGATGGCGGCGCCGATCCCGAACAGGCCGAGAATCATTCCGCCGCGCACCGCGCCGCCCTCGCTGGCGACCAGTGTCAGGGCCGAGGCGAGTAGCGGCCCCGAGCAGGGGCTCCAGACGAAACCGAGGACGCCGCCGAGGAGCAGCGCGCCGCCGAGCGAGCCGCCGTCCAGCCTGGCCGACGCCGCGTTGGCGCTCGAAGCGATCGGCAGCATCCATTCCGTGAAGCGCCGGTTCAGTTGCGGTACCAGCATGACCAGGCCGAAGGCAATCAGCAGCCAGGCGCCGAAGATGCGCACGCTGTCGGAGTCGATGCCCAGCGCCGGGCCGAGGGCGCCGAGGACGATGCCGATCAGCGCGAACGACGTCGCCATGCCGACGCCCATGGCCAGCGGCGCCAGACGGTTGGTCTGCACGCCACCGCCAATGACCAGCGGCAGGATGGGGAAGACGCACGGCGACAGGGTGGTCAGGCTGCCGGCGAGCAGGCTGAGGCCGAGATGGGTCAGCGGAATGGCGGCCATGGCGGTGCTCAGCGGGCGGCCAGCAAAGCGGCGCGCAGCGCCTGCGGATCGGTATCACCGGCGATGCGCGCCTTCTCGGTGGCGCCCCTGTAGACGATCACGGTCGACTGGGTGCGCACACCCAATTTCTTGCGCAACTCGCGTTCATTGTCGTAATTGACGATCAGCAGCGTGCCCGGCACGGCGCTGTCGCCCTTCCAGCCGTTGAAGACCTTCTCCTGCACTCGACAGGTCGGGCACCAGTCGGCGTGGAAATGCAGCGCGACTGACTTGTCGGCCTTTTGCTCGCTGGCCAGCAGTTCCGGCGAATAGGGCTGGATCTCGAGTGCATGAGCCAGATTGAGGGAGACGGCAAGGCTGAACGCGACGAGGGAATGGAAAAGCTTCATGGAGTGCTCCTGATGGATGGGGGATCGATTGTCCGCATCCATTAGTCGCCGCCGAAGACGATTCCTTACAGCACCCGGCCGTTTCTTGTCCGGGGAACGCGGGATTTCGCGGTGGGTTGGCGAACTATTCGCAAGGAAATTGACCAG
>JBEOKN010000053.1:0-104624 GCA_040275885.1 Azonexus sp. | reverse complement strand
GCCTGTGGGCCGACGAGGACGAAGTTGCCGCGCAATGGCGACTGGAAAGACGCTTCGAGCCGGGAATTGCCGAGGCCGAGCGGGCCGAAAGGATCGACCGCTGGCGCGCCGCAGTCGCCGTGGCGCGGCGCTGGCAGGCCTGACCGGTCAACGGCATGGCCAGCGGATTGTTCCCGTCAAACGGTGATGTACTCGCCGGGGTGCGGCAGTCGCACATCGGGCCAGTCCAGCTGGTCGTGGATCACCGCTGCGAAACTGACTGACGCCGCTGCTTCGCCATGGACGACGAAAGTTTGCTGCGGCGGCTTGTGGAAGCCGCGCAGCCAGCCGAGCAGCGCTCCCTGGTCGGCATGCGCCGACAGCCCGCCGACGGTGTAGATGCGCGCCCTGACCGGAACCGGTTGGCCGAAGATATGGACCAGCCGCGCCCCGTCGACCAGGCGCCGGCCCAGCGTGCCCGCCGCCTGGAAGCCGGCGATCAGGATGCTGCATTCGCTGCGCGGCAGGTTTTCACGCAGGTGATACTTGATCCGTCCGGCCTCGCACATGCCGCTGGCCGAAATGATCACGGCGCCGCTGCGAACCTCGTTAAGTGCCTTGGAGCGCTCGACATCGGCGACGAATTCGAGCTTCATCTTCTCGGGATGCGCCTGCTGCCAGGCGATCAGCTCGCGGGTTTCGGGATCGAGCAGTTCCGGATGCGCCAGCGTGATCCGCGTCGCGGCATTGGCCATCGGCGAGTCGACATAGACCTTGAGCGGCGAGAGGCGCTTACGACGCACGAGGTCGGCCAGCAGGTAGATGATTTCCTGGGTGCGGCCGACGGCAAACGAGGGAATGATCAGGTTGCCATGCGCGGCGCGGGTGCACTCGAAGGCGGCAACGATTTCATCCTCGGTTTCCGGCAGCGAACGATGCTGGCGGTCGCCATAGGTGGACTCGATGAGCAGCAGGTCGGCTTCCGGCACGACCTTCTCAGGGTCGCACAGCAGCGGGCGGCCGGGCATGCCGAGATCGCCGGAGAAGACCAGGCGGCGTGGGCGCCCCTCGCCGCCGACCGTTACCTCCAGCCAGGCTGAACCGAGAATGTGGCCGGCGTCATGGAAGCAAACCTTGACCGCCTCCGCCGGGGCGAGCGTTTCGTGGTAGGCGACGGGACGCAGCAGCTTGAGCACCGACAGCGCCTCGGCGACCGTGTACAGCGGGGCCGGGATGCTGCGTTCGCTCTTGCCGCGGCGGTGGCGGTGGCGCAGCTGCCACTCGCTCTCCTTCTCCTGAATGTGCGCGCTGTCCGGCAGCAGCACTTCGAGCAGGGCGATGGTTGCCGGCGTCGCATAGATCGGCCCGCGAAACCCGAGGACCGCCAACCGCGGGAGCAGTCCGGAATGGTCGATATGGGCATGGGTGAGGAGGACGAAATCGATTTCCCGCACATTACAGCCGAAATTCAGCGCCCGAAGGTTCTTGCTGCGCGCTTCCGGACCACCCTGAAACATGCCGCAATCAACCAGAAAACGGGTATCTCCAGTGTCTACCAGCGTGCACGAACCGGTTACCTCGCCGGCTGCACCGAAAATGCCCAGACGCATGCTCGATTCCTCCTGTCCCGACCAAGCATGAACCTTGCTCATCCGGAAAGCAACGCCCGACCCGGACACGCGGCGCCAACTACTTTCCGAAAACGGTCCGCCACAGGCCGTTGACCGCGGCAATGTGCCTGGCGACGCTGTCCCGCTTGACACGGCCCGTGGGGTTGGCGCTGAGGCGCTTGGCATGCTGCAGGCGGCGGAATTCGCGGTAGGCGTCGCCGGCGGCCGTTGCCTGGTCGGCGGGGATCAGGCCAAGCTCGGCGGCGATCCGCAGCAGGGCGATGTTGCCGAGGTTGCCGGTCAGGCGCTGATGGCGATGGGCGTGGCCGAGCACCAGATACTGGACGATGAACTCGACGTCGATGATGCCGCCGGGATCATGCTTGAGGTTGAACTCGCTTTTGCTATCCGAGGCGTGCGCGTCAACCATCTTCCGGCGCATGGCGACGACTTCATCCCTGAGCTTGTCCAGGTCGCGCTGCTGGCTGAGGATTTCGCAGCGGATTTCCTCGAAGCGGGCGCCGACCGCCGGGTCGCCGGCGCAGAAGCGGGCGCGGGTCAGCGCCTGATGTTCCCAGACCCAGGCGTGCTTGAGCTGGTAGTCGCGGAAGGAATCGACCGAGACAGCAAGCAGGCCGGAATCGCCGTTGGGACGCAGGCGGAGGTCGGTCTCGAACAGGATGCCGGCCGAGGTCTGGCTCGCCAGCCAGGTGTTGAGGCGCTGGCTGAGGCGGGCGTAGTTCTCCCCGGCCTCCGGGTCGGGATCGTCGTAGAGGTAGACGAGATCGAGGTCGGAGGCGTAGCCGAGCTCCTTGCCGCCGAGCTTGCCATAGCCGATGACGGCGAACCTGGGCGTTTCGCAATGGCGGTTTCGCAACTTGCTCCAGACCAGCGGCAGCGTTTCCTGGACGATGGTGTCGGCCAGTTCGGTCAGGTAGTCGGAGAGTTTCTCGATGGTCTGCAAACCGGCGAGATCCTGGGCCAGCAGGCGGAAGATCTGCGCATGGTGCATTTCGCGCAGGATGTCCATTTCCCGTTCGGTGTCGCCGGCATGGCTGGCCAGGTTGTGCCTGAGATTCTCGCGGAACGTGGCCCAGTCGGTGGCCATATCGTAGAGGCGCGGGTCGAGGAGTTCGTCCAGCAGCAGCGGGTGGCGCCCGAGGTAGTCGGCGGCCCATGACGACGCGCAAACCATGTCGGCGACGCGGCGCAGTGCCATCGGGTACTGCTGCAGCAGCGCCAGGTAGGCGCCGCGGCGGCTGACGGTTTCGACGAAATTCAGGCAACGGGCGAGCGTCGTGTCGGGGTCGGCAGTCGTTGCGGCGGCTTCGATCAGCCGCGGCCCGATGGCATCGAGGCGCGACCGGTTGGCCGACGCAAGCTGTACGTAGCGGCTGGAGGCGCGCAATGCGGCAAGGCGGGAAATGACTTCCCGCGGTTGACGATAGCCGAGTTCGCCGAGCGACTCGATCGCGGTGTCGTCGTCGAGCTGGCCAAGCCAGAGGCCGGTCAAGGGGTGTTCGCCGGTTTCCGGATCCGAGAAGATTTCCTCGAAATGGTGGCTGACCTTGTCGCGATGGTCGTTGAGCACGGCCAGCAGCGCCGGCCAGTCGGGATATTCCATGCTGCGGGCAACGCACGCGCGGTCGGCGGGACTCGCCGGAAGCCTGTGCGTCTGCCGATCCTCGATGTACTGCAGGCGGTGTTCGAGCCGGCGCAGGAAGATGTAGGCGGCGCGCAGTTCGTCCTCGGCGGTGGCCGGGATCAGCTGGCGTTCGGCCAGCAGCGCGAGGACCTGGAGCGTCGGGCGGACCTGCAGCGCCGGGTCGCGTCCGCCGCGGATGAGCTGGAAGACCTGGGCGATGAACTCGATCTCGCGAATTCCGCCGCGCCCGAGCTTGATGTGGTCGGCCATGTCCTTGCGCACCACCTCGCGGCGAATCTGCGCGTGCAGGTCGCGCATCGCGTTGATGGCGCCGAAATCTAGGTACTTGCGGAAGACGAACGGGCGGGCGATCTTCTGCATGGCCGTCACCCACTCCGGCTGCAGGTTGTCGCCCGCGTTCATGGTGCGCCCCTTGATCCAGGCGTAGCGCTCCCATTCGCGGCCCTGGGTAACGAAGTAGTTTTCCAGCGCATCGAGTGAGCAGACCAGCGGCCCGGAATCGCCGTTCGGGCGCAGGCGCATGTCGACGCGGAAGACCTGGCCGTCGCCGGTGATCTCGCCGAGGGCGGCAATCACCCGTTTGCCGAGGCGGGTGAAGAAATCGTAGTTCTCGATGCGCCGCGGGCCGGCGGTGTCGCCTTCGTTGGGGTAGACGAAAATGTAATCGACGTCCGACGAAACATTGAGTTCGCGTCCGCCCAGCTTGCCCATGCCGATGATCAGCAGGCGTTGCGGCTGGCCGGCCCCGTCGAGCGGCTCGCCGTATGTGGCGGCGAGTTGGCGATGGTGATGATCGAGCGCGACGTTGGTCGTCACGTCGGCGAGGAGCGTCATGCTCTCGACGACCTCGGACAGCGGTGCCAGGCCACACAGATCACGCAGGGCGATGCGCGCCATCGCCTGCTGGCGCAGGCGGCGCAGCTGCGATTTCAGGGTGTCGTCATCCGTCGCTGCTGGTTCCAGGGCGGCCAGCAACTGGTCGGCAGAAAGCGGCTCCGTCCACTCGGCTGCCAGTTCGTCGACCAGCCCCGGCCGCGTGATGAGCAGATTGGCAAGATAACGGCTGTGAGCGAGGGCCGCTTGCCAGCGTGGGTCGGGAAGGTTGTCCATGATTGCCCGGTCGGTAACTAAGCCGAAAAGGATAGAATGCAATTTTTGATCGACTGTTGATTGTAGTGATCTATCCCTCCATCTGGCAAAGTGGTTTCCCGAGTGGCTGATTCGGAAACCCGCACGGCATTGCGCCGGGGTCTCTATTATCGCCTGCACTGGCTGTGGCCCCTGCTCGAATCGGCCTTGCTGCGCGGAACGCTGCGGGTGGTCTTCTGGAGTCTTGTGGCGGGCTGGCTGGTTTTTGCCGTCCTGGTTCTCGGTCTGCGCTACCTGGTTCTGCCCAACCTCGGGAACTATCACGGCGAGATCGAGCAGGCGATTAGCCGGGCCGTCGGCCAGCCGGTGACGATCGGCAGCATCGAGGCGCGCTGGCAAAGACTCAATCCGGATCTGCTGCTCGACAACGTCGTGATCGCCGACCGCCAGGGTGCCCCCGCTTTTTCCTTGCAGGAGGTGGAGGCCGTTCTCTCCTGGAGCAGCCTTTGGCGCGGCCAGCTGACCTTGGCGCTGTTGGCCTTCGAGCGTCCGGTGCTGCAGGTGCGCCGTGACACCAATGGCCGCATCACGGTGGCCGGGATCGATGCAGAAGGTGAAAGCGATCCGGAATTCGCCCAATGGGTGCTCGACCAGAAGCGCATCCGCATCCGCAACGCGACGGTCCTCTGGGAAGATCGCCTGCGGGGCGCCCCGCCACTGGCGCTTGAAGACCTGCAGTTCGGCCTCGACAACAACGGACGCAACCATCGATTCGGGCTTTCGGCGGCGCCGCCGCCGGAACTGGCGGCACGGATCGATCTCCGCGGAGAGATCAATGGCGATCTTGGCGAGGCGCTTGAACACCTGTCAGGGCGGATCTTCGTGCAGATGGATTATGCCGATCTGGCCGGCTGGCGCGCCTGGGTTGACTACCCGGTCTATCTTCCGCAGGGGCATGGTGCCGCGCGGCTGTGGGGAGATCTCGCCGCAGGGCAGGGCAAGCTGACGGCCGATGTGGCGCTCGAGGATCTGCGCGTTCGCCTTGGACGCAAGGTGCCGGAGCTGGCGCTCGACAGCTTGCGTGGCCGCCTTATGGGGCGCTACAAGGAGAACGACTGGGCGTTGTCCGGAAGCAAGGTGGAGCTTCTGGCTATGGACGGCACCCGCGTGGCACCGACCGATTTTCAGGCAGAGTGGAATCAGGATGGTCCTGGCGGCCGGATCAGCGGTTCCGCCACTGCCAGCTTTCTCGATTTCGCCGTCCTCGGCAAACTCGCTTCCTACCTGCCGCTTGATCCCCGGAGCCGGGGACTGCTCGAACGCCACCAGCCGCAGGGTCGGATATCGGAGTTGCGGGCCAGCTGGAGCCGGTCGGGCGACGATCTCGATCACTATGCGCTGAAAGCCAATTTTGGCGATCTCGGACTGCTGGCCGGCGGCTATTTCCCCGGCGCTAAAGGGCTTTCCGGGCTGCTCGAATTCACCGAGGCTGGCGGGTCTATCTTGCTGGACTGCCAGCAGGCAGGCATCTCGTTGCCGGCCATTTTCAGCGAACCCGACATTGCCCTCAACCTGGTGCGCGCCCGGGCCAACTGGAAAGTGGCGGGCGACGCGGTCGACGTCAAGCTGGAGCATCTGCAGTTCGAAAGCGCTGATGCGGACGGAATGGCCAGCGGCAGCTATCGTCACACTGGCGAAGGACCAGGAATGATCGATCTGGCGGCGACGTTGTCACGCGCCGACGGTCGCGCGGTCTGGCGTTACCTGCCCAAGGTGATAGGCCAGAACGTCCGTGATTGGGTTCGGCGCGGGATCGTCGCGGGCAAGGCTTCCGACGCCAAGCTGGTCCTGAAGGGCAATCTTGCCGATTTTCCGTTTCGCGAACGCGACAAGGGCGCATTCCAGATTACGGCGAAGGCTGCCGACGTCAAGCTGGACTACGCCCCAGGCTGGCCGGTCATCGACGGAATCAACGCCGTCCTCAGCTTCGGCGTCGGCATGCGCGTCGTGGCCGAGCGTGGGAACCTGCTTGGGGCGAAGCTGTCCGATGTCGTTGCCGAAATTCCTGATTTCGAAACAATGGATGAACTGCTGAAGATTCGAGGCGAAGCTCATGGCCCGACTGGCGAATTTCTGCGCTTCATCGAACAGAGTCCGGTCGGCGAGAAGATTGACCATTTCACCAGGGACATGCGTGCCAAAGGCGATGGTCGACTTGCCCTGGCGCTGGACATCCCGTTGCGGCGTCCGCAGGAATCGCGCGTGCAAGGCGATTTTCGCTTTCAGAACAACCAGCTTGAACTGCTGCCGGCATTGCCGCCGCTGACCCAGGTCGACGGGGGGCTGTCGATCACAGAGAGCGCGATTTCTGCTCAGGAGATCACCGGGCGCGCGTTTGGAGGCCCGCTCAAGGTCAGTGTCCGCAGCCAGCCTGACCGGGTTGTGGTGCGGGCGGCAGGAACCGCCCATGTCGCCGAGCTCGGCAAGCATTTCGCGGTGCCGGGGCGCGGGATGTTGGCCGGCAGTGCGGCATGGAAGGCGGACATCGCCGTTCGTCGTCGCAACGCTGATTTCGTCGTCGAATCGGATCTGGTTGGTATCGCTTCCGGGTTGCCCGAACCGCTGGCCAAGGAGGCCATGATACCGCTGGCGCTGCGCGTCGAGCGCGTTGCGGTAAATTCAGGTGAGCAGTTCAGCGTCGCGCTGGGCAAGGTGGTGCGCGGGGAGATCGTCATACGAGACGACCGTCTCGAACGGGCGGCGATCGCCCTCGGCGAGGGCGCGGCAACCCTGCCGGACAAGGGAGTGGTCATCAGCATTGCCATGCCACGGTTCGATGCCGACGCCTGGAAAGCCTTGGCCGAAGGAGACGGCTCCTCCATGGCAGGTGCGCAGGCCACACTGCCAATCGACATGGTCTCGCTCAAGACACCGGTATTGCGTCTGCTCGGACACGACTACCCGCAGGTCGATACCGTCGTGCGACGGCGCGACGACGGCTGGCAGATCGCACTCAATATGCAGGATGCGGTCGGCGACGTCTTCTGGCGGGGTGCCGGTGAGGGATGGCTGGAAGGCCGGCTGAAGCGGCTCATGGTCCGGCCGGCTGCAGAAATGACGGGGAAGGAACCGGACTTGATCAAGAGTCTGCCCGGCCTGAGCCTCGTCGTAGACGAGTTCTTCGTCGGTGAAAAGGCGCTCGGACGACTTGAGGTCAAGGCGCGCAACGAAAAGGGAGCATGGCAGCTTGATACGCTGAGTCTGAAGAATCCGGATGGGGCTCTCATCGGCAAGGCCGTGTGGGTCATCGAGGGTCAACAACAGACGCGGTTGAATTTTGACCTGACCTCCGGCGATGTCGGTAAATTGCTCGACCGTCTGGGCTATGTCGACTCGGTCAAGCGGGGTTCGGCCAAATTGAGTGGTGACCTGAAGTGGGACGGTCCGTTGACCGGAATCCACTATCCGTCGTTGACCGGACAGATGACGGTGGATGCCGAAAAAGGCCAGTTCAACAAGCTGGAGCCGGGTGTCGGCAAGCTGCTCGGCCTGCTTTCGCTGCAATCATTGCCGCGCCGTCTGACGCTCGATTTTCGCGATATTTTCAGCGAGGGGCTGGCGTTCGACAGTATTGTAGGCAAGATGGCGGTCAAGTCGGGAATCATGCGCACTGCCGAACCGCTTCGCATATCGAGCCCGGCGGCGCAGATCGATATTCAGGGAGAGACCGACCTGAAGAACGAAACACAGAATCTGGAGGTGGCGGTCCGTCCGTTCGTCGGCGGCGTCGCGGCTGCAGCCGGCGCGGCGACACTCTTCAATCCCTTGCTCGGTGCGGCGGCGCTGGTCGCCGGTGCCGTCCTGGAAAAGCCGATCAGCCAGATGTTCAGCTACAGCTACCATGTGACGGGCACCTGGGCCGATCCCAAGGTCGAAAAGCTTGTCCAGACGAGCGTGCAACCATTGTCCGGGACGGCTGAAGGAGGCCGAAAGTGAGCAAGCAGAATTGCCGCATGGCCGCCGTCCAGATGGTTTCCGGCCCGCGCGTCGCCGACAATCTGGCTATCGCTGATCGCCTGATCGACGACGCCGTGGCGCAGGGCGCGCAACTGGTTGCGCTACCCGAGTATTTTCCGATCATCGGCGCCGATGCCGACCGGGTGCGGGCGCGCGAGGATTTCGGCAGTGGCCCGATTCAGGACTGGCTGGCCGCGATGGCGCGGCGCCATGATATATGGATTTTCGCGGGTTCCATCCCGTTGACCGCAACCGTCGATGACAAGATGCGCAACTCGACGCTGGTGTTCGACCCGGCCGGCGAATGTGTCGGACGTTATGACAAGGTGCACCTGTTCGGCTTCACGAACGGCGAGGAAAGCTACGACGAGTCCGCCTTCATCGAGGCCGGCACGGATCTGGTCGCCGTCGATACCCCTTTCGGCCGGGTCGCGCTGTCGATTTGCTACGACCTGCGCTTCCCCGAGCTCTATCGCGCACTGGGCACCGTTGACCTGATCCTGATGCCGGCCGCTTTTACCGACACGACTGGGCGGGCGCACTGGGAAACCCTGCTGCGCGCCCGTGCCATCGAGAACCAGTGCTACCTGCTGGCTGTCGGACAGGGTGGTCGCCATGAAAACGGCCGATTGACGCATGGCAACAGCATGATTGTCGATCCCTGGGGCGATATTCTCGACCGCAAGATGAAGGGGCCGGGGGTCGTCATCGCCGAACTCGATCACGCCCGCATCGCCGAAATCCGCGAGAGCCTGCCGGCCCTCGCCCACCGCATTCTCTGACGGAGCTTCAATGAACCAAGATATCGCTCTGGCGCAGGCCGAATCCCTGTTGCTCGCCCCCTTCTCGCTGACCGAGGGCGACCTGTCGCGGGTATTCGGCCAGATACTGACGCATCAGGTCGATTATTCCGATCTCTATTTTCAGTATTCGCGTTCCGAGGCCTGGAGTCTGGACGAGGGCATTGTCAAGTCCGGGAGTTTCAGCATCGACCAAGGCGTTGGCGTGCGTGCCATCTCGGGCGAGAAGACGGCATTCGCCTACTCCGACGACATCAGCGCGCGGGCGCTGAGCGATGCGGCAAGCGCCGTGCGCGCCATTGCCGCCGCCGGGCAGAATGGCATCTTGCCCGCCTTGCAAGCGTCGACCGCGCCGCGAAGCAAATTCCCTGGCGGGACAGCAGGGCACGCCCTGTACGCGCCGCATGATCCGATTGCCTCGTTGCCGGCCGAGGCCAAAGTCAAACTGCTCGAACGCCTGGAAGGCTTCGCCCGCGCCCTTGACCCGCGCGTCATTCAGGTCATGGCCTCGCTGGCCGGCGAATACGAGGTGATCCTGGTGGCTGGTTCGGATGGTCGCCTGGCTGCCGACATTCGCCCGCTGGTGCGCTGCTCGATTTCGGTGATCGTCGAGGAAAACGGCAGGCGCGAGCAGGGCGGGGCGGGTGGCGGCGGACGTTTCGCCTTCGGTTACTTCGATGATGAGGTGCTGCAACGCTATGCCAAGGAAGCAGTCCATCAGGCGATTACCAACCTCAATGCCGACCCGGCACCGGCCGGCCAGATGACCGTTGTGCTTGGTTGCGGCTGGCCCGGCATCCTGTTGCACGAAGCCGTCGGCCACGGCCTCGAAGGCGACTTCAACCGCAAGGGCAGTTCGACCTTCGCCGGCCGCGTTGGGCAGCGCGTCGCAGCCAAAGGCGTAACCGTCATCGATGATGGCACCATCACCGACCGTCGCGGTTCGCTGAACATCGACGACGAAGGCAATACAACCCAGCGCACGGTGCTGATCGAGGACGGCATCCTCAAGTGCTACATGCAGGACAGCCTCAACGCCCGCCTGATGGGGGTCGTCCCGACCGGTAACGGCCGCCGCGAGTCGTTCGCCCACCTGCCTCTGCCGCGCATGACCAACACCATGATGCTGGCTGGCGAGCACGACCCGCAGGAAATCATCAAATCGGTCAAGAAGGGCATCTACGCGGCGAACTTCGGGGGTGGTCAGGTGGACATCACGAGTGGCAAGTTCGTCTTCTCGATGAGCGAGGCCTACCTGATCGAGGATGGCAGGGTGACGCGGCCGATCAAGGGGGCGACGCTGATCGGCAATGGTCCGGATGCGATGACCCGCGTCTCGATGATCGGCAATGACCTCCGGCTCGACCCGGGTGTCGGCACCTGCGGCAAGGACGGCCAGAGCGTGCCGGTCGGGGTCGGCCAGCCGACCCTGCGCATCGATGGACTGACGGTGGGCGGTACCGCATGACGCGCAGCGGTTGGTAATTGGCCAGCGGCGTGGCTTCATCCGGCGTGCCCGGGCGGTCCGCGTTGGCACAAATTGCCGACCTCGATTCGGCGACCAACAGGCAAGCGGACAGCGCATGTTGTCGCAGCGCCTGGCCAGCTTCCAGCAGGCGAGTGCCTTCCTTGGGCGCCGGCAGCGACCAGCGAAGGCATCCTTGCAGCAATCGAAATGGTTGTCGGGCTTTGTGAAGAACTCGAGCATGTGCCGCCCTGCCGCCTGCATCGCGATGCCGATCAGATAGATCAGGCTTTTTTCAGGAAGCAGGTCTTCAGCACCAGCCCCCTGACTTTGTCCGCATTGCACTCGATTTCTTCCGCGTCGTCCGTCAGGCGGATGTTCTTGACCAGCGTGCCGCGTTTCAGCGTGACCGAGGGTCCCTTGACCTTGAGATCCTTGATCAGGGTGACCGAGTCGCCGTTGCTGAGGATAGTGCCGTTGCTGTCCTTGACGATGATGTCGTCGTTCATGATGGTTTCCTTTGTCAGTAATCGTCTTTGCTGCCACCGATCAGGCAAGGCAGCAGGAAGCCGGCGCGCTGGAGGGCTCCGGACAGGTCTTCGCTGACATTGTCGTCGCCGAGGTGGTCGATGAAGCCGGAGCGAAAGAGCAGCGAGCCGGGCTGTGAGTTCATGCCGCAGACGATCAGCGTGCAGCCGCGCTTGTGCAGCTTGTCGCGCAGGTTTTCAAGACCCTCGAGGCCGGTGGTGTCGAGCTGAATCAGGCGCGCCATGTCGAGGATGACGACTTCCGGGTGACCTTCGCGCGGGTCGAGCAGTTCCTCCAACTTATTGACGGCGCCAAAGAAAAGTGAGCCGAACAGTTGCCAGGCGGCAACGCGCATTGTCCCGTCCGGGTAGAGGAAGGCGGGCTCCTCGGCCACTTGGGTGAGCGGCAGGCGTTCGATACGTGTCAGTTCCGACATCCGGTAAATGAAGAACAGGCTGGCCAGTACCATGCCGAGTTCGACGGCAATGGTCAGGTCGAACAACACGGTGACGAAGAAGGTGACGAGCAGGATGATCCGGTAGTTGTACGAGAAGCGGCGCAACTCCATGAATTCGTGCCATTCGCCCATGTTGACCGCAACCACCATGACGATGGCAGACAGTGTGGCGAGCGGCACGTAGGAGGCGAACGGGGCGGCGATCAGGACGATGCCGAGCAGCACCACGGCGTGGATGATGCCGGCGACCGGCGTGCGGCCTCCGGTCTTGACATTGGTCGTGGTGCGGGCAATGGCGCCGGTCGCCGCGAAGCCGCCGAAGAGCGGGGCGGCGATGTTGGACAGGCCCTGGGCGATCAGCTCCTGGTTGGGGTCGTGGCGGTCGTCGATCTGGCTGTCGGCGACGCGCGCCGAGAGCAGCGACTCGATGGCGCCGAGCAGGGCGATCGTGATGGCCGGCGAGATCAGCTTGCCGAAATCGTGGACCGACAGGCTGGGCAGGCCGAACTTGGGGAGCTCCTGCGGAATGCCGTGGAAGCGGCTGCCGATGGTTTCGACCGGCAGATCGAAAACGAAGGCGACGAGGGTGCCGACGATCAGCACTACGAGCGGGCCGGGGGCGCGGCGCAGCAGGGCGAAGCGCTGCGCCAGCCGGTTGTAGGAAAGCAGGAAGACAAAGCAGCAGGTAGCCAGCGCCAGCGTCGGGATGTCGACCGTATCCGCGTAGGCTGCCAGTGTCTTGATGCGGGCGAAGAACTCGGCGGGCAGGCTGTCGATCTGCAGCCCGAAGAAATCCTTGATCTGGGCGAGGAAGATGACGACGGCGATGCCGTTGGTGAAGCCGATGACGACGGTGACCGGGATGAAACGGATCAACTGCCCCATCCGTGCGATGCCCATGGCCAGCAGGAAGATGCCGGCAAGCATGGTGGCACCCATCAGGTTGGCGAAACCATGCATGGCGACGATGCCATAGATGATTGGAATAAAGGCGCCGGTCGGGCCGCCGATCTGCACCCGCGAACCGCCGCAGGCCGAGGTGATGAAGCCGGCGACGATGGCGGTCCAGATGCCGGCAGCCGGCGAACAGCCCGACGCGATGGCGAAAGCCATGGCCAGCGGCAGGGCGAGAACGCCGACCGTGATTCCCGAGCCGAGATCGTTGCCGAATTGCGCCCGGTTGTATGTGGGCAGGCAGTCCAGCAGCTTGGGGTGGAAGGCGAATTGCATGAGATGCGCTCGGTGAATGAGCGCTGCATTATATGTGATTCATATTATTTGACAATGGTAACTATATGATAATATGGTTACATCAACGTCTATTGGGACTTGTCTATGGAAAACCGGACCGCGCGTCTGACGATCCTCATCGATCCGCGCAAAAAGGAGATATTCGAGGAAATCTGCGCGGCGCACGACCTGACGCCATCGCAGGTGGTGCGCAAACTGATGCGCCAGTACATTTTTGACAATGCCGGCGGGCGCGAGTTACCCGAATGGCTGAAGCCGGCCGGCAAGGCTGCTGATTAGCACCGGCTAGCCTGATTCCGCCGGGCGCGTCTTGTCCGGATGGCGCGCGGCGAGGTGGCATCGAACTAGGCCTGCATTTTGGGCGCCTGCTTAAAGATTCCACGCTGGATGCGTGCTACGGCCCAGATCGTCACGACGATTCCACCGGCCGTGCAGGCGACGGCTTCTGCGGTCGACGTCGGAAAACTGGCCAGAACCGCCCCCTTGCCGGCGGCAAACCAACTGGCGCCGATACCGACGCACGAAATGCCGAAGACATCGGTCACCGCGTAGGCGAAGATGGGGCCGGTCAGGCGGGGGCGAGGCGGGCGGATTGGCGAGTGCATTTGGCGGGCCTTATAATGGGCATCGCCATTTTGCCCGAACCCGAGCCGCCATGCTGCGTTCCTTCCTTGTCTTTGTTGTCGTCTCCGGGTGCTTGCTGCCGGATCACTCCGGCGCTGAAGAAAACTCGCCGCTGGTCGAGATCTACATGCCGTCGCCTTGCCTGGCCTGCATTGACTGGGGAAGCTATCTGGTCGACCACGGCTACCGCGTAGCTTACAAGGAGACGGCCGACATGGCCGCCGTAAAGCGGCGTCTCAAGGTGCCCGCTGCGGTCGCGTCGGTTCATACGGCAGTGGTTGGCGGTTACTTCGTTGAAGGCCACGCCTACGCCGAGGACATTCATGAACTGCTGCGCGACAGGCCCAGGGCGCGCGGTATCGCCGTGCCCGGGTTGCCGCGCGGGGCGCCGGGCCGGGAGTTGTCCAATCCGACCTGCGAAACGGCGTGCACGATGCTGGACAACGCCAGCGGCGAACGCGAGGTCCGGCGGGAACTGTTCAATACGCTCCTGGTCAAGCCTGACGGTTCGACGAGCATCTGGGCGCGCCATTGACGTCTGGCTGAAGGCGACGTTCAGCCGGTCGTGCCGAGCAGCTCGGCGAATTGGCGGTGCGCCCAGTCGAGGTCTTCTTCGCCCGCCTGCGGAAGATGCTGCTGGCGCACGGTCTGCTGGATCACGCCATCGCCGCGCCAGCGATAACCGGTCTCGATGCGCGTCAATTCCCTCGGTTCGGGGCGATTCACCACGTAGCAGGTGCTGTCCGGCAACTCCCTTGGTGCCGCAGTGCCCGCCGCGCGGGCGGCAATCTGGCTGGCGGCGATGCGCCCGAGGGCCGCCGCGAGCTGGCCGGTTTTCGGGTACTGCCCGAACAGCGGCGACACCTTGTCGATGACATCGCCGACCAGAAAGACGCGCTCGTCGCCGGGCACGCACAGCGTTGACGGATCGCAGGCCGCCCAGCCGCTCGGACTGCCGTCTGCGTTGCGACCGATCAGCCCGCTGTCCCAAGCGACGTCGGCCGCCTGCTGCGGCGGCATCAGGATGGCGTCGGCGAAGTCGATGGTGTCGAAGTCGGTAACGATGCGGCGCTTGTACGGGTCCACTGACCGGACCTGTGCTTGCGGCAGGTAGGTGACCTGGTCGCGGTAGCTTTCGCGGAAGATGCGGTCGAAACTCAGCATCGGCAGGTTCGGGTCGAGTATGACAAGCCGTCCCTTGATGTTGCGTGTCTTCAGCCACCAGGCGATCAGGCCAGCGCGTTCGTAGGGCGCCGGCGGGCAGCGATAGGGCAGCGGCGGGACGGTCATGACCAGATCCCCGCCCTGAAACGCCTCCAGCTTTGCTTTCAGCACGAGATGGCTGGAGCCGGCAGGGAAGGCCGATGGAAAATACCGGTGTGTGAAGGCGACAGCGTCGCGGTCGACGCCGTACCAGGCCGAAAAATCCTCGCGGATGCCGGGTGCCAGGACCAGCCAGTCATAGGCGAAGCTGCCGACTGACGTGGCGACCTGGCGCGCCTGGCGATCGATGTCCCCGACCTCGGCGTTGATGAACTGGTAGCCGAAGTGTTGCGCCGCGCGCCGGTAGTCGTGTCTGAGCCAGTCGCCGCGGGCGAGGCCGACCAGCCAGCGGTTCGACAGTGGCTGCGACCAGAATTCCGCCCGGCGGTCGATCAGAATGACCTCGAGTTGCGGCGCCAATGCACGCAGATGTCGTGCCGCGGACAGTCCCCCCCAGCCGCCACCGACCACCACCACGCGACCACCAGCGGCGCTTGCCAGTGGCCGGCCCGGCAGCGCACAGAGGCCGAGCAGGGCGGTCAGCAGGGTTCTACGCTTCATCGCGAAAAACAGTCAAAAAATTGGTAGAAACTATTGACAACCCGGAATTCCCGTTTGGAATTGCTCACAGAAATGCTGCTTGGCGGAATATCCTGTATGGGTTCGCGAGTTGGCCCTCTGGAAATTGCATCCGGCTGTAATGTAACCAATAAAATCAATGACTTGAATTGTTGCAAAAAATTCGTGCAGAGCAGGCAAAACCCCTGTGTGGCCGTGAATTTCTGATGATGGCCAAGGTTCATTCACAGACTTATCCACAGATTTTGGGGATAGTTTGAAGATTCCCCGCCAGGGGCATGGATTGGGGGTTGAAGTTAAAGTGAAACCTCAGGTTGCCGGGCAAATGTTGCTGCAGCGCCAGGAATTGGCCGCTGGCGCCGGCCAATTCCTCACAGGTTTTCACTTGACGCGCATTCCCGGTTGTGCCCCGGAGTCGGGGGAAAGAAGGAAGATGCCGGGAGTCTCGCCGGCAGTGTCCGAGGCGGCCAGTACCATGCCTTCCGACAGCCCGAATTTCATCTTGCGCGGCGCCAGGTTGGCGACCATGACGGTCAGCCGGCCGATCAGTTGAGCAGTGTCGTAAGCAGACTTTATCCCGGCGATGACATTGCGCGTTTCGTCGTTGCCAACGTCGAGGGTCAGGCGCACCAGCTTGTCGGCGCCGTCGACGTGCTCGGCGTTGACGATGCGGACGATGCGCAGATCGACCTTCATGAAATCGTCGATGTTGCAGTACGGCTCCCACGGGCTGGCGGCGGGGATTTCGGCCTGCTGGTGCTGGGCGTGGCGCTGCGCCGACTGCTGCTCGGGTACCGGGGCCAGCGATTCCTTGTTGGCCTCGACCAGCTTTTCGATCAGCTTGGCATCGACGCGGGTCATCAGGTGCTCGTAGGTGTTAATGGCGTGACCGGCGGCAAGCAGGCTTTGCGCATCGTCCCAGGTCAGCGGCGCGGCGTTGAGGAATTTTTCGACCTTGCCGGCAACGGCGGGGAGGATCGGCTTGAGCAGCACCGTCAGCAGACGAAACAGGTTGAGTGCGTTGCTGCAGGCGGTGTGCAGCTCGCTGTCCTTGCCTTCCTTCTTGGCCAGTTCCCAGGGCTTGACGCTGTCGACGTACTGGTTGGCGGCGTCGGTCAGCAGCATGATCTCGCGCATCGCCTTGGAGAATTCGCGGGCTTCGTAGAGTTCGGCAATGCGCCCGGCGGCGTCCCGGATTGCCCTGAGCGCCGGCAGATCGGCATCGGCCGGAGCGAGCTGGCCGTTGAAACGCTTGGCGATGAAACCGGCCGAGCGACTGGCGATGTTGACGTACTTGCCGACGAGGTCGGAATTGACGCGCGCCGCGAAATCGCCGAGGTTGAGATCGATGTCTTCCATGCTCGCCGACAGTTTGGCGGCGTAGTAATAACGCAGCCATTCCGGGTTGAGGCCGGTGTCGAGGTAGCTCTGCGCGGTGATGAAGGTGCCGCGCGATTTCGACATCTTTGCGCCGTCGACCGTGAGAAAGCCGTGTGCGAAGATTTTCGTCGGCGTGCGGTAGCCGGCGTGGGCCAGTTCGGCCGGCCAGAACAGCGCGTGGAAGTAGAGGATGTCCTTGCCGATGAAGTGGTACAGCTCGGTCGTCGAATCTGCCTTGAACCACTCGGCGAAATTGAGGCCGTTCCTGTCGCACAGGTTCTTGAACGACCCCATGTAGCCGATCGGTGCGTCGAGCCAGACGTAGTAGTACTTGCCCGGGGCATCGGGAATCTCGAAACCGAAGTATGGGGCATCGCGCGAGATGTCCCAGTCGGTCAGCCGGTTTTCGCCCTCGGCACCCAGCCATTCCTGCATCTTGTTGGCGGCCTCGGCCTGCAGGGCGCCGTTGTCGCGGCTGGTGTAGCGGCGCAGGAAAGCTTCGCAGCGCGGGTCGGAAAGTTTGAAAAAGTAATGCTCGGATGCGCGCAGCTCGGGCTTGGCGCCGGAAATGGCCGAGTACGGGTTCTTGAGATCGGTCGGGGCATAGGCGGCGCCGCAGGATTCGCAGTTGTCGCCATACTGGTCGGCAGTGCCGCATTTCGGACATTCGCCCTTGATGAAACGGTCGGGCAGGAACAACTGCTTGACCGGGTCGTAATACTGCTCGATGGTGCGCGTCTCGATCAGCCCGGCCGCGCGCAGCTTGTGGTAGATGTCGTCGGCGCAGGCGCGGGTTTCGGCGGAATGGGTCGTGTAGTAGTTGTCGAAGCCGACCAGGAAGGCGGCAAAGTCGCGGGCGTGCTCGCCATGGACGCGGGCGATCAGGGCTTCCGGCGTGATGCCCTCCTGCTCGGCGCGCAGCATGATCGGCGTGCCGTGGGTGTCGTCGGCGCAGACGTACCAGCACTCGTTGCCACACATCTTCTGGAAGCGCACCCAGATGTCGGTCTGAATGTATTCGACCAGATGGCCGAGGTGGATGGCGCCGTTGGCGTACGGAAGTGCGGAGGTGACGAGAATCTTGCGCGACATGGGTGGGCGGCCGGAGAAAAAATGAACCGCAATTTTACCGCGAGGCTCTCGCCGAGCGGGGTTTGCGGTATACTGTAGCAAATTGCTCGGGTATTTCCGCCCGCTCACGCTCACCCGGAGTTTCCATGAGTCTTACAGAACAGCAGATCAAGACCGCCCTCGCTGCTACGGTCGACCCCAATACCGGCAAGGATTACGTCGCCGGCAAGTCGCTGAAGAATATCAAGGTCGATGGCGACGACGTCTCCTTCGACATCGAGCTCGGCTACCCGGCCAAAACGCAGATTGAAGCCATCCGCAAGCAGGTGATTGCGGCCGTGCGTACGCTGCCGGGAGTCGCTAACGTGTCGGCCAACGTCCATGCAAAAATCGTTGCCCACTCCGTGCAACTCGGCGTCAAGCTGGTGCCGGGCGTCAAGAACATCATCGCTATCGCCTCCGGCAAGGGCGGTGTCGGCAAGAGCACGACAGCGGTCAATCTGGCCCTGGCGCTGGCTCAGGAAGGCGCCAGCGTCGGCATCCTCGACGCCGACATCTACGGCCCCTCGCAGCCGCAGATGCTCGGTCTTGCCGGCGAGCAGCCGGAATCGAAGGACGGCCAGAGCATGGAACCGCTGACGGCCTACGGCGTACAGGCGATGTCGATCGGCTTCATGGTCGATGTCGAGACGCCGATGGTCTGGCGCGGGCCGATGGTGGCGCAGGCCCTCGACCAGTTGATCGGCCAGACCAACTGGCACGATGTCGATTACCTGATTGTCGATATGCCGCCGGGCACCGGCGACATCCAGTTGTCGCTGGCGCAGAAAGTACCGGTGACCGGTGCGGTGATCGTCACCACGCCGCAGGACATCGCGCTGATCGACGCGCGCAAGGGGCTGAAGATGTTCGAGAAGGTCAATGTCCCGATTCTCGGGATCGTCGAGAACATGAGCATTCACATCTGCTCCAAGTGCGGCCACGAGGAGCATATTTTCGGTGCCGGCGGCGGCGAGCGCATGGGTAAGGATTACGAGGTCGAGTTCCTCGGCAGCCTGCCGCTCGAACTGGCGATCCGCGAAATGACCGATGCCGGCAAGCCGACGGTCGTTGGCGCGCCGGATTCGCGCACGGCGGATATCTACCGCAGCATCGCTCGCCGGATTGCGGTGAAGATTGGCGAGAAAGCCAAGGACATGACGTCCAAGTTCCCGAATATCGTCGTGCAGAACACCTGATTTTTCGCCGATGAACCGTGCAAAGGCGGGTAGAATCCCGCCTTAGCCTCTTGCAGCGCGGACGGGAAGAAATGGCCATCAAATCAGACAAATGGATACGCCGCATGGCGGCGGAGCACGGCATGATCGAGCCGTTTTCCCCTGAACTCGTGCGCGAGGCAAATGGCCAGAAGATCGTTTCCTACGGCACCTCCAGCTACGGTTACGACATTCGCTGCGCGCGCGAATTCAAGGTATTCACCAACATCAACTCGACCGTCGTCGATCCCAAGGCCTTCGATCCGAAGTCCTTTGTCGAGATCGAGTCCGACGTCTGCATTATCCCGCCGAATTCGTTCGCGCTGGCGCGGACCCTGGAGTATTTCCGCATTCCGCGCTCGGTGCTGACCATCTGCCTCGGCAAGAGCACCTATGCGCGCTGCGGCATCATCGTCAATGTGACGCCATTCGAGCCGGAATGGGAAGGCTACGTGACGCTGGAATTCTCGAACACCACCCCGCTGCCCGCCAAGATCTATGCCGGCGAGGGTTGCGCCCAGGTGCTGTTCTTCGAGTCCGACGAGATCTGCGAAACCTCTTACAAGGACAGGGGTGGCAAGTACCAGGGCCAGGTCGGCGTGACGCTGCCCAAGATCTGACGCCGGGCGGCGTGGCCAAAGGGGCTTAATCCGTGACCCGATGGGGCGGGTCGCTGTTTTTCTAGGATTCAAAATGCGCTTCCACTTTCCCGTCATCATCATCGATGAAAATTACCGCTCCGAAAACACCTATGGCCTCAGCATCCGTGCGCTTGCTGCAGCCCTTGAAAGGGAGCGCCTTGAAGTGCTGGGCGTCACCAGCTTCGGCGACCTGACCTCGTTCGCGCAGCAGCAGTCGCGCGCCTGCGCCTTCATCCTCTCGATCGGCGACGAGGAGCTGGCGGTCGCGCCAGACCGGACCCTAGCCAAACTGCGCGCCTTCGTGACCGCGATCCGCAATCGCAACGCCGAAATTCCGATCTTTCTGCACGGCGAAACGCGCACCTCGCGCCATGTTCCGAACGACGTTCTGCGCGAACTGCACGGCTTCATCCACATGTTCGAGGACACCCCCGAATTCATCGCGCGCAACGTCAAGCGTGAAGCCCGTGCCTATCTCGATTCGCTGCCGCCGCCCTTCTTTCGCGCGCTGACGCACTATGCCGCCGACGGTTCGTATTCCTGGCACTGCCCGGGCCATTCGGGCGGCGTCGCCTTCCTTAAGAGCCCGGTGGGCCAGATGTTTCACCAGTTCTTCGGCGAAAACATGCTGCGCGCCGATGTCTGCAATGCCGTCGAAGAGCTCGGCCAGTTGCTCGATCACACCGGGCCGGTCGCCGCCTCGGAGCGCAATGCGGCGCGCATCTTCAATGCCGATCACCTGTATTTCGTCACCAATGGCACGTCGACATCGAACAAGATTGTCTGGCACTCGACGGTGGCACCCGGCGACATCGTCGTCGTCGACCGCAACTGCCACAAGTCGGTGCTGCATTCGATCATGATGACCGGCGCCGTGCCGGTTTTCCTGATGCCGACGCGCAACAACTTCGGCATCATCGGCCCGATTCCGAAGAGCGAGTTCGCCTGGGAGAGCATCCGGAAGAAGATCGCCGCCAACCCCTTCGCCACCGACAAGAACGCCAAGCCGCGGGTGCTCACGATCACCCAGTCGACCTATGACGGAATCATTTACAACGTCGAGGAAATCAAGAAGGAACTCGACGGCAAGATCGACACGCTGCATTTCGACGAGGCCTGGCTGCCGCATGCCGCCTTCCACGACTTTTACGGCGATTACCACGCCATCGGCGCCGATCGCCCGCGCTGCAAGGAATCAATGGTTTTCGCCACGCAATCGACCCACAAGTTGCTGGCCGGCCTCAGTCAGGCTTCGCAGATCCTGGTTCAGGACTGCGAGATGCGCAAGTTCGACCGCGACATCTTCAACGAGGCTTACCTGATGCATACCTCGACCTCGCCACAATACGCGATCATCGCCTCATGTGACGTCGCCGCGGCGATGATGGAGGCGCCCGGCGGCACCGCGCTGGTCGAGGAATCGATTTCCGAAGCCCTCGATTTCCGACGCGCCATGCGCAAGGTCGACGAGGAGTGGGGTGCTGACTGGTGGTTCAAGGTCTGGGGCCCCGACGTTTTTTCCGAGGAGGGCGTCGAAGACCGCGAGGCCTGGATGCTCAAGCCCGGTGACCGCTGGCACGGTTTCGGCGAACTGGCCGACGGCTTCAACATGCTCGACCCGATCAAGGCGACCATCATCACGCCGGGCCTCGATGTCGATGGCAATTTTGCCGCCGATATCGGCATCCCGGCTGCCATCGTCACCAAATACCTCGCCGAGCATGGCATCATCGTCGAGAAGTGCGGCCTTTACAGCTTCTTCATCATGTTCACCATCGGCATTACCAAGGGCCGCTGGAACACGCTGGTGACCGAGTTGCAACAGTTCAAGGACGACTATGACCGGAACTATCCGCTGTGGAAGGTCCTGCCGGAGTTTGCGCAGAAGAACCCACGCTACGAAAAGGTTGGACTCCGTGACCTGTGCGCCCAGATCCATGGGATCTACAGGCACAACGACGTGGCCCGTCTGACCACCGAAATGTACCTGTCGGACATGGTGCCGGCGATGCGTCCGACCGATGCCTTCGCCCGGATGGCGCACCGCGAGATCGAGCGCGTGCCGGTCGATGCCCTCGAAGGTCGCGTCACTGCCGTGCTGCTGACCCCTTACCCGCCGGGCATTCCGCTGCTCATTCCGGGTGAGCGCTTCAACCGGACGATTTGCAGCTACCTGAAGTTCGCCCGTGAATTCAACGCCCGTTTCCCCGGCTTCGAGACCGACATTCACGGTCTGGTCAAGGGGGCGGACGGGAGCTATTACGTGGATTGCGTCCGCTAGCGTCGATCTCGGGTCCGCCAGCCGACCGGCCACCGATCAGTCGCGGTGTTCCGCCCAGAAGTTGCCGATCGCCAACGCATCGATCCGCTTCTCGACGAAAGCACGGGCCGCCTCTTCGGGGCCGCAGACGATCGGTTCCTCGTGCACATTGAAGCTGGTGTTGAGTACCAGCGGCAGCCCGGAGAGGGCGGCGTAAGCTTCGATCAACCGGTGGTAGCGCGGGTTGGTCTTGCGGCTGACCAACTGCGGACGGGCGGTCCCGTCGACGTGGACCACCGCCGAAATGCGGTGCCGCCATTCCGGTTTGACGTCGAAGGTGATTGTCATGAACGCGGCGGCGTGGCGGGCCTTGGGAATGTTCTCGAACAGTTCCTCTGCCCGCTCTTCAAGCACGCTGGGTGCGAAAGGCATGAATTCAGACCGGTCGAGCCGCTGGTTGAGCCAGTCGTTGATGCCCTTTTCGGTCGGCTGGGCCAGCATGCTGCGGTTGCCGAGTGCGCGCGGACCGAATTCCATGCGTCCCTGGAACCAGCCGACCACGCGGCCGGCATGGATCGCAGCCGCCGCGCGGCGGATCAATGGTTCCTCGTCCATATGCTCAAAGTCGATACCGGCGGCCTGCAGCGCGGCGCAGATAGCGTCGTCGCCGAATTCCGGACCCCAGTACACGGTTTCCAGAGGCTTCCGGTTCGCCGCGAATACCTCTGGCGAAGAGGCCTGCAGGTCGAGCAGAGCCGAGCCGACGCTATTGCCGGTGTCGCTCATTGCGGGAAAGACGAATACCTGTTTGACTTGCGGCAGCGCAGCGATGCGCTGGTTGAGCTTGACGTTGGCGAAGACGCCGCCATTCAGGGCGACGCAGTCGAGTCCGGTTTCGTCGAGAAAGCGTCGGATCAGTTCCAGCGCGACGTCTTCGAGGACCTGCTGGGCAGCGGCGGAGATGTCCTCGCGCGAATGTCCCGCGGCGACCGACGCCAGGTAGTCGTAGCGCACCCGCTCATGTTGGCCGGCGAAATCAGAATCCAGCGTGTTCCCGTCGGCTGACAGCCTGAGTGCCCGCGAGAACGCTTCATAGAGGGGTGCCGGGTTGCCGTAGGCGGCGAGGCCGATCACCTTGCCTTCGTGACGCAGCTCGCGGAAACCGAGAATCCGTGTAATGGCGCCATAGAACCCGCCGGCCGAGGTGCCAACGGTATTGGTGACATGGATTCGCCGCACGCTGCCGTTGTCGTATATGCACGAGGTGTGGTTGATGTCGAGGTCACCCACGCCGTCAATCGTGAAGATCGCCGCCCGCTCGAAGCCGGAGTAATAGGCGGCGGGAAGGGCATGGGCATCGTGGTGATCGTGGAAGCGCAGCGTCGTGTTGGGAGAGAAGCCTTCCCCCACGAGGAATTCATCCTTGCGAAAGTAGGGGTCAAACGGCTTGCCTTGCTTGCGCAGTTGCTTGAGCAGGTTACGCGCCATCATCTGCGGGCGGTCCTGGTTCGCCAGTTTCTTCTTGAAGCGGGAAAGCCGCCGCTCGAATTCCTTGAGCAGCGTCTCGCGCCGGAAATACTCCTCGGGCAGGAAATTGTACTGTAGCGCCAGGTGCTCTGTCTGGGTGCGTTCCAGTCCGCCCAAACCGAGGACCCGGGCGATGGCCGCGTCCGGCAGCCGGCCTCCGTCGTTCTTGATGCGCGACAGGCGCTCCTCAGATATTGCTGCGACGAGTTGCCCGTCCCGGAACAGAACGGCGGAAGACTCGTGGCCCGTGTGCAGGCCCAGAACGGTAGACAAGGTGTATCTCCTCAACGAAAACCACGGTACTCGCCACCATTGGGGGAGCATCGCTCAACGGCATGAAACAAAGAGGTCTCAACGTGCAATTATCGCGCATTGCGCGGTCTGTTGCGCGAATCAGGAATCGACCGCCTGCCGACGAAGCGTTCTGCCTGCGTGAGCGCTACCGGAAACGGAAAGGCGGTGACGCGACCGTCGCAACGCTGGAGCACGGCGCCCCGGATTCAGGTTTCTTGTCGGCGCCACGTGGCGAAGGCGAAACCGGTGCCTTCGGTTCTTGCGACAATCTTCCAGTCAACCGGATCAACCTCCGGGAACCAGGCATCCCCCTCCGGTTCCAGATCGACCTCGGTGATCTCCAGGCGGTCGGCGACGGCCATTGCCTGCGTATAGACTTGTTCGCCGCCAATGATGAAGATGGTGGTTGCGACCATGGAATCTGCGGCTGGCCCTAGGGTCGACGCCAGTCTGAGGGCATTTTCCAGCGAGTCGGCGATTTCGGCGCCGGGCGCCGCGTAAGCGGTCTGGCGGGTGATTACGATGTTGCGGCGACCGGGCAGCGGACGGAAGCGCGGGGGGAGCGATTCCCAGGTCTTGCGTCCCATGACCACGGTATGACCGGTGGTCAGCGCCTTGAAGTGCGCCATGTCTTCGGGAATGTTCCAGAGCAGCTGGTTGTGGCGACCGATGACCCGGTTTCTGGCGACGGCGGCGATGATGACGATTTCCGGCATCCGGGCGTCAGCCGTGGGCAGCGATGGCGTCGCGATACAGAGCGACGTAGTCGTGGGCGGCATGTTCCCACGAGAAATCGCGACGCATTCCGTTCTGCTGGATGCGCTGCCAGACCTTGCGCTCGTGCCAGCTGGCTGTCGCGCGTTCGAGCGCGAGCCACAATGCGTGCGGGGTCGCTTCGTCGATGACGAAACCGTTGCCGGTTCTGTCGGCCAGCGTCGCGTCGCTGACGTCGACCACGGTATCGGCGAGGCCGCCGGTGGCGCGGACGATCGGCGGCGTGCCGTAGCGCAGGCTGTACATCTGATTAAGCCCGCAGGGCTCGAAGCGCGACGGCATCAGGAAGCAGTCGGCACCGGCTTCGATGCGATGCGCCAGCGCTTCGTCGAAACCCAGGCGAACGGCGATCTGCCCGGGGTGGCGGGCGGCGAGGCTGCTGAAGCCGGCTTCCATCGCCTTGTCGCCGCTGCCGAGGACGACGAGTTGCGCCGGCAGCTGCGTGATGCCTTCACCAAGAGTCAGAACGAGATCGAGACCCTTCTGCTGCGTCAGGCGGCTGATGATGCCGAACAGCGGGCGGTCGACAGCGGGTTCGAGCCCCATTTCCCCTTGCAGGGCGCGCTTGTTGTCGCGCTTGGCGGCCAGCCGGTTGGCGGCGTAGGGCGCCGCCAGCCTCGGATCGCTTGCCGGGTTCCAGAGCTCCGTGTCGACGCCGTTGAGAATGCCGCGCAGCGCGTCGGCGCGGTGGCGCAGCAACGGGGCCAGTCCGTAGCCGAAATGCGCGTGCTGGATTTCGCCGGCGTAGGTCGGGCTGACGGTCGAGATCAGCGTCGCCAGTTGCAGGCCGGCCTTGAGGAAGGAAAGCTGGCCGTGGTACTCGAGGCCGTCGAAGCGCCAGGCGTGCTCGGGCAAGCCGAGGGCCAACAGATGACCAGCGGCGAAAGTGCCCTGGAAGGCGATATTGTGCACCGTGACGACGCTCGCGGCGCCACCCTCGTAATGCAGCCAGGCAGGCGCGAGCGCGGTCTGCCAGTCATTGAGGTGCACGACATCCGGCTGCCAGGCGAGCGGTGATCCGGCCTGCCCGAGCAGTGCGGCGACCCGGGACAGCAGGCCGAAACGGATGGCATTGTCCGGCCAGTCGTTGCCCAGCGCATCGAGGTAGGGATTGCCCGAGCGCGCGAACAGTTCCGGGCAGTCGAGCAGGATCAGCGGCAGGCCGTCGGCTTCGGCGGCGAGCAGGCGCGCCGACGGCAGCGCCGGCGCCAAGGCGGGCAGGTCGGCAAGCACGCTGGCCCCGGGGAATGCCTTGTGCAACGCGGGGTAGGCCGGAATCAGCACCCGGATGTCATGCCTGGCGCGGCGCAGCGCTGCCGGCAGGGCGGCGGCGACGTCGCCGAGACCGCCGGTCTTGACCCAGGGCGCCATTTCCGAGGCGGCAAAGAGGATAGCGAGTCGGCTCATGGCATCAACGCCTCAGGGCGGCGATCAGGCCGCGCGTCGAGGCGTCGAAGGCGGTGTCGTCGCCAGAGCCTTCGAGCAGCGGCGTCAGTCGGCTGGCGAGTTGCTTGCCGAGCTCGACACCCCATTGATCGAAGGAATTCAGGTTCCACAGGACGCCCAGACAGAAGACCTTGTGCTCGTAGAGCGCCAGCAACTGGCCGAGCGTGTAGGGGTTCAGCGCCGGCAGCAGCAGCGTGGTCGACGGCTGATTGCCGGGGAACACCTTGTACGGCACGAGCGCTTCCGGGACGCCGGCGGCATGGACTTCCGCGGCGGTCTGGCCGAAGGCGAGCGCGGCCGATTGTGCGAGGCAGTTGGCAAGCAGCGCCGCATGGTGGCCGCCGGGCAGCGGAAAGTCGCTGTCGCGCAGCGCAATGAAATCGCAGGGAATGGTCTGGCCACCCTGATGCATCAATTGATAGAACGAGTGCTGGCCGTTGGTTCCCGCTTCGCCCCAGAGCACCGGACAGGTCGCGACCCCGACCGGCTCGCCGTCGCGGTCGGTCTGCTTGCCGTTGCTTTCCATTTCGAGCTGCTGCAGGTAGGCCGGCAGCAGAGACAGCGACTGGCTGTAGGGCAGGACGGCTGCGGTCGACGCGCCGAGGAAGTCGGTATTCCACACGGTCAGCAGGGCCAGCGTCAGCGGCAGGTTGGCGGCTGCCCGGGCGTCTGTGAAGTGCCGGTCCATGGCGCGGGCGCCGGCCAGCAACTGCTCGAACTGGTGCCAGCCGATGGCCAGAGCGAGCGACAGGCCGATCGCCGACCACAGCGAAAAGCGCCCGCCGACCCAATCCCAGAATTCGAACACGTTGTCGGGAGGGATGCCGAAGTGTCGCGTCAGTTCCAGGTTGGTCGAGATGGCCACGAAATGCTGGCAGACGGCGCTTTCGCGGCTGGCCGCGGCGAGCAGCCAGGCGCGGGCAGTGCGTGCATTGGTCAGCGTTTCGAGCGTCGTGAAGGTCTTGCTGGCGATCACGAACAGCGTCGTGCGCGGGTTGAGCCGGGCGAGCAGCGGGGCGATGTCGGCGCCATCGACGTTGGCGACGAAATGGATATCGAGGTCGGGCAGCTGATGCCCGACAAGTGCTCTGACCGCCATCCGCGGGCCAAGGTCGGAGCCGCCGATACCAATGTTGACGACGTCGGTGATGTGCTCGCCGGCAAAGCCCCGCCACTTGCCACTGTGAATGCTTTCGCAGAGGTTCTGCAGGCGCTCGCGGACGACGCGCACTTCGAGCGGCTCCTGTTCGCCGGCACGCAGCGCCATGTGGCGAACGGCGCGGCTTTCGGTGTGATTGATCGGTTCACCGGCCAGCATCTTCCGCTTCCAGCCCTCGACGTCGGCCGCGTCAGCCAGCGCATGCAGCAGAGCCAGTGTTTCGGCGTCGATGCGCTGCTTGGAAAAATCGAGCAACAGGCCGTCCTGGCGCAGCGAAAAGCGTTCGAAGCGTTGCCTGTCGGCGGCGAACAGTTCGCGCAGATGCGCCGGGCGCACGACTTCGGCATGGCCGGCAAGCGCACGCCAGGCCGCGGAGTCGACAATGGTCATAGCCAGATCATGAGGCCGGGCTCGAACTTGTGGATCAGTTCCGGATGTGACGGGAAGACACGGATCCCGTATTCCAGCTTGCCGCAGAGTTCGGGCGTCAGGTTCAGGGTATAAAGCATCTCGCCATTGCCGGTCATTCCTTCGGTATGCAGCGGGTAGCGGCGAGCGCGCTGGCTGGATATGCCGCCGGGGCCGGGGCGGCCGACCAGTGCCTCAACGGTGACATCTTCCGGGTTCAGTCCGTTGAGCTGGACGGCAACCTGGATCTCCAGGGACTTGCCGAAGGCGAGGCGACGCTCCGGTGTATCGAGTCGGTGCAGGCGTACACCGGGCCAGGCGCCACGGACCCGCGCTTTCCACTCGGCGACCGTGCGGGCGACGGCGAATTCATCGCTGGCGAAGCGTCGACCATGCAAGGCAGCCGGCGCATAGAATTTCCTGACGTATTCGGCAACCATGCGGATGACGTTGAAGCGTGGCGCGATGGTCATGATCGATTGCTTGGCCATCGCTACCCATTCCGGTGAATAGCCCATCGGACCAGTGCGGTAGTAGGTCGGGATCACCTGATCCTGGAGAAGTTCATAGAGGGTGCGGGCTTCCTCGGCGTCGCGTTGGGCTTCGTCGAGATGTTCGGGGGCGGGCCTGATCGCCCAGCCGTTCGCCACGTCGCCGCTGTCGTCATAGCCTTCACCCCACCAGCCGTCGAGTACCGAGAGGTTGAGGGCGCCGTTCATCGCCGCCTTCATGCCCGAGGTGCCTGAGGCCTCGAGCGGATAGATCGGATTGTTGAGCCAGACGTCGACCCCGGCCACCAACGAGCGCGCCAGGTGCAGGTCGTAGCCCTCGACCAGCAGGATGTGGCCCTCGAACTCCGGCAGCTTGGCCATCTGGGCGATCCTGCGGATGATTTCCTGGCCCGGCAGGTCGGCCGGGTGGGCCTTGCCGGCGAACAGGAAGAGTACCGGCCGGTCAGCCTGGGCGATGATTTCGCGCAGCCATTCCGGGTCCTGGAAGAGCAGCGCGGCACGCTTGTAGGTGGCAAAGCGGCGGGCAAAGCCGATGGTGAGGATGTTCGGGGCCTGCGGATCGGCGAACTTGAGCAGGCGGTCGAGGTGGGCCGGCGATCCCTGATTGCGCCGGTGCTGTTCGCCGATGCGATCGCGGACGAGTTGCAGCAGTTGTGACTTGATCTGCTGGCGAATGCTCCAGAACGTCGGATCGGGAATGCGCGAGATGCCTTCCCAGTTTGCCGGCTCTGTCTGGCGTTCACCCCAGCCCACGCCAAGGTAGCGCTCGAAGGTTTCGTACCATTCGGTGGCCAGGAAGGTCGGCAGATGGACGCCGTTGGTGATGTAGTCCATCGGGTTCTCGGCGGGTTCGATCTGCGGCCACAGGTAGCGGCAGATGCCGGCCGAAACGCCGCCGTGGATGCGTGACACGCCGTTGTGGTAGCGCGAGCCGCGCAAGGCGAGGGCGGTCATGTTGAAGTTTGCCTTGCCCGGCTCCCTGCCGAGGGCAAGCAGTTGCTCGCTGGGCAGGTGGAGCTCCTGGCACCAGTGCGAGAAATAGTGGCGGATCATTTCCTCGGGGAATTGATCGTGACCGGCCGGTACCGGCGTGTGCGTGGTGAACACCACGTTCGAGCTCACCGCCTCGATGGCCGCGGCGTAAGGGAGGCCGGCGGAAACCAGCTGGCGAATGCGTTCGAGGATAAGGAAGGCGGCATGACCCTCGTTGACATGCCAGACCGTCGGCTTGAGGCCAAGCGCGGCGAGGGCGCGAACGCCGCCGACGCCGAGCAGAATTTCCTGCTCGATACGCATCGTCCGGTCGCCGCCGTAGAGGCGGTGGGTAATCTCGCGGTCATGGGCCGTATTCTGGGGAACCCAGGTGTCGAGCAGGATAAGCCGGACGTGGCCGACCCGGGCTTCCCACAGTCTGGCATGAACCGTGCGGCCGGGAAATTCGACATCGACCACAACATCCTGCCCGTTGCTGTCGCGCAGCGGCGAAATCGGCAGATCGTCGAAATTGGAATCGCTGTAGGTCGCCTGCTGGTTGCCCTTGGCATCGAGGGTCTGATGGAAGTAGCCCTGATGGTAGAGGAGGCCGATGCCGATGAACGGCAGGCCCATGTCGCTGGCTGCCTTGCAATGATCGCCGGCGAGAATGCCAAGGCCGCCAGAGTAGATCGGCAGGCTTTCATGGAAGCCGAATTCGGCGCAGAAATAGGCGATCAGGTCATCGCTCTTGAACGGTTGGCCGTGGACGTGGGCCATGTTCGGCATTTCGTGGTAGCTGCTGTAAGCCGACACGACGCGATTCAGGCTGCCGAGAAAGACCGGATTCTCGGCAGCCGCTTCAAGGCCCTTCTGGTCGGCGCGCTTGAGAAAGGCCTTGGGATTGTGGTTGGTCGCCTTCCACAGCGGGTTCGACAGTTGCGCGAACAGCGCGCGTGTCGAGCGATCCCAGCTGTACCAGAGGTTGCTGGCAAGGTCCTCGAGCGGCTGCAGACGCGCCGGAATGCGGGGATTGACTTCGAGATGGAATACGGTTCCGGTCATGTGGCGCTCGGTTGGGTGGTCAGTTGGAGTTGGAGGATGCACTGGTCGTTGGGCACGGTCCAGGTGAAGGACAGTTCAACGCTTTGCATGATTTTCTCGAAGCCGGCTTCGGATTGGGAGACCGTCTGCTGCGGTCGACCGCAAATTTCGGCTGGAATCGCTGACCGGATTTGTATGCTGCCCTTGAGCACGCCATCGTCGAGAGTCAGGGCGGTAGCGGCTGCCAGGTCAAGCGGCTGGCCAAAGCCACCAGGAATACTGCCATCGGCCAGCACGTAGCGACCGAGGAAACCATCACAGCTCGGCATGGCAAGGTTGAGGCGTGTTGTCAGGCGGCGGCCGGCGAGGTTGTCGCACTGCCAGGTGACGGTGACGGTCGACCCGTCCACGGCGAGCGTCTTGACCAGGCCGGGGTGGGTGAAACGCAGCGTTGCCGCGCTGTCCTGGACGTAGGCAGTGATCGCGACACCGTCGAGTTCGTCGAGCCACAGGGCGCGCGGCACGACGTCGGGAACGATATCGGCGGGGGCTACCGGGTGCTTGAAGCGGACGATGTCGTGGGCCGAGGCGATCCCCTCGCCTTGATGCCGCGTCGGCCCGCCGGCGATCCTGTCATGGTAATGCTCGTGATGGCGGCGCAGGGTGTCACCAAAATTGTGCGTCAGCGGGTAGCTGCTCAGTTCGTGCGCGGCACCCAGCCCGTCGTCGCGGACGACCAGTTGCAACTGGTCGTTGTGGATGAAGGTTTCGCTTTTGCCGTCGAAATCGAGGTCGACCGCAACACATGCCGGGCGCGGCTGGACGGCGTCGAGCTTGGCTTCGAGCGCGACGATGTTGTTCCATACCGCGCGCCGCAGGTGCGGCAGGTAGAGGCCGCCGAACAGGCCGTGCCAGTAGGCGTCGTTGGCCTGAGCGCGGTAGAGGTCGGCGGTCAGCTCGGGCGGGGCAACGGGCAGGGTGGCGAGACGGGCCGAGAGTGCCTGCATCCGCTTGTGCATCCAGTTGGCTTCAGGATAACGCGTCAGGAAGTTGCGCCAGATGCCACCACGGACGAAGGGCCGGTGCCGGTCGCCGCGACCGGCGGCTTTTTCGCTGGCGAGCAGGTTCGCGTAGATGCCGGCTGCCGGCGCCGGCAGCGTCCATTCGTTCATTTCGCTGTATGACGTCGTCGGCAAATAGACGATGCCCCGCGTAACGGTTCGGGCGTGAAATTCGGCGTAGGTCGCGGTGCGGATCTTCGGGCTCGCCAGCACGCCTTCGATCAGCGCCTTGAGCCAGCCGCGGTTATAGACCCAGTCGTAGGTTTCCGGCCAGATGCCGAATTTTTCGATGTCGTCGAAATAGATCGCGGCGGCGCGGTCCTGGTCGGCGAGGTTTTCCAGATAGCCGATGACCTCGTGCGCCGGCGAGAAGGGCAAGCGGTAGCGCAATGCTTCGGAGATCGGGAAGAGGTCGAGCCGGGCGCCATCTTCCTCGGTGCTGAAGTAGCCGTCGAGTTCGTCGGCGTGCTTGCCGGCGCACAAGAAATGGTAGTCGTCCACGGTCACGTAGGCGATGCCGGTTGCGGCCAGCGCCGGAACGACCGATGATTCCCAGACCCGCTCGGTAAGCCAGGCACCGGTTGGCGTGGTACCGGTCCAGGCGGTCAGCTTCTCGTTCAGCGTTTGCAGCTGGCCGACCCGGTCGCGCTGGGGAATGGCGGCGAGCACCGGTTCGGTGTCGCCGGAACTGAACAGTTCGACCTGGCCACGGGCCACCATCGCGGCGAGCAGAGCCATGTCGGCTGGGTAGCGCTGGCGTAGCCAGTCGAGCAGCCATCCAGAAAAATGGGCGGCGAAACGGAAATCGGGGTAGTCGTGCAGGGTTTCGAGAAAGGGCTTGTAGCAGCGGCGGTGGGCATCCGCTATTACTTCTGGAAAATTGCCGACCGGCTGGTGGGCATGGACGCCAAGGAGAAGGGTGACAGCTTGAGTCATCAGGGAAAGTTTCAGGTGGCGCGGCGCATCGTGCCGCCGCTTTCAGGGGTGCCTCCGCCGAGGCTGATCGGGTGATCGAGGCTCCCGGGAACCGGCAGGTTCAGTAGGCGATAGAGGGATTTGAGGTTTTCCCGGAACAGGTTGTCGAAGCAGGCGACCGACTGCGGCGAGTTGTAATCACCGAGCCACCAGAACCAGTCCGAGCTCTCGCAGACGGCCAGGCGCTGGAGCACGGCGCTGCGCTCGTCTTCGCTCAGACGCTCGCTCTCGAGGGCGCGGTCGGCGCACATCTTCACCTCGCACAGCATGTCCCAGGCGCGGTTCTTGTCGGCGTTCCCGAGCCAGGTCGACAGCGTACCATAGACCCAGCTGCCGGCAGTCAGACGCGGCAGCCGGGAGCGCCGGTCGTGCTGTGCGGCTACCGCCTCGCTCAGGGTCACCGTGCGGATATCCTGGCTATCCGAGAGCGCACCGTAGAGGTCGGAAAAGAAATACCAAGCGTTGTAAGGGTAGTACTCCCAAGCGTTCTCCCCATCGAGAAAAACCGTGATCAGGTTGCTCCGGTTCGGGAGGCGGAGCGCCTTCAGTTCGCCCATGAAATGCTGGGCGGCATCACGGCCATGCCATTTGGCGTATTCGAACCCGATCAGGTCGGAGAGACGCTCGTTACGAAAAAACAGCGTGATGTCGCCCGGTGTGCCGTCGGGGGCTTGCCAGGGAATCGTCGTCGTCGCCTGGCTGCCGGCGGAATGTCTGAGAACGCCATGACTGCTGGCGGTCCACCTGAAGCCGGCCTCGGCGATCTGGTTCAGGAAAGGCGCCGACAATGCCCCTTCGGCTGGCCACAGGCCCGTCGGTACGCTGCCGAAGCGCCGCTCGTGACTGATCCGCGCAGCCTCCAGATGGGCTGTGACGCGGGAATGCCCGCCGGGGTATTCGGGCGAGGAGGGCAAGGGGCATTCCGGCCAGCTTTCGCGGGCGGCCTTGAAGTCGATCAGCAGCGGCGCCAGAGGGTGACTGGCTGGCGTGCAGCTCAATTCGACCTGCCCGCTCTCGCCCAGTGCCCGATAACGCGGAATCAATCCGTGCACCACGGCGCCCAGTTCGGCGAGCAGACTCTCGCGATCCGTCAGATCGAAGCCGTAGCCCTTGGCCATCAGTTGCGGGACGATGTTCCCGGCGCGGCGCAGACTCTCGCCCGTCCACGCAAGCAGAAACCAGACGGCCAGATCCGTGTAATAACCGCCGGAAAGGTAGGCAAGGCTATTGGCATCCTGCAACTTGACGAAATCGAGCAGGTCACGCAGCCGCCGATACGGGGCAAATGGCTCGAGCATCGTGGGTGCGTGGCAACGGAAGGCCATGTCGAGCAACCATGCCCGGTCGCCGGCTTCCAGCGTGTTGGGATCAGGATGGGCAACGATGCGCAGCAGCGGGTCGCGCCACTGGCTGGTCGCGAACTGTTCGCAGTAATCCTCCACCTGATCGAGCAGAACCGGAACGAAATTGACCGTGCAGCGCACGCCGGGATGGCGTTCGAGGTGGCTGGCCATGTCGGAGTAATCCTTGATGGCATGCAGCAGAACCCAGGGCAGCACGAACTTGCCCGTTTCCGGGTGTCGGTAGTCTGGCTGGTGCATGTGCCAGAGGAAGGCGAGATCTGCCATCAGTGAACTTTCGCCGCCCCTTGGCCGAGCATCTCGGCGGTCACCAGCGTGATCCCCTTGGGGCTGACCGAGAAGCGCTCGCGGTCGGCTTCCGCATCGACGCCGATGACCGTCTTCGCGGGAATCCGGCAATTCTTGTCGATGACGCAGCGCTTGAGGATCGCATGGCGCCCGACATCGACGCCTGGCAGGATCACCGAATCCTCGATCGACGCCCAGCTATGCACGGTGACGCTGGAGAACAGCAGCGAACGCTTGACCGCGGCTCCAGAAATGATGCAGCCGCCGGAAATCAGCGAGTCGATCGCCATGCCGCGCCGTCCGTCGTCGTCGAACACGAACTTGGCCGGCGGCAACTGCTCCTGGTAGGTCCAGATCGGCCAGTCCTTGTCGTAGAGATTGAGTTCCGGCGTCACCTTGGTCATTTCCATGTTCGCCTCCCAGTAGGCATCGATGGTCCCGACATCTCGCCAATAGGGCCGATGGTGTTCGCTGCCGACGCAGGAGTCGGCGAAGCGGTGGGCGAACACCCGGTAGCGTGGCACGATGTGGGGGATGATGTCCTTGCCGAAATCGCGGGCCGATCCCTTGGTCAGGGCGTCCCTCTCCAGTTGCTCGAAGAGAAATTTCGCGTTGAAGATGTAGATGCCCATCGACGCCAGCGCACGATCGGGCTGGCCGGGGATCGCAGGCGGATTCTGTGGCTTCTCGAGAAAGTCAGTCACGCGATCCTCGTGGTCAACGCCCATGACGCCGAAATCGCGCGCTTCAGCGAGCGGCACGTCGATGCAGCCCACCGTCATGTCGGCCCGGTGCTTGGCATGAAAGGCCAACATCTGGCCGTAGTCCATTTTGTAGATGTGGTCGCCGGCGACGATCAGGATGTGTTCCGGGTTGTAGCGCCGCAGAAAGTGCATATTCTGGAAGACCGCATCGGCGGTGCCCTGATACCACTGCGTCTCGTCAATCTGCTGCTGTGCCGGCAGCAACTGGATGAACTCGTCGAAACGCCCGTCGAGAAAGCTCCAGCCGCGCTGGATGTGGCGAATCAAGCTGTGTGCCTTGTATTGTGTGGCAACGCCGATCTTGCGGATGCCCGAATTGACGCAGTTTGACAACGTGAAATCGAGAATGCGGAACTTGCCCGCGAACGGCACGGCCGGCTTGGAGCGGAAATCGGTCAGTTGCTTGAGGCGACTGCCGCGGCCGCCCGCCAGAATGATCGCGAAGGTGTTGCGCGTCAGGTGGCTGATGAAACGCATGTCAGTCTCGTCGCGCATCTCGCAATACTCCTGATGCGTGCAAGGGGTGCTGTTCGGCATGTGGGTGGACCTCCCTGGTCACTGTTTTGTCTTATGATACTGCGAGAGGGGGAGCAAATGCAGTCATCGGACGCGCTTTATCTGTTCAACGAAGGCCGGAACTATCAGGCCTACCGGCTGCTCGGGGCCCAACCGTCGGATGCCGGGACCATATTTCGCGTCTGGGCGCCAAACGCCGGCAAGGTCTCGGTGGTCGGTGATTTCAATGGCTGGCGCGGCGGCGTCGATACGCTGCATCCGCTCGGGCCCTCGGGTGTCTGGGAGGCGACCGTTCCGGCGGCGGTGCCGGGGAGTCTCTACCGTTTCGAGATCGTCAACCGAGTCAGCGGCGAGAAACTGATCAAATCCGATCCCTACGGGCGCGGTTACGAGTTGCGTCCCGGGTCAGCCGCCTATGTCGCGACGCCCTCGCAGCATGTCTGGGGCGATGGCGACTGGCTGGCGCGGCGCGCCGACTGGGACTGGCAGCACGCGCCGGTCAATATCTACGAGTTGCACCCGGGGTCGTGGATGCGCCACCCGGACGGCAGGCCCTACCTGTGGCCGGAACTTGCCGAGCGACTGATTCCCTATGCCGTCGAACAAGGCTACACGCATCTCGAACTGCTGCCGGTTACGGAGCACCCGCTCGACGAATCCTGGGGCTACCAGACCACCGGCTACTTTGCTCCGACCTCCCGCTACGGCTCGCCGGACGACCTGCGCGCCTTCGTCGACGCCTGCCATCAGGCCGGCCTCGGTGTCATCCTCGACTGGGTTCCCGGCCACTTTCCGCAGGACGACTGGGCACTGGCCCGCTACGACGGAACCGCGCTCTACGAACACGAAGATCCGCGTCTTGGTCTGCATGCCGACTGGGGAACCCATATCTTCAATTACGGCCGCCATGAGGTGCGTAGCTTCCTGCTTTCGTCGGCGCACTGGTGGCTGGCCGAGTTCCATTTCGACGGCCTGCGCGTCGACGCCGTCGCCTCGATGCTCTATCTCGATTACTCGCGCAAGCCCGGCCAATGGCTGCCCAACAAGTTCGGCGGACGCGAGAATCTCGACGCCATCGACTTTCTCAAGGCGCTCAATGCGATGGTGCACGCCGAATTTCCCGGCGCGCTGACCATCGCCGAGGAATCGACGGCGTGGCCGATGGTTTCGCGCCCGACTTATGTTGGCGGCCTCGGTTTCTCGATGAAATGGAACATGGGCTGGATGAACGACAGCCTGCGCTACTTCCACCGCGACCCGATCCATCGCCGCTGGCACCACGGCGAACTGACTTTCGGCCAGGTCTACGCCTACAGCGAGAACTACGTGCTGCCCTTCTCGCATGACGAAGTGGTGCACGGCAAGGGTTCGCTGCTCGGCAAGATGCCGGGCGACGCCTGGCAGCGCCTCGCCAACCTGCGTCTGCTACTCGCCTGGCAGGCGTTTACGCCGGGCAAGAAGCTGACCTTCATGGGCTGCGAATTCGGCCAGCAGCGAGAGTGGTCGGAAGCCCGCGAACTCGACTGGAACCTGCTGGCCGATCCAGGCCACAGCGGCCTGCAACGTCTCGCCGGCGACCTCAATCGCCTCTATCGCGACGTGCCGGCACTGCACGAACAGGATTTCGCCAGCCATGGTTTCGAGTGGATCGACTGTCACGACAGCGAACATTCGGTGCTGTCCTGGCTGCGCTGGGGCCGCGATGGCAGCTTCGTGGTCGTCGCGGTCAACTTCACCCCGGTGCCACAAAGCGCCTACCGCCTCGGCGTGCCGAAGGCGGGGCGCTACGTCGAAGTCCTCAACAGCGATTCAGGGCATTACGGTGGCAGCAACGTCGGCAACGCGGGGGCGCTCGATGCCTGCGAAGGCGAATGGATGAACCGACCGGCGAACCTGCAAATCACGATTCCCCCGTTGGCGGCGGTGCTGTTGCGCTGCGGGTGAACAAGCGCTGTACTAGCGCGAACGCGACAGGTCGAGGTCGGCTTGGTTCTTTTCGTCGACGTAGATCCCCGTTTTGCCTGGCCGGCTGCTGGCGAAGCAGGTGACCTCGACATTGGCCAGCGTTTTCGCCTTGTGCAGGACGTCGACCGCGCAACGCCCGAAGACGCTGTCGATGGTGGCAAGCAGATTGCGCGCGTAGGGAGTTTCCAGCCTGCCGTCGAGGATCAGGTTGGCGAGCAGGGCGCCATCGGGTTTCAGGACGCGGCGCGTGCCTTCCCAGAATTCGCGGGTGACCAGGTGGCTGGGAATCGAGGAATGGGAGCTGTAGACGTCGACGACGACGGCATCGAAGCGGCGCGCGCTGCTGGCGACGAAACGCCGGGCGTCGTCGGCGATGAACTCGCCGCGCGCCGGTTCGCGCAGGAAGTGCTTTTCGGCGATCTCCCGGATTGCCGGATCGATGTCGACATAGGTGTAACGATTCATCGGCTCGCGGTGCGACAGCGTGAAGCCGCCGGCGCCGAGAACCAGGATGTCGCGGTCGCGGAATTCGAGTTCGTCGAGCAGGATGTGCCGCAGGTGCGTGATGTAGCGGGTGTAGTTGGTCGGCTCGGATTCGTCGATCAGCGAAGCGGTTGACTTGTTGACCCAGAAGGCGCGCGGGTTTTCCTGGCCGGGGAGGGGTGCCGGACCGACGATGTATTCGGCGTAGGCGGTGTCGGCGGTCACCTCGTGATGCAGGTTGAAGCCGGCGGCGATAGCTGCGGTCGACGCGCAAAAAATGGCATATTTCAGATTGCGCCCGGCGAGCAGGAGGGTGCCGGCGACCAGCAGCGCGGTGCACGCGAATACCGCCGCGGAAACCCCCAGCCATTGCATGACGAGCAGGGACAGGCTGAGCGAGCCGAGGAAGGAACCGAGCGTCGACCAGTAGAGCGCCATGCCGCTCGCCTCGCCGGTGCGTGCGTGCCGCATCAGGTTGGTCAGGATCGGCACGGTCTGGCCGAGCAGCCAGGCGAGCGGGCAGAGGATGCCGCCGATGAAAATGAAGTACGCGATCAGCGCCGGTTGCAGGTGAGCGAACAGCCAGTCGACGGTGATGCCGGCCAGCCCGACCCCGGCGAGTAGTGCGGAGATCAGGAAGTTGCGGGCGACGACCACGGTGTAGTTGCCGGAAACCCGGGCGCCGGCGGCGTAACCCAGGGCAAGGGCGAGCAGGAAAAAGGCGATGGTCGGCGCGGTGACGACGATCGAGCTGCCGACATGCGGCACCAGGCGGCGCAGCGCGATGATCTCCGCGCCGAGGGAACAGAAGCCCTCGATGAAGACGATGGCGTAAATGAGCAGACGGGACATCGGCCGGACTATACCTGATGCCGGTACTTGCGCCAGGCACTCCAACTGAAGACGAAAAGGCCGGTCCAGATCAGCGCGAAGCTGACCAGCCGCGAGGTCTGCATCGGCTCGCCGAAGATCCAGACGGCGGTTACGAACTGCAGGGTCGGGTTGATGTACATCAACATGCCGACCGTGGCGAGGTCAAGGCGCTGCGTGGCGGCGGCGAAGGCGATCAGCGGCAGGGCAGTGATAATGCCGGCGCCGACCAGCAATGCCGCGGTCGACAGGTCGTGGCCGCCGAAAACGGAATGCCCGCTGTGCGCCTGCCACAAAGCGTAGATGCCGCAGACCGGCAGCATGGCCAGCGTTTCCAGCCACAGACCGGACAACGCATCGACCGGCACCTGCTTGCGTACCAGGCCGTAGGTGCCGAAGGTGGCGGCAAGGTACAGCGAGACCCAGGGCAGGCTGCCGAGCGTGATCACTTCGTTGGCGATCGCGGCGACTGCAAGGCCGACCGAGATCCACTCCAGCGGGTTCAGTCTTTCCTTGAGTACGACGAGCGCCAGCAGGACGCTGACCAGCGGTGTCAGGAAGTAGCCGAGGCTGGAGGCGACGACCTGCTGGTTGGCGACCGCCCACAGGAACATCAGCCAGTTGCTGCCGACCAGCAGCGCGGCGAGGGCCAGCATGGCCAGTTGACGTGGTCTGCGAAAGACCGCGGCCACCTTGTCCCAGCCGCCGCGCAGCGTCAGTAGCAGACCGACGAAAACGCAGGCCCAGACCGCCCGGTTGGACAGCACGTCCATCGGCGAAATGTGCGCGAGTTGCCGGAAAAACAGCGGGAAGAAACCCCAGATACCGTAGGCCAGCAGGCCGAAGCCGATGCCGGCAAGGTGGGGAGTTGCATTCATGCGGGCATCTTGCCACATCGGACGGCTGATCGGCATCATTGCCCGAGGTCATTCGGTGGTCCGCCCCAAGGAACGCCATCGCTGCGGAAAACCCGGCCAAGGCGTCGGGCGAAACCTGGGGGTATCCGTGAAATCCCTCCTTCCCTGTTGCGGCTATTTGGGAAATCATTCGTCGTCGACCACAGTCTCTTTCCGGAGTTTGTTGAAACCAGTGCTGAACCTGCTTAATCCCCTGACCCTGCGTTTCCGCGACGCCGATACGGAGCGTGCGTTTGCCAGCCAACTGGTCGAGCGTTTGCGTGTGCAGGGACGGACGGCGATCCTGGTCGGCACGCTCATCTATCTGATTTCGAATTTGCTTGATGGCTGGCTGGTTCCGGTTGAACATCAGATGACCGCATGGGTGCTTCGCCTGTCAGCCCTTGCCTATGTGAGCCTTGTCTTTCTGCTGACCTTTCGCCCGGCCTTCAAACGCTTCAACCAGTTGCCGCTTGGGTCGACCGGGCTGGTCGTTTCCGGCAGTCTGATCGGGATTCTCTATTACCTGCCGCTTGAAGCGACGCAGTACTTTTATCCGTGCCTCATCCTGTCAACCGTGTATACGTATAACTTCATCGGTACCCGTTTCATCTACGCGCTGGTCATCAACCTTATCGTCCTGATCTCCTACAACCTGATCCTCGGCGGGCTGCGCGACTTCCCGGCAGGGATGTTGGTTGATCACAACTTCTTCATTCTTTCGGCCAACCTGATAGGTGGCTGCGCCGGCTATCTGTCCGAATACCAACGCCGGCTGCTGTTCGTCCGCGAAACGGAGCTTGATCGCGAGCGCCGACACCACCTCCAACGCTCGCTGCACGACCGCCTGACCGGCCTGCCCAACCGCGAGCTGCTCGAGGACCGCATCGCCCAATTGGTGGCCAGGGCGCGCCGCGGGGGCGCAACCCATGTCGGCCTGTTCGTCGATCTCGACGGCTTCAAACAGATCAATGATCGCCTTGGGCATGACCGGGGCGATACTGTGCTGCGCGAAGTGGCGCGCCGCCTGCAGGCGGCGGTTCGCCAAACCGACACGGTTTCCCGGCTCGGCGGCGACGAGTTTTTCGTGCTTGCCCACGATATTGATTCGGAGGATCGGGCTGCCCAACTGGCAGAGAAACTGCTGGCCGCCATTGGCGAACCGGTTGCCGATGTTCCCCAAGCCGGCAGACTTGGGGCGAGCATTGGCATCTGTCTCTTCTCCAGGGAAGGCCGGTCTCCTGAAAGTCCGGAGCAGATCATCCGCGCGGCTGACCAGGCCATGTATCAGGCCAAGGCCGCTGGCAAGCATCGCCATGCCTTTGCCAGGAGCTGAGCGAAGTCGGTAGCGAATGGTTCGGTGCCGACGGCCGGCGCCTGCTGCCGCAACCCTTGGAGGCAGAGCCGTATTCGGTGTGCCGGGCGCCCAGCCAGTGCCCGCGCGCTCCGCCCGTCGTTTCCGGTCCGACCGGTGGCCACGGAGAACCCGCGATCGATTGAACGGCGGGAGGCGATGGCCTGCCATCTGCCCGCATGTTACGATGATGCCCCTGTATCTTGACTCGAGAGGCGCATGAAACAGATTGGCAAATACCGGGTGGTCCGGGAGTTGGGCAAGGGAGCGACGGCAACCGTCTACCTTTGCGTGAGCCCCGATTCGGATCGCCCCGTGGCTGTCAAGGTTGTCCGCTTCGGCACGGACTGCGCCGCCACCTCGCGCCGTTTGCGCAAGCTCTTCGGGAACGAGGGGATGGTGGCCAAGCGTCTCAAGCATCCGAATATCGCCATGGTGTACGAGGGGGTCGTCGAGGATGAGTTCGCCTATCTGGCGATGGAATACATCGACGGCTTCACGCTCGAGGCCCACACGCGGATTGACAGGCTGCTGCCGCTGCACCGCGTGATCGGGATCATCTTCAAGTGCTGCATGGCGCTCGATAGCGCTTATCGCCAGGGAATCATCCATCGCGACATCAAGCCGGCAAACATCCTGGTGGCAGCAAATGACGAGCCCAAGCTGGTTGACTTCGGCCTGGCGCTCAATCTGAACAAGAACATGGACCGCGACTCGACCTTCATCATGGGCGTGGGTTCGCCTTCCTACATGTCGCCCGAGCAGATCAAGGGCTACCCGCTGAATCAGAAGACCGACCTCTATTCGCTCGGTGTCGTTCTCTTCCAGTTGCTTACCGGCCGCCTTCCGTTCCGCGCCAAGAATCAGGCGACGCTGATCTACCGCATCATCAATACTGATGCACCGGATGTGACCTCGCTGAATCCAGGCCTGCCCGAGGGACTGAACGCGATCCTGCGCCGGGCGCTCGAGAAGGATCTCTACAGCCGCTACCGGAACGGCGCCGAGTTTGCCAAGGATCTGGCGGCGGTCCGCTACCAGATCCTCGAAGAAGACGAGACCGTTCAGGACACGAAACACTTCGAACTGCTGAGGAAGCTCGATTTCTTCACCGAATTCGAGAATATCGAACTGTGGGAAATTCTCCGCATCGCTGTCTGGCGACAGATTGGGCCCCGTGTCGCCATCATCCGGGAAGGAGACACCAGCCGGGTGTTCGGTCTCCTGATCGAGGGCTATGTCGAAGTCTCCGTGGCCGGCCGCACCCTCTGCCGTCTGAGCAACGGAGAGGTGATCGGCGAGGTCGCCTATCTGCATCCGTCCAGCGATACTCGTTCCGCAAGCGTGGTCACCCTGGAAAATTCGCTCTTTCTCGAAATCAACGCGGCGGCGCTGGCGCTGGCTTCCGAGGAACTGCAGGAACGCTTGCGGACGGCACTGCTTGGACGAATGATCGATCGCATGCGCATCGTCAATGGTATTGCTGCGTCTCTCGGCGCCCCCGCTGTTGCGAACACGGGAAGTCTGATGGAGGAAGCGACCCGTTCGGCGTCAGGTTCGGGGGTCGACGTCGAGCTGTCGCGGTCAAAGCCTCGCGGCGCGGGAGCGGAAACTACAGGTGCGCGCGAATCCAGCGCTGCAGCGCTGGCGCGTCGATTGCGCCACTCTGGCGAATGATTTCCCGTCCACTGCTGAAAATGGCCAGGGTCGGAATGCTGCGGATAGTGAAGCGGGTCGCAAGCTGCTGCTGACTTTCGGTATCGACCTTGGCCAGGCGGATACCCGGTTCGAGTTCGCTCGCAGCGCTGGCAAACGCCGGCGCCATCGAGCGGCAGGGGGCGCACCACGGCGCCCAGAAATCGACGACGACCGGCAGATCGCTGCGTTTGACATGGCGATCGAAATTGCTCGCCGTCAGCTCGAGTGGTTGCCCGGTAAACAGAGCGTTCCGGCACTGGCCGCAGGTCGGTCGCTCGTCGAGACGTGCTGCCGGGAGGCGGTTGACCGCGTCGCAATGCGGGCAGACGACGTGCAGATGGTCACTCATGATGCGTCCGTGGTATCAGAAAAGTCTGATATCAGGCCGGCTCTGCCGGTTTCAAGAGCTGGCGCCAAGTAGTCGGGCTTGCGCGGCAGAGGCGGCGAGTGCGCTGGGGTCGGCCTCTTCCGTTGACGGCCAGCCAGCAAGATGGCGTTCGACAAGCGAAGTCAACGCTGCCAGCCAACCGTGGTCCTCGTTGAGCGCCGGAATGTAGTGAAACTCATGGCCGCCGCTTGCCAGGAACGACGTTTTTCCTTCCATCGCGATTTCTTCCAGCGTTTCCAGGCAGTCGGCGACGAATCCCGGACAGATGATGTCGACGCGCCGCGTGCCCGCTTTGCCCAGCGCCGCAAGCGTCGGCGCCGTATAGGGTTGCAGCCACTCCGCCTTGCCGAAGCGCGACTGGAAGCAGATCCGGTACTTTTCCGGCCCGAGATTCAGGCGCTCGGCCAGCAGTCGGCCGGTCTTCATGCATTCACAGAAATAGGGGTCGCCGAGATCGAGGTTGCGTCGCGGCAAACCATGAAAGCTGATGATCAGTTGGTCGCCGGTGGACAACGGCCCGTGCCGCATCCAGTGCTTGCGCACCGTGTGTTCGAGTGCCTCGATGTAGCCCGGGTCGTCGTGGAAATTCCGGACAAAGCGCATCTCTGGCTGATTGCGTCGCCTCAGCAACCAGTTGCAGGCCTCGTCGATCACGGTCGCCGTCGTCGTCGCCGAGTACTGCGGGTACATGGGCAGAAGCAGGATGCGGTTGACGCCGGCAGCCAGCAGCCGGTCCAGGACGCCGGACAGCGCCGGCGCGCCGTAGCGCATCGCCCAGACGACCGTTACGTGATGTCCGCGTTCGCCGAGATACCCGGCCAGGAACTTGGCCTGGCGTTCCGTATGAACCTTGAGCGGAGAGCCTTCCGGGGTCCACACGGCGGCGTATTTCTCGGCGGATTTCTTCGGGCGGGTGTTGAGGATGATGCCGTTCAGGATCAGCCACCACACTGGACGCGGGATCTCGACGACGCGCGGGTCGGACAGGAATTGCCGCAGATACCGCTTTAGGGCCGGAGCGGTCGGCGCTTCGGGCGTACCCAGGTTGACGAGGACGATCGCCGTGCCCGGTGCCGTGCCGTGCTGGTGCGGTGGTTCCGGATCAAACCTTGGCATCAGTAGTTGTGCGGGTTGGAGAGCGCGCTGGAAAGCAGCTTGGCGGTGATGTCTACGATCGGGATGACCCGCTCGTAGGCCATGCGGGTTGGCCCGATGACGCCGACCGAGCCGACGATCTGGCCGTCGACCGTATAAGGCGCGGCGACGACACTGCATTCGTCGAGGGTGGCGATGCCCGACTCGCCACCGATGAAAATCTGGACACCGGCGGCGCGGTTCGAGAGTTCCAGCAGGCCCATCAGACTTGAGCGCTGCTCGAAGAGTTCGAACAACTCACGGAGACGCTTCACGTTGGATGACAGTTCCTCGAAATCGAGCAGATTGTGCTCGCCCGAGATCACGTAGGGCGCCGCATTGCGGGACAGGGCTTCGTCGCCGGCATCGAGCGCCAGCGCCATCAGCGGCCTGATGTCATCGCGCAGCTGCTGGATTTCCAGCGAGAGGCGGTGGCGGATCTGTTCGAAATCCATGCCGGCGAAGTGATGGTTCAGATAATTGGCGGCGGTGACCAGTTCCGCCGCTGAATGCGCCCGCTCGGTGTTCAGGACGCGGTTTTGCACGTCGCCATCGGTGGTGACGATGATCAACAGGATGCGTTTCTCGGTCAGGTTGAGGAACTCGACCTGGCGGATGCGGCTGGTACTCCGGCGCGGCGCCATGACCACGCCGGCAAAATGGGTGAGGCTGGAGAGCAGTTGCGAGGCGCTGGAAATGACCTGATTTGCCGGTTGACCGTGCAAGGCGTCCTCCATTTGATCGAGTTGCCGCGCCTCGAGCGGACGCATCGTCAACAGCGTGTCGACAAACAGCCGGTAGCCGCGGGCCGTCGGAACGCGCCCGGCCGATGTGTGCGGGCTGGCGACGAAGCCTGCCTCTTCGAGGTCGGCCATGACATTGCGGATCGTTGCTGGCGACAGGTCGAGGCCTGAAAACCTGGAGAGCGCACGCGAGCCCACCGGCTGCCCGTCAGCAATGTAGTGTTCGACCAGGGCCTTGAGAAGAGTGCGAGAGCGGTCAGCGAGCATGGCAGAGCATTGTACAAAGAACCAAGCGCGGCGTGACAGAGCATTTTTATGCAAGAATTCGCGCCATGAACTCCAGCTTCGCTTCCTACCGCTCGCCCAGGACCATTGCGTTGGTGGGCAAGTATCACAGCCCCGAGATCGCCGGGTCTCTGCGCCGATTGGCGGAATACCTGCACGAGCGGGGAGTGTCGGTTTTCATCGAGCGGGAAACGGCAGAAAACGTCGGTCGCCAGGTTGACCTCTCGCGCTGGGTTGCCTGCGACTTCAGCGACATCGGCGCGCACGCCGACCTCGCCATCGTGATCGGTGGCGATGGCACGATGCTCGATGCCGCGCGCCGTCTTGCGCGCTATCGGGTGCCGCTGGTCGGGGTCAATCAGGGCCGCCTCGGCTTCATGACCGACATCGCGCGCAACGACATGCTAACGTGCATGGATGATCTCCTCGATGGACGCTTCACCGCCGAGAACCGGATGCTGCTCGATGCGGAGGTGCTCCGTGACGGAAAGGAAATTTCCGCCAATCAGGCCCTCAACGATGTCGTCGTGGACAAGGGGGCAATCGGCCGGATGATCGAGTTCGAGTTGTCGATCGACGGCGAATTCATCTTCAACCTGCGCTCGGACGGCCTGATCGTCTCGACGCCGACCGGGTCGACCGCCTACTCGCTGTCGGCGGGCGGGCCGATCCTGCACCCGACGCTGACCGGCATCGCGCTTGTGCCGCTGTGTCCGCATGCGCTGACCAACCGGCCGATCATGGTCAATGACCAGGCCAACATCGAGATCTGCATCATCCAGGCCGATGATCCGCGCGTTCACTTTGACGGCCAGGTGACGCTTGATCTCCTGCCCGGTGACTGCGTCCGCCTCAAGCGCTCCGAATACACCATCTGTTTCCTGCATCCTCCCGGCTACAGTTACTTCGCGATGCTCCGCCAGAAGCTGCACTGGAGCGAGCGCCCCGAGGGCACCTGATGCTGCGCCACCTTGCGATTCGCGACTTCGTCATCGTCGATCGGCTGGAACTCGGGTTTTCGCCCGGATTTGGCGCGTTGACCGGGGAGACCGGGGCCGGCAAGTCGATCCTGATCGACGCGCTGGCGCTGGCCCTTGGCGACCGCGCCGATGCCGGCGTCGTCCGCGCCGGCAGCGACAAGGCGGAAGTCGCGGCCACCTTCGAGATCGGCGGTCTGCCGCAGGTCGCGGCATGGCTGGCGGCCAACGATTTCGATGGCGATGACGAACTGCTGCTCAGGCGCGTGCTCGATGCCGGTGGGCGCTCGCGCGGCTACATCAACGGCTCGCCGGCGACCGCCCAGCAGTTGCGCGAGGTCGGCGAATTTCTCGTCGATATTCATGGTCAACATGCCCACCAGTCGCTCCTGCGCGCCGATGCGCAGCGCGCGCTGCTCGACAGCCATGCCGGACTGACCGCCGGTGCGCAACAGGTGGCGACAAGCTACCGGCTCTGGCGCGACGCCGCCTCCGCTTTGAAGTTGGCGGCGAGCGGCACGGAAGCGCTTGAGCGCGAACGCGAACAGCTTGAGTGGCAGGTGCGGGAACTCGCGACCCTGGCCTTCGCCGAGGATGAGTGGACTGGCCTGGAGCTGGAGCACAATCGCCTCGCGCATGCGGCAAGCCTGATCGAAGGCGCGCAGTTCGCGCTCGATGTCCTGAGCGATGGCGAAGCGACGTGTTCCAGCCAGCTCGACCGGGTGGCCACGCGGGTGGCCGGGCTGGCCAGCTACGACCCCGACTTGCAGGAGGTTTCCGGCCTGCTCGGGTCGGCACAGGCCGAACTGGCCGAGGCGGTGTCCACACTGCGCCGTTATGCCGGCCGCGTCGATCTCGATCCGGCACGCCTGGCGGAAGTCGAGCGGCGGATGGAAGCGGTGCTCGCCTGTGCGCGCAAGTATCGGGCGCAGCCGGCCGAGCTTCCGGGGCTGCTGGCCGGCTGGCAGGCGCGCCTGGAAACCCTCAATGAGTCGGCTGACCTTGACGCGCTGGCGGCTCGTGTCGAAGGATTGCATGCTGAGTACCTGCGCCATGCCCGGGAATTGTCGGCCGGGCGGCAGCGCGTTGCCGGCGAGATGGCGGCGGCGGTCAGCGCGCTGATGCAGAAGCTGGCGCTGGCTTCCGGGCGCTTCGAGGTCGGGCTGCTAGCGCTGGCCGAGGGGTCTGTCTATGGCCTGGAACAGGTCGAGTTCCGCGTCGGCGGGCTGGCCGGGCTGGAGGCGAAGCCGCTGGCCAAGGTGGCGTCGGGAGGCGAGTTGTCGCGGATCAGCCTGGCCATCCAGGTGCTGACTTCACGTTCGGCCAGCGTGCCGACGCTGATCTTCGACGAGGTCGACGTCGGCATCGGCGGCGGCGTCGCCGAAATCGTCGGGCGCCTGCTACGCGAACTCGGCGGCGAACGCCAAGTGCTGTGCGTGACCCACTTGCCGCAAGTCGCGGCAAGGGCTGAATGGCAATGGCAGGTCAGCAAGGCAACCCGCGACGGCGCGACCCTCAGTTCGATCGAACCCCTGGACGACGAGCAGCGCGTGCGCGAAATTGCCCGCATGCTCGGGGGGGTCGAAGTGACGGACATCACGCTCGAGCATGCGCGGGAGTTGTTGCGGTCGACGCCGGAAAATGCCCGAAAATGAACCACGCTTGGTGGATCTCCGGCGAAACGTGGTCCGTCCCCATTTCTTCACATCCTGTCCGGTCGCGCCAGCGGGGTCCCACAAGACACGCAACCCCGCTTTACGCAGCATTACATCTGCCGCTTCACCCGCATCGCCAGCGCGCTGACGCCCATGAAGGCGACACCCATAAGGACCAGCGAGATCGGCCAGCCCAGCGAATCGACGAAATGTTGCGCCGTGAAGTAGCCGATGTAGCTCAGCATGGCGATCACTGTGGTCAGCAGCAGGGCGCGGCTTTGTAGGAGGACGCAGGCGTAGAGCATCGACGCCGTGACGGCGAAATACGCGAGTTCGATCGGGGTCTTGTGCACCAGATCGAATAGGCCGGTATAGGCCATCGCCGACCCGAGCAGTGTGCCCAGTCCGGCCAACCGGCCTTGCCGCCCGTCTTGTTGCAGGCCGTAAGCCGCCGACATGATCGAAACGCCGGTGAGAAGCGCTGCCCAGTTGGCCGCCGAGGCGATGGCGACCCGGTCGAACAGGCCGGCGTTGAGCCAGCAGAGGGCGATCAGGAAGGCGAACTCGGCCAGGCTGCGGTGGGGCGACTTCTCCAGTTCCGTGGCGACCAGAAACAGTGAGGCGCCGAGGATGACGGCGCTGAAGCCGACGGGAACGTCCAGCATGTCGAGGCCGACCTGCAGGAAGGCATATACGAAGAGCAGCGCGGTAAAGGCCAGCACGGTCAGTTCGTATTTGCGGAACAGCACGCCCTGATGCAGTGCCATCAGGCCGAAGACGCTGATTGCTGCGAGGCGCCAGTTGTCGCCGTGCGGAAAGACCTCGTGGATAAAGACGAACCAGCCGCTGGTCAGCATGATCACTGTGGCCAAGGCGAGCGGCAGGATCAGTTTCGGAAACTTCTTTTCGTGCAGGGCTGAGATCAGCACGATCAGCAGTGTGTAGCCGACGCCCAGCGTCACCACGACGCGCATCGCGCTGCCCATCCGGTTCCAGAACATGCCGATGTAGGTGCTGATGCCGGCCAGAATGAAGATGGCGCCGAGATAGGTGAACAGCGTCTTGGCGATCTCGCCACCGCTGCGCCGCGCGGGCGCCGCCCGAATCAGCGCGGGGTCGCGAAACACCACCGCCACTTCGGCCGGCGTGATGTCGTAGGTCCGCATAAGCTCGGCAATTCTGGTCAGCGCGCCGGCCTTGTCGGTGACGCTCTTCACACCGAAAAGGGCGGCGACCAGCGGCCAGCCCCACCAGCCACCGCCGATGACGACCAGCAGCACAACCAGTAGAATCAGCCAGGTCATTGGACTACCCTCTTGTCGCAGCGCGACAGCCTCCCCGATGGAGGAAAAGAGCCCCTCAAGGGCGGCCGGGCGTGGGCGCTCATGGCGACAGCACCCAGCCGATGAAGCGGACGGTGTTGCCGTAGTAGTCACCGTCGGTATTGGGCAGGCGGATGCTGCGCCCGCTTTTCACCAGCTCGGCCTGGTAACGGTAGCGCGAGGAATGGAACAGGCCGGTGAACACGTGCCCCGAGTAGCCGTCAGCGCCATTGCTGAACCGGTAGCCGTCGGGCGCCAGACTCGACGAATCAACTTTCAGTCCTGTGAGGTCAGGCACCTCGATCGGCGTCACCGCGGGCACTTTTGGTACTTCGGCTGGGCGACCGGTGTTCGGGGCGAGACCGGGCGGCAGGAGCAGCGCGATTTCCTTCACTGCGCCGGTCTTCGGATTGAAGCGCCAGAGTCGCGGATTCTGGTAGGGCTGAGTATCGCCAATGTAATTGACCTGAACCCGGTCGCCCACGACCGCGATCTGGAGGGAATTCTGGGCGTTGTTGTAATAGTTGTAATTGGTGGCGTACAGCACGTCGTACTGCGCCGGTGCTACCAGCAGGGCCGGAATGCCGGAGACTGCCAGGAACAGCACGACGAGTATCACTGGCAAGCCGAGACCGAAAGCGATTGTCGGGTTGTCGCGAATGAAGTTCTTCATGTCGGGAATTCCTGTCGGCTGCTACTCGTCAAAATGAAGGATAGGAAATCGAACGGTCTTTCGGGGAGTATGGCTGACGCCGGTTGCAGCCGTCAATCGCCGATTCCGGGCCGGCATCCGTCGCGGTCCTTCAGACAGTAGCCCTCTTCCGCAGCGGTGGCTCGAGAACCCGTCATTGATTGCGATTGCCTCCACCGAGTGGCAGCAATGGGCAGTGGAGCGACCTATCAGCAGACGGGGCATTGGGGACAGACCACGTTTTAGCGAAATCCCATCGGTGGCGATGCCGATCGTTGCAGCTGGAGATCAGCGCTGGCCGGCGCATGTGACCAACGGATAAACGCCGTCGCCGCCTGCCCTCAGAACCGTCAGGGCAGGGAACGCCACATTTTCCAACCCGAACACCTGCGGTCGACCCCGAAAATCACTCAATAACGAACCGCTCTGGGTGGGTCGTCAGAACAGCCGGGTGACGGCGAAGATCGCCAGTAGCAGGAAGAAGACGCCGCTGATCCGGTGTATCCACAGTAGCGGCAAGCGGTTGAGCAGCTTGCGGCCGGCGAAGACACCGAGGAACGACGTGACGGCCAGGGCAATGGTGGCGCCGGCCCAAACCGCGAAGGGATTCTCGGTGCTGCCGAGGCCGGCGACCGCAATCTGGGTCTTGTCGCCGAATTCGGCGAGGAAGATCAGCAGGAAGGTGGTCGCGACAATCCCGTGTCCGGGCTTTTCCTCGACGTCTTCGTCGCCTGCTTCTTCCTTGTAGCGCAGAGCGCTGATGCCGAAGCCGGCGAAGAGGGCGGCCACCGCGAGGACGACGATCCACTCGGGCAGCCAGGCGGCGACGGCAGCTCCGAACAGGACGGCCAGCAGGTTCAGGATGGCGAATGCCGCAATCGCGCCGATGACCACCGGCAGGCCGCGATGGCGGGCCGCCAGGGTCATGCACACCAGTTGGCTCTTGTCGCCAATTTCGGCAAGCCCGACGAGCAGGAAAGTGGTTCCGGCGGAAGCCAGCCAGTTTCCGGACAGGAAATCGGCGAACTCGGTCATGATTTGTTTTCCTTGTTGCGGTTGGGACAGTCGGTCTTGGTGCACTGTGCGTAGAGGTAGAGCGCATGGTCCTGAATGGCAAAGCCGCGCTCGCTGGCCACCAGGTTTTGCCGGCGTTCGATTTCCGGGTCGTAGAATTCCTCGACGCGGCCACAATCGACGCAGACCAGATGGTCGTGATGCTTGCCGTGATTGATCTCGAAAACGGCCCTGCCGGATTCGAAAAAGTGACGCTCCAGCAGTCCCGCCTGCTCAAATTGTGTCAGGACACGGTAGACCGTCGCCAGCCCGATATCCATGTTCTCGGCAACGAGCGTCCGGTAGACGTCTTCTGCCGTCATGTGGCGCAACGTGCCTTTTTCGAACAGTTCGAGGATCTTGAGGCGCGGGAAGGTGGCCTTGAGCCCCATGCTCTTGAGACTTTGCGGATCGCTCATTGTTATTCCGTCGGTGGTCGGGGGCGGGGGCGCGATGAATTCGGGTATGATATACCGGTTCAAACCTGTTTGAGAAACTTCGGACTTGCGCATGTTCCGCTTCGGCTTTCCTCATCTCCTCGCTGTCTGTTCCCTGCTGGCGGCGTGCAGCAGTCCGCTCAGCTACGTCAACGCCTACAAGATCGATGTCCAGCAGGGCAATGTGTTGACCCAGGAGATGGTCGGCCAGCTCAGGCAGGGCCAGACCCGTGAACAGGTGCGTTTCATCCTCGGCACGCCACTGCTCGCGGACATCTTCCACCAGCAGCGCTGGGACTATGTGTATAGCTTCCGGAACGGCAGGACGGGCGTCGTCGAGACGCGCCAGTTCTCGGTCTATTTTGATCGTGACAACCGCCTCGAGAAGACGTCCGGCGACATCGAAATGGCTGATGCTGACGAGCTGGCTGCGCCGACAAGGCGCACGCGCCTGGTTGATTTCGGCGCCCTGCCGACCGATGGGACGGCGCCAGCGATGCCGCCCCCGGAAGGGCCGGGGTTCATCGAAGGTTTGATCAAGTCGGTTGGATTCTGATCATGAGCGGAACGCGAATCGGTGTCGTGGGAGCGGGCGGGCGCATGGGCCGCATGCTGCTCGAGGCGGCCCTGAAAGATGAAGGAGTCGCGCTGGCGGGAGCGTTCGACGTACCCGGCAGCACGGCGATTGGCCAGACTGCTGGGCAACTGACGGGTTTGTCAAGCGCGATTCAGGTGACCGACGATCTCGTTGCCGGCTTGGCAGGAATCGACTGCCTGATCGATTTCACGCGGCCGCAGGGGACGCTTGCGCACCTTGAACTTTGTCGCCAGGCGGGTGTGGCGATGGTGATCGGCACCACTGGTTTCGACGCCGGGGGCAAGGAATGCATTGCCGCCGCGGCCCGCGATATCCCGGTTGTCTTCGCGCCGAACATGGCCGTCGGGGTCAACCTGGTTTTCAAGCTGCTGGATACTGCGGCGCGCATCCTGAATCAGGGCTACGACGTCGAGATCGTCGAAGCGCACCATCGGATGAAGATCGATGCACCATCGGGTACCGCGTTACGCATGGGCGAAGTGGTCGCCCACGCCCTCGGCCGGGATCTCAGGGAATGCGCGCTCTATGGGCGCGAGGGCGTGACCGGCGAACGCAACCCGTCGACCATCGGTTTTGCGACGGTGCGTGGCGGCGACGTGGTTGGTGACCATGCCGTGATGTTCTGCGGAATCGGCGAGCGCGTCGAAATCTCCCACAAGGCCGGCAGTCGCATGCCGTACGCGCTGGGCAGCATGCGCGCGGCGCGCTTTCTGGCTGACCGCCGCAACGGCCTGTTCGACATGCAGGACGTCCTCGGGCTGCGCTGAGCATTCCCCGGGGTGGGGCGCTTTTCGACGTTCCCGAACGACCGTAAATTTGCCCGGCGTGGCCGTTTCGGCTAGAATTGCCTGGTTGCAAAAATCGAGCGGGGAGGCGCAAGCCTTCCCGCTTGGCACATGAATAAGCAGAAATTTTCAGGAGAGCCGGTCTTGTCCTTGCTGCCCTCATTTACCCCCGCCATTCTCGCTCTTGCCGACGGAACGGTATTCGCAGGGCAAGCGATCGGCGCCGATGGCGAGACCAGCGGCGAGGTGGTTTTCAACACCGCCATGTCGGGGTATCAGGAAATCCTTACCGATCCGTCTTATTGCCGGCAGATCGTCACCCTGACCTATCCGCACATTGGCAACACCGGTTGTAACGCCGAGGATTTCGAATCCGCTGCCAATTACGCCGCCGGCCTCGTCATTCGCGACCTGCCATTGTGTGCTTCCAACTGGCGCTCCCAGGGTGACCTGTCGTCCTACCTGAAAAAACATGGCATCGTCGCGATTGCCGGCATTGACACGCGCAAGCTGACACGCATCCTGCGTGACAAGGGGGCGCAGGCCGGGTGCATTATGGCTGGCAACGTCGACGACACCACGGCACTGGCCGTAGCGAGAGCTTTCCCGGGTCTCGCCGGTATGGATCTGGCGAAGGTGGTTTCCGCCCGGGAAGTTTACGTCTGGAGCCAAGGCGAGTGGACGCTGAAGGGCTATCAGCAAGGCCGTGCGCCGCGCTTCCATGTGGTCGCTTACGATTTCGGCGTCAAGCGCAACATCCTGCGCATGCTCGCCGCGCGCGGTTGCCGGCTGACCGTCGTGCCCGCTCAGACGCCAGCCGCCGCCGTTCTCGCCCTGCAGCCGGATGGCGTCTTCCTGTCCAACGGACCCGGCGACCCCGAGCCCTGCGATTACGCCATAACAGCCATCCGCGAGTTCCTCGACCGCCAGCTGCCGGTCTTCGGCATCTGTCTCGGCCATCAGTTGCTTGGTCTCGCCTCCGGCGCCAGGACGGCAAAGATGAAGTTCGGCCACCACGGCGCCAACCATCCGGTCAAGGACATGGATACGGGCCAGGTGCTGATCACCAGCCAGAATCACGGTTTCGCGGTCGACGTCGATTCCTTGCCGGAAAACCTTCGGGCGACCCACATTTCGCTGTTCGATGGCTCATTGCAGGGTATTGCCCGCACTGACGTGCCCGCCTTTTCCTTCCAGGGCCACCCGGAAGCGAGCCCCGGCCCGCACGACGTCGCCTACCTGTTCGATCGCTTCCTCGACACCATGACGCGCGGTGTCGCGGCGCTGCAACCGGCGCACTGAGGCAAACACCCATGCCCAAACGTATAGACATTCAGAGCATCCTGATCATTGGCGCCGGTCCGATCATCATCGGCCAGGCCTGCGAATTCGACTACTCCGGCGCCCAGGCCTGCAAGGCGCTGCGCGAGGAGGGCTACCGGGTGATCCTGGTAAACTCCAATCCGGCGACCATCATGACCGATCCGGAGATGGCCGATGTCACCTACATCGAGCCGATCACCTGGCAGGTTGTCGCCAAGATCATCGAAGTCGAGCGCCCGGACGCGCTGCTGCCGACCATGGGTGGCCAGACGGCGCTGAACTGCGCCCTCGATCTTGCCCGCGAAGGCGTGCTCGCGCAGTTTGCCGTCGAACTGATCGGCGCCTCCCGGGAGGCCATCGACAAGGCCGAGGATCGCGAGAAATTCAAGGCGGCGATGGACAGGATCGGCCTTGGCTCGGCCCGTTCCGCCGTTGCCCACAGCATGGAAGAGGCGTGCCAGGTGCAGGCCATGGTCGGTTTCCCGACGATCATCCGTCCCTCGTTCACGCTGGGCGGCTCGGGCGGCGGCATTGCCTATAACATGGAAGAGTTCGAGACCATCTGCAAGCGCGGTCTCGAAGCCTCGCCGACCAACGAACTGCTGATCGAAGAGTCGCTGCTCGGCTGGAAAGAGTACGAGATGGAGGTCGTCCGCGACAAGGCGGACAACTGCATCATCGTCTGCGCGATCGAGAACCTCGACCCGATGGGCGTCCACACCGGCGACTCGATCACCGTTGCCCCGGCGCAGACGCTGACCGACAAGGAATACCAGATCCTGCGCAACGCCTCGATCGCCGTGCTGCGCGAGATCGGTGTCGATACCGGCGGCTCGAATGTGCAGTTCTCGATCAACCCGAAGGACGGTCGGATGATCGTCATCGAGATGAACCCGCGTGTGTCGCGTTCGTCGGCACTGGCCTCAAAGGCGACCGGCTTCCCGATCGCCAAGATCGCCGCCAAGCTGGCGGTCGGCTACACGCTTGATGAACTGGCCAACGACATCACCGGCGGCAAGACCCCGGCCTCATTCGAGCCATCGATCGACTACGTGGTGACCAAGGTGCCGCGCTTTGCCTTCGAGAAATTTCCGCAGGCAGATCCGACGCTGACCACGCAAATGAAGTCGGTCGGCGAGGTGATGGCCATCGGCCGCACTTTCCAGGAATCGCTGCAAAAAGCCCTGCGCGGTCTCGAAATCGGCGTCGACGGCTTCAACCTGAAAACGGTCGATCCGGAGACTATCGACGAGCAACTGGCGCGGCCGACACCCGAGCGCCTGTGGTACGTTGCCGATGCGTTCGGCGTCGGCATGTCGGTCGACAAGGTCTTTGACCTGACCCGAATCGACCCGTGGTTCCTGGTGCAGATAAAGGAACTCGTCGATCTTGAACTGGCCGTGGAAAAACGCGATTTTTCGACGTTGACCGCAGCCGAGTTGCGCTACCTGAAGCGCAAGGGATTTGCCGACCGCCGGCTGGCGCATCTGACCCGGACCAGCGAAAAAGCGGTGCGCGAGCGCCGCCACGAGCTCGGCGTGCGCCCGGTATATAAGCGCGTCGACACCTGCGCCGGCGAATTTGCGACCGGCACCGCCTACATGTATTCGACCTACGAGGATGAGTGCGAGGCCAATCCGACCGATCGCAAGAAGATCATGGTGCTCGGCGGCGGGCCCAACCGCATCGGCCAGGGCATCGAGTTCGATTACTGCTGCGTGCATGCCGCGATGGCGATGCGCGAGGATGGCTACGAGACCATCATGGTCAATTGCAACCCGGAAACGGTTTCGACCGACTACGATACGTCCGATCGCCTTTACTTCGAGCCACTGACGCTGGAAGACGTGCTGGAAATCGTGGCCGTCGAGAAGCCGCTCGGTGTCATCGTCCAGTACGGCGGCCAGACCCCGCTCAAACTGGCGCTGGCTCTAGAGGCCAACGGTGTGCCGATCATCGGCACGACGCCGGAGTCGATCGACATTGCCGAGGACCGCGAACGCTTCCAGAAACTGCTGCACGAACTCGGTCTCAAGCAACCGCCGAACCGTACGGCGCGCACCGAAGAAGATGCACTGCGCCTGGCGGCCGAGATTGGCTATCCGCTGGTTGTCCGCCCGTCGTACGTGCTCGGCGGCCGGGCCATGGAAATCGTCCATGAGCGGAAGGATCTCGAGCGCTACATGCGCGAGGCGGTCAAGGTTTCCCACGATTCGCCGGTCCTGCTGGACCGCTTCCTGAATGACGCCTGCGAAGTCGACGTCGATGCGCTGTGCGATGGCGACGAAGTGATTATCGGTGGTGTCATGGAACACATCGAACAGGCGGGCGTGCATTCCGGTGACTCCGCTTGCTCATTGCCGCCATACTCGCTGGACTTGGCGGTACAGGACGAACTGCGCCGCCAGACCCGGCTGATGGCCAAGGCGCTGAATGTCTGCGGCCTGATGAACGTCCAGTTCGCGATCAAGGATGACGACATCTACGTACTCGAAGTGAACCCGCGCGCCTCGCGCACCGTGCCCTTCGTGTCCAAGGCCACCGGCCTCCAGCTGGCCAAGATTGCGGCACGCTGCATGGCGGGCCGCAGCCTGAAGGAGCAGGGCGTCACCGGCGAGATCGTTCCGCCGTACTATTCGGTCAAGGAAGCGGTTTTCCCCTTCGTCAAGTTCCCCGGGGTCGACACCATTCTCGGGCCGGAAATGAAGTCGACCGGGGAAGTCATGGGCGTCGGCGTCAGTTTCGCCGAGGCCTTCGTCAAGTCACAGCTTGCTGCCAGCGTCAGGCTGCCGACTGACGGCAAGGTCTTTCTGTCGGTGAAGGACAGCGACAAGTCCAAGGCAGTCGAGATTGCCCGTTCGCTCGCTGAGGCCGGCTTCGACCTGGTCGCCACGCGCGGCACGGCGCATGCCCTGGAAGTCGCCGGTCTGCAAGTACAGCAGGTCAACAAGGTGACCGAAGGCCGTCCGCATATCGTCGACATGATCAAGAACAACGAGATTTCGCTGATCATCAACACGGTCGAGGAAAAGCGGCTGGCGATCAGCGACTCGCGGTCGATCCGGACCTCCGGGCTGCAGGCCCGGGTTACGATGTACACGACGATATGGGGAGCCGAGGCGGCGGCGGAAGGTATCCGCAGTCTTGGCGAACTGGTGGTCTATCCGATACAGTCGCTGCACAAGCAACTTCACTGAGAGAATCCTCGACCACAGGACATTCCCGTTTGGGAGCCGGTGGTTTGCCTATGCTGGAATGAACGATGAGTAAGGTTCCTTTGACCGTGGCAGGCGCGGCCAGGCTGCGCGACGAGTTGCAGCGCCTGAAGACGATCGAGCGTCCGAAAGTGGTCGCGGCGATTGCCGAAGCGCGTTCGCATGGCGACCTCTCCGAAAATGCCGAATACGACGCGGCCAAGGAACGTCAAGGCTTTCTCGAAGGGCGCATCAAGGATCTCGAGGGCAAGTTGTCCAATGCCCAGATCATCGACCCCAAGCTCCTTGATGCCGATGGTCGCTGTGTATTTGGAGCCACGGTTGACCTTGAGGATCAGGAGTCCGGTAGCGCCGTGACCTACCAGATTGTCGGCGAGGACGAGGCCGATATCAAGCACGGAAAAGTATCGTTCGGCTCGCCGATGGCGCGCGCGCTAATCGGCAAGTACGCCGGCGACATCGCTCAGGTTCAGGCCCCGGGCGGGCTCCGTGAATACGAGATCATCGACGTTCGCTACGAGTGAGCCGCCTTGCGCAGATTGTCTGAAGCCCTCTATCTCATAGTGGTCGCCCTGTGGGCGGGGGGCATCTGGGCGATCGGCTACGTTGCCGCGCCAATTCTCTTTTCGAGTATTGGCGACCGCCAGCTCGCAGGAATGGTGGCCGGAAAGATGTTCGCGCTGGTTGGCTGGATTGGTCTCGGCAGCGCGACTTACCTGCTCGTGTTCCTGGTTGCGCGCTGGGGGGGTCAGGTATTCAAGCGCGCCGTCTTCTGGCTGGTGCTGCTGATGGCGCTGCTGGCAGCTGCCAGCCAGTTCGGTATCCAGCCGTTGATGGCGCAACTCAAGGCCGATGCCTTGCCGCGCGAAGTGATGGAAAGCGTATTGCGTGACCGCTTTGCCGTGTGGCACGGAATTTCCAGCATTCTCTATCTGATGCAGAGTGGGCTGGGGTTGTGGCTGGTGGTCTGGGCCAACCGTGGTCTGCGTTGATCAGCCCTGAAAACTGCGCTTGGTCTTCCGCGGAGCGGTGGCGGGGCCGCGGGTTTTCGGGCGCTTGGGGGAGTCGACCGCGGCAGCCTTGATCGGGGTGGGGCGGTAGAGCACCAGCAGCTTGCCGATATGCTGTACTGCGGCAGCACCAAGTTCGGCGCAGATTTTTTCAAGATAGGCGATGCGGTCATCACGACTGTCGCCATAGACGCGAATCTTGATCAGTTCGTGGGCATTGAGATTGACCTCGATTTCCTTGAGGATGGCTTGAGTCAGGCCGTTTTCGGCAATCGAGACGACGGGATTCAGGAGGTGGGCGCGGGCGCGCAGCTTGCGGCGCGCATCGGACGATAACTGCAGCATAGAAAAACCTTTCAAAAACGGCATTTTACCGAATGGCCAGAACCAGGACCAGCAAAGCTTGGATGCGGGAACATGTAAATGACCCGTATGTGCAGCTTGCCCGCAAAGAGGGCTGGCGTTCCCGCGCCGCATTCAAGCTGATGGAAATCGACGACAAGGACAAGCTGCTGCGCCGCGGCGAGGTCGTCGTCGACCTTGGCGCGACCCCTGGTGGCTGGTCGCAGGTTGCCGCCAGGCGGGTTGGCGCGGGCGGTCTGGTGCTGGCTCTCGATCTGCTCGAAATGGAGCCGATCCATGGCGTCGATTTCATTCAGGGTGATTTCCGCGAGGACGAGATTCTCGCAAGGCTCGAAGAAAGGCTGGCCGGCCGCCCGGTGGGGCTTGTAATGTCCGACATGGCCCCCAATATGTCTGGAGTGCAGTTGGTGGATCAGGCACGCATCATGTATCTCGCTGAACTTGGCTTGGATTTTTGCAAGGCGCACTTGAAACCGGAAGGTGCTTTCCTGGTCAAAGTCTTTCAGGGAACGGATTACGAGGCGTTTGTCCGTTCGATGCGCGAGGTTTTCAGGACGGTTGCAGTGCGCAAGCCGGACGCGTCGCGTGACAGGAGTGCAGAGCTTTATTTGCTCGGTCGCGCGTTGCGGTGAAAGTTGTGTATAGAATGGCATCTTTGTCGCTCGACGCTGTTAAAGGAGAGCAAGCTTGAACAACATGTTCAAAAACCTCGCAGTCTGGCTGGTCATCGGTCTCGTGCTGATGACGGTGTTCAATCAGTTCAACACGCGCCAGGTTACCCAAGGATCGATCGAGTACTCGCAGTTCCTCGATGAGGTCAGACAGGGCCACATCAGCAAGGTGCTTATCGAAGGCCGCACGCTGAAGGCGACCACCACCGAGGGCAAGCGTATCACTTCCTATGCACCGCCCGATCTGTGGATGGTTTCCGACCTTCTCAAGAATGGCGTCAAGGTCGAGGCCAAGCCGGAGGAGGAGCCGTCCTTCCTGATGAACATCTTCGTCAGCTGGTTCCCGATGTTGCTGCTGATCGGCGTCTGGGTGTTTTTCATGCGCCAGATGCAGGGTGGCGGCAAGGGCGGTGCTTTCTCCTTCGGCAAGTCGCGCGCCCGCATGACCGACGAAGCCCAGAATGTCGTCACTTTCGCCGATGTTGCCGGTTGTGACGAGGCCAAAGAGGAGGTGCAGGAACTGGTCGATTTCCTGCGCGACCCGTCCAAATTCCAGAAGCTCGGTGGCCGCATTCCCAAGGGCGTGCTGATGGTGGGTAATCCCGGTACCGGCAAGACCTTGCTTGCCCGCGCAATCGCTGGTGAAGCCAAGGTGCCGTTTTTCAGTATTTCCGGTTCCGATTTCGTCGAGATGTTTGTCGGTGTCGGTGCGGCGCGGGTTCGCGACATGTTCGAGAATGCCAAGAAACATGCGCCATGCATTATCTTCATCGATGAAATTGATGCGGTCGGTCGCCATCGCGGCGCCGGTCTGGGCGGCGGCAATGACGAGCGCGAGCAAACCCTGAACCAGATGCTGGTCGAAATGGACGGCTTCGAGGGCCATGCCAGCATCATCGTGATCGCTGCCACCAATCGGCCGGACATCCTCGACCCCGCGCTGCTGCGCCCGGGTCGTTTCGACCGCCAGGTAGTCGTGCCGTTGCCCGATATCCGGGGCCGCGAGGAGATCCTCAAGGTGCACATGCGCAAGGTGCCGATCTCGGGTGATGTCAAGGCGGACATCATCGCGCGCGGCACGCCCGGCTTTTCAGGGGCCGATCTGGCCAATCTGGTCAATGAAGCGGCGTTGTTTGCCGCTCGCACCAACAAGCGCCTGGTCGACATGGAGGATTTCGAGAAAGCCAAGGACAAGATCATGATGGGCACGGAGCGCCGAAGCATGGTGATGTCCGAGGAAGAGAAGCGCAACACGGCCTACCATGAATCCGGACACGCCGTTATCGCCAAGCTGATGCCGAAATCCGATCCGGTGCACAAGGTCACGATCATTCCGCGCGGGCGCGCACTGGGACTAACCATGCAGTTGCCGGAGGAAGATCGCTATTCCTACGACCGCCAGTACCTGATGAGCCGGATCGCAGTACTCTTCGGCGGGCGCATTGCCGAAGAACTGTTCATGAACCAAATGACGACCGGCGCTTCCAACGATTTTGAACGTGCTACCGGTTTGGCGCGTGACATGGTTACCCGCTACGGGATGTCTGAAATGGGTGTGATGGTGTACGGCGAAAACGAGGGTGAGGTCTTCCTTGGTCGTTCGGTCACGCAGCACAAGAATGTCTCCGAGGCGACCATGCAGAAGGTGGATATCGAGATTCGCCGCATTGTCGACGAGCAGTATGCGCTTGCTCGCAAGCTGCTGGAAGAGAACCGCGACAAGGTCGAGGCGATGACGCACGCACTGCTCGAATGGGAGACCATCGATTCCGAGCAGATCGACGACATCATGGCCGGCAAGGCGCCGCGCCCGCCGAAGCCTTCGCAAAGTGCGCCGCGTCCGTCTGCGCCAAACGATTCGCCGGGCGCCGAGCCAAGTGCGCCGGCGACCGCCTGACTGGCACGCTGCATAGCCAGGCCGGGAGCCACAGCTCCCGGTTTTTTGTTTCCGACATGCCTGAACTAAACTGCGGCCGCTTTCGGCTATCTCTCGATCGCCCACTCATCATGGGTATCGTCAATCTCACACCGGACTCGTTCTCGGGTGACGGCACGGGGTCGGATGTCGGCCGCGCGATACGCCATGCCCGGCACCAGCTTGATTCGGGTGCCGACATCCTCGACATCGGTGCCGAGTCGTCGCGGCCCGGCGCCATCCCGACGTCGGAAGGCGAAGAGTTGAGGCGACTGATACCCGTGCTTCGGGAAATGGTCGGCTGGCGAGTGCCGGTTTCGGTCGATACCTACAAGCCGTCGGTCATGCGTGCCGCGCTGGCCGAGGGGGCTTCGATGATCAACGACATCAGCGCCCTCAGGCACCCAGGCGCACTGGCTACGGTTGCGGCCAGCGATTGCGCGGTATGCCTGATGCACATGCAGGGGCAACCGGGAACGATGCAGAACGCCCCAGACTACGGCGATGTGGTACGGGAAGTCCGCGAGTTTCTGGCGACACGTGTCGCCGCCGCTTGCGCGGCCGGGATTGATGGGCATCGCCTGGTTCTTGATCCGGGTTTCGGATTCGGCAAGAGTCTTGAGCACAATTTGGCTCTTTTCCGGGCGTTGACCGCGACAGGAGTCGATGGCTTGCCTATGCTCGTCGGGGTTTCGCGGAAGTCCGTGCTGGGCGCCATTACCGGTCGGCCGGTTGAGCAGCGGTTGGCGGCCAGCATTGCAGCGGTGACCCTGGCGGCTCTGAAAGGTGCGAAAATATTGCGCGTCCATGATGTCGCAGAAACTAAGGATGCGCTGGCAGTCTTGGCAGCAATCGAAGAGGGAGTCGGCAATGAGTAGGAAATACTTCGGTACGGATGGGGTGCGCGGTCATGTCGGACAGGCGCCCATTACGCCTGATTTCGTGATGCGCCTTGGCTATGCCACAGGCAGGGTGTTGCTTGAACGGACCGCCATGCCGGAGGGTGAGCGCCCGTCGGTCCTGATCGGCAAGGACACCCGGCTTTCGGGGTACATGCTCGAAGCGGCACTGGAGGCCGGTTTCTCGGCCGCCGGCGTCGATGTCTGTCTGGTCGGGCCCATACCAACGCCGGCCGTTGCCTACCTGACCCGTGCCCTGCGTCTGCAGGCCGGTATCGTAATTTCCGCGTCGCACAATCCCTATTACGATAACGGAATCAAGTTCTTCTCGGCGCAGGGCGCGAAGCTGCCGGACGATGTCGAACAGGCGATCGAGGACTTGATAGATCGGCCCATGCTGTGCGTGCCGGCGGCCGATCTTGGGCGGGCAAAGCGGATCGGCGATGCGCGGGGTCGCTATATTGAATTCTGCAAGAGCACGTTTCCCAACGATCTCGATCTTCGTGGCCTGCGAATTGTCGTCGATTGTGCGCATGGCGCGGCATACCACACGGCGCCCGAGGTCTTCCATGAGCTTGGTGCCGATGTCATTGCGATCGGTGCGCAGCCCAACGGTCTGAACATCAACGACGGGTTTGGTGCAACGGCGCCAGGAGCATTGTGCGAGGCGGTCCTCCGTGAAGGCGCCGACCTCGGGATTGCCCTCGACGGTGACGCCGATCGCGTCCAGATGGTCGATGCGCGGGGCAGGCGCTACGATGGGGATCAGTTGCTCTACGCGATTGTGCGGAGTCGTGCCAAGCGCGGACCGGTCAACGGTGTGGTCGGGACCCAGATGACCAATCTGGCGCTTGAGCATGCTTTGGGCAGGATGGATGTTCCCTTTGCCAGGGCCGCAGTTGGCGACCGCTACGTTGTCGAAATGTTACATGACCGGGGATGGCTCTTTGGCGGCGAGAACTCTGGACATATCCTTGCACTCGACCGTCACACGACCGGGGATGGCACGGTCGCAGCACTCCAGGTCTTGGCGGCATTGCGCGAGTCCGATAGCGATTTGGCAAGCTTGCTGGGCGACCTGCATCTCTATCCGCAGGAGTTGATCAATGTTCCGGTAGTCAAGGGATTCAGTTGGAAAGAGGATCGCATGATTCAGGGCGCCTTGGAGGTTGTCGCAAATCGTCTGTCCGGGCGCGGGCGGGTTCTGCTGCGTGCTTCAGGCACCGAGCCATTGTTGCGTGTGATGGTCGAAGGCGAGGACGCGACAGAAGTTCTCGATGCCGCTGAAGAACTTGCCAGGGTTGTCGGCGAGGCGGTGCGGCGAGCTCGTCCGGATCCGGCAATCCTTGACCGATAAACCAGCCGCCAGCTATAATTTTCGGCTTGTTCGCCAAGTGGGTCCCTGTCTCATGCGTAAGAAGCTTGTTGCCGGAAACTGGAAGATGCATGGAAGCCTCCAGCAGAATGCGGCGTTGCTTGAGCAACTGAAGGTCGGGATCGCGAAGGTGCAGTGCGACGTGGCAGTATGCGTCCCCTATCCATTTCTCGCTCAGGTTCGCTCTGTCCTGGCCGGAACGCGGTTGCTCTGGGGCGCACAGTCAGTCAGCGAGCATGAGTTGGGCGCCTTTACGGGCGAAGTGTCTGCCGCGATGCTCCGCGAGTTTGGATGTTGCTACGTACTGGTCGGTCATTCCGAGCGGCGCAGCCTGTTCGGCGAAAGCGATGCGCTGGTGGCCGCTAAATTTGTCGCGGCGCAGAAGGCTGGTCTGGTGCCGATCCTGTGCCTGGGCGAGTCCTTGGCGGAGCGCAAAGCCGGTCAGACGAGGGCGGTTGTCTCGCGTCAGTTGCGTGCGGTGATCGACGTTGCAGGGATTGCCGCGCTGATGTCCGCGGTGGTCGCTTATGAGCCCGTGTGGGCCATTGGGACCGGCGTCACGGCATCTCCCGCGCAAGCGCAGGAGGTGCATGCTGCCATTCGTGCGCAGGTGGGGGAGCTTGATGGGGAACTGGCGACGGGCCTGCGTATTCTCTATGGCGGTAGCGTCAAACCGCTGAATGCAGCGGAATTGTTTGCGCAGGCGGACATTGATGGCGGTCTGATTGGCGGGGCGGCACTGGTTGCCGAAGACTTTATTGCAATTTGTCTGGCGGCAAACTGATAGGCGGTGACAAATAATGAGCTGGCTTTTTTCTCTTCTTCTGACGATCCATATTCTGGTGGCACTGTCGATAATCGGGCTGGTCCTGATGCAACACGGCAAGGGAGCCGATATGGGGGCTGCTTTCGGTAGCGGTGCCTCCGGCAGTCTCTTTGGGGCGACTGGTTCGGCAAACTTCCTGAGTCGGGCCACCGGCTTGCTGGCTGCCGTGTTCTTTGCGACCAGCCTGAGTCTTGCCTATGTCGCTTCGCACCAGCCAAAAACGACTGGCAGTGTTATGCAGGAGAAGGTACAATCGCAAGCGGTTTCACAGCCTGCTGCGGTGGGCGGTGAGTCGCCTGTGGCGCCTGCAGATGCTGGCTCCAAGGCGAAGGACATTCCGAAGTAATGCAAGGGGTTTCCCCGGCAGAGTTCCTCGCCGGGGTGGCCGGATGGCAGTGCCGACGTGGTGGAATTGGTAGACACGCTATCTTGAGGGGGTAGTGGCGCGAGCTGTGCGAGTTCGAGTCTCGCCGTCGGCACCAAATGGGGGGCAGTGGCTGAAAAGCGCACTGTTTAGTGCAAGAAACTGGATATTGGTGGCGGGCCATGGAAAACTATTTCCCAATCCTGATGTTCGTTCTGGTTGGGATTGCGGTTGGGGTGCTACCCGTCGTGACGGGTTTCATACTGGCCCCCAGCCGGCCGGACCCCGAGAAGCTGTCGCCCTACGAGTGCGGCTTTGAGGCATTCGAAGATGCGCGCATGAAATTCGACGTGCGCTATTACCTGATTGCCATACTTTTCATCCTCTTTGACTTGGAGATCGCCTTCCTCTTCCCGTGGGCGACGATTTTCAAGGATCTGGTGGCCGCCGAATCCATCAAGTTGTTCGGCTTCCTTGAAATGCTGGTTTTCGTTGCCATCCTGGTCATTGGCTATGTGTATGCCTGGGCCAAAGGTGCGCTGGAATGGGAATAAGCCATGTCCATTGAGGGTATTCTGCAGGAAGGCTTCGTTACCACAACGGCAGACAAGCTGATCAACTACATGCGGACAGGGTCGATGTGGCCGATGACCTTCGGTCTGGCGTGTTGCGCAATAGAGATGATCCATGCCGGGTGTTCGCGCTATGACCTTGACCGATTCGGAATCGTCTTCCGCGGCAGTCCGCGGCAGTCCGACGTGATGATCGTTGCAGGAACCCTGACCAACAAGATGGCGCCTGCCCTGCGCAAGGTCTACGACCAGATGTCAGAGCCGCGCTGGGTGATCTCCATGGGGTCATGCGCCAATGGCGGTGGCTACTACCACTATTCCTACTCTGTGGTGCGTGGTTGCGATCGCATCGTGCCAGTGGACATTTATGTTCCCGGTTGTCCGCCGACGGCCGAGGCGCTGCTCTATGGTTTGATCCAGTTGCAGAACAAGATTCGTCGTACCAACACCATCGCTCGTTAATTGCCGAGGCTGATTCGCTATGTCCGCCAAGCTGGAAACGCTTAGCCAAAACCTTCAGAAGCACTTCGGCGATAAGCTGATGACGCTCAAACTTGCCCTTGGCGAGTTGACCATCGAAGTGGCAGCTGCCGACTATCTCGCTGTGATGACTTCCCTGCGGGACGAACCCGATCTCGCCTTCGAAGAGCTGATAGACCTCTGCGGGGTCGATTATTCGACTCATGGGGATGGCGGGTGGTGCGGCCGCCGCTTTGCGGCGGTGTCTCACCTGCTGTCGGTCGCTCACAACTGGCGCCTGCGTGTCCGGGTCTTTGCCGAAGACGACGAGTTTCCTGCGGTGGATTCGGTAACTGGCGTATGGAAGAGCGTGAACTGGTTCGAGCGCGAGGCGTTCGACCTTTATGGGATCGCCTTTGTTGGGCATGATGACTTGCGTCGAATACTGACCGATTACGGGTTCATAGGGCATCCGTTCCGCAAGGATTTTCCGATTTCCGGTCACGTCGAAATGCGTTACGACCCAGATCAGGGTCGAGTGATCTACCAACCAGTGACGATCGAGCCCCGCGAAAACACCCCGCGCATCGTGCGCGAAGACAGCTATGGGGATCCGGCACATGGCTGATATCCGCAATTTCACTCTCAATTTCGGTCCGCAGCACCCGGCAGCGCATGGTGTTCTGCGTCTGGTTCTGGAACTCGACGGCGAAGTGGTGCAGCGCGCCGATCCGCATATCGGCCTTCTTCATCGCGCGACGGAGAAGCTTGCCGAGACACGTACCTGGGTTCAGTCAGTGCCTTACATGGATCGCTTGGACTATGTCTCAACCTTGAGCAACGAGCACGCCTATTGTCTGGCGACCGAAAAGCTGCTTGGCGTTGAGGTTCCTGAGCGCGGCAAGTACATTCGCACCATGTTCGATGAGGTGACTCGCCTCCTCAATCACCTGCTGTGGGTGGGCTGTCACGCGCTGGATGTCGGTGCCATGACTATGGCTCTCTATACCTTCCGTGAGCGTGAAGATCTCATGGATGTCTTTGAGGCCGTGTCCGGCGCCCGGTTGCATGCGGCCTATTACCGTCCGGGCGGCGTTTATCGCGATCTGCCAGATCGTATGCCGCAGTATGAAGAGTCGACGTGGACCAGCGCCAGGAAGGCAGGGGAGCTGAATGAAAACCGGAGCGGTTCGTTACTCGATTTTCTTGAGGACTTCACCAATCGGTTCCCGACCTATCATAGCGAGTACCATACACTTCTGACCGATAACCGGATCTGGAAACAGCGACTGGTCAACGTTGGCGTTGTCTCCCCTGAGCGTGCGCTGCAAATGGGCTTCACCGGTGCGATGCTGCGTGGTTCCGGTATCGCTTGGGATCTGCGCAAGAAGCAGCCGTATGCAGCCTACGACAAGGTGGATTTCGATATACCCGTCGGCGTAAATGGCGATAGCTATGATCGTTACCTCGTCCGTATGGAGGAGATGCTGCAGGCCAACCGCATCATCAAGCAGTGTATTGACTGGCTGCGCAAGAACCCCGGGCCGGTGATTACCGACAACCACAAGGTTGCTCCACCGTCCCGTGAAGGCATGAAGTCGAACATGGAAGAGTTGATTCACCATTTCAAGCTGTTCACCGAAGGAATCCACGTTCCGGCGGGTGAGGCGTATGCCGCAATTGAGCATCCCAAGGGCGAGTTCGGGATCTACTTCATTTCCGATGGCGCCAACAAGCCCTATCGCATGAAGATCCGTGCGCCGGGCTATGTTCACCTGCAGGGAATGGATGAAATGGCCCGAGGCCACATGATTGCCGACGTCGTTACGATAATCGGTTCCCAGGATGTTGTTTTTGGCGAGATCGACCGCTGATGTTTGCCGCTGAAACCCTCCAGAAGTTCGACCGCGAAGTTGCCAAGTATCCGGCCGACCAGAAACAGTCGGCAGTGATGGCCTGTCTCGCGCATGTCCAGGAAGAACAGGGCTGGTTGCCTCCCGAGGCAATCGAGGCGGTGGCCGCGTATCTCGGCATGGCGCCGATCGCAGCCTATGAAGTCGCTTCCTTCTACAACATGTATGACCTCAAGCCGGTCGGCAAGTACAAGATAACGGTCTGTACCAATCTGCCCTGCGCGCTGTCCGGGGGTTATCACGCCGGGGACTACGTGCAGCAGAAGCTTGGCATCGGCTACGGGGAGACCACGGCGGACGGAAAGTTCACCCTGAAAGAGGGTGAGTGCATGGGTGCCTGCGGCGATGCGCCGGTGATGATCGTGAACAACCGCAGCATGTGTAGCCACATGCATCCGGAGCAGATCGACAGGCTGTTGGAGGAGTGCAAGTAATGGCCATGCTTGGTTCGATCAATGGTGTCCTGATGGAAGGCCTTGACGGCGACAAGACTTGGCGTCTACAGGATTACGTGGCTCGCGGCGGATATGCCCAGTTACGCCGTATCCTGGAAAGCAAGATGTCCCAGGAAGAGGTCATCAGCGAGGTCAAGAAATCCGTCCTGCGCGGACGTGGCGGTGCTGGCTTCCCGACCGGTCTGAAGTGGTCTTTCATGCCACGCTCGTTTCCGGGGGACAAGTACGTCGTCTGCAACACCGATGAAGGCGAGCCTGGCACCTTCAAGGACCGCGACATCATGCGTTTCAATCCGCACTCGGTGATCGAGGGTATGGCGATCGCGGCTTTTGCCATGGGCGCTAACCGCGGTTACAACTATGTGCATGGCGAGATCTGGGAAAGCTATCAGCGTTTCGAAGAAGCGCTCGACGAAGCTCGTGCCGCCGGCCTGATCGGTCAGAACATTCTCGGCTCCGGATTCAATTTCGAACTCTTCGCCCATCACGGTTATGGCGCCTACATCTGCGGCGAGGAAACTGCACTGCTCGAATCGATAGAGGGCAAGAAGGGTCAGCCACGATTCAAACCACCGTTTCCGGCTTCCTTTGGCCTGTATGGCAAGCCGACGACGATCAACAACACTGAAACCTTCGCGTCCATTCCATTCATTCTGAAAATGGGTGGCGAGGAATTTCTCAATCTGGGCAAGCCGAACAACGGTGGCACCAAGCTTTTCTCTGTCTCTGGCCATGTCAATCGCCCCGGCAACTATGAAATCCCGCTGGGCACGCCGTTCTCCACACTGCTCGAAATGTGTGGTGGGATGCGTGGTGGCCGCAAGTTGAAGGCTGTGATTCCCGGTGGATCATCCGCCCCCGTGATTCCGGGTGCGGTGATGATGGAAACCACGATGGACTATGACGGAATTAGCAAGGCCGGTTCCATGCTCGGTTCGGGTGCGGTCATCGTCATGGACGAAACGGTGTGCATGGTGAAGGCGCTGGAGCGCCTGTCCTTTTTCTATTATGAAGAGTCATGCGGCCAGTGCACGCCATGCCGTGAGGGGACTGCCTGGATGTACAAGGTGGTGCACCGGATCGAGAATGGCAAAGGCAAGCCTGAGGATCTCGATCTGTTGAACAATGTGTTGGGCAACATCATGGGCCGGACGATCTGCGCTCTCGGTGATGCAGCGGCACTGCCGGTACAGAGCTTCCTGAAACATTTTGGGAGTGAATTTGAGTACCACATTGAACACAAGACCTGTCTCGTTCCCAGGGATGTCCAGTGGGCGGGTAGTGGTTTCCACAAGGTTCAGGCCTGAACGAAACCTATCCAAGCGATAGATACGAAAAAACTGGCTACAAGGTAGCGACATGCTAGAAATCGAAATCGACGGCAAGAAGGCGCAAGTGCCCGATGGCAGCACGGTGATGGATGCCGCGCAGCAGCTAGGGGTCTACATCCCGCATTTCTGCTACCACAAGAAACTTTCGATTGCCGCCAACTGCCGAATGTGTCTCGTGCAGGTGGAAAAGGCGCCGAAGCCGTTGCCGGCTTGCGCAACGCCGGTGACCAATGGCATGAAGGTCTTTACCCACTCCGATCTTGCGATCAAGGCGCAGAAGGGAGTGATGGAATTCCTGCTGATCAATCACCCGCTGGACTGCCCAATCTGCGATCAGGGCGGCGAGTGCCAGTTGCAGGACATGTCAGTCGGCTACGGTCCGATGAAAAGCCGCTACACCGAGGAAAAGCACGTGGTCTTCCACAAGAATGTCGGCCCGCTCATTTCCATGGAGGAAATGAGCCGCTGCATTCACTGCACGCGTTGTGTGCGCTTCGGTCAGGAAGTCGGCGGCATCATGGAACTGGGCATGGCCAACCGCAACATGCATTCGGAGATCACGACCTTCCTCGGGCGCACGGTCGACTCGGAGTTGTCGGGCAATATGATCGATCTTTGCCCGGTCGGCGCGCTGACCTCCAGGCCTTTCCGTTACACGGCGCGGTCCTGGGAGTTGCAGCGCCGCAGGTCGATCAGTCCGCATGACTCCGTTGGCGCCAATCTGATTGTGCAAGTCAAGCACGACAACGTGATGCGCGTCTTGCCGCGCGAAAATGAAGCGGTCAACGAATGCTGGATTTCCGACAAGGAGCGTTTCTCCTATCAGGCGCTGAATTCCGATGAGCGTCTGACCAGGCCGATGGTCAAGCAGGGCGGCCAGTGGCGTGAGGTCGACTGGAACGTGGCGCTCGATTATGCCGCTCACGGCCTCAGGGATGTCGCTCGCGAGCATGGTGGCGATGCCTTGGCGGCCTTGGCGGCACCGAATTCCACGCTGGAAGAGTTGTTCCTGCTTGGCAAGGTCATGCGAGGGCTTGGTAGCCGCAACGTCGATTTCCGCCCGCGGCGGAGCGACTTTGGCAGCGATTCCAGGCATGCCGGTATCCCTTGGCTGGGCCTGCGTCTGGCTGAAATCACGGATCTCGATGCTGCTCTGGTGGTTGGATCGTTCTTGCGCAAGGATCATCCGCTGATTGCACAGCGCCTCCGTCAGGCTGCCAAGAAGTACACCAAGGTCAGCATGTTGTCGGTGACCGCCGATGATCAGTTGATCGATCTGCATGGGAGTGTCGCTGTAGCTCCATCGCGGCTGGCGCTGGCGCTGGCCGCTATCGTCAAGGCAGCGGCAGGACTGATGGGCGCCGCCGTTCCGGCTGGTCTCGACGATGTCAGCCCGGATGAAGCCAGCAAGAAGATCGCCCAGTGTCTGGTTGTCGGCGAGAAGTGCGCGATCTTCCTCGGCAACGTCGTCACGCAGTCGAATGATGCGACGCAGCTTCATGCACTGGCGCTTGAACTTGGCAAACTGACGAATGCCACGGTGGGGTTCCTCGGCGAAGCGGCCAATGTGGTCGGTGGCCACGTCGCACTGTCGTCGCCTACCGGTGCCAACGCCCGAGAGATGTTCGAGCGGCCGCGCAAGGCTTACCTGCTCATGGGCATAGAGCCGGAACTCGATTGTGGCAACCCCCAGGCTGCTGTTGCCGCGCTGAAGCAGGCAAGCCTGGTGGTCTGCATGTCCGCTTTCAAGCACGCGCCGGCTCTCGAATACGCCGATGTGATGCTGCCGATCGCACCCTTCACCGAAACTGCTGGCACCTTTGTCAACATCGAGGGGCGCATTCAGGGTTTCAACGGGGTAGTCAAGGCGCGCGGCGACTCACGTCCGGCATGGAAGGTGCTGCGGGTGCTCGGCAATGTGCTGAACTTCGACGGTTTCGCCTACGAATCGAGTGAAGCGGTGCGTGACGAAGCGATTGGCAAGGGTGCCGAATTTGTCTCCGGTCTCGACAACGGCCTGATTGGCGTTTCCCTTTCTCTGCCGGCGGCAGGAGGCCAGTTGGAGCGTATAGGCGATGTGCCGATCAATTTCGCCGATCCCCTGGTTCGGCGGGCGCCGGCTTTGCAGCAGACTGCCGATTCGGTCGCGCCGACAGCACGAATCAATGACCGGACACTTGCACAGATGGGCGTTGCCGTCGGCGACAAGGTGCGGGTGAAGCAAGGGCAAGGTGAGGCCGTGCTGGTGGCCAAGGTTGACAACAACGTGCCGATCGGTTGTGTCCGCGTTGCTGCGGCGCACGTGAGTACGGCTGCGTTGGGCGACATGTTCGGCTCGATTTCCGTGGAGCGTGCATAAATGGACGCACTGATGAACTTCGGACAAGGGATTTTCGGAGGCATGTGGCCTGCCGTCTGGACCCTTATCAAGATCGTCCTGATCGTTGCGCCGCTGATGCTGGCCGTGGCCTACCTGACCTATTTCGAGCGCAAGGTAATCGGCTACATGCAGGTTCGTATCGGGCCCAATCGGGTCGGTCCGCTGGGCTTGATCCAGCCGATCGCCGACGGTCTCAAACTCTTGCTGAAGGAGATCATACTTCCGACCGGCGCCAACAAGGGGATCTTCCTGATCGCCCCGATGCTGGCGATCGCGCCGGCGCTTGCAGCTTGGGCGGTCGTGCCTTTTACGGACACGCTGGTCGTCGCCAATATTGATGCCAGCCTGTTGTATATCCTGGCCATTGGTTCGATGGGCGTGTACGGCATCATTCTCTCTGGATGGGCATCCAATTCCAAGTATGCCTTCCTTGGCGCGATGCGCGCCACGGCGCAAATGGTGTCCTATGAAGTCTCAATGGGCTTCTCGCTGATCTGTGTGCTGATGGTTTCAAACAGCCTGAACCTGGTTGCGATCGTTCAGGCTCAGGATCATGGGCGCTTTGCCGATTTTGGCCTTGGCTTCCTGTCATGGAACTGGTTGCCGCTGTTGCCGATGTTCCTGGTCTATCTGATTTCTGGGGTTGCGGAAACCAACCGCGCGCCGTTCGACGTGGCTGAGGGCGAATCGGAGATCGTTGCCGGATTTCATGTCGAGTATTCCGGCATGGCCTTCGCACTCTTCTTCCTCGCCGAATATGCGAACATGATCCTGGTTTCGGCGTTGACCTCCATTTTGTTCCTTGGTGGCTGGCTGTCACCACTTGGCTTCCTGCCGGATGGCATGTTCTGGCTGTTCGTCAAGATGTCGGCGGTCCTGTTCCTGTTCCTCTGGTTCCGTGCGACTTTCCCGCGCTACCGTTTCGATCAGTTGATGCGCCTGGGATGGAAGGTGTTCCTGCCCATCTGCCTCGTCTGGCTTGTGGTGGTGGGCGCCTGGATGATGTCCCCGCTGAATATCTGGAAATGAGGAGAGATTGATGGGTTCGATGAAGGAAGTCTTCAACAGCCTGCTCCTCAAGGAGCTTCTGAAGGGGCTTGCGGTAACTGGCAAGTATTTCTTTGCGCGCAAGATTACGGTCCAGTACCCTGAAGAGAAGACACCCCAAAGTGCGCGCTTCCGCGGATTGCATGCCCTGCGCCGCTATCCGAACGGAGAGGAGCGTTGCATAGCCTGCAAGCTGTGCGAGGCGATCTGTCCGGCGATGGCCATCGTCATCGAGGCCGAGCCGCGTGATGATGGCTCACGGCGCACGACACGCTACGACATTGATCTGACCAAGTGCATTTTCTGTGGTTTCTGTGAGGAGGCGTGTCCGGTCGATGCGATCGTTGAAACCCGAATCTTCGAATACCACGGCGAGCGGCGCGGCGACCTCTACTACACAAAGCAGATGTTGCTGGCCAACGGTGACCGTTACGAGGCGCAGATCGCCAAGGATCGCCAACAAGATGCACCTTACCGATAACAGGTACCAGTGATGGATTTTCAGACCTTGGTCTTCTTCTTCCTGTCGGCGATTCTGATCTTCGCCGCCCTGCGCGTGATCACTGCGAGCAACCCTGTGCATGCCGCGTTGCATCTGATCCTTGCCTTTTTCACCTGTGGGGGCATCTGGGCCCTTCTCCAAGCCGAGTTTCTGGCAATAGCGATCATCCTGGTCTATGTCGGCGCGGTGATGGTGCTGTTCCTCTTTGTCGTGATGATGCTCGACATCAACCTTGACCGGATTCGTCAAGGATTCTGGAGTTATCTCCCGCTCGGGGCGGTGCTTGGTCTCCTGATGGTCATGGAAATGGGTCTGGTGCTCGGCAGCAAGTACTTTCAGGTCCCCGCCGCCGCCGCGATGGTGCCAGCGGGCGTCTCGAATACCAAAAGTATCGCCGTGTTGATGTATACCGATTTTGTGTTTCCTGTTGAACTGGCTTCGATCATCCTGCTCGTTGGCATGATCGCCGCGATTGTGCTGACCTACCGTGGTCCGAAGCAGTCCAAATATACCAATCCGAATCAACAGGTCTTCGTCAAGGCGAAGGATCGCGTCCGCGTCTTGCAGATGCCTGTGGAAAAAGACTGAAACCGGGACGCCAATGCTTACTCTCACTCTCTCGCACTTCCTGGTGCTCGGCGCGATCCTGTTTGCGATCAGCATCGTTGGTATCTTCCTGAACCGGAAGAATCTTCTGGTGTTGCTGATGACCATCGAACTGATGCTGCTCGCGGTCAACATGAATTTCGTGGCATTTTCGCACTATCTTCAGGACCTCTCCGGCCAGGTTTTCGTCTTCTTCATTCTGACTGTCGCCGCTGCCGAATCGGCGATCGGCCTGGCCATCCTGATCGTGCTGTTCCGCAACCTGAAGAGCATCCACGTGGATGACCTAGGGAGCCTGAAGGGTTAAACATGGAAATGCAAAAGCTCTATCTCCTGGTTCCCCTGGCACCTCTCGTCGGCGCCTTGATCGCCGGTCTGTTCTGCCGCGTCATACCGCGCTGGTTCGCGCATACCGTGACCATCGCCGGTGTTGCGATCGCCTTTGTCGCGTCGGTGTTCATCTTCAGGGATGTTCAGGCCGGTCACGCATTCAACGGCCCCGTGTACACCTGGCTGACCAGCGGCGACTACCGGTTCGAGGTGGGCCTCCTGATCGACTCGCTGACGACGACCATGATGCTGGTCGTCACCTTCGTTTCGCTGATGGTTCACATTTACACCATCGGCTACATGCAGGAGGACCTGGGCTACAACCGTTTCTTCAGCTATATCTCGCTGTTCACCTTCTCGATGCTGATGCTGGTCATGAGCAACAACTTCATGCAGCTCTTTTTCGGCTGGGAGGCAGTCGGTCTGGTCTCCTATCTGTTGATTGGCTTCTGGTATACGCGTCCGACGGCGATCTTCGCCAACATGAAGGCGTTCCTGGTCAACCGGGTCGGCGACTTCGGTTTCATCCTCGGCATTGGCCTGATCCTGGCCCATTTTGGCACGCTGGACTACGCAAGCGTCTTTCTGAAGGCGCCGGAATTTTCCGCAGTAACGATCAATATCTGGGGTTCGGCGGAATGGTCGCTAATGACCGTGACCTGCATTTGCCTGTTCATTGGCGCCATGGGCAAGTCGGCGCAGGTGCCTCTGCATGTCTGGCTGCCTGACTCGATGGAAGGTCCGACTCCGATTTCGGCGCTGATCCATGCCGCGACGATGGTCACCGCCGGCATCTTCATGGTTGCCCGGATGTCGCCGCTGTTCGAACTGTCGACTACCGCACTGTCCTTCGTCATCATCATCGGTGCGATTACGGCGCTGTTCATGGGCTTCCTCGGCATCATCCAGAACGACATCAAGCGCGTTGTCGCTTATTCGACACTGTCGCAGCTCGGCTACATGACCGTGGCGCTGGGTGCCTCGGCCTATTCCGTGGCGATCTTCCACCTGATGACGCATGCCTTCTTCAAGGCGCTGCTCTTTCTCGCCGCTGGATCGGTGATCATTGGCATGCATCACGATCAGGACATCCGCAACATGGGCGGTCTGCGCAAGTACATGCCGATCACCTGGATCACCTCGCTGGTAGGCTCGCTGGCTTTGATCGGCACGCCCTTCCTGTCGGGCTTCTATTCCAAGGATTCGATCATCGAAGCGGTGGCCCTGTCGCACATCCCGGGTGCCGGTTTTGCATACTTCGCGGTCATGGCAGGCGTCTTCGTCACTGCCTTCTACTCCTTCCGCATGTACTTCCTCGTGTTCCATGGGGAAGAGCGTTTCGGCAAGTCCGCGCATGACGATCACCATGATCACCATGGTGATCACGACGACGAAGAGGTCGCCCACGATCATCATCACGGGCTGGCGCCGGGCCAGAAGCCTCATGAAACGCCCTGGGTCGTCACCCTGCCGCTGGTGTTGCTGGCCATTCCGTCGCTGCTGATCGGCTACATCGCCATCGGGCCGATGGTCTTCGGCGACTTCTTCAAGATGACGATCCCCGGCACCGGCAACATTCCGGTGATCCTCATCGACGCCAGCGCCCATCCCGCCATGGCTCATCTTTCGGAGCACTTTCATGGCGCCGCCGCGATGGGCATCCATGCCCTGACCTCGCTCCCCTTCGGTCTGGCCCTCGCCGGTGTCGTCCTGTCCTGGTTCTTCTACATGAAGCGCCCCGACATTCCGGCCGCCATCCAGAGTCGTTTCTCCGCGCTCTACTCCCTGCTTGACAACAAGTACTACTTCGACAAGATCAACGAGGTGGTCTTCGCCGGCGGGGCACGTCTGCTCGGCAAGGCCTTCTGGCGCGGCGGCGACGTTGCGGTGATCGATGGCATCATCGTGGACGGCTCGGCGCGCCTGGTTTCAATGATTTCGGCCGTAACGCGGACTTTGCAGACCGGTTACGTCTATCACTACGCTTTCACCATGATCATCGGTGTCTTTGTCCTGATGACTCTGTGGCTCAACCGCGCCGCCTAGCGTGATCAGTTCGCAGACAAGCAAGGAATAACATGTCGACTTACCCACTGCTATCTCTGGCCATCTGGATTCCGATCGTTTCCGGTCTGTTGGTGCTTGCCACCGGATCGGACAGGAATGCGCCACTGGCAAGGATGCTTGCGCTGTTGGGCGCGATCGCCGCCTTTCTCGTGACCCTTCCGTTGTGGACCGGGTTCGATGCTGCGAATGGCGGTATGCAGTTTGTCGAACTGAAGAGCTGGATTCCGCGCTTCAACGTCAACTACCACCTCGGCGTTGACGGCATCTCCATGCTCTTCGTCGTGCTCAATGCTTTCATAACGATCATCGTGGTTGCCGCTGGCTGGGAGGTGATCCAGGAGAAAGTTGCCCAGTACAACGCCGCCTTCCTGATCATGTCTGGCCTGATGAACGGTATCTTCACATCACTCGACGGGGTGCTGTTCTACGTGTACTTTGAAGCCTCATTGATCCCGCTTTACCTGATCATCGGCGTGTGGGGCGGCCCGCGCCGGGTCTATGCGGCGTTCAAGTTCTTCCTCTACACGCTGTTTGGTTCGCTCCTCTTCCTGCTGGCGCTGATGTACCTGTTCATCCAGTCCAACGGCAGCTTCTCGATTCTCGAATGGCACCAACTGCCGATCGCGCTCGGCGCGCAGATCTGGCTTTTCCTGGCCTTCCTGATCGCCTTCGCGGTCAAGGTGCCGATGTGGCCGGTCCACACTTGGTTGCCTGACGCTCACGTCGAGGCGCCGACCGGAGGTTCCATCGTCCTGGCGGCAATCGCCCTGAAGCTCGGGGCCTATGGTTTCCTGCGGTTCTCGTTGCCGATTGCACCGGATGCGTCGCATGAACTCTCCGGACTGGTAGTGGCTCTGTCGCTGATTGCAGTGGTTTACATCGGCTTCGTCGCCTTGGTCCAGACCGACATGAAGAAGCTGGTGGCCTACTCGTCGATCGCCCACATGGGTTTCGTCACGCTGGGTTTCTTCATGTTCAGCGCCATGGGCATCGAAGGTGCTCTTGTCCAGATGGTTTCCCACGGCTTCGTCTCGGGCGCCATGTTTTTCTGCATCGGGGTCATGTACGACCGCGTGCATAGCCGGCAGATTGCCGACTACGGTGGTGTGGTCAATACCATGCCGAAATTCGCTGCGCTCTTCATGCTGTTCTCGATGGCCAATGCCGGCCTTCCGGCCACTTCCGGTTTTGTCGGTGAATTCATGGTGATTCTCGGCGCCGTCAAGTTCAACTTCTGGGTAGCTTTCGCCGCCGCCAGTTCGATGATCATCGGCGCGGCCTACACCCTGTGGATGTACAAGCGGGTGATTTTCGGCGACGTCGCCAATCATCATGTGGCCGAACTGACCGACATCAACAAGCGCGAGTTCGCCATCCTCGGCGCGCTGGCCCTCTGTACACTGTGGATGGGTGTGTACCCGCAACCCTTCACCGAAGTCATGCACGCCTCGGTCAACGACCTGCTGCGTCACGTTGCCATTAGCAAGATTCAATAACCGGTAGCCGACATGTTCGACAATTTCCTTGTCCCCGATTTCTTGCCCGCTGCCCCGGAGCTCTTTCTGGCGGTCATGGCGATGGTCATTCTGCTGGTCGATCTGACGGTCAAGGACAGTCGGCGGACGCTAACCTTCGCGCTGACGCAGCTCACCCTCCTCGGGTGTGCGGTGATCCAGCTGATGACCAGTACCGGAGACGTCGTCTACACCTTCAGCAACATGTTTGTCGACGACCTGATGGCGGACCTGCTGAAGCTGTTCCTCTACATGACAGTGATCGTCGTGCTCTTCTACTCGCGTGCTTACCTTCTCGACCGCGAAGTGATGAACAAGGGCGAGTATTACGTTCTGGCCTTGTTTGCAACGCTCGGCATGATGGTGATGATCTCCGCCAATCATTTTGTGACGATCTATCTTGGTCTCGAACTGCTTTCGCTCTCGATGTACGCCTTGGTCGCCATGAATCGTGACTCGGTAGCTTCCACCGAAGCGGCGATGAAATACTTTGTCCTCGGCGCGCTGGCCTCGGGCCTGCTCCTCTACGGCATGTCGATGATCTACGGTGCGACGGGGACCCTGGAAATTACCGGACTGGCCGAGCGCCTCTACGGTGGTGGCGCCAACAAGACGGTGCTCGCATTCGGGCTGGTCTTCATGGTTTCCGGACTGGCGTTCAAGCTGGGTGTCGTTCCGTTCCACATGTGGATTCCCGATGTCTATCACGGCGCGCCGACATCGGTCACATTGTTCATCGGTTCCGCGCCGAAGCTGGCCGCCTTTGCCATAGTCATGCGCCTGCTGGTCAATGGCATGATCAGCCTGGCCCAGGACTGGCAGGTGATGCTGGTCATCCTGTCAGTATTGTCGATGGCGATCGGCAACCTGGCCGCGATTGCCCAGACCAATCTCAAGCGCATGCTGGCGTATTCGGCCATCTCACACATGGGTTTCATGCTGCTCGGCATTACGACCGGGGTCGTTGGCGGCGACGCCCGCTTCGCGCTCAATGCCTACAGTTCGGCAATGTTCTACGTACTGGCCTATGTGGTGATGACGACCGGCACCTTCGGGATGATCCTGCTGATGGCGCGCGCGGGCTTCGAAGCTGAGAATCTCGACGATTACAAAGGCCTCAACAAGCGCAGCCCCTGGTTTGCCGGCATCATGCTGATGATGATGTTCTCAATGGCCGGCATCCCGTTCTTCGTCGGTTTCTTCGCCAAGTTCTCGGTTCTGCAGGCTGTCGTCGCCGCCGGTTACATGTGGCTGGCGATCGTTGCAGTCCTCTTCTCGCTGATCGGCGCCTTCTATTACCTGCGTGTGGTCAAGCTGATGTACTTCGACCCGCCGGTCGACACTTCGCCATTGACCGCCGGCATGGACATGCGCATCCTGATCTCCGCCAACGGCCTCGCCGTCGCACTGCTCGGCATTTTTCCGCAGATGCTCATGTCGCTATGCGCCTATGCCCTGCTGCGCTCGCTCTGAGCGATCCGGCCAGGCACGCCAACCAGCGCCCCGAGATCCGGGGCGTTTTCATTCAATGAGTCACGACAACCACCTTCTCGAATCAGAAATCACCAGCGAGCGCGTGTTCAAGGGCGCGCTGCTCGACGTGCGCAAGGACAAGGTGCGGCTCCCCAACGGTAAGCAGACCGTGCGCGAGTACATCGTTCATCCCGGTGCGGTCGTCGTTCTCGCCTTCCTGGACAACGGCAAGCTGCTGTTCGAAAGGCAGTTCCGCTACCCGTTGCGCCGTGTATTCCTCGAATTGCCGGCGGGCAAGATCGACCCGGGCGAAGCCATTCTCGACACGGCGCGCCGCGAACTGCTGGAAGAAACCGGCCACGTCGCGAGCGACTGGGAGTACCTCGGGGTCATGCATCCCTGCATCGGCTATTCGGATGAGCGGATCGAGATTTTCGCGGCACGCGGACTGCATCGCGCCGCGGAAAAGCAGCTTGACCACAACGAGTTCCTTGAGGTGCTCGAACTCACGCCGGCGGAAGCCAGGGCCGCCGTCTGGAACGGTCAGATCACCGATGGCAAGACGATCACCGCGCTGTTCTGGCTGGACAAGCCCTGAGCGAAACAGGGTAATGGCTGCGGTCGACCGCAGGAAATGCCGATATTCGATCTTCCGGGCCGTGGAGACGGACGCTGAGATGATCGCACCTGTCCCCATGGACTGGCGCGGGATTCAAGCTGTTGCACTTGGGTCTTGGCAAAGCACGGTTTGAATGTCATAGTGGCGCGCACAGTGTCGGTGGGCATCGGCGCCAAGGGTCGCTGCGCCGAATCTCGACTTCCACGGGGTGTTGACAATGCTTATTGAGGCTCTCGTTGGCGGCAAGCATCGCGACCTGCTGGCGCCACATTTCTCGTTCGAACAACTTCGGCCGGGGAATGTCGTCGAGACCGACCTGTTCAGGCAGATTGCCGCGCTGCGCTATGAAGTGTATTGCCTCGAGTGCCGCTATCTCAATCCGGAAGACTACCCCCGTCAGGTCGAAATCGACGACTACGACGAACGCTCGGTGCACGCCGCCGCGCACAATGCCGACCGACTCATGGTCGGCACGATGCGCCTGGTGCAGGCCGCCGCCGACCAGCGCTATCCCTTCGAAGAGCATTGCACGGTGTTCGATGACTTCGTTTTTCCCCCGCGCGAGCAATGCGGCGAGGTATCGCGACTCGTCGTGCTCAAGAGTTTCCGGCGGCGTCCGGGGGACTCCATGCAGGGGATAACGAAAGAGTTTCAGGAACGTGGCAGTCCGGGCGCCATTGTCCCGGCCACGCAGCGCAAGCCGGGCAGGGAGCGGCGCAGCAATAGTCCGGAGATCCTGCTCGGCCTCTATCGGGAAATCTTCCGGTTCAGTCGCCAGGCGGGCATTCGCTACTGGTTTGCCGCCATGGAGCAGCCGCTTGCACGCTCTCTGTCGCGTATGGGTTTCGATTTCAACCCGATCGGGCCGGAGACAGACTACTACGGTCCCGTCACCCCCTTCATGGCGGACCTTGAAGAACTCCTGGCCAACCTGCAGCAGCAGAACCCGCTGCTCCTGGCCTGGTTCAACGACCGCTCGATCTCGCCCTGGTTGCTGTTCAGCACCTGGATGAAGATGAAATTCGCCACCGCCGGAAAGCCCTAGCTCCGGTCGCCACTGGACTGGTCGGCGCCGGTCGCCGGCATAGGGCCTGACGACTCCCTGAATCCGGGCTGGAGAGGGCCCCATCCGCAAAATGACATCCACCAGACTCCAATACCCGACATGAGGCCCCTTCTTGCGAGACTGGCGCGGCAATTGATCCGTTGGCGCCTCGCCGGCAGTTCGCCGGCGAGCCTGCTTGCCTTGGGCGAGGGCAAGCTGCTGAAATCCTTTCATCGCGCAGCCCGCTGTTCGCCGGCCTACCGGACACTGCTTGCCGAGGCGGGCATCGATCCGGCGTTGATCCGGACGCCGCAGGACTTCCGTGACCAGTGCCCTGTTCTCGACAAGGCGATGACCTTCAAGCGCTTTGGCGCGCGCGAACTTCTCGCCGAGGACATCAAGACCCGTGATCTTGCCTCGGTGCTGACCAGTTCCGGCCACGGCGGCGGTGGATTTGCCCTGGGTCTCAGCACTCGGGCGCAATTGAAGGATACCGCCTTCACCATCGATCTTGGCCTCGATCTGGCCTTCGACACTGATCGCCGCCGCACCCTGCTCATCAACTGCCTGCCGATGGGAGTCACCTTCCAGTCGGATGCCGTCTGTGTCGCCAATGTCAGTGTCCGTGAAGACATGGCCTGTGCCCTCGTCAACCAGGTCGGCGACCTGTTCGAACAGATTGTCCTCTGCGGCGACCCGCTTTTCCTCAAGAAGGTCTGCGACCACTCGCAGGACATCGGGCTCGACTGGCGCCGCCACCGGCTCAACGTCATCGTCGGCGAAGAAACCTTCACCGAGTCCTTCCGCGACTACCTGGCCGGCGTTCTCGGCATCGATCCCGACGACCCGGGCAGTGGAATGATCGGCAGTTCCATGGGCGTCGGCGAATTGGGCCTGAATCTCTTCAACGAGACCCGTGAAACCGTCGCCCTGCGCCGTGCCTGTGCCCGTGACCCGCAACTGCGCGAGCGCCTGCTTGGGCCGACAAGCGCCAGCATGCCGGTGCCGACCTTCATGGTCTATAGCCCGCTGCGTACGAGTGTCGAGATTCTTTACGCTGATGACAACGGCAATGGCGATCTGGTGGTGACCCTGCTCGATCCGGCCGTCCCGCTGCCGCTGTTGCGCTACAAGACCGGCGATCGCGCCCGCTTCGTTTCACCGGCGCAACTCAAGCAGCTTGCTGACGCCATTGCGCCGGGATATTTGCCGCCGGCGCTGCCGATCATCGCGCTCCACGGGCGTAGCAAGGACCAACTGCCGGGCGGCGGGCATGTCGATACCTTCAAGGAGGCCCTGTACGGCAGCCCGGAAATTGCCCGCCAGCTCAGCGGCGCGCACCGGATCAGCGGCGCCGCGAACGGATTGTGCTGGCAGGTTCAGGCCGCGCGTGGCGCCGAGATGAACCTGCCCGAGCTCACCAGCCGGCTTGGGCAGGAAATAGCCCCGCGACTGCCAGACACCCCGTTGACGGTGACCTGCATGGCCTACGACGAATTCCCGCACGGCAAGACCATCGATTACGAGCGCAAGTTCGTCTACTGGTTAACGTCCGAACAATGATCGCTCGCATGGCAAGCGAGCAAGTCCGGGCGAGCCTCGCCTGCCCGGCCAGGTCGGGACAACGGTCGCAGCGAGCCGAGCCGGCCTGTTCACAGTGACGGTGCCGTCCCCTTTTCCCAACCCGACCGTGATTGTTCCCTGTGACCAGCACCATGCAACTGGTCAAGATGTGTCGGATTTCTTTACAGTGAAAATCAAGTTGAGCCGGATTGTGCAATTGAATCATATAATAAACAACAGCTTGTAGGTTCTGGCACGCCAATTGCTCTATAAGAGGTGCGAAGGTGAATAGCCTTCAGGAACTCAAACTCTCAAGGAGTCTTACCATGAAAAAATCAATCATTAGCCTGGCGATTCTGGCAGCTTCCGTGGGCGGCTTCGCAAGCAGCGCGTCGGCTGTCAGCGTTGACTGGTCGCAGAACAGCGGTTTCGTGTTCAATGCGGTTACCCCGCAAACTGGCGGGATCGCCAACGCCGGCCCGGTCGGTGCTCTGGGTGGGGATGCGCGGTACGATGCGCTGTGGTGGGGCAATGACAATCCCGCTCGCGGGACGACCTCGCTCGTCTCGCCGATCTCCACCGTGATTGATGGCGCCAACCAAGTGGTCAGCGCAGCGCCTGCTGCCTTTACCTCCGATGGAACCCCTGACAGTTCATTGAAGGTTGTTTCCCTCAACAGCGGACCCGGCGTCAATATGTTGACTTCGGGTGCGGGTTACATTCCGATCAGCGACGTCTTTCACAGCAATCAGACCATCAGCTCCGACTCAAGTGGTCTCCTGACCTCCGGCATTGTGCGGTCCGAGTTGACCATCAATGGCACTCCGACTCCGATCAATGACGTTTCCTTCCTGTTTTTCGAGACGCCGAACAATGATGCCAACTACAACTGCCCTGACAATAGCGGGATCAGTTGCGATATCTTCCAGTTCGCAACAGGCGGATTTGCTTCGACCCCCATCAATATCGGCGGCACGAATTACCACCTCAGTTTCGCGCTGATCGGTGTGAGCCCCAACGCTTTCATCATCAACCCGGGCGACTTGTGGGGTAATTCTGCATGTCAAGCTGGCAACTTCTGCGTCTTGACCAAGGAACAGAACGTGAACTGGATAACGATCGGCATGCGTCTGGATGTTCCTGAGCCGGGCAGCCTCGCACTTCTGGGGCTGGGACTGTTTGGTATGGGCGCAGCTTTCCGCCGCCGCAAGACCAACGGCTAAGATCTGTATCCAAGGGGGCCGGCGTGACCGGCTACCTCGGATCAACCGGATGAAGACCCCGTCGCGTGAGCGGCGGGGTTTTTTGTGCGTGTGACTACGCGCCGGTGCCCATGCTCGATCATGGCAACCCACTGCCGCTGTTGTGCCGCATGGGTCGGGACCGGCTCTGGCAGACTTGGCCGTGCCCGTTGCGTGTCCGGGGAGTTGCGGGTTGTCGTCGGCATCAAGGCGATATCGGCCGCTGACGGCAATTGCCTAATCGGTGACGGTGGTCCAGAATGACGCCCATGCTCTGGATGGTCCCGAGTGGTGAGCAGCCTGACCGGCTCACACCACATTTCTCGTTTGTGCAACTGCCGCCGGCCGGCGTGGCCGGGGTGGACTTGTTTCCGCAAATTGCCGCGCTGCGTTATGAAGTGTATTGCCTCGAGTGTGGTTTTCTGAACCCTGAAGCGTATCCGGGCAAGCTTGAAGTGGACGACTACGATGAGCGTTCGCTGCACGCCGCGGCGTTCGACCCCGAGGGCCAACTGGTCGGGGCGGTCCGCCTGGTGCTGGCCGGCGCCGGGCAGCCATTTCCTTTCGAAGATCACTGCGGGGTTTTCGATGACTATGCTTTTCCCCCGCGCGAGCAGTGCGGCGAAGTATCGCGCCTGGTCGTGCGCAAGAGTTTCCGCCGCCGGCCCGGGGATTCCTCGCAGGGGGTCGCGAGCGAATTCCAGGAACTCGGGGGATCGAGGGCCAACACGTCGGGGATACACTCCGGACCGGGCAGCGAACGCCGCAGCAACAACCCGGAGATCTTCCTGGGCCTGTACCGGGAGTTGCTTCGTTTCAGCCACCAGAACGGCATCCGCTACTGGTATTCCGCGATGGAGCGCGCGCTGCTTCGCTCGATGTCCAGGATTGGCTTCAAATTCGAGGCGGTTGGCCCGGGAGCCAATTACTACGGGCCCGTCATCCCCTTCGTGTCCGATCTAGAAGAATTTCAGGTGACCCCGAATAATCGTGACCTGCTGCGTTAGGCGCCGGTTACACGATTGCGGCCAACGTGGCGATTGATGACCCGGCGACCACCTGTTGCGGTCGACCGGCGATAGGCAGCCATTTTCAAAACGCCCTATATTCTCCGGCGTAATAACAAGATGCGGACTCGTTCTTAAACGAATATTAAGCCCTTGTTACAATGGCGCCATCAAGCAACCCACGCAAGTTTTTCAGCAATGACCCACGCGATTCAAGGCGCGACGCTCAGCCATCTCGACTGGCTCGAAGCCGAAGCCATCCACATCATGCGCGAAGTGGCCGGCCAGTGTGCCAACCCGGTGCTGCTCTTCTCCGGCGGCAAGGATTCGATCTGCCTGCTGCGTCTGGCTGAAAAGGCCTTCCGCCCGGGCAGGTTCCCCTTCCCGCTGATGCACATTGACACCGGTCACAATTACCAGGAAGTCACCGATTTCCGCGACAAGCGCGCCGCCGAGCTGGGCGAACGCCTGATCGTGCGTTCCGTCGAGGATTCCATGGCCCGCGGCAGCGTCGTCCTCAAGCATGAAGGCGAATCGCGCAACAAGCACCAGTCGGTGACGCTGCTCGAGGCGATCGAGGAATTCGGTTTCGACTGCTGCATCGGCGGCGCCCGGCGCGACGAGGAAAAGGCCAGGGCAAAGGAACGCATCTTCAGCTTCCGTGACGAGTTCGGCCAGTGGGACCCGAAGAACCAGCGCCCGGAACTGTGGAGCCTGTACAACGCCCGCAGCCACAAGGGCGAGAACATCCGCGCCTTCCCGATCTCGAACTGGACCGAAATGGATGTCTGGCAATACATCGAGCGCGAAGGCCTCGAGCTGCCGTCGATCTATTTCGCCCACAAGCGCCAGGTGGTCATCCGCCAGGGCGCCATCGTGCCGGTCAATGTGCCGCTGCTGTCGGGAGAACTGACCAACCTGCCGAAGGCTGGCGAAGACATTGTCAAGCTGCGGGTGCGTTTTCGTACCGTCGGCGACATCTCCTGCACGGCCCCCGTCGAGTCGGACGCCGACGACGTCGCCAAGATCGTTCTGGAAACCGCCGCCACCACCATCACCGAGCGAGGCGCCACGCGTCTGGATGACCAGACCAGCGAAGCCTCCATGGAACAACGCAAGAAGGAAGGGTATTTTTGATGTCCGCCCGGGAAAGAGTCGAAGACCACGGCCTGCTGCGTTTCCTGACCTGCGGCAGTGTCGACGATGGCAAGAGTACCCTGATCGGCCGCTTGCTGTTCGACACCAAGACCATCCTCGTCGACACGCTACACGCCATCGCCCGGACCTCGGAAAAACGCGGCCTTGGCGCCGTCGACCTGTCGCTGCTTACCGATGGCCTGCAGGCCGAGCGCGAACAGGGCATCACCATAGACGTCGCCTACCGCTACTTCTCGACCGGTACGCGCAAGTACATCATCGCCGATGCGCCGGGACACGAGCAGTACACCCGCAACATGGTCACTGCCGCGTCGACGGCCAACCTCGCCATTATCCTGGTCGATGCGCGCAAGGGTATGCTGACCCAGACCCGGCGTCATTCGAAGCTGGCGGCGCTGGTCGGCATCCCGCATCTGGTCGTCGCCATCAACAAGATGGACCTCGTCGGCCATTCGCAGGCGACCTACGAGCAGATCAGAGCCGACTACCTCGAATTCGCGGCCAAGGTTGGCATTCAGGATGTACGCTTCCTGCCGATTTCGGCGCTCAACGGCGACATGATCGTCGATCGTGGCGACGCGCTGGACTGGTACCAGGGTCCGACACTGCTTGACATTCTCGAAAGCGCTCCCGGCGCGCACAGCGAACATGGCGAAGCCTTCCGCTTCCCGGTCCAGTACGTCTGCCGCCCGCAGGACTCGGCCAATCCGGCGCTGCACGACTACCGTGGCTTTATGGGCCGGGTCGAATCCGGGTCGATCCGGGTCGGCGACGCCGTCACGGTTTTGCCCTCCGGTCGCGAGTCGACCGTGACAGCGATCCAGATCGGCGGCGTCGAACTTGCCGAAGCGATCACCGAGCAATCGGTGACCTTGCTGCTGGCCGACGAGATTGACACCTCGCGTGGCGACATGATCGTCAAGTCGAACGAGGTGCCGGTGGCCGTCAAGCAGATCGACGCCACGGTCTGCTGGATGGCCGAAGCACCGATGGATAGCGCCCGCACCTACCTGATCCGCCATACGACGCGCGACAGCAAGGCCAGGCTGGCCGCCATCGACCATCGCCTCGACGTCAACACGCTGGAGAAAGTCGCGGCGGAAAAGCTGGCGATGAACGACATCGCGCAAGTGACCTTCAAGCTCGCCCAGCCGCTGTTCGTCGATCCCTATGCGGAAAACCGCGGTACCGGAGCCTTCATCATCATCGACGAGAGCAGCAACAACACGGTCGGCGCCGGGATGATCCTCTGATTCCGTTTCCAGGCCGTCCATGCCTTTGTCTGCTTCGCCTTGCCGTGCCAATTGCACTGTCTGCGGCTCATCTTCGCGTCACGATTGGTCTGGAAATGGAATGAGTTGTCGCTCGGCCGCCGCCAGCGCCCGAGCCGGGCGCTTTTTTTGTTGACCCGGTCCACAAATGCTCCCGGCTGCGCTATAAATGCAGGCATGAAGATTACGCAACTCGCGCTGCTGACCTTGCTGGGTTGGGTGCTGCCCGCCCAGGCCGAGGTTTACAAGTGCCGCCAGCCGGATGGTCGGACGGAGATTTCGAATTCGCCATGCAGCGGCGGTAGCAGCACGATCAAGGCGATCCCCGACGATAACGTCCCGGAAGCCAGCCGCCGGCAGGCCGAGCGCGATGCCGATCGGCTCGAGAATTATGCGGACAAGCTTGAGGCCGAGCGCAAGAAGGACGAAGCTGCCCAGCGCAAGCAGCTGAAAGAACAACAGGCTGCGGCCAACGCGGGCCCCTCGGCCGCCAGCGTCGAGTCCTGCCTGCGGACCCTCGACCGGATGGCGCTGGATTCGTCGCGCCGTGCCGACCTCGAAGACGGCTGCCGCGCCACGGGTTCGGTGCAGCCGGTCTATGTGCCCGTGCCGTCCTACTACGGTGGCTCGGGCTACATCCGTCCCTATCCGCCTCGTCCGGTGCCCAGGCCTTTGCCCGAGCAGGGTACGCCAGCCAAGCCGGTCGACCTCTACAAGGTTCCCGGCAACCAGCGGGGCCGCTAGCTTCGGCCACCAGAGGTGGTGGTCGCCCGATGCCTGCCGGTGCAACGGGTGCGACCCTGCCTGCACCAGATCAGCGATAATTGCGGATGCCCAACAAACCCCCGCCGCGCCCGGCGAATTCGCGCCGACTGTCGGCCTTGCGCGGCCTGTGGCCATTCCTCTTGCCGCACCGGGCGCGCATTGCGCTGGCCTTTGTCCTGCTCTGCCTGGGTTCTGCGGCAATTCTGCTGGTGCCGCTGGCGTTTCGCGACCTGATCGATTTCGGCTTCGGCGAGCGGGAGCGGTCGGCTGGCGGACTGCTCGCCGGCTTGAGTCTGAACGGCCATTTCCTGGCCTTGTTCGCACTGGGAAGCTTCTGGGCGTTGGCGGTCGCTGCCCGCTATTACACCGTGTCGTGGGTCGGCGAGCGGGTGACGGCAGATCTGCGCAGCGCCGTCTATGCCCGGGTGCTGGTGCAGGCGCCGCAATTCTTCGAGACCTTGCAGACGGGGGAAGTGCTGTCCCGGTTGACCGGTGATACGACGCTGATCCAGACCGTCGTCGGCAGTTCGATCTCGATGGGTTTGCGCAGCCTGTTCCAGTTCATCGGCGGCATGGTCATGCTGGCCGTCACCAGCCTCTATCTGTTCTCGCTGAATCTTGGCCTGATGGCCTTGCTGATCCTGCCGATCCTTGCCATCGGGCGCAAGGTCAGGAAACTGTCGCGGGAATCGCAGGACCGAATTGCCGACACTTCGGCGCTGGCCGGCGAGATCCTCAATGCCATGCCAACCGTCCAGGCCTATACGCAGGAGCCCCAGGAGGCCCGGCGATTTGCCGAACGCACTGAAGCAAGTTTTGCCACCGCGATCAGACGGACGCGCGTCCGGGCGGTGCTGACGGCATTGATCATCACGGCGATCATGGGAACGATCATCTTCGTCCTGTGGATCGGCGCGCGCCAGGTGCATGACGGCCTCCTGACCGGTGGCCAGCTGGCCTCCTTTGTCCTCTACGCGGCGTTGGTCGCCGGCGGGGTCGGGACCATGGCGGAAGTGTGGGGCGACGTGATGCGCGCCGCCGGGGCCACCGAGCGATTGCTTGAACTCCTGCACGCCGAATCGGCCATCCTTGACCCGCGCCTGCCGCAGACGCCTGTCTCTGCGCGACAGGCGGCGATCACTTTCGAAAGCGTCGTCTTTTCCTATCCGGCCCGCCCGCAAATGCGCGCGCTCGACAATATCTGCCTGGACATCGCGCCGGGCGAGAATGTCGCGCTGGTCGGCCCATCCGGCGCCGGCAAGACCAGCCTGTTCCAGCTCCTGCTGCGCTACTACGATGTGTCCGCTGGCGTGATCCGCATTAACGGGCAGGACATCCGGAACCTGTGCCTGCATGATCTGCGCAAGGACATCGCCATCGTCTCGCAGGATCCGGTGATCTTTTCGGCCAGTGCGCTGGAGAATATCCGCTATGGGCGCAGCGACGCCACCGATGGGGAAGTCATCGAGGCGGCGCGGGCGGCACTCGTGGACGAGTTCATCGAGCGATTGCCCGACGGTTACCAGACATTTCTCGGCGAGCGCGGTACCCGATTGTCGGGCGGGCAGCGGCAGCGAATTTCGATTGCGCGCGCCATCCTCAAGGGCGCCCGGCTCTTGCTGCTCGACGAAGCGACCAGCGCCCTCGATGCGGAATCGGAAATCCTCGTGCAACGCGGCCTCAGCGCGGCCATGCAGGGACGCACCACGCTGATCATCGCGCATCGGCTGTCCACGGTGCAGAAGGCTGATCGCATCGTCGTCATGGATCACGGGCGCATCGTCGAGATCGGCACCCCGGAGGATCTGCGCCACCAGGGCGGACTCTATGCGCGCTTGGCGACGCTGCAACTCGATCTGTGAATGCTTGGCCGCGGTATCGCCGCACTCGACCTGCAGTCATTGGCGGCATTCTTCTCTGGTGGTTGAGCACGGTGCCCATTGCGGCGATTCTGGCGGCCATCATCTTCCACATCCTGCGCGCTGTTTTCGGCTAGAATCCTCTGCAACTTCTCCAGACGGCGGCCCGATGGGCCGCCGTCTTTCCTTCGAGTCAAGCCTGAGTCATGCTGGATCTGCCGACCGAGCCCATCGCAGCGCTGCAGAACATCAAGGGGATCGATTTCCCCTCTGACGTTCGTTATCGCCAAATTCTGGTGACCGGCCCCCCCGGCGCTGGCAAGAGCACCCTGATCACGCGTCTCGGCGGCTGGTCGGAGGAGGGCTATCTCGACCTGGGCAAGAAACATTGGTGGCGATCCGAAATCCTGTCCGTGCGACCGCGGGAGATTCACCTCGGCATGCCGTTTCAGGGCCTGGGCGACGCGGTGACGGTTTTCGACGCCGAATTCTACGGCCGCGACCCGATCCCGGCGATCGATTTCGACCGCATCCAGTTGCCGCCGCGCAAACGTTTCTTTTTGAATGTTGACTGGTATCGCCGCTACGCCTTCGAATTTCTGCTGCCGCCGGCGGAAGTGGTCTTTCAGCGCCGCGCCGAGCGGGCACAGCACAGTACGCACGTGGTAGACAAGCAACTCAGCCGGGAAATCTGCACGGTCCAGCACGAAGCATTCCTGCGCCTTGCCGAACATCTGCACCGGAAGGGTTTCCGGGTCTACCTGCGCGAGTTGATCGAGAATCCCCCCCGCCGCTTCGTCGACCCGCAGGCCGCAGGCGCTGCCATGAACCTGATTGCCAAGCGGCGGCCGGTGACGGTGTCGAGACTGCTGGCCCCGTTGAAACAGTTTCTTGCGCGACTGGGGGTGGGCACGGGTCATGAAATCAGGCTGCGCAGCAACTATCGGCTGGGCGACGCCAAGGTCCGTGTTTCCTTCGATCGTGTGCCGATCGAAATCACGCTCGGTCGGGATGACAAGAAACTCCATCTCTATCCCGAAACCCGGATCGACGAGCGCGGAAAGCCCAACAGCACCGGCAATTTCGTCATCGTCGATCCCGCCGCCCAGCCCGGCCGGATCAACGGCTTCCTGCGCCTGACGCCGAAAAGCTGGATCTCGCTGGGGGCCGGCGATCGCGTCCAGCAAGCGCTCTTCAATTACCCCGATGCGGTTGACGACGAGCACCTGGTCATCATCCACGGGCCGGAATCGCTGGTCTTTCACAATCTCAGCGACGCCGGCGCCACCATCGGCCGGTTTGCCAGCGATGCGCGCGGCATGCGTGAAGGCAGCTACCGTCGCTTGCGCGAGATTTTCGGGGGGGCGATCGAGCAGTTGCCGGCAGACGAGGCGCTGGCGCTGATTGAAGAGGTCAACAAAGTCATGCGACAGGAGGCCTACCGGCCGCGGAGTGACTGGGGCTTGCCCGGCGGACTGGTGATGCTGCCCGGGCGTCTGACCCCGATCCTGGTCGCCGACCTGCATGCCCAGGTCGACAACCTGTTGACAGTGCTGAGTCAGAACGCTTTTCTCGATGCGCTCGAGGACGGCAGCGCCGCCCTGATCATTCTCGGCGATGCGGTGCATTGCGAGGAGGACGGGAAACTGGGCGAGATGGACAGCTCGATGCTGATGATGGATCTGATCTTCCGGCTCAAGCTGCGTTTTCCGCAGCAGGTGTTCTATATCCGTGGCAACCATGACTCCTTTACCGAGGACATCGCCAAGGATGGCGTACCCCAGGGCCTGCTGTGGGCCAGGGAACTGGTCGCTCGCCGGGGTCAAGCCTATCGGGAAGCCATGGCGGAATTCTATCGCCTCTTGCCCTTTGTGGTGGCGTCCACGGATTTCGTCGCCTGTCATGCGGCGGCGCCGAAAGAGGACGTGAGCAAGGATATGCTGGTCAACATCCACCGCCATCCGGAACTGGCCATCGAAATGGTCAACAACCGCCATTTCCAGCCAAGTCGGCCCAATGGGTACACGCGGGCGGACGTCAAACGTTTTCGCCGCGCTCTGGGCCTGCAGAAGCACACCACTTTCATCGTCGGTCACACGCCGATGGATAGTGACAGCACGCTGTGGCTGAACGTCAATGGCATCAAGAGCCACCACGTACTTTACAGCGCCCGCGTCGGGCAGGTCGCCATGTTTACCCGCATCGGTGGGGTGATGGTGCCGCTGATCTACCCGGTTGATGCGGTGACGAGTCTCATCAAGCAACTCAAGGACAAGCCGGCCTGAAAATCCGTGCCGGCTTCATGAGCGTCCGATGCTCTCCGGAACAGCGGCCAGCCGGTGGACGATCAGGCTGCCGACCATGTCGCCCTCGACATTCACGGCTGTCCGTACTGTGTCGAGGATGCGGTCGATCGGCAGCAGGATGGCGATGGCCTCGGTAGGCAGGCCGACCGATTCGAGGACCAGGACCATGCTCAGCATGCCGACGCTGGGAATGCCCGGGGCGCCGATGGCGCCGAGCATGGCGACAAGGAAGATGATCATCTGGCTGGCGATGTCGAGCTCGATGCCGGCGAGGCGCGCGACGAAGAGCGCTGCGGCGGCCTCGTAGAGCGCCGTGCCATCCATATTGACCGTCGCGCCAAGGGGCACGACGAAGTTGGCGATGTCCTTGTGCACATGCAAATGCTGCTCGGTGCAGCGCAGCGTGACCGGCAGCGTGGCGGCGCTCGAACTGGTGGCAAACGCCGTGATCAGCGCCTCGCGCGCGCCCTTGAAGAAATGGATGGGAGACATCCGGGTGAACAGCCAGAGGATCAGCGGCAGGACCACGAGGCCGTGAAACAGCGTGGTTCCGGTGACGACGACGATGAAATGGCCGAGGCTCTTGAGCAGCCCGCCCTCCTGGGTGGCGACGAGTTGCAGGAGCAACGCGGCGAGGCCGAACGGGGCGAGGCGCATGATCCAGCCGACAATCATCAGGCAGAGTTCCTGGAGTTCCTGGATCAGCAGGCGCAGGTTGCGGTAGCGTTCACCGCCGACGACCAGGGCGACGCCGAGGAAGAGGGCGATCGTCACGATGGCAAGGATCTCGCCCTGGGCCAGCGCCTTGAACGGGTTCTGGAACAGGCCGCGCAGGAACTGGGCGATGTAGTCGGGCAGTGGCATCTGGCGCGCCTGATGGTTCTTCGTCGCTGCGGCGAACATTTCGAGTTGCAGACCCTCCCCCGGCCGGAAGACATGCGCGGCGCCAAAGCCGATCAGGATCGCCAGGCCCATCGTGGCGAAGAAGAAGGCCAGCGTCGTCGTCCACACCCGGTGCATCTGGTCATGGGCGCGCAGGTTGGCGACGCCGACGACGATGGACGAAAAGACCAGTGGCACGAGCACCATGCGCAACAAGTCAAGGAAGAGGTTGCCAATCAGCTTGGCGCCGTAGAGCGCGCTCGCGGCAACGGGTGTCGGCTCGGCGCTGGCCAGCCACAGGCCGCCGGCGACGCCGGCAAGGCAGCCGATCAGGATTTGCGTGTTGAGCGAAGCAAGGCGCGGCATGCGATCGGTCTGTCGATCCGGGATGACGATGAATTGTATCCGGTGATCGCGGCCGGGGCGGCGCCCCGGTGATCAGGGCGAGACGGGGAGATGCTTACTGGAATCGCCAGGTGACGCCGACTGTCGCTGCGCGGGTGGTCGTCCGCGGGTCCTGGTTGTCGGAGGAGCCGATGATGCCGAGCGCCAGATCGAGATCCTTGCCGGGCGAGTAGATTGCACCGAACTCGGCATACTTCTCGATGACCGTGGTGCCGCTACCATGCGCGAATCGCTGTCCCAGGTCCAGTGCAAGTTTCCACTCTTCGCTCACCTCCCAGATGGGCGCGATCGACACGCGCGAGACGGTTGCGTCGGAATCGTCGAAGACTCCGCGAATGCGGCTGCGCCCCAGGCCGGCATTGAAGAGGACGCTGCCGAAGGGGACCCTTTGCTCGAGGATGAAGGTCAGGTTGCCCGAGACCTTGCCGGTACCGAAACCGTCTTCCTCCCTGCTGCTACTATTGATCGGGAAGAAAACCTCGGGCTTGAGGGCCATCCGCGTGTCGCTTTCTTCGGTTCCGGAGAAGCGCCACTTGGCGCCCAGGGATGGGGTCCCGACGCCGTAGGCGGGCTGGTCGGCGCTGCTCAGGCGCAGCCGCCCGTAGCTGCCGCTGACGAAGAGATCGACGGTTTCGCTGACGCCCCGCGTATAGGTGAAAGGCAGAACGTCCAGGCGGTCGGTGCTGCCCGACATCTTCTGGCGGAAGCCCGAGTAGGCCAGTTCGATCTGATTGCCGCCGCTTCCCTGGGTGCCCGTATCGTCGGTAATGAGAGGCTGCAGGGCGAGGGCAGGCGGGCAAACGTTGGCAAGCAGCGAAAGCAACAGCGCGGGAAAAAGGCGATGGTTCGACATGAGGAATGTCCGCAGAGAGTGGCTGGTGACAATCTGCGACTATAAGGCGCGCTGCGGGATCCGGTGAATGCGGAATCCCCCTGCGGGACCTCGTCTGTTGCGTAAGCGGCACTCGGGAATGGGCGCGGTTTTGCGCTAGCATACGTTCTGGACAAGCATCAGGGAGTCTGAAATTGAGCGATTTCACAGCGTTGACCGCAGCGGTTCTGGAGTTCCGCGATGCGCGCGACTGGCGTCAGTTTCATTCGCTGCGCAACCTGATCGTTTCGCTCAATCTCGAGGCGGCCGAGTTGCTCGAGCTGACGCAGTGGAAGAGCGACGCCGAGGTCGAGGCGCTACCCATCGATCGGCAATCCGCTGAAGCGCTGCGCGACGAATGCGCCGATATCCTGCTTTATCTGCTGCTGATCGCCGATGTGGCCGGTATCGACCTGGCCGCGGCCGCCCGCACCAAGCTGATCAAGAACTCGGAAAAGTACCCGGTCGCCAAGGCGCATGGGTCACGGGCCAAGTACAGCGAGCTAGGCTGACTCGCTTTCGATCGTGAATCGGGCGCCATCGCCCTGGGCGAGGATCTCGGTCAGTCGGGGCAGGGTTTCGTGAAGCTTCTTTTCCAGTGTCCACGGCGGATTGATGATGAACATGGCGCTGCCGTTCATTCCGAAGCCGTCGGTGGACGGCGCCTTGATTTCGAGCGTGGCCTGCAGCCAGTTGCTGGCGCCAAGTCGCTTCAGTCTGGCGGGCAGCTTGCGCGCCTCAAGTTTGGCCAGGAGCGGGTACCACAGCGCATAAATGCCGGTAGGAAAGCGCTTGAGCGAATCCTGCAGGCACTTGACCACGTTGATGTAATCATCCCGGGTCTCGTAGGCCGGGTCGATCAGCACCAGCGCGCGGCGGGGTGGTGGCGGCAGGCTGGCCTTGAGCCCGACGAAGCCGTCGCCCGCGGTCACTGTCACCTGGCGACCGGCGTTGGCGAAGCATTCCTGCAAGTGCTTGAAGTCGCTGCTGTGTAGTTCGTAGAGCCGCAGGCGGTCGCTTTCGCGCAGCATCTGGCTGGCCAGCCAGGGCGAACCCGGGTAGTGGCGCAACTTGCCGTCCGGGTTGAGCATCCTGACGAATTCGATGTAGTCGACCGCCGCCGGGGGCAGGCCCTTCCTGTCCCACAGGCGACCGATACCGTCGCGGTACTCGGCCAGCTTTCTGGCGTGCGTCGATTCCAGCGCGTAGCGCCCGGCGCCCGCGTGGGTATCGATGATCCAGAATGGTGCCGGTTTTTCGCCCATGTATTCGGCAATCTGGAGCAGGACCAGGTGTTTGAGCACGTCGGCATGGTTGCCGGCGTGGTAGGCGTGACGGTAGCTGAGCATGAAATGGTCTGGTTGACGGTGCGCCGATCGCGGAACGATCCGGGAGTCGTCCCCATGTTTCTGGACGGGTGTACGGAGGACGAATTATCCAGCACATTCCTGATTGGCCGTGGCCTGTTTCACGGTTTGCGTATACTTGCGTGATGGAATTGCTCCAATTACTGGTCCTGGTGTTCCTTGCTGCCGCTGTCTGGCTCTGGCTGGACAGCCTGAAAGTGCGCGAAATCGGTGTCAAAGCAGCGCAACGCGCCTGCGCCGATGAGGGCCTGCAGTTTCTCGACGACACGGTTGCCATCCGTTCGCTGCGGCTGGTGCGCGACGACGATGGAAGGCTTCGCCTGCGCCGCATCTATGGCTTCGAATACAGCGACACCGGCGACAACCGGCGTCCCGGGACCGTCACGCTCCTCGGGCAGCGGGTCGAGTTGCTGCATGTCCGTCCCCAACTCTATGTCGTGCCCAAGGCGCCGGAACCTCATGAAACCCTTCATTGAAACGATCGAATTCAAAGGGCTGGAAGCCTTGCGCCTGCATGGCCCGCGGGGGTCGTCCGCGGTCATCAGCCGGCTCGGCGGGCAGGTTCTGTCGTGGATCACACCCGATGGCCGCGAACGCCTGTTTCTTTCCGAGCGCGCGGTCTTCGACGGCAGCGTCCCGATCCGCGGCGGAATTCCGGTCTGCTTTCCCCAGTTTGGCGGCGTTGGCAAGTTGCCGAAGCACGGCTTCGTTCGTGGCAGCGAGTGGGCGGTGACGACGCAGCGTTGTGGCGACGAATATGCGCTGGCGACGCTCGAACTCGGTGACGACGAAGCGACACGTGCCCTGTGGCCTCATGCCTTCCGGGCTGAAATTGCGCTGATGCTCGAAGTCGACCGCATCGATGTCGAATTCTGCGTCGAAAACACCGGCCCGGCACCCTTCGCCTTCACCGCAGCGCTGCATTCCTACCTGCGCGTCGTCCAGGTCGAGGATGTGGCGCTCGCGGGCCTGCATGGCCATGACTACCTGGATGTCGCCAACGGTAACCGGATTGTCCGCGAAACCGGGACGGAAATCGTGGTCGAGAGCGAGGTCGACCGCGTCTATTATGACGTCCGGCGCCCGCAACTGTTGAAAGCCGGCAATCTCAGTCTCGGCATCGAGAGTCAGGGCTTTCCCGATGTCGTGGTGTGGAACCCCTGGGTCGATGCCTGCGCCAAGCTCAAGGACATCCCGGCCAATGGCTGGCGGCACATGCTGTGCGTCGAGGCAGCCGCGGTCCGGACGCCGGTGACCGTCGCGGCTGGTGAGGAGTGGTACGGCCGGCAGACCTTGCGGGCGGTTTGATCCGGCTTGCCGATTGTGTGTGACCCCCCGGCCGGCAGTCGGAGCCATTGGTGCATTGCGGCAAAGGTATAATCACGGACTTTCCGCTTTCCGATTCCTGCCGTGACCCCTCTCGACACTGAAATTTCCCGTCGTCGAACCTTTGCCATCATTTCCCACCCGGATGCCGGCAAGACGACACTGACCGAAAAATTGCTGTGGTTCGGCGGCGCCATCCAGGTGGCTGGTGAAGTGCGGGCACGCAAGGCCTCGCGGCACGCGACCTCGGACTGGATGGAACTGGAAAAGCAGCGCGGCATCTCGGTGACCTCGTCGGTGATGCAGTTTCCCTACCGCGAGTGCATGATCAACCTGCTCGACACACCGGGGCACGAGGATTTCTCGGAAGATACCTATCGCACGCTGACCGCTGTCGACTCCGCCGTCATGGTGATCGACTCGGTCAACGGCGTCGAGGCGCAGACGATCAAGCTGTTGAACGTCTGCCGCATGCGTGACACGCCGATCCTGACCTTCATCAACAAGCTCGACCGCGAAGGCAAGGAGCCGATCGACCTGCTCGACGAAATCGAGTCGGTGCTCGGCGTCCAGTGTGCGCCGATGACCTGGCCGATCGGCATGGGCAAGCGTTTTCGCGGGGTCTATCACCTCTACGACGACACCATCGCCTTTTTCGACCCGCAAGCCGAAAAGGGGACCGCCGAGATCATCCGGAGACTCGATAACCCCCGTCTGGACGAACTGATCGGTCGGCAGGCCGACGAATTGCGCGTCGATATCGAACTGGTGCGCGGAGCATCGCACGCCTTCGACGCCGAGGCCTATCTGGCGGGCAAACAGTCACCGGTGTTCTTCGGTTCGGCGGTCAACAACTTTGGTGTCCAGAGTCTGCTGGATGCCGTGGTCGAACTGTCGCCGGCGCCGATCGCACGGCCGGCGGTCATGCGCACGGTTCAGCCGAGTGAGGCGAAGTTTTCTGGCTTCGTGTTCAAGATCCAGGCTAACATGGACCCCCGGCACCGCGACCGCATCGCCTTCCTGCGCGTCTGTTCCGGCCGCTTCGAGCGCGGCATGAAAGTCAGGCAGGTCGCCTCCGGCAAGACCCTGGCGGTCAACAATGCCATCACCTTCATGGCGCGCGACCGCAGCACGACCGACGAGGCCTGGCCGGGGGACATCATCGGCATTCCCAACCACGGCACGATCCGCCTCGGTGAAACCTTCAGCGAAGGCGAAGACATCCGCTTCACCGGCATTCCGTCCTTCGCCCCAGAGCATTTTCGTTTGGCTCGCATTAAGAACCCACTGAAAATCAAACAGTTGCAGAAAGGTCTCCAACAACTTGCTGAAGAAGGGGCGACACAGCTTTTTCGCCCGCTTGCAGGCACCGACCTGATCCTCGGCGCAGTCGGCACGCTACAGTTCGACGTGGTGGCCAACCGCCTGGAAAACGAATACGGGGTGCTCGTCATTTTCGAGCATTACAACTGCGCGACCGCCCGCTGGATTCATGGTGACCCTGCCGAACTGCGCCAGCTCTCCGAACGCTACAGCGCCAACGTTGCGCTCGACGGCGCCGATGACCCGGTCTACCTGGCACCCAACAACGTCTATCTCAACATGGTCAAGGAAAAGTTCCCGAACCTGCGCTTCGATCAAGCGCGTGAGGTAATCTAGCGAGTTTGGCGGCCCGCCAGCAGGCGGTCGAGCTGGTTGGCGAAAGCCTGGCGGTCAGCCAGGCTGAACGCCGGTGGCCCGCCGGTGTCGACCCCGCTGCTACGCAGGGTGTCCATGAAGTTGCGCATGTCCAGCAGTTGCCGGATGTTTTCCTTGTTGTAAAGCTCGCCGCGCGGGTTCAAGGCCAGCGCTCCCTTGTCGATCACCGCCGCGGCCAGCGGGATGTCGGCGGTAATGACCAGGTCGCCGGCTTCCACCTGATCGACAATGTGATTGTCGGCAACGTCGAACCCCCGGGCTACCTGAATCGACCGGATGCTCGGGTATGGCGGGGTTTTCAGCCACTGGTTGGCGACCAGCGTCAGGGGCAGGCGGGTGCGTTCGGCGACCCGGTAGAGAATTTCCTTGATGACGCCGGGGCAGGCGTCGGCGTCGACCCAAATGTGCATGAAGGCGTTTCCGGCGATGTGAGCTGCGATAATACGCGCCCCATCTACCGATTTACTTCGATCATGTCCATCCAATGGTTCCCCGGTCACATGACCTCGGCCCGCAAGAAGGCGGCCGAGACGCTGGCGCTGGCCGATGTCGTCGTCGAGGTGGTCGATGCCCGTCTGCCGCAGGCGAGCAGCAACCCGATGATTCACGAGCTGCGTGCCTTCCGTCAGCGTCCCTGTCTCAAGCTGCTGAACAAGGCCGACATGGCCGATCCCTTGGTCACCAAGGGCTGGCTCGATCATTTCGCCCAGCAGCCGGGGGTCAGGGCGGTGGCAATATCGTGCAAGAAAGCCAGCGATGTGGCCCGCATTCCGGCGCTGGCCCAGCAACTCGCGCCGCATCGCAACGATGCCGTCAAGCCGCTGCGCCTGATGATCATGGGCGTCCCTAATGTCGGCAAATCGACGCTGATGAACGCGCTGGTCAGGAAGAAGGTCGCGGCCGTCGGCGACCAGCCGGCAGTGACCAAGAGCCAACAGCGCATTGACATCAGTTCGCGGCTGTACCTCTACGACACGCCGGGCCTGCTGTGGCCGAAGATCGACCATCCGATCGACGGCCTGATGCTGGCGGCCAGTCACGCGGTCGGCGTCAATGCCTACATCGGCGAGGAGGTGGCAACCTTTCTCGCCGGTTTTCTGCTCGCAAGCTACCCCGCGCTGCTCACGGCGCGCTATGGATTCGCCACCGAAGGCCTGGACGGCCCCGCAGTCATCGAAGCCGTAGCCAGCAAGCGCGGCTGCCTGCTCAAGGGCCGTGGCGGAGAACCCGACTGCGAGAAGGCGGCGGCGATCCTGCTGACCGATTATCGGAGCGGGGCGCTCGGCCGCATCAGCCTCGAAAGCCCGGAACTGCGCGCGCTGCGCGAGCAGCAGTTACGGGGGGCTGCTGCGGTCGACGGCGAAAAAGAACAGGAAACCGGATCATCCCCGTCGACCGTTCTGCCCGATGCCTGCATTGGGCAGGCAATCTTCAAGAACCGGGATCCGGAGTGATCAGGATTTTCAGCGTAAACTGGAGACGCACACGGGACCCGCTCCAGCGCCTCATCGCAACCACATTCAAGGAGAAATCATGATCGGCTACGTCACCCTGGGCACCAACGATCTGGTTCGCGCAACTGCGTTCTACGACCAGCTTTTTGCCGCGATGGGCGGCAAGCGCGTTTGGGAAAGCGAACGCGGCGTGGCCTGGGGAACCAGCATGCAGGCGCCTTCCATCGGGGTGATCACGCCCTTTGACGGGCGGCCCGCGACTGTCGGCAACGGAACTATGGTGGCACTCGCCACCGGCAGCAGGGACGACGTCGACAGGCTCTACGCGCTGGCGATCGAACTTGGCGCCACCGATGAAGGCAAACCGGGCGAGCGCTTCGCCGGTTTCCATGCAGCGTATTTCCGCGACGTGGACGGCAACAAGCTCAACTTCTTCCACATGGGTTAGCCCCCGCGTCCCGATCCGCCGGCATGGTCCGGAAACTGTCGTCCTTGAACGGCTTGCTGAGCTGGCTGCCCACCCTGGCCCTTTCGCCACTGCTCTTCGCGCAGGGCGTGTATGTCCGGCGCGTGACACCCAGGTTGCCGGAAGCACCGGGAAAGCGGTCTGGCGTGAGCGGCGGCGGGCCGGGGCTGAACCTGCTGATCCTTGGTGATTCCGCCGCAGCGGGGGTGGGCGCCGCATCGCAGGCGACCGCTCTGGCAGGTCGCCTCGTCGCGCAACTGATCCCGGAATTCAAGGTCAGCTGGCAGCTTCATGCGGAATCTGGCGTGACGACACGCGACCTCATCGGACGACTCGAGGGAGTCGCCGGCGGGAGCTTCGACGTGGCAATTGTCTCGATCGGAGTCAATGACGTCATCACCGGCCGGCGAACCCGGCAGTGGACAGCCGCATTGGCCAGCTTGCTCGATCTGTTGGAGTCGGGCTTCGGCGTCCGCTACGTTCTGCTGTCGGCGTTGCCGCCAATGCATCGCTTCACAGCCTTGCCGCAGCCGTTGAGATGGTGTGTCGGGCTGCGCGCCCGGCGCTTCAACGATGAACTCCTGCGTTTTGCCAGCCGCGATGGGCGGTGCACCGTGGTCTCCCTGGACTATCCGCGGGATCCGTCTTATCTCGCTCCGGACGGATTCCATCCCGGTGAGCCAGCCTACCGCTACTGGGCCGCCGCGGTGGCAGCCTGCATCCGGCAATTGCCATCAGGCGCAGCTAGCGAAGATCGCCCGGCCTGATCGTCGACCGGGTGTTGCCATCGAGGCCGCCGGCGAACGAATGCGACAGTGGCGACCAGCTGACGGTGCCGTCTGCCGATCGTCAATCGGGGGCATTGACATCCGGGATTGGCAGGAGGCTGTTCATGCGCTTGCCACATGTTCATAATCGGCGTATCGCCAATGAAGGTAAGAGGCCGTGGATACACTCACCGCCATCGATCGCATCTCCCGCAGTCTTGCCGCGGCGCGCCGGGTCCTGTTCATCACCGGCGCCGGCATCTCGGCGGACTCCGGACTGCCAACCTATCGCGGGGTCGGCGGGTTGTACAACGATGAAGCGACGGAGGACGGGCTGCCGATCGAGACGGCGCTGTCCGGCGACGTGTTCGCGGTCCGGCCGGACATCACCTGGAAATATCTGGCCCAGATCGAGCAGAATTGTCGCGGGGCGATGCCCAATTCCGCTCATCGCGCCATCGCCGTTCTCGAACAGGTGATGTCCAGGGTCGTCGTGTTTACCCAGAACGTCGATGGCCTGCACCGCAAGGCCGGCAGTTCCGACCTCATCGAGATTCACGGGAATCTCCAGGAACTGATCTGTACCGCGTGCGACCATGCTGAGACCGTCGACGATCTGGCGGGGCGCGAGCTGCCGCCGCGTTGCCCGGCCTGTGGTGGTGTCCTGCGGCCGAACGTTGTGCTCTTCGGGGAGGCCTTGCCGGCCGGAGCGATGACACGTTTCTCCGAAGCCCTGGAGGAGGGCGTCGACATGGTGTTCACCATCGGCACCTCGGGCGTCTTCCCCTACATTGCCGAGCCAGTGGTCTGGGCGGCACGCGCCGGGATACCGACGGTCGAGATCAACCCCGTGGAAACACGGCTGACGAAGTTCGTCGACTATCACTTGCCGCTCGGCGCCGCCGAGGCCATGACGGCAATCATGGCCTCCCTCGACCGCCACGGCCTGCAGTGCGTTCCGCGTTTCCAGGGCTGAAGTTCCAGCGAGTGAAGAGCGAGGTTTAATGATATTTCAGGCGCTTGACCTGAAATTGCCAATCCGTTTCTGACTGCACCATGATCTGCTGCAGGAGTTCCATCGCGTGCCGTCGCTTGGCGTTGGGGACGCCGAGGATGTCGAACGTGGGTGTGCTGCCGGAAACGAGCGGTGAGCGGCAGGCAGTGCGGACGACAGTGGCCAGTTCGACCGTCAGGGTGGCGAAGCCATTCGCCGGAGCGTCGTCGTCAAGGGTGTGACGGGCTACCGTGGTCATCGCTGCAGGAGATCGCGCGGCCGGTGACAAGTGCCTCGTTCTTGACCATGCGGTCCTCGCGGTAACTGAGGCGCAGCAGATCCGTGCGGTGGACTGGACTGCCTTGGCCCGGATTGTCGGGCATTGAACTCGCCGCCAATACGGCTTGTCTAAATCAAAAGATGGTAGCCAGAGAATCTTGGCGGTTGCTGCCATGGTGGCTCGACTGGTGAAGCAGAAAGGGCATCGGATATGGGTTCCCTGGGGATTCAGAAACTCAAGGTGATCGCCTTGGCAGTGAGTGATTTGGAGCGCGCCAAATGCTTTTACGGAGAGACCCTGGGCTTGCCCCCGGCGTTCGAAGGCGCACGGCAGGTAGGCTACTTTCTGGGCAATGTCATCGTGATGCTGAAGCCTGCAGCTGACGGTTGGTATGCGCTTCCGTCGGATGAACTTAATCCGCGCATCACCTTTGCCACCGATCATGCGCCGGATACGGAGCTTGAACTGAGGGCGCGCGGGGTAACAGTTGCCAATCCTGTGCAACCGTATCCCGCAGAGGGGTTCTACGTAGGAGGCTTTCTCGACAGCGAAGGCAACAAGATCTGGTTCTGCTCGCCGATCTCAGGCGTGGTAGCCGAGAGAAGATGACGGTTTGGTCGGCGCTTCCGGCAATGGTCGTGGGCAGACCGAGAGAGCCTCTTGCAAGGACGAACGGAATTTTCGGCGAGATGGCACAGAGACTCACCCAATGCTTCCCTTGAGCCGAGAGCCACCGACCGGCAGGCCGGCTCTGCCGATAGCGCCCAAGGGTCAGGCAGCCTCGGTAAAAGACCGATGATCCAGGGCGGTATTGGCTGCGCCAGGGAGTGTCGGCAACACTATTGAAGTCAACCGAGATAGGGAGGAAAAGTGAAATACGTCCTCACGTGGTGGGAGCGCCCGGGCGGGTCTCACTCTGACTACGAGTCTGCGCAGAAGCGGGTATTGGGTGTCTTTCAGCAGTGGCAGATGCCCCCGAGCCTGAGCTTCCACCAGTTCCTCGTGCGTGTTGGGGAGTTTGGCGGCTACGCGGTGATCGAAACCGACAAGCCCGCCGATGTGCACAAATTGACCACTGCGTTTGCGGTCTTTCAGTTTCGCCTCGAACCGGTTCTCGATGTGATGGATGCTGTGGCAGCGGAATCCGAGGCGGTCGCCTGGCGGGACTCGATGGGATAGTAAATCTGCCGCCCCGCAAGAGCGGTCGACGACATCGCTGCGTCGCCAGGTTCTGGTTGACAGACCCGGACATTGCCCCCCAAATGGGCTGCCAGTCCAGGGCCGTCTTCAATTGACACCTGCGATGCAATCAAGTCCGCGCCGAAGTTGCTCTTGCTGGAGGAAGGTCGCAGGTTGAATTGTCTGACGGTGGGTGTTTGATCCAAGAAAAAACAGGAGGAGTCATGAAAGCAATCTCAAGGATGAAGTTGGCGATGGTGGCGGTCGGCGCGTCCGTAATTGTGTGCTCGGCCCCTCAGGCTGAAGAGGCGACGACCGCTACCATCCAGATCAGGAGTTACCCTGCGAACACACCGCGTACGGAGAAGGATGACGCCCTGAAGCTCAAGGGTCACTGGCGGACCGGCCAGAAATACTACACTGCCTACTGCGAAGCCTGCCACCTGCCGAGCGGCGCCGGCAATCGTGACGGCAGCATCCCGCAACTGGCTGGCCAGCACCAGACCGTGCTGATCAAACAACTCTCCGACATTCGCTCCGGGGTGCGTTACAACCCGACGATGTACCCGTTTGCCAGGAAAATCCCCGATGCTCAGGCGCTGGCCGACGTCGCGGCCTATATCGGGACCCTGTGCTTCCCGCTGGATTCGGGCAAGTACGAAGGCGCCGATGCGGCCAAGCAGGTGGCCGAAGGCAAGCAACTCTACGACAACAAGTGTGCCATGTGCCATCAGGAGAATGGCGCGGGACGCAAGGATGCGCTCTACCCTGTCCTGGCCGGCCAGCATTACAAGTATCTGCTGCGGCAGATGACTGATGTCCGCGATGGAAGGCGCGTCGATGTCCCTGTGGAAATGTTCGATGCCATCAAGACATACGATAATGCCCAGTTGGTGGCCATCGCCGCCTATCAGGCGAGCCTGAAGACACCCCAACTGCTGATGTGCAGGACCCCGACGGACAAGGCCAAAATGTGAAGGCGGGCATCCTGGTGCTGAGCCTGAAGGGGCTTTGCCAGACAGGTTTTGTTACTGAATAAAGACTCTTTGGCCTGCGCTGCATGTCCATCGTCTGGCCGCTATCTTTTGGCGAGCCGATTCTGTCGGGCAAGGACCGTCAC
>JBEOKN010000052.1:0-51132 GCA_040275885.1 Azonexus sp. | reverse complement strand
CGGCTTTGGCCGAGGTGCTTCCGTAGGCCATCCGTCAGGTTATTGTGTGGAGCGGCTGATCGGCTGGCCGCTGGTGGGAAACGCGCAACGCGGCGGTTGGGCGAACACGGACGCTCAACCTGGCAATCCGGGACGAATCAAGTCTGGATTTCTGCAGGCCATGGCGCTGGGGGGAATCCGGCGCCGCCAGTCGGCGAAATGGCACTACAAGGCATTCGATGCCATCCTGGCCGCAGGCGTGCCGGCGCCGCCGCTCGCTTGCCGCAACAGGGGAATGCCGCTTCTGGCGTTGGCGCGGGCAGCCATCTGGCGCTCTTCGGCGGTGGCGTAGTCACGATCCCAGGCCAGCACCCTGGGCGTCATCAAGCGGTGCCACAGCGGCGGAATCAGGGCGACGATGAGGGTGGTCAGATAGCCGTTGATCATCATCGGCGCATCGGGAAACGGCTTGAGATCCTGGTAGGGGACCTCGCCCTGGGCGTGGTGATGCGAGTGACGTGTCAGGTTGAACATGGTCCACGAACTGATCCGCTTGTTGGTGTTCCAGGAATGCCGGGGTTGCACCGGCGTCTTCGGGTTGCGCACCATGCCGTAGTGTTCCATGTAGTTGACGATCTCCAGCAGCGCCTTGCCGCACAGCGCGCACAGCGTGAAGTATGCCGCTGCCTGCCAGCCGCCGATTGCCCCGGCGGCGGCGACCAGAAGGACGCTCATCAGGTGCCCGCGAATGACCCTGTTATGCCACGACACGGGCCACTGGTCCTTGCGCTTCAGGCGCTTCGTCTCGATGTTCCACGCGCTGACGTTGCCCCTGATGGTCGAGGCGACGATGTGGTGATAAACGTTGCGGCCGCGCGGAGCGGTCGCCGGGTCTTCTTCGGTCGACACATAGCGGTGATGTCCATAGACGTGCTCGATCGAGAATGTCGTGTCGAAGCTGAAAGCGAGCAGCCAGCGGCCGATGAACATCGAGACCGGATCCCAGGTGCGGTGGGTCAGTTCGTGGGCGGGAATGGTGCCGATCATGCCGATCATCAGCCCGGTGAAGATCACCGTCGCCAGATGGTTGCCGAACGAGGTCGCATCGCGTGCGGCAACCACGTCGTAGCCGCTCAGCCGCGTGACCCACTCGCCGAACCCGAGCGGATCGCCCGGACTGACGCTCCATACGGCGGAAAAGACGATCAGGGCGAGCAAGGGCAAGGCCATCCACAACTGCGCGGTCAGGATGCCCGGATGCTTGAACCCGGGCGTGCTGGTGTCGTTCCCGCAGACGGCATCGCCAACGATGTAGATGAGCAGGATCAGGAGCAGTCCTCCACTCATGTAATGGCCGCCGGCGAGTATCGCCGTGGCGGAAATCAGCCCGACGCCATGAAACAGGAAGTATTTCAGGTAGTGCAGTGCGTTCATCGGAGTCTCCATGGTCGTTGTGTTCTCGATGCGTTCGCGCCATTTCAGGCAGCCGCCGCGAGGCCATCGTGCTGGGTCGTGAAGCGATCCGCGTGAATGCTTTCGCGGGCGACACCGTGCCGCCGCAGCAGCACGACCGCGCTGTCGATCATCGCCGGTGGGCCGCACAGGTAGGCATGCGTGTCGGCCTCGATCAGGGCGGGCATTTTCTCGGTCACCAGTCCGCGCTCGCCGGTCCAGGGTGCGTCGGCAGCGGCGGCCGACAGCACCGGAATGAAGCGGAATCTTCCTTGCCAGTGGCGGGCAATGGCGCCGATCTCTTCCAGCGCGTAGAGATCGCTCGCCGTCCGGGCGCCAAAGAGCAGCGTCGCCGGGCGCGTCTCGCCGGCGGCGACCGCTTCGTGAAGGATGGCCAGAAGCGGCGCCAGTCCGCTGCCGCCGGCGACCAGCAGCAGCGGTGCAGCCGCCGGGCGCAGCCAGAAGTCGCCCAGCGGTCCCTCGACTTGTACCGGCTGGCCGACGACGCCCTGCTCGTTGATCAGCGTCGAGAAAATGCCGCCCGACACCTTGCGCACAAAGAAGCTGACCTGCGAGTCCGGCTGCACCGGTGTGGCGAAGGAGTAACTGCGGCTGATGCCGGGCAGCGCTGCGATGCTGATGCTGGCGAACTGGCCGGCCTTGTAGGGCAGGGCTTCATCGAGTTGCACGCGCAGGCGCGTGATGTCGCCGGTGAGCCTGTCCTGCCCGACCACACGGCCGGTCACGGAACGCTGTGGCTGCTGCCGCGACAGTTCGACTTCGATGCGCACATCCGTCTGCGGCACGCTCTGGCATGCCAGGATGTAGCCCTGATCGAGTTCGTCGTCGGACAGGAGGTAGCCGCTATCGGTCAACTCCTTGACCTTGCCCTCGACCAGCCGGCACTTGCAGGTCGCGCAACCGCCGATCCGGCAACTGTGGGGGAAATCGATACCCTGGCGCAGGGCCGCCTGCAGCAGCGTTTCCTTCGCATCGACCGTGATCGGCTGCGAGTTGATGTGCGCAGTGATGATGCCTGGCGCGGGCGGTGCCTTCTTGGCAAGGAACGAAAACATGTGTGCTCCGTGGAAGCGAACGGTCAGACCGGAAGTCTGATAATGGTATGCGGCATGCGGCGGGGCAAGGAGGTTGGCGATTGACATATACGGGTCATTTGTTGACAATCTGCCGGACGCTCTTGTCACAATCTTCCGGAGAGCATGCAAATCGAGGAATTCACGCTGCCGGCGTACTACCTCCGGCAGATCGCCAACCAGATCGAAAGCACGGGCGCCGATGTGGCGCACTGGCTCGAGCAGAGCCGTTTGAGCGAAGCGCAACTCGACAAAGCCGCGCTGAATGTGCCCTTCCCCGTGTTTCGCCAGCTGATTCTGGACGCGCTGGCCATTACGCAGGAACCCGCGCTTGGTCTGTTGCTCGGCGAACGCCTGCTGGTAAACACCCATGGCATGCTCGGCTACGCGGCCCTGAACAGCGGCACGCTGCGCCAGGCGGTGGAACTGTTCGCACGCTTCATGCCCCTGCGTACCTCGCTGGTTTCCCTGAATCACGAGATTCATGGCAATGAAGTCCGCGTCGTCTTCAGCGAACCGCGTCCGCTCGGCGACATCCGCAGCACCGTTCTGGAAGCGGTGGTGCTGACCGTCAAGAACGTGCTCGACTACATATCTCTCGGAAGCTGCCAGATCAACCAGGTCGCCTTCCCGTTTGACCCGCCGGAACATGCCGCGCTCGCCCGCGACCTGTTCAAGTGCGAGGTGCATTTCGGCCGGCCGTGGACAGGCTTCGCGCTGCCCCTGAGCGTGATCGACCTGCCGCTGAAAATGGCCGATGCGGCAACGTTCCAGGAAGCCGCCCTGATCTGTCAGCGCGAACTGGAGAAGCTGACCAGCAGGGAGTCGCTGAGCACCCGGGTCAGGCGCATCATGCTGGAGAAGCAGAACGGATTCCCCTCGCTCAATGTCACCGCGCGCCTGTGCCATATGACGCCGCGCACCCTGCACCGGCGCCTGATCGACGAAGGAACGGCGTTCAAGGAGATCCTTGAAGATGTCCGCCACATGCTTGCGGTCGAGCACCTTAAATCCGGCCACCTGACCATACAGGAAATCGCCTACACGCTCGGTTACACCGATCTCGCCAACTTCCGCCGGGCATTCAAGCGCTGGGAGGGAATCCCACCATCGGGATTCCGTTCGCGCAAGCCGCCCATTGAATCAGCCGTCGGGCTTTTGTAATGGATAGCGAGCCAAGCGCCGAAAAGGCCTCGCCACAGCAGAAAACAAAGAAGATTCCCAAATGAGCCTGCAACAAAGAAACGTCGACCTGACCGGCTTAAACACCCTTGCCCTCCCAAGCCGTGCCGCCTGCTATGTGGAAATCACCGCGCCGCCACAGCTTCTCGCGGGGGAACTGAAGCAGTCTCCCCGTTTCATCCTCGGTGACGGCAGCAATCTGGTGTTGACCGGCGATTTCGACGGTCTCGTCGTGCACATGTCCATCGCCGGCCGGCAACTGGTCAGCGAGGACACAGATGCCTGGTATGTCAGCGCCGGGGCCGGGGAGAACTGGCATGAGTTCGTGCAGTGGACGCTGGACCAAGGCTGGCCGGGGCTGGAGAACCTGAGCTTGATTCCGGGCCGGGTCGGCGCGGCACCGATTCAGAATATCGGCGCCTACGGACTGGAAGTCGGCGAGTGCGTCCATTCACTGAATGCCTGGGACTTCGAAAAACGGTGCTTCTTGACGGTCGACCGCAAGGATTGTCGTTTTGGTTATCGCGACAGCCTTTTCAAGCAGGAAGGCTGGCACTTGAGCGGGCGAATGGCAATCGCCTCGGTGTTGTTCCGGCTGCCCAAGCGCTGGCGGCCGAACACCCGTTATGCCGATGTGACGCAAGAACTGGCCGCCCGGGAGATCACGTCGCCGACGCCGCAGGACATCGCTTCAGCAATCATCGACATCCGCCAGCGCAAGATTCCCGATCCGGCAGTGACGCCTAACGCCGGTAGTTTCTTCCACAACCCGGTGGTCGACCGCAGCATTGCCGAAAAGCTCGGTTCCGATTACCCGAGCCTCCCGCACTACCCGCAGCCGGATGGCCAGGTCAAGCTGGCGGCTGGCTGGTTGATCGAACAGGCCGGCTGGAAGGGCAAGAGCCTCGGACCGGTCGGCATGTTTGAAAAACAGGCGCTGGTCCTGGTCAATCATGGGGGCGCTACGGGTGCCGACGTGCTGCGAACGATGGCTGCAGTTCGCGCCGCCGTCCACAAGAAATTCGGCGTCGCGCTCACTCCGGAGCCAATCTTCCTGTAACGAAAAGGCAGCTGGCGATTCCGATGGCCAGTGCATCGGCCATGCGTGCCTGGCGATACCCGTCGAGCAATTCCAGCTCCTCTTCGCGGTGCTTGATGACGCCCGCTTCAAAAAGAAGTGCGGGAAATGTGGATTTGTGAAGCACCACCAGATTATCGTAATACCAGACGCCGTTCTCGGCGTCAGCCGGTTGATGCTTGCGCCCGTGCCACGAAGTCGGCTCGAAGCCTCCTCGGCGCAGCGCGGCGCCGATCGTCGTCGCACAACGCAGGCTCGTCGCCAGCTCTGGGTTGCGTCGCGAGACGAAAAGGCCGAAGCCGCGCTTGACCGTCGTGTGACTTGCCTCGCTGCCGTCCCAGTCCCAGAACTCCAGATACTCCGGGCTAATCGAATCATGGTGAATCGAGATGAAGAAATCACTGCCGCGCGCTTGTTCCGGGCGTGCCGCCAGGCTGCCGATGGCGCCGGCAAAGTTGATTTCCTGGACCTTCGCGCCGAGAGTCCGCAATGCAAGAGACAGCCGGGCGGCCAGATCACGGTTGAACTCGAACTCGCTTCGCCCGCGCGCGCTAAAAGCGCCAGGTTCGGCCAGGGTATGACCAACATCGACGGCCACCCGGGCCGGCGTGGACGCGATCGGCCCTGCACTCCTTGCAGTCGCGGTCGACAACAAGAAACAGGCAAGAATGATCGTTAAAGACAGTCGCATCGACGCGGATCGGTATCCGCCAGGGCGAACGGTATTCGGCCGAGCCATAAGCGTTGCCACCGAAAAAAGCCGCTTAGAAATCCGCAGCGGCTTCCCAGACAACATTGGCGTGCGCATCCCCCTTGCTGCTGCGCTCCAGCATGTCGATCAAAGGCCAGGCTCGGGGGCCGAGCGCCACGAGCGAATCATCACCGTCATCATCCGCCTTGGCGGCGGTCGCCTCGCCTCTCGCCACGGCTTCGCGCAGCAGCTTCGCGGCCGGGAGCATTTCCTCCCGAGTGAACGTGCCACGCCGGCCGGTTTCCTTGCCGACAGCTCGCAACAGTGTAGACGCCAAGTCGGCGAACATCATAAGTTCGCCGGTTTCACTCGATACGAAATTGACCAACATATACAGGCTCCTCAAATGTTTGCGTCCCCTGGTTGCCAGACCGCCCGCGCTTCATGCAGAATGCCCGCTGGGGAAACAAATGGACATGATGAAACATATTAACGCCAATCCCCTGGAGACAGGGAACGACGAACTCGAGCGTTACGCGCTTGAGGAATGCTATAAGCGTCAGCGCTCGGATCACCGTGCATCGGTCCTTGTCCTGCCCGCAGGCAGTTGCGAATTGGCAACCAGGTTTGCCCGTTGCGGCGCCAGCGTCGTTGTCTGCGATTCACCAGCCAGCAGCCAGGACGTCGAGCGCCGCGTCCTGATGAGCGGATTCCGCGACCAGATCGAATTTGCGCCCTTTGACTGCGCGGCGTTGCCGGAAGAACTGCCCGGAGAACCGTTCGACATCGTGGTCGTGCGGCGCGGTCTCTGCGGTCTGCCCTACGAGGACGCGCGCAAGGTGGTGCGTCAGCTTTTGCTCAAATTGCGCATCGGTGGCAAGCTCTACGTTTCGATCCTCGGCCTGCATTCGGAACTTGCCCGGGGCTACGCTGATCTCGAACAACGGGTCGAGAGGCGCCACGCTCCGCTGGCGCCTGCCCTGGCCAAAAGGTACGGAATTGAAGGGCCGGTTTGTCTTTACAGCGAGCGCAACCTCTTTATGCTGCTTCTTGAAGCCGGCGCCAGCGTGCTACGTACGATGACAACCACCTACGGCAATGTGAAGGGCGTGGCGGTTCGCGTGTGAACCAGCTGCGCATTGGCGTAGACCTGGGCGGCACAAAAGTCGAGGTCATCGCTCTCGAAGCCGGTGGTCAAGAGATCTGGCGCCGCCGCGTTGCCACACCGCAGGGAGACTACGCCGCGACACTGCGGGCAGTGGCCGGGCTGGTCAGCAGCGCTGAAGAGGAAATCGGTCGACGCGGGACTGTCGGCGTTGGCATCCCTGGGGCGGAATCGCTTGCCGACAGGCATATCAAGAATGCCAACTCGACTTGCCTGATCGGCCAGCCGCTTCGCGCCGACCTCGAAGCCCTCCTGCAGCGCGAGGTCCGCCTGGCCAACGATGCCAACTGCTTCGCGCTTTCCGAAGCTGGCGATGGCGCTGGCCGGCAAGCGGAGGTTGTCTTTGGGGTCATTCTCGGGACTGGGGTCGGTGGCGGAATCGTCGTTCGCGGCCATGTCCTGAGCGGCGCCAACGCGATTGCCGGTGAGTGGGGGCACAACCCGCTTCCACTGCCACGGGCTGACGACCTCCCGTTGCCCTCCTGCTATTGCGGCCGCAGGGGCTGTATCGAAACTTATCTCAGCGGCCCGGCGCTGATACGCGACCACGCGCTGCATACCGACGACAGCCTTTCGCCGGCCGAGATCGACGCCCGTGCCGCAGGTGGCGATCGCGCTTGCGAGGCCACCCTGCAACGCTACGAAGCACGCCTCGGACGGGCACTCGCCGGGATCGTCAACATTCTCGACCCGCAGGTCATCGTCCTCGGTGGCGGGCTGTCAAATCTGAAACGTCTCTATCGCAACCTGCCGGCCTGTTGCGGTCCACATGTCTTTTCCGACATTTTCGTGACGCAGATTGTGCCGCCGATACACGGGGACTCCTCGGGGGTACGCGGTGCCGCATGGCTCTGGGATTGATGGCACAATTTCGCGACCATGCACCACGTTTCCGTTTTCATCGGCACCATCACCCCTCTGCCTGGAAGTGGCCGGCCGACCGGCATGTTCAAACTCCCTGCAAGCGGACCCCTGCACTTGGGCAGCGAGGGCTTCGACGGCGACGAGCAGGCCGACCGCCGCGTCCATGGCGGTCCGGAAAAGGCCGTGCATTTCTATCCGTCGGTTCACTATGGGCGTCTTGCGCAAGCGTTTCCGGAAGCGACCAGCCAGCTGAAGCCAGGCAGCCTCGGCGAGAACATCTCGAGCCCGACACTGGATGAGTCGCGGGTTCGCATCGGTGACGTGTTCGGGTTGGGCGAGGCCAGGCTGCAACTCTGCCAGCCGCGCAGCCCGTGCTGGAAGATCGACGCACGCTTCGGCGTCGACGGCATGGCGGCCTACATTGCAGAACACCATCTGGCAGGCTGGTATTTTCGCGTGCTGCTGCCGGGCGTCGTTGCTCCGGGCGATACGCTCGTTATTGCCGCGCCCGGGGATGACAGGCTCAGCCTGGCGCAAGCGCTGCAACTCTGGCATTCGCATCGCCCGCCGGCGCTGGTGCTGCGTCAGCTCGCGGCCACACCCGGTATCGCGACAGGGTGGCAGCGCCAGATCCTTGAACGTGCTGACTGGCTGGAAACGCACGGCGCGCGGCCGTCTGTGCCGCCTCCGTTCCACGTGAAACCAGGGCGGAATCGATGACCACCGGCTCCCGCCAGCTGTGGATGCGCCTGTTCCTGCCCTTCGCTGCCGGCTATTTTCTCTCCTATCTCTACCGGACGGCGAACGCCGTCATCGGCCCGGTGCTGGCGCGCGACCTCGGTCTCGCCGACAACGCGCTCGGGCTGTTGACCAGCACCTACTTCCTCGCCTTCGGCGCCGCTCAGTTACCGCTCGGCATACTGCTCGACCGCTTCGGCCCACGCCGTGTGGAGGCTGCGCTGCTGCTCATCGCCGCTACCGGAGCAGCCGTCTTCGCCATGTCCGGTTCGCTCCACGGACTGGCCATCGGACGCGCCCTGATCGGTCTCGGGGTCTCGGCCTGCCTGATGGCTTCGTTCAAGGCCTTCTCGCAGTGGTTTCCGCCCGAACGCCAGGCATCGCTGACAGGCTGGATAATGGCCTCCGGCGGACTGGGCGCACTGGCCGCCGCCAAGCCGCTCGAGATGGCGCTTGCCATCACCGGCTGGCGCGAGATCCTCCTCGCCCTCGCCGCCGCCACGCTGGCGGTTGCCGCCGCGCTATTATGGTTCGTACCCGACAAGCCGGTTGCCGAAAAGGGCGCCAACCTTGCCGAACAGTTCAGCGGCGTCAGACAGATATACTTCAGTCGTCATTTTTGGCGCTATGGCCCGCTGGCTTTCTGGCTGACCGGGGGCTTCATGGCGGTTCAGGGTCTTTGGGCGACACGCTGGATGAACGTCATCGAGCACATGGGCAGCACCGCCATCGCCGCCCGGCTGAGCTGGATCAGTGGCGCCATGCTGGCCGGCTTCCTGTTCATGGGCTTTTTCACCACCGGACTCGTGCGACGCGGCATCAGGCTCGAAAGTGTCTATCTGGCGGCGATGCTGGCGGCGATTGTCGGGCTTGCATCGCTGACTTCTTTCCCCACGACCGGCGGCAACCTGCTGTGGCCGCTGCTCGGCGCCTGCTTCTCGCTATCGAACATCGCCTACTCTCTGGTCGCCCAGGCCTTTCCGCCAGCCCTTTCCGGACGCGTCAACACCGCGCTCAACCTGCTCGTGTTCGCCGGCGCGTTCGGCCTGCAATGGGGCCTTGGCATCCTTGTCGATCTGCTTCAATCTGCCTTCTGGACAGCCGAAGCCGCGTATCGCGCCGCATTTCTCGCCCTGCTTGCCGGGCAGGCCACGGCCTTCGCCTGGCAGGTTGCGTCCCGGAAGAAGAATTGAGCCCGGGGTTCAGAGCTCCAGCGGGTCTACCTCGAGGTGCCAGCGCAGCTTCGCCGGAGCCTTGATCGCTTCGATGGCTTCCCGCCAGCGCGGCAAGAAGGCCTGAAGTGCCGGACGCGAGTGTGACTCGGCGAGTAACTGGCCCCGCTCAAGGTTGGCCAGCCGTGAGAGCTTCATCGGGACCGGATCGTAGAGGACGACGCCACCGTGATCACGCACGACCGGCACGGCGCTGGCGGTGGTCAGGAAGGCGATGGCCGCCGACATTTCCGGCGCCTCCGCGCGCAACATGGCCTGGAACGCGTAGGGCGGGAAGCCCGCTTGCTCGCGCTCACGCAGGAGCGCAGCTGCGAAACCGGGGTAATCGTGGGCGACCAGCGCCGCATATAGCGGGTGATCGGGGTACTGGGTCTGGATCAGTACTTCCCCCTTCAGTTCGGCACGCCCTGCCCGCCCGGCCACCTGCATCAACTGGGCAAACAGTCGTTCCGGCGCGCGCCAGTCTGCGGCGAACAGGGCGGCATCGGCACCGAGAACCCCGACCAGGGTCAGCTTCGGAAAGTCGTGGCCCTTGGCCAGCATCTGCGTACCGACCAGAATGTCAGCGTCCCCGCCGTGGATGCGGTCGAGCATCGTCTCCCACTGCTTTCGGCTCTTGACCGAGTCGCGGTCCACGCGCAGGATGCGCGCGTCCGGAAAATGCTCCTGCAACGAGACTTCAAGCCGCTGCGTGCCACGGCCGAAGGGATGGATGTCCTGATTCCCGCAGGTCGGGCAGGCTTTCGGCACGTGGGCTTCGAATCCGCAGTGATGGCAGCGCAGGCGCCGGTCCGCCAGATGCAGGACGAGATTGGCGGCGCAACGCTGGCAGCACGACACCCAGCCGCATGCCGCACAAGCCAGAACCGGCGCATAACCGCGGCGATTGAGGAAGACCAGGCTTTGCTCGCCGCGCTCCAGCCTTGCGCCGATCGCGGCGATCAGGGGTTCGCTGACACCATCGTGCAGGACCATCTTTCGGGTGTCGAGCAGGTGGACCGCTGGCAGCTTGGCTTCCGGATTGGCTCGCTCGCTCAGTGTCAGCAGGGCGTAGCGTCGACTCTGGGCATTGGCCCAGGATTCCAGCGACGGCGTTGCCGAGCCAAGCAGGATTGGAATGCCCCGCTGATGCGCGCGAAAGACCGCAACGTCACGCGCCGAATAGCGCATGCCATCCTGCTGCTTGAACGAGGAGTCATGCTCCTCGTCGACCACGATCAGGCCAAGCCGCGGCATTGGCGTGAAGATCGCCAGTCGCGTACCGAGAACGATGTCGGCCTCGCCGGCGAATGCTGCCCGCCAGTTTCGCTCGCGTGCGGCTTCGGCCAGCTCGCTGTGCAGCGAAACGACAACCCTTTCCGGGAAGCGCGCCCGGACCCATCCCTCTAGCTGCGGAGTCAAGTTGATTTCCGGAACCAGCAGCAGGATCTGCTTTCCGGTCGCCAGCATCCGTTCGGTCAGGCGCAGATACACTTCGGTCTTGCCGCTGCCAGTCACTCCGTAGAGCAGATGCACGGAAAATCCAGCCTCCAGGTCGATGGCGGCAAGAACGGCCGACTGCTCCGCTGTCAGCGCCGGGGCGGGCGCAACGAGTGGCGGCCGACTTGCAGACCTTCCGCTACGCCGGACCGGCGGAGTGAGTCGCTTAAGCCCGGCGGGTAGCGCCTGCATGACCACTTCGCCGAACACAGCCTGATAGTAAGTGCTGGCGAACTCGCAGAGCGCGAGAAAATCGCTAGGAAGCGCCGGCAGATCGCGCAGAATATCGCCCGTCATCTTCAACTGCGCCAGCGGCCAGGCGCTGGCATCGACGACCTCCACTATGACGCCGACCCGTTCCCCCTTGGCGAAAGGCACGCGAACCAAGCACCCGACATCTTCAGGCGATGCCGATTCAGCTAGATAGTCGAAGAGCCGATGTAGCGGCAGGTCAAGTGCGACGCGAAGGACTGGCATGGCCGGCTTCCCGGAGTGCTCGATAGACCCGTTGGCAATCCGGGACTGGTGTCTCGCCCGGCAAAGCTGTGGGTAACTCTGTGGATTGCTCTTGGAGGATCGCGCTAAGTAGCGAAACGTTAGGAATTTTCGTGCCTTGCCGAAAAATCGGGCAATTTAGCTAATTGCATCAATTCAATAAGTTACGAAAATTCGCGGATGTCAAGCCGTTTCCGCAAGACTCGGTTGAAAATAACGCATTCTGTGCATAAGTAAATCATTGTAGTCCCGGCCAGCGGCACCAGGCGCGCAATTATCGGCTATGGGAATGCACCGCTTCGACCAGCGCGGTGACGCTCTCGGGCGGTGTGTATTGAGAAATTCCATGGCCGAGATTGAAAACGTGGCCGGTATTGGCGTGTCCGAAGCTGTCGAGGACCTTTTTCGCCTCGGCGGCAACGACTTCCGGTGTGGCGAACAGGACGTTCGGATCAAGGTTGCCCTGCAGGCAGACCTTGTCGCCGACGCGGCGGCGGGCCTCGCCGATATCGATGGTCCAGTCGAGGCCGACGGCGTCACAGCCGATGGCGGCGATTCTTTCCAGCCACAGGCCGCCATTCTTCGTAAACACGATACTGGGAACGCGCTGACCGTCCTTTTCCTTCTTCAGCCTGGCAACGATGCGCTCCATGTAGTGCAGCGAGAATTCAGGATAGGCTGCGGCCGAAAGCGAGCCACCCCAGGTGTCGAAGATCATCACCGCCTGGGCGCCGCTATCAATTTGGGCATTTAGGTAGGACGTCACCGAATCGGCGGTGACCGACAGGATGCGATGCAAGAGGTCCGGGCGGCTGTAGAGCATGCCCTTGATATGCCTGAAATCGCTTGAACCCTGCCCCTCGACCATGTAGCAGGCGAGCGTGTACGGGCTGCCGGCGAAGCCGATCAGCGGCACCGAGTTGGCCAGTGCGCGACGGATCTCGGAAACGCCATCCATGACGTAGCGCAGATGGTCATAGGGATCGGGAGCGGTCAGGTCGTTGATCTCCCATTCCTCGCGCAGTGGCCGCTCGAACCTGGGGCCCTCGCCTTCCTCGAAATAGAGGCCAAGCCCCATCGCATCAGGCACCGTCAGGATGTCGGAGAACAGGATGGCGGCGTCGAGATCGTAGCGGGCCAGCGGTTGCAGTGTGACTTCACAGGCCAGCGACGGCGTCTTGCACAAGTTCAGGAAGTTGCCGGCGCGCTTGCGCGTTTCGCAGTATTCCGGCAGATAACGACCTGCTTGGCGCATCAGCCAGAGCGGCGTGTATTCGGTCGGCTCCTTGAGCAGGGCGCGCAGGAAGGTGTCGTTCTTGGGTCGGCTCACGGAGGACTCCGCCAGAAAATCGGGAAGGCTCGATTATCCGCCTTTCGTGCCTACCGGTCACTGAGCTTCCCCCGGGAATTTCCTCTTTCTACTCGTCTCCGCGTTTGCCCAGCCTTACATCCAGTTGCTTGAGCTTGCGGTAAAGATGGGTTCGCTCCAGTCCGGAGCGCTCGGCCAACCTGGTCATATTGCCGGCTTCGAGTCGCAGATGGTGTTCAAAATAGAGCTTCTCGAAGGCATCGCGCGCCTCGCGCAGCGGTTGATCAAGCAGTGGCAATAGCGAGGCCAGTTCGCGACTGCTCCCCTCGTCCTGCGGAATGACCCTGCTGACGTCGTCCGCTGAGATCTCTTCTTCGAGCGCCGTTAGCGCCAAGTTGCGCACCAGAGCGTAAAGCTCGTTCCAGTGCGCCTCGGTCAGGTTGTTCCACGGTAAGGTGCGCAGCGCATTGAGCGCACCGGTCGAAAAGCGGCGGAGTTGCACTTCACGGCGCTCGACAAAATTCGAAAGCAGCAAACTGGCGATTTCCGGCAATTCGTCGGCATGCCCGGCCAGTGATGGCAAAGCGATCCAGATCTCGCCGAGGCGCGCCAGCAGTTTGCTGTCCCAACCGGACTCGCCGAGTGCCGCGAGCGGCGTAATGGTGGCAGCAATCAAGCGCAAATTCAGCTTTTCCAGACGGTCGACCGCATACGCCAGATTCATCTGCTGCATCTTGCCGAGGGCAGCCAGATCGGGAACGAAGATGATGCCGCCGCTGACCTTCTCCAGCATGTCCTGGGTCAGGGCGCTGCTCAGGCTTGAAAGATCAAGCCACGGGGCGCGTGGCGGCTGCAATGTGCGGGCGCAAATTTCCGCCATCCCGCCCGTCGCCCCCTTGAGCAAGAGTAACGATGTCTTGGCCGCGGCCTGTTCCAGCCGACGCCTGAATTCCTTGATCACGGTTGAGCGACTGAAGGCCTCCAGGGTCAGCGGTGGCCGTTGCGCCTGATTGTCGTGCTTAAGCGCCTTGTGCACCGTCGACAACAACTTCTGTAGCGCAATGGGTTTTTCGAGAAAGTCAAAAGCGCCAAAGCGGGTGGCTTCAACTGCGGTATCGATCGTGCCGTGACCTGACATCATCACCACCGGCATATTGAGGTGTCCCGCAGCGTGCCACTCCCTGAGCAGCGAAATGCCATCCGTATCGGGCATCCAGATATCGAGCAGCACCAGGTCAGGACGCAATTCAGCTCGAACCCGGCGCGCCGCAGTGGCGTGTTCGGCCAGCCGGACATCGTAGCCTTCGTCGATCAGTATCTCCGAAAGCAATTCGCGGATGCCGACCTCGTCGTCAACGACCAGAATGATTGCCATGCTTGTCTTCCTCCTCCATCACCATGGGCAGCCGGATATCGATCCGCGCACCACCCTCCGGTGCATTACTGATTTCGATAGTACCCTGATGCTCGTCGACAATCTTCCTGACAATGGGCAAGCCCAGCCCTGTGCCACGAGCCTTGGTGGTGACATAGGGTTCAAAGATTCGTGGCAGCAATTCAACCGGAAAGCCCGGCCCATTGTCCGACATGAGGAGGCGAGCGTGGCGGCCAGCACGCTCGGTGACGATGCGGACGATTCCTCCCTCACGTCCCTCGAGGGCATCCTCCGAGTTGCGCAGTAGATTGTGAATGATCTGCCGAAACTGCGTCGAATCCCCAAGCACCTTGGGCAAGTCAGTGGCGAGAGCGCATTCGATGGCTGCCGACGAACCCTCATAAAGCCCCAGCACCTCACCGATCAGTGCGTTGAGATCGAGCGCGACAACTTCTGGCGGTGGCAAGCGAGCATAGTCACGGAAGTCGTCGACCATACGCTTCATCGCCTGAACCTGGTTGATAATCGTCTGCGTGCCGCGCGCCAGCATGTCCTTGTCGCCATTCATCAGCTTGCCGGCCAACTTGAACTGTAGCCGCTCCGCAGAGAGCTGTATCGGGGTCAGCGGATTCTTGATCTCATGCGCCAAGCGGCGCGCCACCTCGCCCCAGGCGGCGCTCCGCTGCGCGGCGACGATCCGTGTCACATCGTCGAAAACCACGACCTCGCCACCACCGCTCGCTTCCGGCAAACGTGAGCCGCGCAACAACAGCATCTGCGGCATGCCATTTGGCCGCTCGAGTTCAGCCTGGGCCTGCCATTCTCCATCCTTGACCCGGGCAAAGTTGTCGTGGATAAACTTGCCGAATTCATTCTGGCGCGGCCAGTGTGCAGCCTCCTCGTTGATCAAACCTGTGAAATCGTCAGCCAGCGTGTTCCGTGCACCCTCGTTCACCGTCCGCAACACGAAATCCCGGTCGAAGACCAATACGCCGGCCGACAAGTTTGCGAGGATCAATTCCAGATAGCCGCGCGCCGATTCCAGCTCCGCACGGTGGCGCTCGGTCTCGCGGCGAGCGTCGTCAAGCTGCCGTGTCATGCGGTTGAAGGACTGGGTCAGGATGCCCAGTTCGTCCCGGCTATAAACTGCCTGCCGTGGCGAGAAGTCACCCTGGGCAACCGCCTGGGTACCCTCGGCCAAGATCGACAGCGGAGCGGACAGGCGGCGCGCCATGACAAACGCCAGCGCAAAGGCGCCAAACAAGGCAACGAGCACAGTCAAGGTTAACGTCAGGGCATAGATCCGGGTCAGCCCTTGGCGCGCCAACTGCAATTCCTGGTAATCGCGATATACCCCCTCCACGGCGTCGGCATCATAGGCGAGCGATGGGGGAACCGGCTGGATCACCTGCAGGATACGCGGCTCTTCAAACGCCGAACGTGCAGCTACAGGAACCAGTACGCGAAGATTGAGACGTCCTCCCTCGCCGTCGACGGCAGTCACGGCCTGCGTGCTGCGTGCCTGCTTGAGCTGCGCTTGCGTCGGGAGGTCAGGCAATGCCGCGCTGATTTCGTTGCTTGCACTGGAGAGCAGCTGGCCGCCAACCGAGAACAATGCTGCCGACTGCACCCCCTGCTGCTCGCGCAGGCGCAGCAGCGCCGAGCGGCGGCTCGATTCCCGGAGATCCGAGAGCTCGTTGGCCATGCCACGGGCTTTTTCGGCAAGGTCGGAAAGAAGCGAATCGAGCGCCGAACGTCCCAGATGGAGACCCGACTCGAGCGCCTTTTCGACGCGGACGTCGAACCAGCTCTCGATCGAGCGCGTCACGAACTGGACCGATACACCATAGACGAGCGCGCCCGGCAAAACAGCGATGACCCCGAACATCATCATCAGGCGCAATTTCAGCCGGGCACCGAATACCTGAGCGCGATAATCACGCCACAGCGACCGTAATTGCCAAGTGACCAGCCCGACCATGGCCAGCGCGAGAATGGCGTTGAGCCCGATCAATAGCGGGTAGTGGCGCGTGAAGATCGCGGTGTTGGCCGCCGTTGACATCAGCAGCAGGAACCAGAGTATGGCGCCCAACGTTGCAGCCACCGCACCTCCTACGGCTACAAAGCGCTTCACTTCACCTCCGCCGGCAACGTCGCCTGCCAAGTCTTCCAGTCAGATGCCAGACTCCAGTCCCGGTTGCCCAGCGCGCCAATCTGAAAGGGCCGTGGCAACTGGTTGATGTCGAGGCGCAGGCGCAGGGCCGCAGCATAGGTTTCGCCACCACGAATTCCCGACTTGTCCACCCCTCTGTCGATCACCGCCCAGTTGCGTAATCGCGAGAGAACACGCAACGCCTCCGACAGTGTAGCGAAGGACTGATGGAGGCCGCCAGTCGACAGGCGATATTGGCGCGTCAACGCATGGAAGGACAGGCGATGGGTCTGATTTCGACTGACTACCTTTTCGTCCAGCCAGTACCAGCGTGGCCGCGTCATTTCGAACTCGGTCACGAAGTAGAGAACGACACCTTTAGTCACTGCCTCTTCAAGGCGTTCGTTCAATTCAAGGCTGAAATCCGCCGAGACTACGTAGCCGTCTTCGCTCGCCGTGATCTGCGGATTGGAGATCTCGATCTCGGCCGCCAGAACCAGCACCGGCAGCATGGCGAGAGCGACGACCAGCCAAGTCCGGATTCGCTCAAGCATGCTTTTCGAGGAGGCAATAGTAAAAGCCATCATGGGCTGCAGCAGGCAGAATCTCTTCCTCGTGGGCGCGGCGGGCATCCGGACGGTTGGCGATAAAGCGATTGATCTGCTCACCGTTCTCCTCGGGGAAAACGGAGCAGGTCACATAAAGAAGTCTACCCCCGCGCCGCACAACCCGCCACAGTGCTTCGAGAATACGCGACTGGGAGGCGGCAAAGCTCGCTATGTCGGCCTCGCGGCGCAACCATTTTGTGTCCGGATTGCGCCGCACGACACCGGTGGCGGTGCAAGCGACATCGGCGAGAACCGCGTCGAAGGGACGGCCATCCCACCATGTATCGAGTCGCGCACAGTCGGCCGCCTGGAGCGAGGCATGCAGGCCAAGCCGCGTCAGGTTCTCCGCGATGCGCCGACATCGAGAAGACTTCACGTCGAGCGCCAGCAGGTCGAGTTCTTCCCGCTCGAGCAGATGCGCCGTCTTGCCACCCGGCGCGGCACAGGCATCGAGGACACGGCTTCCGGGCAACGGGTTGAGCAACGTCGCTGCCAGCTGCGCCCCGGGGTCCTGTACCGAAACCAGACCGGCCGCGAACCCCGGCAGCCGTTCGACAGGGACCGGCTTGGCGAGCGCAAGCCCCACTTCGCCAACCGGCGTGGCGACGATCCCTTCCGCCTCCAGCCGTGCCAGGTATTGTTCACGCGTGCTGCGGCGGCGATTGACCCGCAAGGCCATCGGCGGTGGTGCATTGCCGGCGGCAACAACGGCCTGCCAATCGCCGGGCCACGCTTTCTGAAGACGCGCGAGCCACCAGCCCGGATGCTGCGCCTGCGCTACGGCATCGGTTGCCACCGCCGCACGCAATACTTCCTGCTGTCGCAGGAAGTTGCGCAGGACGCCATTGACCAGCCCGCGAAAGCGGCCTTCAGCCAGCTCTCCGGCTGCCGCGACAGCCTGATCGACCACCGTATGCACCGCGTCCGGCCGCGACTCAAGTCGATAGATCGCAACCAGCAGCAGCGCCCGTACCTCGTCGGCCGTCAGCGGACTCGCCATAAGGCGGCCAAGGAAGAAATCACCGCGTCCATAACAGCGCAGGCTGCCATAGACGAGATCCTGCACCGCCGGGCGTGCGATGGCATCGACGCGCGCAAGCAGGCCGTCCGCGAGACTCTGCCCAGCAAAGACGGCGGCATCGATGCGGGCAGCTTGCAGGAAGGCGAAGGCCAGGGAAGTGGAGGGCAGATCGGACATAGGCTGCAATTATCGCACGCGGCATAATGGCGCGATGCGTCCATACCTCATCGCCCTGCTTTTCCTGCTCTTCTCACCCCTTGCCGCGGCGTGGAACGCTGCCGGTCACCGGCTGGTGGCGGTCATCGCCTGGCAGCAGCTCTCGCCCGCCAACCGCGATTTCGTTACGCAGGCGCTTGGCCGCCACCCCGACCATGAGCGCTGGGTCAGCAAGGCACGTTCCGTCGAGTCCGGGAAGATTTTCGCCGAAGCCGCGACGTGGCCCGATGACATCCGCAACGATCCACGCTTCCACGACGAGGGGGGAAACGACCGCACCCCGCCGCTTCCCGGCCTTCCCGACACTGCGCGCCACAAGAACTGGCACTACGTCGATGTCGACGATCAGGGAAGGCCCGTACGGGGAGAGGTTGACCGGCAGATCGAGCGCCTCGTTCGCCTGTTGCGGTCGACGGCGAAAAATGACGAGATTTCCTATGCCCTCCCCTGGCTCATGCATCTCGTCGCCGACATCCACCAGCCGTTGCACACCGGTCGGGCCGATGACGAGGGTGGAACCGCAGTCGAGATCGAAAACCCGTTCAACAAGCGCCTCCCCTTTTCCAGCCTGCACATCTACTGGGACGACCTGCCCGGCCCGCCCTGGCTACGCGGTCAGCGGCTGGAAGACAAGGCGCGACGCCTGATCGCGGAATATCCCGCGCCGCGCCAGGACACCGTTGACTTGTGGCGGGACGAGAGCCACCGGATGCTGGCGTCGGCCTACCCGGATGCCGTCGGCAGCCTCCTTCCGATCATCACCGAAGAATTCAACGGACGGGCGCACGCCATTGCGGAACGGCGCATCGTTGACGCCGGCTACCGGCTCGGACGTCTCCTCCAGGCGACCATCAGCGCTCGCGTTTCACGTGAAACGCAATAGAATCTCACCATGAATGGCCTGCACCTGATCGCCGACCTCCTTGACTGCCGCTGCCCGGCCGACTTCCTGTTCTCCGCCCCGCAACTCGAAGCTTTTTGTGCGGCGGCATGCTCGAATCACGGGCTGACGGTCGTCGGTCGCCTGTTCCACACCTTCCATGATGCGGCGGGCAACCCGGCGGGCGTCACCGGCACCGTCGTCCTGGCGGAGTCGCACCTGGCGGTCCATACCTGGCCGGAAATCGCCGGCGTCACGCTCGACATCTACGTATGCAACTTCAGTGCCGACAACAGCGATCGCGCCCATGCGCTGTTCGCCGACGTCATCGCAGCCTTCGGACCGGGCGCGCTGGAGACGAAAGAGGTGGTGCGCGGTCGCCTCCATTCGAAGAAACGTTGGCGACCTCTCGCCTGCAAGCGAGCCAGTCCCTCCGCGGTCGGCGGCTCCGCCGAAAACCGTCCGCTGATCCCAACCGCAGGAAACGCATACGAATGATGATCTGAAGCGTTTCCGGATGCACCTCGGCTGGTCTCATCGGCATCTCGCCTTCCACATGCGTCTGGATCCTGCGCAGCGGCAAACTTCAAACTGCCCAGTCAAAATGGTCGCCCGCCATGAGCGTATGTCCGGCGAGAAATTCACGGACCGCCAAGCGCTTGCCTCCAGCCTTCTGCAACTCACTGACCGCCAGGGCCCCCACTCCGCAGGCAACGACGATGCTGTTGCGGTCGACGCTCAATATCCGCCCTTTTTCACCTGCACCGGCAACCGGCACAGCATGCCACAACTTGACAATCTGGCCGCCGAGCCGAGTTTGGGCTCCGGGAAACGGATCGAAGGCGCGGATATGCCGATCCAGTTCCTGCGCGCTCTTCGACCAGTCGACAAGCGCCTCCGCCTTGCCGAATTTCTGTGCGTAGGTCACCCCCTCCGCGGCTTGCGCGGTAGCCGGCATCGGTAGTCCGGCCAGCGCCTCAAGCACCAGTCGCGCGCCGAGACCCGCCAGACGGTCGTGCAGTGATGCGCTCGTGTCGCCAAGCTCGATCGCACAGACGCTCCGCAGCAGCACCGGTCCGGTATCGAGACCCGACTCCATCTGCATGATGCTGACACCGGTCTCGCGATCGCCGGCGAGCAGTGCCCGCTGGATCGGCGCTGCCCCGCGCCAGCGTGGCAGCAACGAGGCATGGATGTTGATGCACCCGAAGCGCGGAATGTCGAGGATGGCCTGTGGCAGGATGAGTCCGTAGGCAGCGACCACAACGACGTCCGGAAGTTCGGCGGCGATTTTTGCCTGCGCCGCTGGATCCTTCAGCGTCGCAGGCTGAAACACCTCGATGCCACACTTCACCGCCAGGCGCTTGACGGCCGAAGGCTGCAGGCTCATGCCGCGCCCCGCTGGCCGGTCTGGCTGCGTGAGTACAAGGCGAACCTCATGCCCCGCCGCCACAATCGCCTGCATTGCCAGCGCGGCAAAATCGGGTGTTCCGGCGAAGACCACCCTCATGCGGTGACGCGCGCCTGCTTGGCGAGCTTGTTCCGGATGCGTGTCTGTTTCAACTGCGACAGGTGATCGACGAAGACCTTGCCATTCAGATGGTCCAGTTCATGCTGGATGCACACGGCGAGCAGGCCCTCGGCAACCAGGGTCTGATGCTGGCCCTCGCCGTCCTGATAATGAACGGTCACACGCTCGGCGCGTTCCACCTTTTCGTAGATCCCGGGTACCGACAGGCAGCCCTCCTCACCCTCCTGCTGCCCTTGAAGGTCATTGATGCGCGGATTGATCAGCGCAAGCAGTTCATTCCTGCCTTCCGAAACATCCATGACGACGATCTGCTTGTGAACATCGACCTGGGTTGCCGCCAAGCCGATGCCTGGGGCCTCGTACATCGTTTCAGCCATGTCGGCGATCAAACGCCGGACAGAATCGTCTATCTCGAGCACCGGCACCGCAATCTTTTTCAAGCGCTGATCTGGAAAACGCAAAATGGGTAGTAGAGCCATGGGAAATACCGAAAAAAGCTTGCTCGCTTAAGTTATTACGTGCAGAATCTCAAGCAATTCCAGAGATATGGAGCCGGTTTGCCTGACTTGGATCAGACCATGCAAGCAGCACCGTGTTCCGTCGGCATGTGAGGCTACGAATATGGTACGCATTATATCCGCGCTCATCCTGGCCGTGACGGCCGTTTGTGCATCGGCCGCCGAGCCTGTTCAGCTCGTCGATAACCCCCCCGACCGTCACGTTGTAGTCCGTGGCGACACGCTGTGGGGCATCTCCGGCAAGTTCCTCAAGGAGCCTTGGCGCTGGCCGGAAATCTGGAACATGAACCGCGAGCAGATCAAGAATCCGCATCTGATCTACCCCGGGGAGGTGGTCTATCTTGACCGTTCGGGCAAGAACCCCCGGTTGCGTGTCGGCAAGCAGGTCAAGTCAGCTGGCGGAACCAGCAAGCTCCAGCCGCAGATCTATTCAAGCGCTGTCCAGCAGGCTATTCCCAGCATCCCTCCCAATCAGATTGAACCGTTCCTCTCACAGCCACTTGTGGTTGAGGAGGGGCAATTGGACAACGTGCCGCGCATCGTTGCTGGTCCGGAGTATCGCGGCATGATGGGTAATGGCGACCCGGCCTTCGCCACAGCGATTCCCGATGCCAGCGTCGTGAACTGGAATGTCTTCCGTCCCGGCAAGCCGCTCAAGGATCCCGATACCGGCGAAGTAATCGGCTACGAGGCTTTCTTCCTCGGCAATGCGAGTCTGGTCCAACCGGGAGAACCGTCGGTACTTCAGATTACCGTTGCGAAGGAAGAGATCATGCGCGGCGACCGCCTCCTGCCGGCGCCGCCAGCCAATATCATCTCCTATGTACCGCACCGCCCCGACAACCAGGTTAGCGCCAGAGTCATGACCATCTACGGCGGGGTCAGCGAAGGCGGCAAAGCCTCGATCGTCACCCTCAACCGGGGCAGGAATGACGGTCTTGAAGTCGGCAATGTCCTTGCGCTGTTCCGCAACCGGATCTCGAGCGCAATCGACCAGGACACGATGCGACGGGTCGATCAGCAGATTCCGGAACAGCGCTACGCACTGGTGTTCGTCTTCCGTGTATTCAACAGGGTTTCCTACGCGCTCGTCCTCGAGTCTTCCGTACCCGTGACCGTCGGTGATTTCGCGCGAAACCCATGATCGATGAGGATGGGTTGGCCGCCTGGCTGCGGCTGACCCTGATCCCTGGTATCGGCGGCGAGACGCAGCGAAGGCTTCTCGCCGCTTTCGGTTTACCCGACGCCATTTTCGCCGCCGGTCGCCTGGCGGCAAGCGGCATCGTCGGCGGCCGTGCCGACCTGCTTTTCGATTTTGACCCCTCCGAGGCCGTCGACCACAGCCTCGCCTGGGCCAGCCAGCCCGACCACCACATTTTGACGCTCGCAGACTCAAGCTATCCGCAGTCCTTGCTGGAAATTCCCGACCCACCCAGTGTCCTCTATATTCGCGGTAATCCAGCCCTGCTCCAAAGCCCCGGCATCGCCATCGTCGGCAGCCGCAACGCGACTCCCCAAGGCCTGAAGACCGCTGAGTCCTTCGCCCAGGCCTTGGCTGGCCGAGGGTTCGCAATTATCAGCGGCCTCGCCCTCGGGATCGACGCTGCCGCCCATCGTGGCGCACTCACCACCGAAGGTGCGACGATTGCCGTTATCGGCACCGGCGCCGACCGCGTCTACCCGGCGCGCAACAAGGAGCTGGCATTGGCAATCGCCCGGCACGGGACCATCGTCTCCGAATTTCCCCTCGGCACGCCGGCCATCGCCGCCAATTTTCCGCGCCGCAACCGCATCATTTCGGGCCTGTCCCGGGGAGTGCTTGTTGTCGAGGCCGCGCCGGAGAGCGGTTCACTGATTACCGCCCGGCTTGCAGCGGAACAGGGGCGCGAAGTGTTTGCCATTCCCGGGTCAATTCATTCCCCGGTTGCCCGCGGCTGCCACAAGCTCATCAAGCAGGGGGCCAAGCTAGTTGAAACCGCTCAAGACATTCTCGAAGAACTTGGTGGCGATCCTGAGCCTCGTGACGTTCCCGACCTTGTGAAAACGAGCGGCAACGATGACCTTCTCAAGGCCCTTGGCCATGTCCCCTGCGAACTCGACGAGCTCGTAGATCGAACCGGATTGAGTGCCGACCTGCTGCTCGGCGAACTACTGACCCTGGAACTCGATGGCCTCATTGCCACCCTCCCAGGCAACCGCTACCAGCGCCTCGCCTGACACCCACATCCAGAGACGGCTTGCCAAGCCACGCGCCGGGCACTTATCATGCCCCAGATCTCTGCAGACAGAACCCATGACAAAAAAGCTGATCATTGCCGAAAAACCCTCCGTTGCCGCCGACATCGCCAAAGCGCTGGGGGGTTTCACTAAGCACGACGACTATTTCGAGAGCGAGTCGCACCTACTCTCCTCGGCCATCGGCCATTTGCTGGAACTCACCTGTCCCGAAGAATTCGAGGTCAAACGCGGCAAGTGGTCATTTTCTCATCTGCCCGTGATCCCGCCCCACTTCGCCCTGTCGCCCATCGAGAAGACCGAGTCACGCCTGAAACTTCTCAACAAGCTGATCAAGCGCAAGGACGTCGATGGCCTCATCAATGCCTGCGACGCGGGACGCGAGGGTGAGCTGATCTTCAACTACATTGCCCAGCACAGTAAATCGGGCAAACCGGTGCAGCGCCTCTGGCTGCAGTCGATGACCCAGGGTGCCATTTGCGACGGCTTCTCCCGTCTGCGCAACGGTGCGGAGACGCAGGGTCTCGGCGACGCGGCCGTCTGCCGTTCCGAATCGGACTGGCTGGTCGGCATCAACGGCACAAGGGCAATGACCGCCTTCAACTCGAAGACCGGCGGTTTCCACCTGACGACCGTCGGTCGGGTGCAGACGCCGACGCTGGCGATCGTCGTCGAACGCGAAAGGAAGATCCGCGACTTCAAGCCGCGTCGGTATTGGGAGGTCGAGGCGGAATTCGCCGCCAAGGCGGGAACCTATCACGGCAAGTGGTTTGACGAGAGCTTCAAGGGCAAGGAAGGCGACGAACACGCCCGCGCCGACCGCCTCTGGGAACAGAACCCGGCCGAGGCCATCCGTTCTGCCACCCTTGGCAAGCTGGGCATTGTCACGGAAGAAGCCAAGCCGGAAACCCGCCTGTCACCCCTACTCTTCGATCTGACCAGCCTGCAGCGCGAAGCGAATGCTCGCTTCGGATTTTCGGCCAAGACCACTCTAGCACTGGCGCAAGCGCTCTACGAGAAGCACAAGGTCCTCACCTACCCTCGTACCGACTCGCGCTGCCTGCCCGAGGACTACATCGCCACGGTCAAGACCACCCTCTCGGTTCTGACCGGAGAAGGCGCCGGCAAGGGCCATGACGAACTCCTTCTTGCCCGGTACGCACCATTTGCCCACCAGATTCTGGCGCGCAACTGGGTGCATCCGAACAAGCGCATCTTCAACAATGCGAAGATCAGCGACCACTTCGCCATCATTCCGACGCCGCAGGCACCCAAACATCTCAACGAACTTGAGCAGAAGCTCTATGACTTCGTCGTCAGGCGCTTCCTCTCCGTCTTCTTCCCGGCGGCAGAATATCTGGTCACCACCCGCATCACCCGCGTCGACGGTTACCCCTTCAAGACCGAAGGCAAGGTGCTGGTCAACCCCGGCTGGCTGGCCGTACACGGCAAGGAGGGTCAGGAGGGCAGCGAGGGCAATCTGGTTGCGGTCGACACCGGCGAAAAGGTCAAAACCGATGGGGTCACCGTCATGGCGAATGAAACCAAGCCGCCACCTCGCTATTCGGAAGCCACCCTGCTCTCCGCCATGGAAGGCGCCGGCAAGATGGTCGACGACGAAGAACTCAAGGCCGCCATGGCCGGCCGCGGCCTCGGCACGCCGGCGACCCGAGCGCAGATCATCGAGAACTTGATTGGCGAGCAGTACATTCACCGCGAGGGCCGTGAATTGATCCCGACCGCCAAGGCCTTCTCGCTGATGACACTTCTCACTGGTCTCGGCATTAACGAACTGACCCAGCCGGAACTGACCGGGGACTGGGAATGGAAGCTCGGGCGCATCGAAAAGGGCGATTTCACCCGCCAGGAATTCATGCGCGAGATCGCCGAGATGACCCGACACATCGTCGAACGCGCGAAGACCTTCGACAGCGACACTATTCCCGGAGACTTTGGCGTCCTCAAGGTTGCTTGCCCACGATGTGGTGGCCAAGTCCGTGAAACCTACAAGAAATTCCAGTGTGGCGGTTGCGACTACTCGCTATGGAAAATTGTTGCCGGGCGTCAGTTCGAGCCGGCTGAGATCGAAACCCTGATCACTCAGAAGCAGATCGGCCCATTGACCGGATTCCGCAACAGAATCGGGCGCGCCTTTGCCGCTGCCATCAAGCTGAACGACAACATGGAGCCTGAATTCGACTTTGGCCAGCCAAGAGCGGGTGAGGACGACGAAGCCGAAACAGTGGAATTCCCGGCGGAACTGAGCCTGGGCAGGTGCCCGAAGTGTGCCTCAGGCGTCTTCGAACATGGGGCTGCCTATGTCTGCGAGAAGTCGATCGGGGCAGCCAAGACTTGCAACTTCCGCTCTGGCACGATTATCCTGCAGCAGCCGATCGAGTCCGAACAGATGAAGAAGCTGCTGGCCGAGGGCAGGACCGACCTGTTGAAGGGTTTCATTTCCAACCGCACGCGCCGCAAGTTCTCGGCCTACCTCGTCGTTCAGGAAGGCAAGGTCGGCTTCGAGTTCGAGAAAAAGGCGCCGATCAGAAAAACGCCTGCGAAGAAGGCTGCCGCCTGATTCATCCCACAACCAATCGGCGTTGGCCGGCGCCGGTTACCTGACCGTTCCACGTGGAACCTCAACGGACAGCTGTCGCTCCGGGCAACTGGCAGGACAACAGGGCAGCACGAACGGCATCGATCGCCCGCGGCCGCGGAAAAGTCACCCGCCAGACGAGTCCGACAGTTCGCGAAGGCGGCGCCCCAGAAAACGGCAGAACCTTGACCAGCGGCTCTTTGTCCACCAGCGGATCGGCGGCGGTGCTCGGCATCACCGCCACCCCGGCACCGCTCGCCACCATGTAGCGGATGGTCTCCAGCGAGCCACCTTCCAGCGAATGTTCGAGCGCATCGGGTCCGGCCAAGCGTGGGCAGGACTCAAGCACCTGGTCCCGAAAGCAGTTGCCCTGGCCGAGAAGCAGCAGATTCTGCCCGTCCAGTTCGTCCGCCGCGATCCCCTGCCGCTGCCCCCAGAGATGTCCGGCCGGAACGACAACGCGGAACGGCTCCGTATAGACCGACTGCGCCACCAGCCCGGGTTCGGCAAACGGCAGGGCGATGACGATAACGTCCAGTTCGCCAGCCTTCAGCGCCGGAATCAGGCTGGCGGTAAAATCCTCCTTGAGGAACAGGGGCATCTCCGGTGCCTGCTGGTGCAACGCCGGAATCAGCTGCGGCAGCAGATAGGGCGCGATCGTGTAGATGATGCCGACACGCAACTGCCCGCTCAGCGGATCCCCCGTCGCCTCGGCGATCTCTTCCAGGCGCACCGCCTCTTCCAGTACCCGCCGCGCCTGTGCGACGATGCGGTCGCCGAGTCCAGTAATCCGCACATCCGAAGCAGTCCGCTCGAACAAAGCGGCACCGAGTTGCCCCTCGACCTTCTTCAATGCCACGGACAGCGTCGGCTGGCTGACATGACAGGCCTCCGCCGCGCGGCCAAAGTGACGCTCACGGGCGAGCGCGACGACGTAGCGCATTTCCGTCAGGGTCATACCGATAGTCCCAGCTTTTCGAGGTCGACCGCGGCAAGCCACCGCCATTCCCCCGGCTTCAGGTCGTCAGGCAGAGAAAGCCCCCCCACGGCCTCACGATGCAGCGCCTCGACGCGGTTTCCGGCTGCGGCAACCATGCGCTTGACCTGATGGTACTTGCCACTGGTCAGCGTCAGGCGCAGTTCCCTGGCCCCGACGATTTCGCAGGCGGCTGCAGCGACCGGCGCGGGCTCGTCGTTGAGGACAACGCCTCCCAAAAGCCTCTCCATCTGCTCGCGATCGACCGCATGCTTCGTCGTCGCCAGATAAACCTTCGGCACCTTGCGCCGCGCCGAGGACAGCAAGTGGTTAAGCTGGCCATCGTCGGTAATCAGCAGCAGCCCGGTGGTGTCCTCGTCGAGCCGCCCAACGGGCTGGACGCCACGCTGACGAAGGGGCAGCGGCAACAGAGAAAGAACGCTCGGGTGATGCAGCGGCCTGCGCGAGCACTCGTAGCCGGCCGGCTTGTGGAGCAGCAGCGTGGCAAATTCCGCGTAGGGCCAGTCGACGCCGTCGACGGTGAGCACCAGCCCGGCACTATCGACGTCGGCGAAGGGCTGGTCACAGGGTTGTCCATTAACCGCGACTCGCCCGTCCCAGCAAAGCGTGCGGCATTCCTTGCGGGTGCCGAATCCATGCTTCTGGAGGATTCGTTCTAGTTGCATGGCGCCGATGTTAACATTGACCCATGAAATTCGACCATCTCATCCAGATCAACGATCCCCAAAATCCGCTGATTCCCCCGCTCAGCCGTCACCAAGTCTGGCTGGGTCTGCTCCATCGTGTCGAAGACCCGCTTCCCTTCCTGCCCGGGCTCGAGTCGTGCGTCATCATCGAACGCCATGCCGACACGCTGCTGCGCCGGCTCGATTTCGGCCCGGCGGTGATTCAGGACCGAGTCACACTGGTCGAAGCACACTGGGTTCGTTTCGAAATCGAGCCGTCGTCCGCCCACCCCGGCGGTAGCCTGACCATCACGATCGAGGAACCCGAACCGGCTTCCCTCTTCCTGCGCTTCGCCTACCGGTCGACACTGGCCAGCGGGTCCGATTCCGAAGACCGCGCCTACATCGAATACGTCAAGTCTGCCTACCACCAGTCGGACGTCGATTGCGTGCGGCTGATCCGCACCCTCGCCGCCGCCGGCATGCCGCAGTAGTCAGTTGACCCCCAGGCTGGCCAGATAATCTTCATAGCCGCCCAGATAGTCAATGATCGAGCCGTCACCCTTGACCTCGAAGACGCGGGTCGCCAGCGAGGAGACGAATTCCCGGTCATGCGAGACGAAGACCAGGGTGCCGGGAAATTTCTCGAGCCCGGTATTCAGCGATTCGATCGACTCCATGTCGAGGTGGTTGGTTGGCTCGTCCATGATCAGCACGTTCGAATGAAGGAGCATCAGCTTGCCGAAAAGCATGCGGCCCTGCTCGCCACCGGAAATCACGTTGACCGGCTTCTTGACCTCGTCGCCCGAGAACAACAGACGCCCCAGCGTGCCTCGGATCAATGTCTCGACGTCGCCGCCCTCGTAGCCGCCGGCACGAACGTAGCCGGAAATCCACTCCGTTAAGCTAGTCTGAGACTTGAAGAGCGCCGAGTGATCCTGCGAGTAGTAGCCGGGTTTGGCCTTCTCCGCCCATTTGATCGTCCCGAACTGCGGTAGCAGCTCGCCCATCAGCAGGCGCAGCAGAGTTGTCTTGCCAACCCCGTTCTCGCCGATGATCGCCACCCTTTCGCCGGCGTTGATCGTGAAGCCGAGATTGCTGAAGATCTTCCGCGGCGCACCCTCGTAGGCGAAGGACACCTTTTCGACCTCAACCGCCTGACGGTGCAGCTTGTCCTTGTCGTCGTAGTCGAAGCGTATCCACGGATACTGGCGCGACGACGGCTTGACGTCTTCAGGCTTCAGCTTGTCGATCAGCTTGAGGCGGCTCGTCGCCTGCTTGGCCTTGGAAGCGTTGGCCGAGAAGCGGCGGACGAAGGTCTGCAGTTCGGCGATGCGTTCCTTGGCCTTGGCATTGGCACTCGATTGGCGTTCGCGCGCCTGCGTCGACGCCTCCATGAAGTCGTCGTAGTTGCCCGGATAGACGGTGATCTTGCCGTAATCGAGGTCGGCCATGTGGGTGCAGACCTGATTCAGGAAGTGGCGGTCGTGCGAGATGATGATCATCGTCGACTCCCGATTGTTCAGCACATCCTCCAGCCAGCGAATCGTATTGATGTCGAGGTTGTTGGTCGGCTCGTCGAGCAGCAGGATGTCCGGATTGGCGAACAGTGCCTGACACAGCAGGACGCGCAGCTTCCAGCCTGGCGCGACCTCGCGCATCGGACCGTTGTGCTGCTGGATCGGAATACCGACCCCCATCAAGAGTTCGCCGGCGCGTGACTCAGCGGTATAGCCGTCGTACTCGGCGAACTTGGCTTCGAGCTCGGCGGCGCGCATGTAATCGTCTTCGGACGCCTCCGGGTTGGCGTAGATCGCATCCTTCTCGCTCATGCATGCCCACATTTCCTCGTGGCCCATCAGGACGACGTCAAGAACACGCATGTCTTCGAAAGCGAACTGGTCCTGGCGCAAATAGGCCATGCGCTCGTGCTTCTCCTTCGAGACGTTGCCCGCCGACGGCTCCAGCGCACCACACAGATTCTTCATGAAGGTCGACTTGCCCGCTCCGTTGGCGCCGATCAGGCCATAGCGGTAGCCCTCGCCGAACTTGACATTGACGTTCTCGAACAGGGGTTTGACCCCGAACTGCATGGTGATGTTGGCGGCGACAAGCACGGCGATTCCGATCTGCTGGATGGAGGTAGGACGAAGGGCCGAATTTTACCTGCTTTCAACGGGTTGACCGTGAATCGACACCCCGTATTTGTCCTCTGCGGTGTAACATTCACCGCCACAATTACATGCCTCGCAGGCACCAAGACAGCCCATGGTTCCGCACCTGACCACCGCCCTCACCGGCCCTCTGCTCGACCTCGAGCGTCGCTTCCTCGACAGCAGCACGCAGATCGAGCACTGGCTGCGCGGGCAGTGGCAGGAACACACGCCACCCTTCTATTCGTCCTGCGACCTGCGCAATTCCGGATTCAAACTGGCGCCGGTCGACACCAACCTCTTCCCCGGTGGTTTCAACAATCTGAACACGGCCTTTCTTCCGTTGTGCGTGCAGGCAGCGATGGCGGCCATCGAAAAGATCTGCCCGGATGCACGCAATCTGCTGCTGATTCCGGAAAACCACACAAGAAACCAGTTCTACCTGCAGAATGTCGCGCAACTGGTGGCAATCCTGCGCCAGACAGGACTGAACATCCGTCTTGGCTCACTTTTGCCGGAAGTCGACAGACCGACGCGGGTCCAACTGGCGAATGGTGAGACCCTGCTTCTTGAGCCGCTGGTGCGCACACAGTACCGCCTAGGGCTCGATGGCTTCGATCCCTGCGCCATTCTGCTCAACAACGACCTGTCGGCAGGCATCCCGGACATCCTGGAAAATCTGCATGAGCAGTTCGTCCTGCCACCCCTCCATGCCGGTTGGGCCGTGCGGCGAAAATCCAATCATTTCGCCGCTTATGACCAAATCGCCAGCAAGTTCGCCCGGGATATCGGCATCGACCCCTGGCGTATAAATCCGGCCTTTTCCGTCTGCCGCAGCGTCAATTTTCACGAACGGCAGGGGGAAGAATGTCTTGCCGCCAACGTCGCTGCTGTGCTCGAAATCGTCAGCGAAAAGTACAGGGAATACGAGATCGACGAGACGCCCTACGTCGTCGTCAAGGCAGATGCGGGTACTTACGGCATGGGGATCATGACCGTGCGCAGTGCCGACGAGGTCATTGCGCTAAACCGTAAGCAGCGCAACAAAATGAGTGTCGGCAAGGAAGGATTGGAGGTTAGCGAGGTGATCGTGCAGGAAGGAGTGCACACCTTCGAAACGTTGCACGACGCCGTTGCCGAGCCGGTTGTCTACATGATCGATCGCTATGTTGTTGGTGGCTTCTATCGTGTGCACACCGGGCGCGGCAAGGACGAGAACCTCAATGCGCCGGGCATGCACTTCGAGCCACTCGCCTTCGAAACCGGCTGTAACCTGCCAGATTACGGCTGCAACAACCCGGACGCCCCGCCCAACCGGTTCTACGCCTATGGCGTCGTTGGCCGCCTCGCCTGTCTGGCCGCCGCTCTCGAACTCGAACAAACGTACACCGATGTCGGTAGCAAGTGAGAAGATGGTGAGTCTTCACCCTGCTGAGGCGGCCGGCCACTCGCTGAACCTCGCTTTTGTCCTTGACCCGCTCCCGGGCCTCAGGGCCTACAAGGACTCGTCGGTCGCCATGATGCGTGCTGCCGCGACCCGTGGCCACGCGGTCTTCGCCATCGACTGCGCGACACTTTCCTGGCGACGGCCTGAGTCGGGCTACCCGGGGGGCGTCTTTGGCGTGGCCGTGCAATTACACATGCAGCCGGATAACCACGACTGGTTCCGCGAGATCGGCCGCGACCGGATACCGCTGACCGATTTCGACGCCGTCGTCATGCGCAGGGATCCACCCTTCGACAACGAGTACTTGACCGCGACCTGGCTGCTCGAACGCGCCGAGGCGGACGGCGTCCGCGTCTTCAACCGGCCGCGGGCGTTACGCGACCATTCGGAAAAAGTGGCGATCGCCGAATTCCCGCAATTTGCGCCGGAAACGCTAATCTCCCGCGACGTCGAGCAATTGCAACAGTTCATCGACGAACATACGGACGTAATCCTCAAGCCGCTCGACGGCATGGGTGGCAGCCAGATATTCCGGGTCCGGCACGCCGATCCGAATCGCAATGTGATCATCGAGACGCTCACCCGCGACGGTGCCCGGACCATCATGGCCCAGCGTTTTCTCCCGGAAATCGTCACCGGCGACAAGCGCGTCCTGATCATTGCCGGCCAGCCGGTACCGTACTGCCTGGCGCGCATTCCGAAGGCCGGGGAAACACGGGGCAATCTCGCGGTCGGCGGCACCGGCGTCGCGCAGGCACTGACGGCACGTGACCGCGAGATCGCCGAAGCACTCGGCCCGATCCTGTTCGAACGCGGTCTTCTTCTGGTCGGCATCGACGTCATCGGCAGCCTGCTGACCGAAATCAACGTCACCAGCCCGACCTGCATGGTCGAAATACGACAGCAGACGGGCTTCGATTCGGCGGCGGCCTTCGTCGCGGCCCTCGAACGGGAATGCGCCATTTCCTGATTGTCGCCTGCGCGCTGCTCGTGGCCGCCTGCGGGCGCACGCCCTTGCAGGAACAGCAGGCTTACGTCTTCGGCACCCGGGTCGAGGTGCTCGTCGTCAGCGCCGACCCTGAACGGGGGCGCAAGGCCATCGCCGCTGTCCTGCGCGAGTTCGACCGGCTGCACCGGGCTTATCACGCCTGGCAGGAGTCGGAACTGACAGCTCTGAATCGGGCCATTCTTTCGGGTCGACCGCACCAGGCCGGCGCGGAGCTGACCGAGTTTGTCCGGGAATCCCAGGCCTTGTCGCAACAGGGCGAGCACCTGTTCGATCCCGGCATCGGCCAGCTGGTAAGGCTGTGGGGCTTCCATGCCGACGAGTTCAAGGCCGCGATTCCGCCAGCCGCGGATATCGCAGCGTGGCTGGCGACAAGACCCAGCATCGCCGACATCACCATCACCGGCCAGACGATCAGCGCCCACAACCCGCGGGTCGCGCTCGACTTCGGCGGCTACCTGAAGGGGGTCGCGCTCGATCGGGCCGCCGCAATTCTACGTAGCCAAGGCATCGACAGCGCGCTGATCAACATTGGCGGGAACGTCATGGCGCTGGGCAGCAAACATGGCCGGAAGTGGCGGATCGGCATCCAGCACCCGCGTCAGCCCGGCCCGATGGCGACGGTCGAACTTGCCGACGGCGAGGCAATCGGCACATCCGGCGACTATCAGCGCTTTTTCGAGGTGGACGGCAAGCGCTACGCGCACTTGCTCGACCCGCGGACGGGCTATCCGGTCGACCACACCCAGGCGGTCACAGTGCTGATCCCAGCCGGCCTGAAAAGCGGTACGTTGTCCGATGCCGCTTCCAAGCCGATCTTTATCGCCGGCCCCGACGGCTGGCGTGAAATGGCGAAGAAGATGGAAATCGAACTCGTTTTGCGGGTTGACCGCGACGGGAAGGTTTTCGCCACCGAGGCGTTCAGCCAGCGGCTGGAGTTCGCCGGGGAACACCCAGCAGTGACGTTCGTGCCATAGAGAGCAGACGTTGTCTCGGTAGGTTGCCATGCCCCGGTAGCCCTAATGTTGACGTGCGCATCTTTACGAGCCGCGTTAAACTACCTTTCGCATTCATCCCGGAAACCCTGCGATCCCGGCTCCTCTCAGCTCAGATGCTAACCATTCGTAACCTGCGCCCCGCCGATATAGAGTCAGCTATCGCCCTGCAAAGCCGTGTTTATCCGACCATACCGCCTTTCCGCGCGGACCAGTTTGCGCACCTGCTAGAGATCTTCCCGCGCGGCCAGTTCGCTGCGGTTCTCGATGAGCGACTCGTCGGAATCGCCGTTTCGCTGGTCATCCTATGGGAGCACTACAGCTTGCATCACACCTGGGCGAGCATTACCAACGACGGCAATTTCGACACCCATAACCCTGACTTCGGCCACACGCTGTATGGCGCTGAGGTTTGCGTCAACCCGGACGACCGCGGCCACGGCGTCGGCCACGCACTCTACGAGGCACGGCGGAACCTGTGCCGGGCAATGAACCTCAAGCGCATTATTGCCGGCGGTCGTCTGGCTGGCTACGCCCGGCATGCCGCCAGGATGACGCCTGGGGAATACGCCAAGCGCGTCATCTGGGGCGAGTTCTACGATCCGGTGCTGCGCTTTCAACTCGATGAAGGTTTCGACTTTTGCGGCATCCTGCACGGATACTTGCCGACGGACAAGGAATCGCTGGGCAACGCCAGCCTGATCGTCTGGCTTAACCGGGAATATGACCCGTCACGGCCTATACAACTACCAGGAAAGGATTTCCCATGAAGGTTCGCATTGCGTCGATCCAGTACCAGTTGCGCCATATCGATGACTGGGACGGTTTTGCCCGACAGGTCGATTTCGTCCTCAACGCCGCCGCCGACTACTGCCCGCAGTTCGTCCTGCTCCCCGAGCTATTCACCACGCAACTGCTGTCTTTCATGGACAACAACGATGTGCCCAGTGCTGTTCGCGCATTGTCTGAATACACGACGCCCTACATCGAGCTGCTTCGCGCGCATGCCGTGCGCCACGGCTATTATCTGATCGGTGGGACGCACCCCAATATCCGCGATGCCCAGCTGCTTAATACCGCTTTCCTGTTCACACCGGGGGGCAAGGTACATCTCCAGGACAAGATTCACCGCACGCGCTGGGAGAAGGAAAAGTGGAACAGCGACCATGGTGACGTCCTCAACGTATTCCAGACGCCCTACGGCAAGATCGCCATTTTGATCTGCTACGATATCGAATTTCCCGAACTGGCGCGGCGTGCTGCCGAGGAAGGCGCTGAAATAGTCTTCGTGCCCTCATGCACCGACGACCGGCAAGGCTTCCTGCGCGTACGCTACTGTTGCCATGCTCGCGCCATTGAAAATCAGATCTATGTGGCAATGACCAGCACCGTGGGCAATCTGCCCGTTGCCGGGTTGCGCCTGCATTATGGCCAGGCGTCGATCATCACTCCTTCGGACTTTCACTTCGCGCGCGACGGAATCGCTGCTGAAGGCGTCATCAACGAGGAACAAATCGTCGTGGCCGACGTTGACCTGGGCCTATTGCATGAAAACCGCCTGAAGGGCACAACCATTCCACTGCTCGATAAGCGCCACGAGTTTTACAGCAACCGCCCCATTATCGTCGTCGCCGACTGATCTCCGATACAAGAAATATCAACGGACTCTGTCTCTGAAGAGAGCACCCAGTAAGTCTGGGGGTAATCCCTCTGAAGTTTAGCTCAACGACCGACCCTCAAGAAAACGTCGATATTGCCGAGGTCACGGATGGCGCCGCAAACAAGCCAAGGGCCGGCGCGGGGGCTTTGGCTTCTTACCGGTTACCGCTTCCCGTCAGCATGCTACTGCTGTTGTTGCTTGCCCTTGATGTTACCAACCGTTCCCCCCACGACAGCACCTACAGCGGCACCAGTCCAACCGCTGCCGCCCGCAATCGCCGCAATACCTGCGCCAGCTGCTGCACCAATCGCCGCGCCACTTACCGTACCCTGTTGCTGGGCCGTCATGTTCGTACACCCAAGCATCGCCAACGCAGCAAGCGTCGTCAAAGCCAATTTGATCTTAAGCATCTCCAGTCTCCGTCACTTGTTCATCTTGAGCCCAGGCACGACCATCTCGAACCAGATGGTCTCGAGCACTGGACGGTGCAATTGCTCTGGATGTGCGCCATACCACTTGTCGAGTGACTCCAGAACGCTGCTCAAGGTCCGCCCCATCATCCCCTTGGCCGCTCGTGGCGCAAGACTCCGCCCCTCAGGAATCGGATTGTCGGCCTGATATGCCACCTCAAGCTGGATAACGTTGGATACGCCGACGAGGTAGGCTTTCTTCACATCGTCAGTTGATTTCATCCAGTGCGTGCCGTCAACCAGCGGTATGTCCGACGCGACGGCGATACTACAACTGATCACCAACATCATTGCGACACTGGATGCTACGCACCCAAGTTTTCGCAGGCCTCTTTCAATTGTCGTCATTTTCAACTCCGGATAAGGAATGCCAAGATTCCAAGATATCAGATATCAATACGCGCATTCAAGGCATTGGATTCGATGAAGGCACGCCGTGGCTCCACCAGTTCTCCCATCAGGGTGGTGAATATCTCGTCGGCTGCAATGGCGTCATCGATCTGCACACGCAGCAGTCGGCGGACTTTCGGATCCATGGTCGTTTCCCACAACTGATCCGGGTTCATTTCTCCAAGACCCTTGTAGCGCTGCTTGCTGATGCCGCGTTCGACGTCGGCGAGCAGCCACTTCATGGCATCCCCGAAATTGCTGACCGCCTGCTTCTTTTCGCCGCGCGCGACGAACGCACCCGGACCGAAGAGGTCAGCAAGCGTTTCGGCGGTTCGCCGCAGCTGCAGGTAATCGCCGGACAGCAGCAAGTCATCGTCGATGAGGCCCACCTTGAGGTTGCCATGGTGTATCTTCTCGACACGCAGCGTCCACAGTTCCTGGATGTCATCAAACCGTGGCACGACGCGGATCGCGCTCGAAACATGTCGTGCAACCAGTTCCGCACTGGCCTTCGCACTCGCTTCCGAATCTAGATCCAGCGTCAGGTTGCGCTGGACAAGAGCCTTGAGCACCTCGGGATCAACCAGATGCGAAATGCGTTCAATCACGGCTTCGGCTAACAACCATGAACGTGCCAATTCTTCCAGTGCGGCACCCGTGATCGGCTCCGCCCCTACGCCTGCCGTCAGGCTTGCCTCGTCCATTGCCATGCGCAGCAGGAATTGATGGTATTCCTGGTCATCCTTCAGATAACGCTCGGTCTTCCCGTGCTTGACCTTATAAAGTGGCGGCTGCGCGATATACACATAGCCACGCTCGATCAGCTCCGGCATCTGCCGGTAGAGCAGCGTCAGCAGCAGTGTCCGGATGTGTGCACCATCCACGTCCGCATCAGTCATGATGATGATACGGTGGTAACGCAGCTTCTCGATCTTGAACTCGTCCTTGCCGATGCCGGTACCGAGGGCCGTGATCAGCGTGACGATCTGTTCGCTGGAGATCAACTTGTCGAAACGGGCCTTCTCAACATTCAGAACCTTGCCGCGTAGCGGCAGGATAGCCTGAAACTTGCGGTCACGGCCCTGCTTGGCCGACCCACCCGCCGAATCACCCTCGACAATGTACACTTCGCACAGCGCCGGATCCTTTTCCTGGCAATCGGCCAGCTTTCCCGGAAGCCCGACGCCATCGAGGACCCCCTTGCGTCGTGTCATCTCACGTGCCCGACGCGCTGCTTCCCTGGCCCGGGAGGCTTCGACGATCTTGCCGGTGATTACCCTAGCATCAGCCGGCCGCTCGAGCAGGAAATCCGCCAGTTTCTGGGCAACCACTTCTTCGACTGCCGGCCGCGCTTCCGACGAGACCAGTTTCATCTTTGTCTGTGACGCAAACTTGGGATCGGGCATTTTCACCGAGAGCACGCAAGCCAGTCCTTCCCTCATGTCGTCGCCAGCAATTTCGACCTTGGCTTTTTTGGCTATCTCGTTCTCGTCGATATACTTGTTGATGACCCGTGTCATCGCCATGCGCAAGCCGGTAAGGTGGGTGCCGCCGTCAGATTGCGGGATGTTGTTGGTAAAACAGAGAACCTGCTCCTGATAGGAATCGTTCCACTGCATCGCGACTTCGACACCGATCGTTACGCCGGTATCGCCGACCTTCGCTTCGCCGGCAGAGTAGAAAACATTCGGATGCAGAACCGTCTTCGTCCGGTTTATGTACTCGACGAAACTCCTGACGCCACCGGCAAACGCAAAATCTTCTTCCTTTCCGGTCCGCTGGTCGATCAATCGGATACGGACACCGTTGTTCAAGAATGACAATTCACGCAACCGCTTGGCCAGAATCTCGTAGTGAAATTCGATGTGTTCGAAAATTTCATCATCAGCAAGGAAATGCACCTCGGTCCCACGCTTTTCCGTATTTCCAAGAACCTTGAGTGGCGAGACGGCAATGCCATCTCGAACTTCCGTGATGCGGTCGACGGCATGACCACGGCAGAATTCCATGAAGTTCTTCTTGCCGTCACGACGGATGGTCAGGCGCAACCACTTCGAGAGGGCATTTACGCAGGAAACGCCAACACCATGCAAGCCGCCCGAGACCTTGTAGGAATTCTGGTTGAACTTGCCACCAGCGTGAAGTTCCGTCAGAGCGATTTCCGCCGCGGTACGCTTGGGCTTGTGCTTGTCGTCCATCTTGACGCCGGTCGGGATGCCACGGCCGTTGTCGGTGACACTTATCGAGTTGTCGGTGTGTATCGTGACCAGAATATCGTCACAATATCCAGCCAGCGCTTCATCGATCGAGTTGTCGACTACTTCGAATACTAGGTGATGCAGCCCCGTGCCGTCCGAGGTATCACCGATATACATCCCCGGACGTTTGCGGACAGCTTCCAGGCCTTCGAGGATCTGGATGCTGGACTCGCCATACGCCGGTGTTTCGCCCTGCGGGCTGTTTTCATTGCTCATTGGTTGGTTCCACGTGAAACTCGTTTATTTCAAGACTCAGATGCGCATGGGCATGACCACATACTTGAAGCGGTCATTTCCTGGAATGGTTATCAGCGAACTCGAATTGGCATCGTTGAAACCCCACTGAATTTCATCGACATGAACGCTATTCAGCACGTCAAGTAGATATCCAATATTGAAACCCACATCAATGGCATCACCCACGTACTCGACCTCAAGTTCTTCCTGTGCCTCTTCCTGCTCGGCATTTGCAGCTATCAGTCTCAAACTATCATGACCTAACACAACTCGCACACCCCTGAATTTCTCATTGGTTAGAATCGCGGCACGGTTCATGCCCTGCAGTAGCAACTGTCGGCCTACCGTGACTTGATTCTTCAAACCCACAGGAACAACCCGCTCATAATCCGGGAATTTTCCGTCAATCACCTTGGAAACAAGGTTCACGGAATTGAAGGAGAAACGAACCTGGTTGGAAGCTAAGGTGATGGTCAGCGGTTCGTCACTATCCATCAAGAGTCGATTCAATTCCAGAACTGTCTTTCGCGGAAGGATCATCTCTTGCCGACAAAAATCAACATCAATCCCGACACTTGCATATGCCAAGCGGTGACCATCAGTGGCCACCGTACTCAGTTCCTTGCCCTCAACCAGCAACATCAAACCGTTGAGGTAATACCTTACATCCTGAGTCGCCATAGCGTATTGTGTCTTGGCGAGCAATTGCCGAAACGCTCGCTGTGAAATTCTGAACTGCTTGGTCTCGCCTTCCGTCACTGTCATCCGTGGAAAGTCATTCGCTGGCAGGATTTGCAAACTGAAGCGACTCCGCCCGGAACAGATTTGGAGACGCTTATCCTCCAGCACCAAACTGACTTCCGCTCCGTCGGGCAGCGAACGCAGAATTTCCTGAAGCTTACGCGCTCCCACCGTCACCGCACCGTCACCGTCACCACTAACACCTTCAGCTACCGTCGTAACCTGAATCTCAATATCAGTTGCCAAGAGCGTCAGGCACTCGCCTTGCTTCTCCAGTAAGACGTTTGAAAGAATGGCCAGTGTGTGACGTCTTTCGACAATGCCGGATACGCACTGTAACGGAGCCAAGAGTGAGTCTCTTTGAATCTTTATTAGAACCATATCTAAGTTCCTAAAATAACTACATTGTGAAGATATCTGTGGATAGGTAGACAAATACGCTTATTTTCAGACACTTAATGCAGATATATTGGTCTGTAAAGGCCCCTGTATAGCTTGTGGATCAACTCTTGACAATTTTCCCACAAAGCTCGAATTCCACATTGACCCCCAATCTGTACACATCTTTCCAACAGCATTCGTTAGCACGATCATCCCTTAAGGACCTGCAACAATACGTGCAAATCATGATTGAGGTCATTGTCCTTGGCGCGCAGGGCTTCTATGGTTCTGACGGCGTGGATGACCGTAGTGTGGTCCCGACCGCCAAAGGCGCTACCAATTTCCGGATAGCTATGCGACGTAACTTCCCTGCATAGCCACATCGCGACTTGACGTGGCCGTGCAATCGCTCGCGTTCGTTTCCTTGAGAAGAGTTCAGCGACCTTGATCTTGTAATAATCAGCGACTGTCTTCTGAATATTGTCCGTGCTAATGTTGCGCACGTAACCAATCAGATCCTTAAGTGCTTCCTTGGCCAAATCGAGCTCGATAGCGCGTCCATGAAATGATGAGTACGCCATTACTTTCTTCAAAGCGCCTTCCAGTTCCCGGACGTTTGAACGAAGATGCTTTGCAATGAGGAATGCGACTGCATCATCCAGTTGAAGTCCTTCGGCTTCAGCTTTTTTCTTCAGGATTGCGACGCGCATTTCCAGTTCTGGGGGTTCAATTTGAACGGTCAAACCCCAATCGAAGCGCGTAACCAGACGATCGTCAAGGCCGTTAATGTGCTTCGGATAGGTATCGCAAGTAATAATAATTTGCTTGCGTGATTCGATCAATGCATTGAATAAGAAGAAGAATTCTTCCTGCGATCGATTCTTGCCATTAAAAAACTGTACATCGTCGAGCAGGAGTACATCTAAGGAGCGATAGGTTCGTTTGAAACTGTCAAACGACTTCTGCTGGTAGGCTCGGACTACGTCAGAGTAGTAGTCCTCGGCATGAACATAGCGAACTATCCTTTCCGGCGCGTCGGAGAGGATTGCATTACCGATGGCGTGAATCAGGTGAGTCTTCCCCAAACCGGCGCCGCCGTAAATAAAAAGTGGGTTATATGCACCCCCAGGGTTATTGGCGACTTGAGCTCCAGCAGCGCGCGCAAGATCGTTAGCCTTTCCAACAACGAGATTGTTGAACGTAAAAGATGCGCACAGTCGGGATTTTTCGTAGCTGGTGCTTCTGACTCCGCTAACATCGACAGTTGCCGGACTAGCCTTCGGCGTCGACTCTGGAAGGACTGTACGGCTACTTACACTTCTTCTTTCATCGATGATCAAGGCAACACTTACCGGTTTCCCAAAAAACCCCTCACTGTAGTCTTGTATGCGCGCCATATAGCGTTCACGGACCCATTTCAAAATGAATCCGTTAGGTGCAATTAGCCGAAGGCCCTCATTTGGCAGATCCTCCCCTTCAAGTCTGAGCGGCTTGATCCACGTGTTAAATTGCTGCAGCGGCAATTCGTGTTCAAAACGTTGGAGGCAAGACTCCCAAAAACTGCCCATTTACAACAGTACTCCTCTCCGCTCTACCGTCACGAAGTGGCGTTTAGTAGATAACTAATTGATTTGTCTATCATACTAACGCACACTTTGATTTCTTAGAAGTCGCCTTCAGGGTGTTGATTCTACCCTCCGTCGAAGGAGTTATCCACAGCTTGCTGAAATAAATCATCTTGACAAACCCTTATGAAACGCGGTGTAATCGCCTGTTTTTCTCAGCATACCAAGGGGTTCCAATATGAAACGCACGTATCAACCGTCGGTCGTGCGCCGCAAGCGCACCCATGGCTTCCTGGTCCGCATGCGCACCAAGGGTGGCCGTGCAGTCATTGCTGCTCGCCGTGCCAAGGGTCGCAAGCGTCTGGGTGTTTAACCCGGGCGTTTGGCGGGGTGGACAAGACCTTCGCCAGATGTCATCGTCTGACAAGAACGGATGAATTTTCATCCGTTTTTGATTTCCGGCGGGCGATTCGCGGCAAATTGCTGACAGTCCACTACCAGCCACGCACCGATTGCGAGAATGGAGCCAGACTTGGCTTCGTAATTGGCAAGAAGTTCCTCCGACGCGCCGTTGACCGCAACCAAGTCAAACGGATCATTCGTGAGCAATTTCGCTGTCTGCGGGGCGATCTCCCGGCAGTCGATGTCGTGGCGCGGCTGACGGTCAAATTAGCCCGGATTGACCGGAAGTTGCTCGCTGACGATGTAGTTGCCCTGCTGAACCGACTGCCACCATGTCGTCAGGCAAAGGCGGGCGAATAATGAAGCGTCTGCTGGTATCGCTGATCCGCTCTTATCAGTATGCGCTCAGCCCCTTCCTTGGACGCAGTTGCCGTTATTATCCGTCTTGTTCAGAGTATGCAGTAGAAGCGGTAGAAAAGTACGGTGCCATCAAGGGTGGCTGGCTGGGCGTCAAGCGCTTGGGCCGCTGTCACCCTTGGCATCCCGGCGGGTACGATCCGGTACCCTGATTTGCGAATGCTTGATTACGTAGGCTGTTCATGGACACTCGTCGCCTGATTCTGGTTCTTATCTTCACCTTCTCCAGCTTCATGCTTTGGGAAAGCTGGCAGAAGTACAACCAGCCCAAACCTTCAGCCAATGCTTCTGCAGAAACCCCGGCTGGCAGTGCAGCGCCACAGCCGACCGCTGCCCTGCACGCTGGTACTCCCAACGCAACTGTGCCCACAGCCGCCGCCGCTCCCGCAGTCGCGCTTGGCGAAACCTTCACAGTGACCACGGATCTGGTGAAAGCGACCGTTTCGGCTCAGGGTGGAGATATCATCAAGCTCGAGTTGCTGAAGTACAAGGAGCATGACAACAAGGAAAAGATCTTCGATCTCTTCGATGGCAAGCACAAGTATCAAGCGCAGAGCGGTCTGATCGGCGAGGGACTGCCGACGCACCGGACAGTATTCCGGCGGGCCGCCGGTCCTTCACAACTTGCTGAAGGCGCGGATGAAGTCAAAATCCGACTTGAGGCGGATGCAGGTAATGCAGTCAAGGTTGCCAAGACATTGACCTTCAAGCGCGGCTCCTATGTCATTGATGTGGCTTGGGAGATCACCAATGCTGGTGCCAACCCGTTGATTACGCATGCTTACTATCAATTGCAGCGTGATGATGTGGCACCCGAAGGCGAGACCAAGATGGTTTCGACCTTCACTGGCCCGGCGGTGTACACCGATGCCGACAAGTATCAGAAGGTTTCTTTCGACGATATAGGCGCCGGCAAGGCAAAATTTGCCAAGACGGCGGATAACGGCTGGCTGGCCATGGTTCAGCATTACTTTGTTTCAGCGCTCGTACCCAAGGACCAGACCCAGCGCGAGTTCTACATGCGCAAGGTCGATGGGACCAACGTCTTTCAGGCGGGCGTCATCATGCCGCTGCCGGAAATTGCACCGGGCGGTCGGGGTGAGACATCGGTTACTCTCTTCGCTGGCCCGCAGGAGCAATCGCTGCTAAAACAGATTGCTCCCGGTCTCGCTCTAGTAGTCGATTACGGATGGCTGACCGTCGTCGCTGCGCCGATCTTCTGGGCGCTGGAGGCTATCCACAACCTGGTGGGCAACTGGGGCTGGGCGATTGTGGTATTGACCATCATCATCAAGGGCATCTTCTTCCCGCTGTCCGCTGCCTCGTACAAGTCGATGGCAAAGATGCGGGTGCTGACCCCGCGGCTGATGCAGCTCAAGGAACGTTACGCTGACGACAAGCAGCGCCTGAACCAGGAAATGATGAAGATGTACCAGACGGAGAAGGTCAATCCGCTGGGTGGCTGCCTGCCTATCGTCGTCCAGATTCCGGTCTTTATCGCGTTGTACTGGGTGTTGCTCGGCGCCGTCGAGATGCGTGACGCGCCCTGGATCCTGTGGATCAAGGATCTCGCATCGGCCGATCCGTACTATATCCTGCCGGTGATAATGATCGTCTCGATGATCATCCAGACGAAGCTGAACCCGACGCCGCCCGATCCGATACAGGCCAAGATGATGATGGCGATGCCCTTCATTTTCGGCGTGATGTTCCTGTGGTTCCCGGCCGGTCTGGTGCTTTACTGGGTAGTCAACAACATCCTGTCGATAGCCCAGCAATGGCAGATCACACGCATGATCGAGGCAGGCGGCAAGGCGGCCAACGATGCCAAGGCGTAAGGTGTGAACGCCGACACGATTGCTGCCATCGCCACGGCTCCAGGCCGTGGCGGTGTCGGCATCATTCGCATCTCGGGCAGCAACTTGCTGCCCTTTGCTTTTGCGCTGAGCGGAACGACGCCGCGGCCCCGCCATGCGACGATGGCAGACTTCCTCGCGGCCGACGGCAGCGCGATCGACAGCGGCTTGCTGCTCTTCTTTCCCGATCCGCAATCCTTTACCGGCGAGGACGTTCTCGAAGTCCACGGGCACGGCGGTCCGGTGGTGATGCAGATGCTGCTTGCGCGTTGCCTCGATCTCGGCGCGCGTCTCGCGGAGCCCGGTGAGTTCAGTCGGCGCGCGTTTCTGAACGGCAAGCTCGATCTTGCCCAGGCCGAGGCGGTAGCCGACCTGATCGATGCCGCGACGTCGAGCGCTGCGCGCTCAGCGATGCGTTCGCTGCAGGGCGAGTTCTCGAAAGCCGTTCATGGTCTGACCGAGGAATTGATCGACCTGCGCATGCTGGTCGAGGCAACGCTGGATTTTCCGGAAGAGGAGATCGATTTTCTGAGGAAGGCTGACGCTTTTGGCCGGCTGTCGCGGCTGCAACTCAGGTTGACCGATGTTTTCGACCGGGCGCAACAGGGAAAACTGCTGCAATGCGGGCTTCATGTCGTGCTCGCCGGGCAGCCCAATGTCGGCAAGTCCTCGCTGCTCAATCGCCTTGCCGGGGATGAACTGGCCATCGTGACACCGGTCGCGGGAACCACGCGCGATGCGCTGCGGTCGACCATCCAGATCGAGGGAATTCCGTTGCACATCATCGACACCGCCGGCCTGCGCGAGACCGACGACGAGGTCGAGAGTATCGGTATCGAGCGGAGCTGGCGGGAAATCGAGCGCTCGGACGTAGTCTTGGTAGTGGTCGATGCAAGCACCGGCGTCGGTGAGGCCGAGCGCAGAATTCTCGCTCGCCTCCCGGACCGTCTGCGGCGCATCACGGTCTATAACAAGATCGATCTCTGCGGCCGTTTGCCGGATTGCCACCAAGAGCCCGATACCACTGCCATTTCCCTTTCTGCGCGCAGCGGCGAAGGAATCGATCTCCTGCGCCGGGAATTGTTGCGCGTGGCCGGCTGGCACCAGGCGGAGGATGTCTTCATCGCCCGTGAGCGTCACCTGCGGGCGCTTGCCGAGGCGCAGCAACACATTTGCGCGGCACATGATCTCGTCGCCGGGGTGCTGCCGGCGTTGGAACTGTTTGCCGAGGAACTCCGCTTGGCGCAACAGTCGCTGGCTGCGATTACCGGGGAGTTCACCGCGGACGATCTGTTGGGCGTGATATTCAGCCGCTTCTGCATCGGAAAATAGCGAGCATTCCCGACTGTTCCGCACACTACCGCATAACCCATTGATAGGCCGCTTAAATGCGGGCTTTTTGTTCCTATGTCGGCTTGCATGTTCCGCGCAAATCCGGTTAAATGTGTGCCCATATGTGTGCCCAAGATGAAAAGCGGTGTGCCCAAGGTAAAGCGGCGGTGTGCCCAAGGCAAAGCGGTGTGCCCAAGATGAGGCCGGTTTGGCATGGGCACACGCTGGCCGGTAAGCCATGCTTAGCAATGGTTTCCTGTGATTCCTTCTCATTTCTGGCCGGGCTGGAATATCAGGGCACACGCGATGTTTTCGGAAATTATGGGCACACGCTACGGCTGAAGGGGTGAATCATGGCGCTGTCAGATACCAGGCTGCGAAACCTGAAACCGGCTGAAAAGGGTTATCAGGAAGCCGATGAGGGCGGGCTGTTCGTGGAAGTCATGCCCGGCGGTGCGAAGGTTTGGCGGATGCGCTACCGCATCGGCGGGCGTGGAGCCAAGCAAGAGAAAATAACGCTAGGCGACTACCCGACCTATTCACTGGCGGAAGCCCGGACATGGCGGGACGATTGCAAGATACTGGCCGGGCGTGGGCTGTCCCCGATGGCCTTGCGGCGCGGCGATGCGATCCCCGAGGAGGCCGCCCCCGCCGTCAAGGAACTGGCGCAAGCTTTCATCCGTGACTGGTGTTTGAAAACCCGCGAGAAAGCCAAGATCAAGGAAGAGGCGGCAAGGGAAGCTGACACGGTAGAAGCCTTCGCCCGGCGCTGGTATGCCGAGATTGCGGAGCCTGCGAACAGCAACCCCCGCAACATCTTGCGGGCGCTGGAAAAGGACGTAATCCCGGCAATCGGCGCGAAGCAAGTTGCCGACGTGACCGTGACCGACGTTCTGGCGATTACCGACAAGATCAAGAATCGCGGGGCCGATCAAATGGCGCTGCAAACCCGCAATGTACTGAAACGGCTGTTCGCCTATGCCATTGCGCGGGAGAAAACCAAATTCAACCCGGCGGCGGCAATCGAGGCGAAATTCATCGCCAGTGCCAGAAGTCGGGATGTGGCCCTATCCTCTGAGGAAGTTGGCAAGCTGCTACGGGCAATCTACCAATCCAGCATCAAGCGGGCCTACAAGCTGGCAATCCACCTGCTGATTCTGTGCATGGTGCGAAAAACGGAGCTGATCGAGGCCAAGTGGGAAGAGCTTGACCTTGAGAAAGCGGAATGGGCGATCCCCGGCGAGCGCATGAAGATGGATCATGCTCATTTCGTCCCGCTGTCCCGCCAAGTGGTAGCAATGTTCGAGGAATTGAAAGGGCTGGCGAGTGGCTCCGAATGGGTATTCCCGAGCCGGGGCAGTCTGAAACAACCCATTGCCCATAGCACCTTGAATCAGGCCGTCCGTTCGCTGGAAATCGACGTGCGGGACTTCGTGATTCACGACTTCCGGCGGACGGCATCAACGCATTTGCATGAAGCGGGCTTCAATTCGGACTGGATCGAGAAATGCCTGGCCCATGAAACCAAGGGCATCCGGGGCGTCTATAACCGGGCGCAATATGCCGACCAACGGCGGGAAATGCTGCAATGGTGGGCGGACTTCGTGGATAGCCAGATTCAGGACGGCAAGGGCAAGGTAATCATTGGGCCATTCGGGAAGGCTTACCAGTCGGCGGCATAAATACGCATTGCTTGGAACATCGTGGTATTATTTTTCGCGTGTAGCCCGATTACCGAACCCCTGTAACAGATTGCCGCAAGGCGACTCATACGAGGCTAGTAGGGAGCTTCGCCGGTAAATTCCGGAAGTAATCACACGCCGCCTTAGTGGTGGAGATCGTAGTGATGGCGACAACAAGAGCGTTTTTCATTAAACGCTTTTGTTGTCGCCTTTGCATTTGGCGGCAACGAAAGCATGTTTGGAGCTTTCTACATGGCCGCACAAATCCAATCCGCGCTAACCATCCTTCGGCGCAAACAGGTTGAAGCCCGCACCGGGCTTTCCCGTTCCAGCATCTATGCCCGTCTGAGGCACAACCCCAAGAGGCCGGGCGACTATGACCCGACCTTTCCCAAGCCTGTTTCCGTCGGCGCGAAAGCTGTCGGCTGGATTGAGGCGGAAATTGACGCATGGCTGACTGCCCAAGTTGAGAAAAGCCGCAAGGCTTGAAGGGGGCGGACACCATGACCAAAAACAACAAGGGCCGCGACCCCGGTAAGGACGCGACCCCAAATACTGCCGATAGCCGAAATCATACCGCACCCGACCCCCTGACGGGCTGGTTCAATCTCGCCAAACCTTCACGCACCCGCCAGCAAAAGCGCGGATGGCAAAGGGGGCGGCGATGATGACCGACATTGACCGCATCCGTGAAGCCCTGCAATTCATTGATGCCAGCGACCGGGAAACATGGCTACGCATGGCCATGGCGATCAGGTCGGAATTTCCCGATACAGGCTTTGACCTGTGGGAAGCATGGAGCCTGCAAGCTGAATCCTTCAGCAGCAAGGATGCGCGGGACGTGTGGAAGAGCATCCGGGCCGGCGGCAAGGTGACAATCGGGACGCTGTTCTATGAAGCCAAGGCGAGCGGCTGGCGCGATGAGGGCGGGCATCAAATGCCGACACCGGAAGAGCTTGCCGAGCGGCGGCGCATTGCGGCGGAACGGGCCGCGAAAGAGGAAGCCGAGATAGCCCGCGAACGTGCCGACACTGCGAAGAAAGCGGCGGCAATTCTGAAGGCGGCGACCGAAGCGAAAGCCGATCATCCCTACCTTTCACGCAAGCGGGTTTCACCAGTGGCAACCCTGCGAGAGATTGACGCGGGCGCTGCGGCGGCGATCCTGGGCTACCCCCCGAAGTCGGGCGGCGATCAACTGGCCGGGCGCTTGGTGGTGGTTCCAGTCAAGCAAGGCGATGGCATATCAACGCTGGAACTGATTGACGGCGACAAGCGCAAGGCGGCACTGGCCGGGCGCGGTAGCAAGGTGGGCGGGTATTGGGCAACTGAACGCCTGCCCGATGGCGACGGCGCGGGCCTTACCCTGCTGATAGGTGAAGGCGTGGCAACCGTGCTATCTGCCAAGGAAGCGACCGGACACCCTGCCATTGCCGCGCTATCGTCGGGCAACCTGCCGACCGTGGCGAAGGCGATGCACGAACGCTACCCGCAAGCGGTGATAGTGATTCTGGCTGATCTGGTGAAGGCAACCGGCGAGCCTGATCCCCATGCAATCGAGGCCGCAAAAGTCGGCGCTGGTGGGACGGCAATCCCCGACTTCGGCACCGACCGCGATCCCGACATGACGGACATGAATGACCTGTTCATTCTTGGCGGGCCGGAAGCCGTAGCGCAAGCCATAGCGAACGCAACGACACCGGCAAGGGATGAGCATCAACCCGGCGATGATGAAGCGCCAGCGGGCGATTCTGAGGGCAACGGCTGGCCTGATCCGCATCCGCTGGCCGCGAAGGTGGAGCCGGAACCTTATCCGCTTGATGCCCTGCCCCTGCCGATCCGGGCGGCGGTGGAAGAGGTGGCGGGCTTCGTCAAGGCACCTGTCCCGATGGTGGCATCTTCGGCATTGGCGGCGCTGTCGCTGGCGATCCAAGCCCATGCCGATGCAAAGCGGGCGGAAAAACTGCATGGGCCTGTCGGTTTGTTCCTGCTGACCATTGCCGATTCTGGCGAGCGGAAATCAACCTGCGACGGCTTCTTTACCCAGCCGATCCGCGACTATGAGGAAGCCCAAGCCGAGGCGGCAAAGCCGACCCTGAAAGACCACAAGGCGGCAATCGAGGCATGGGAAGCCAAGCGCGGCGGCGTCAAGGAAAAAATCCGCCAGCTTGCCAAAGACAACAAGGCGACGGCGGGCATGGAATCGGCCTTGCGCGATCTGGAACATGACAAGCCGGAACCGCCAAGAATCCCCCGCCTGCTCTATGCCGATGCTACCCCTGAGGCGCTGGCCTATGGACTGGCGAAACAATGGCCATCGGGCGGCGTGGTATCTGCCGAGGCCGGGATTGTTTTCGGTTCGCATGGCATGGGCAAGGATTCAGTCATGCGGAATCTTGGCCTGCTGAATCAGCTATGGGACGGAACGAGCCTGACCATTGACCGGCGATCAACGGAATCATTCACCGTGCGCGGTGCGCGGCTGACTGTAGCCTTGCAGGTTCAGGAACCGACCTTGCGCGAATTCTTTACCCGATCCGGGGCGCTGGCGCGTGGCACGGGCTTTCTTGCCCGGTTTCTGGTGGCATGGCCGGAATCAACCCAAGGGCAACGGCCATTCACCGAAGCCCCCGCAAACTGGCCGCACCTGGCCGCATTCCATCGGCTCATTGCCGCGATTCTGGAACTACCCGCCCCCATTGATGACGATGGCGCACTGACCCCGCCCATGCTGCCACTGACCCCGGAAGCGAAAGCGGCATGGGTGGAATATCACGATGCCATTGAAAGCGAACTGGCGAGCGGCGGCGAGCTTTACGACGTGCGGGATGTGGCGAGCAAATCCGCCGACAACGCGGCGCGGCTGGCGGCACTGTTCCAGATGTTCGAGGGGGCGGGCGGCGCAATCGGCGCGGATGCTTTCGAGGGAGCAAGCCGAATCACGGCATGGCACCTGCACGAAGCTCGGCGCTTCTTTGGTGAGCTTGCGCTACCGGCGGAACTGGCGGACGCGGCAAGGTTGGATAGCTGGCTGATCGAGCATTGCCAGAGGGAACGGACGCACCTTGTCCCGACCCGAGAGGCGCAACGCCTTGGGCCAATCCGCGACAAGGAAAAGCTGGCAACGGCATTGCGGGAACTGGAAGAGCTTGACCGTGTGCGAGTGGTTCAAGAGGGACGGCGGAAAACCATCAAGGTGAATCCGGCGCTGGTGGTGACACCATGAGCTTATCGAACCTGATCCGAGGGAAGAGCGAGCCGGTAGGGTTTGCGACTGCGACACCTGCGACTTTTGCGACACTTGAAGGGGGGAATGTGCGAACTGTCGCAAGTGTCGCAACTGTCGCTGTCGCAAAGCCCCCGCAAGGGCAAACCGCACCCCTGCCAAAAGTCGGCGCTGGCGATACGGCACCCCCGGCGAAAGTCAGTCCCGGCGACACGGCGACCGCTTCCCGCTGGTGGCTGATTCACTACCCCGACCGCGATCCTGTGGAAGTGGCCTGCTGTCCCGAGGCGACCCATGCCGACATTCTGGAACGGCACCCGGACGCGGTAGCGGCGGAACCCTTTACCCCGACCATCCGGCAAGCATCGGCACCCCTGACCGCCAGCGAGGAAACGGCGATCCGGGCATGGTTGGCACTGATCGAGGAAACCGACCCGGCGACCATTGCCGAAGTGATAGGCCAGTGCCAGCGGGACGCAGATGCGCGGGACTACTTCACCGGGCGGGCGGCGGCGGAACTGCCGAAACCTGATCCATTCCCTGATGACCGGCGCACCTGTTCCCATTGCCTCAACCTGCGGGGGCGGGATTGCACCATTGCCAAGCCGGAACGCGGGGCGCTGGTGGTGGCGAATCGAGGTTATCGGCCTGCGCCTGACACCTTGCAACGATGCGCGGGCTATCTGCCAAACACTTCGGGGATTTTCGGAGCGCAGCCAGCCTCAAAAGGTACTTCCGGGGCTTTGGAAGCCGCGGGTAATGCGCACGTCGATATTTCCCTAGAGCGTGGCTTTGAGAAGTGAGCAACATCATGGAAACGATCACCGCCGAGGAGCTGATTCGCGAAACCGGGCGCAGCTATCGCTTCGTTAAGCGACGCCTCGCTGATGCTGGCTTGAAACCCGTGGGCCTGGATGGCCGGCGCATCATCTTCGAGGCCGATCTTGCGCGCGCCGCGGTGCCAGCCAGGACTGCCGCGCCGGGCAACGGAGAGGACGCCGGAGAATTCCAGCGGAGCCGCGCCGTACGGGAAAAATATGCAGCCCTGACTGCGAAATCGCAGTACAAAACGCTGATTTCCGGCTTGATTCCTCGTGAGGACGCCAACGCCGCCCTGCGGTTTGTCGAAACCGCAATGTGTTCCCTTCTGAGCAAATTCCCCGAACAGAACGCCCCGGCACTGTCCGCCGTTTCAGACATTCACGAAACCCACGCCCTGCTGACAAACGCCTGCCGCAAAGTTCTTGATGACTTGGGGAAGGCCATCGAGCGGCAGAAAAAGGCGACGACACGCTTGGGTTCAAAACGCCGGCACATGACGGAATCGCAGCGGGCCATGGTAGCGGCTGAACTGGCGAATATGCC